>WTGO01000108.1 GCA_011523515.1 Chloroflexota bacterium
CTTACTCATATTTAGCACCTTCTCTCATTTCCTGCTTTATCGGACAAGCCTTATAAGGCCGGATTTACATTAGCGTGGGCTGCTGTGTTAGAATTGCTGCAAACGGGAAGAGGATAATCCGCAATATGGAAGTCAAAAGGCGCCTTTATACCGTCGATGATGTCTACGAGGTGCAAGGTTGGGACGGCACGAGCGACAGAAAGTACGAACTGATCGACGGAGAACTCATCGAAATGCCGCCTTCAAACGCGCTGCACGCATGGCTAGCTTCTGAATTAGCCGCCCACTTACGCGACTTCGCAGTCTCAGGCAATCTAGGATACGCTTTCGTCGAATTCGGTGCCTATTCCACTACGGACAAACATACTTTAAGGGCGCCGGATGTCGCCTATTTCAGCGCGGAGAGATTGTCGCCCCCCTTTCCGCAGACTTTCGTCGGGCTCATGCCCGACCTCGTTGTCGAAATCATGTCGCCCAGTAACACGATTGCGGAACTGCGCGAGAAAGCCGCATGGTATTTGCAGCACGGAACGCGCCTCGTGTGGCTGGTTCTGCCGGATCGAAGAGGAGCGGAAGTCTGCCGACAAGGCGAAGATGCGGAGATCAAGGTCGAATTCGTGGGACCCGAAGGAAGCTTATCCGGCGAGGACCTCTTGCCTGGCTTCAAACTGGAATTGGAAAAGCTATTCCCGCCGTCTTAAGGGCACGAAACCGCCCCGACCTTGAAACGGCGCCATCGACTGGTCAGTCGGGCGCCGATTCTCGCTACAATAACCAAGCAACGATGAAAGGACCAGACTCGAATTGACAACTTGCGCGCCGCGCCGAGTTGCGCGATCCACAGCGCCCCGCCGCGACTCTATGTATGGCGGCGCGGTTGCGTCTCGGCGCTGGCTGCAATTTTGATTCTGGTATAGTACATCTCGTTGGATTCATGGGCTGTTAAGGAAGCGCGAATGATGGAAGCAGTTATCGAAGCGATTGATCTGCAGCAGATGGGCAAACAGGCGAAGGCCGCCGCGGCGATTCTGGCGCAGAAGTCTACTACCGAAAAGAATGTGGTCATTCGCGCCATAGCCAGTGCGCTGGAGGCGAATACGCCGGCGATTCTGGCGGTCAATCAGCGCGATCTGGAGTTGGCGGCGGAGAATGGCATGGACCCGATCTGGATCCGCGACCGCATCGCCCTGGAGCCCAGGATGCCCGGCATCATCGCCGATGTGCGCAAAGTTGCTGAATTACCCGATCCGGTCGGCGAGGTATTGCTCGATTCGACGCTGGATAACGGCTTGCAGTTGCTGAAGCGGCGCACGCCCCTGGGCGTCCTGGGCACGATTTACGAATCGCGCCCGAATGTCACCGTGGATATTTCGACCCTGGCGCTCAAGACCAGCAATGCCGTCATATTGCGGGGCGGATCAGATGTGCTCAACAGCAATATTCAGCTTACCGCTGTCCTGCAAGACGTGCTGGCGCAGCATAACTTCCCGGCCGCTGCGATTCAGTACATCAACAGCACCGATCGCCGACACGTTAGCGAGATGCTGCGCATGTACGAATACATTGATATGATCATCCCGCGCGGCGGCAATGGCCTGCATACCTTCTGTCGCGAGAACAGTAGCATTCCGGTGATCACAGGCGGCATCGGCGTCTGCCATATTTTCGTTGACGACAGCGCGCAAATGGACCGCGTCCTCCCCGTGCTGGACAACGCCAAGACGCAGCGGCCGGCCGTCTGCAATTCAATGGAGACCTTGTTGGTGCATGAAGCGGTGGCCGAGACGCTGCTGCCGCAGGTGGTCGATGCCCTGGGCGCGGCCGGTGTGGCATTTCATGCCGGCGCGCGCGCCTATGCCATCGTTGGCGGCGATGAACGGGTCGTCCCGGCGACCGACGAAGACTTCGATACCGAGTGGTACAATCTGACGCTCAACTTAAAGGTAGTCGACGGCGTTGACGAGGCGATCGCGCATATCGCGCAGCACGGTACGCAGCACTCCGACAGTATCTTGACCGAGACGGCGGGGCATGCCGAGCGTTTCCTCAATGAGGTCGATTCGGCGGCGGTCTACTGGAACGCCAGCACGCGCTTCACCGATGGCAGCGCGATGGGCATGGGCGCCGAAGTGGCGATCAGCACGCAGAAGCTGCATGCGCGCGGACCGATGGCGCTGGAGGAGCTGACGACTTATAAGTGGATCGTCAAGGGCGACTATACCTCACGGGAGTAGCTGCCCGAGCAGCCATTAAAGAACGCCCACTTGACAGCCCGTGTCAGCGCGCGCGATAATGTCGCCCGCAAGATAGCTATTGCAAAGGCGATGACGAAGACAGTCTGCAAGCGCATCAAATGATGCCTGCCGCAACAGGGAGCGACTGCCAAAGACTGGAAGCAGCCGCGGCGACAGTTGCAGAATTCACTTCCGAGCCGAGGGGTGAAATGGCCTATCACGGCCAGAGTAGTCCGCTCCGCCGGCCCGGCGTGACGGGGCAAAGGAAGCGCAGCGCCGCGGCATGGCGCTGAATTGGGGTGGTACCGCGGGATCTCGACGCTCTCGTCCCTGGTGGGGCTGAGGGCGTTTTTTGTGGCAAGCGGCGAAAGCCTTTCAGGCGAAGGAGGGGCAATGACCAATTCAATTGCTGATCTGCGCGAGGTCGCGTTGAGCGAGCTGGAGGACATCCGTGGCAACGAAGCGCTGGTCGCCTGGCGCAGCCAATATCTGGGCCGCAGAGGCGCGGTGGGCAAGCTATTTGGCACGATCGGCAGTATGCCGCGAGATCAGCGCGCCGCTTTCGGTCAACAGGTCAACGCGCTACAGCAGGAACTCGACGCCGCCTTCGTTGAGCGAGAAGCGCTGATACAGAGCCAGGCGCTGGCGCGCGACCTGGAAGAGGGCGAGATTGACATCAGCCTGCCGGCGCGCCCGCAGCGGCGCGGGGGATTGCACCCGTCCACGCGCACGCATCGTGAATTTCAGACGATATGGGCGGATATGGGCTTCCAGGTCTATCACAGCCGCGATGTCGAAGAGGATGAGTTCAACTTCACGCTGCTGAATTTGCCGCCGCATCACCCGGCGCGCGATATGCAGGATACTTTTTATACGACCGACAACAGGGTGCTGCTGCGCACGCATACGTCGCCCGGGCAAATCCGCGCCATGCGCGAATTCGGCGATGGCGGCAGCAAGCCGATACGGGTCATCCTGCCAGGCATGTGTTACCGGCAGGAGCAGGTGACAGCCCGCAGCGAGATCCAGTTCACGCAAGTGGAGGGGCTGGCGATCGGGCGCAACATCCGTATGAGCGACCTCAAAGGCACCATCGCCGAGTTCGCCAGGCGCATGTACAACCCCAATGCCAAGGTCCGCTTTCGCGCGTCGTATTTTCCCTTTACCGAACCGAGTATGGAGGTCGATGTCGAGTGTTTCTTGTGCGGTGGAGAGGGGTGCCGCGTTTGCAAATACACCGGCTGGCTGGAGATCGCCGGCAGCGGCATGGTGCATCCGACCGTGCTGCGCAATGGCGGCTACGATCCCAGCGTCTGGAGCGGATTCGCCTTCGGTATGGGACCGGAGCGGATAACAATGCTCAAGCACGGCATTCAGGATATCCGCTATTTCTGGGGCAACGACCTGCGTTTCTTGCAGCAATTCTAGGAGCTTGGCCGGATGCCGGAAACTGCTGCAAGGCTGGCTGGCAACACATCTAGAGCGAGCGCCGTTCTGGGACATTGGCTGTGGGCGGCGCCCCTGTTGTTGATCGTTGCAGCACTGGCCAGCCACCAAATCGACGCCTATCCGCCGGCGGCGGACGAGTTTTTCTCGATGTTCAACAGCGGATACCTTGCGGCCCGGCCCTATTCACCCCTGGAAATCGTGGAATCACTGCGACGGCAGAGCTTTGATCAAATGCCGGGCTTTTTTCTATTGCTCGGCGCCTGGGGCAATGCTACTTCGTATACCCTGCCCATTGCCCGCGCGCTACCACTTTTCATTGGCATCTTGGCCCTGGCAATGACTTACCGTCTCGCAAGGGACTTCGTGGCGCCGCAAGCCGGGCTGATTGCGCTCGTCATCGTCAGCAGCAACGCCTTCTACAATTATTACTACGCCTTTGTGCGAATGTACACGCTTGTTGTTCTGTTGGCAGCGATTCTGCTATGGCTCTACTTCAAGTTCATTCATGCGAAGACCCAGCCGCTCAGACGCCACGTCGTGGCCTTGGCGGCGTCGGTCGCGGCATTGATGTTGACGCATCCGTTTTGCGTTACGCTTTTGACGGCGCTGGGTCTGTATCACCTGCTGTTTGTCAGGAAAGACAGGCGCTGGATGACAGTGGTTCTCAGTGTAGTTGTCGCTGTGCTCGTCATTTCTCCTTATCTGCTGACTTGGACCTCAACATTGGGCGCCGCTTTTGAACGGAAGGACCTCACCGGGGCGCCACAGTTGCTTGACGGTCCCGGCGTTATCGCAGCCTGGCTAAGCGTCGTACTGAACGGTCAAGTCGCTTTGCTGGTCGTATCTATCGCCGGTATTGTGCTGGGCATTCGGAGTCGAACCATCAGCCTGGCGCCCTGGCTTAGATTATCGCTGTTGTTCCTGGCGGTGCTGGCCGCTGTCGCGCAAGTCATCCCTGCGCTGAGCGAAAGCACAATGCGTTACCATCTTGTGGGTTGGCTGCCTTTTGTCATGCTGTGTTCCGCCGCCCTGTACTGTTTGTATCGCTTTCATACGCTGCTCTTGTGCCTGACGCTGCTATGGGTTGTCGCCGGCTTGTGGCACCAGGGCGAAGTTGACCCGGGCTGGAAGCACCGTTTGGGCTGGCAACAGCAGATCTATCCACTGCCGCCCTGGCATGCGGCTTCGCGCGAAGCTCAGAAGGCGCTTCCCCCGCCTGTGATCATCGCCCACGTCAATATGTCCTTCGAGCTGAGAGCGTCTCAGCACATCAACTACTCGCAAATGGAGCATTACTTCACCAGGCATGGCATTATTTTCTGGCAACTCGACGACCTTGTCTGGTTTGACGGTCTCGTTAGCGACCTTGTGATACATACGCCTAATCTCTGGGTTCTATATCAGAATTCGAAAATCGACAACCCACAGCGAGTTGCCGACATGCGAGCCTCAATGACATCCAGTCATTACGAGCTGTGCGAATCCATGGAGCTGCCTGAAGGCGCCGTACTGTCCAAATATGCCTGGCATACGCTGGATTGCCGGCCGCCTGTCTTATCGGCCAGCAATGGAAATAGACTGATTGATCACGATTTTTACAGGCTGGCGCTGGATGGAAACGCGGCGCCCTTCATTGACAGCTGGACGGCCAAAAGCGAGTTCGACGAATCCGGGTTCAACCTGTCGTACCAACTGCTTGACCGGTATTGGAACAACGCTGCCCAAGTTGACCTGCCGCTGGTTCACGAAGGCAAGCTCAGGCAATTTTCGATTGGCATATCCGAGTTGTCCCCGGGGGCGTATCGCCTCGTGGCGATACTATATGACAGGCACACGGGCGAAACTATCGACTGGGTTGACAACCCGGGCCCTGTGCCCAGCATGTTGGAATTGAGCAAAGTTGTCATTCAAGCATAGTTGCGAAAGAACAGGGAGCCATCTGGTGAAAGGAAGCAGAGACACATGCTAGTACCCGTTTCTTGGCTGAAAGATTATGTGGACATTGACATCCCGATTGAATTGCTGGCCGAACGCATGACCGTCGCCGGCTTGGAAGTGACGAGTATCCGTTACATCGGCGTACCGCAAGAACAGGCGCCGGGTGTGCTGATGCCACGCTCGGATCATCTCGTATGGAACCGGGAGAAGCTGCTGCTGGGGCGCATCGTCGAGGTCAAGGCGCATCCGCAAGCGGACCGTCTGGTGCTGGCCATGGTCGATTACGGCGCGGAGGAGCTGGAGCAGTGCGTGACCGGCGCGGCCAATCTCTTCGGCTACAAGGACCAGGGCGAGATAACGCCGCCGATTTGGAGCGCCTTCGCCATGGAAGGGGCGCGAGTCTGGGATGGGCATAGCGCCAAGCCACGGCAAATGACGCTCAAAGGCAAGGAACTTCGCGGCATATTCAACAAGAGCATGGTCTGCTCAGAGAAAGAGCTGGGCATCTCCGACGAGCACGAGGGCGTCATCGTTATGGATCACGATGAGGGCTACGTCGCCGGCGCGCCGTTAGCGGATGTGCTGGGCGATGTGGTGCTGGATATCGAACTGACGCCAAACCTGGCGCGCTGCTTCAGCATGATTGGGGTCGCGCGCGAAATCGCGGCCATCCTGGGCGTCGACCTGCGCTACCCTTCATTCGACTTTCTAGCGAAAGGCCCAACAATCGAGGGTCAAGTCGGGATCGAGATACGCGAGCCGGAACTGAATCCGCGCTTTACGCTGACGCTCCTGCGCGACACACAGGTCAAGCCGTCGCCTTTTTGGCTGGGGCGCCGGCTCAAGCTGATCGGGCAGCGCCCGCGCAACAATATCGTCGATGTGACCAATTACATCACCTTCGAGCTTGGTCAGCCGCTGCACGCTTTCGACTATGACAAGCTGGTGGAACGCGCCGGCGGCGTCCCGACTATCATCACGCGTCTGCCTGGTGCGGGCGAGCAACTGGAGACGCTGGATGATGTGCGGCGGGAGCTGGGCGCGGAGACTATTTTGGTCGCCGATACCGCTGGCGCCTTGAGCCTGGGCGGGGTGATCGGCGGCGGCGAGACAGAAATCAGCGCTGAGACTCGCAACGTTCTGCTGGAAGCGGCCGCCTGGAATAATATCGGCATCCGCAAGACTATCAAAGAGCAGCGCGTGCATACGGAAGCCTCGGCGCGGTTCAGCCGCGGCGTACATCCGTCGCAGGCGCTGTTGGGCTGTGGGCGCGGCATTGAGCTGATGCGGCAGCTGGGCGGCGGCCAGGTAGCGCGAGGCGCCCTGGATGAGTATCCGCTGCCGCCACCGACCGTGACCGTAGATGTGCCCATCGAACGCGTCAATCGTTTGCTGGGCATGGATGTCTCGCTGAAAAAAGCCGCTGACGTACTGCGGCGCCTCGAATTCGCCGTGACGACCAACGGCGACATGATCCGAGCGACGGCGCCGGATCACCGGCTCGATATCAGCGGCGACCCCGCCGTGGGCCAAGCCGACCTGCTGGAAGAAATCGCGCGCATCATCGGCTACGATCAAATCCCCGAAACGATCATGGCGGACGAGATGCCGCCGCAGCGTGAGAATACAGCGGTCTTTATCGAAGAGCGAATCCGCGACTTGTTGGTCGGTCAGGGCTTGTACGAGGTCATCAGTTACCGCTTTACCAGCCGCGAGAGCGAGGCCATACTGGCGCCGGCCGGCGTGCCGTCATCCTGGCCCGATGCCGAGTACATCGAGATCGAGAATCCCGCGGTCAGCGAACGGAATGTACTGCGCCAGACGCTCATGATCAATATGCTGGAGAGCGCGGTCAATAACGCCCGCTATCAGTCGTCGCAGCGCTTGTTCGAAGTGGGCAAAGTCTATCTGGGACGGGGTGACCTGCTGCCCGAAGAGCCCTTGCGTCTCGGCATCCTGCTCACCGGCGCGCGCGGCCAAACCTGGTGGCAAGAAGACGCGCGAACCACGGCTCTGGACTTCTACGATATGAAAGGCGTGGTCGAGAATATGCTTGCCGGGCTGCATATCGAAGACTATCGCCTGGAGCGCGGCACACACAACTCTTATCATCCCGGTCGCTCGGCTGACCTCTTTATCGGGCGAGAGCGCATTGGCACATTCGGTGAAATCCACCCGCAAGTCGCGGCCCGCTTCAAATTAACAGACGCCAAGGTGATTTACGGCGAGCTCGAAGTTGCGCCGCTGATCCAGCAGCATCAACGCTTGCACACGATCACGCCGCTGCCGACGACTCCCGCGGTGCTGGAAGACATCGCGCTGATCGTCAAAGCGGACCTGCCCGCCGGCGAGGTAGAAGCGGTGATCCGGCAAGCGGGAGGGCGTCTGCTGCGTGATGTCACGCTCTTTGATGTTTATGCGGGTGACCCCATCCCGCCCGGCAAGAAGAGCCTGGCCTATTCGCTGACTTATCAAGACGAAAGCCGCACGCTGACCGACAAGAACGCCGCCAAAATCCGCAAAAGAATCATCGGCGCGGCGCGGCATCGCCTGCAGGCCGAGCTGCGATCGTAACCGCGATCTGGCTGGTACGCCTCAATAGCCCTTGGCGCGGTCCAATTGATTGAGCAGGGGATCGTTCTCCAAATAGCGGCGCAGATTCTCTTTGAATACCAGCGCCGCTTTTTTGTGATAGTCACGCGTGAAGCCGGAAAAGTGCGGCGTAATGAAGACATTGTCCAGATTCCATAAGGGGCTGGTGCTGGGCAGCGGCTCTTCTTCAAAGACATCCAGGGCCGCGCCAGCGATCACCCCGGCGGAAAGGGCGGTGATCAGCGCTTTTTCGTCGACGATGGCGCCGCGCGAAACATTGACCAATACGGCCGACTCTTTCATAGCGGCGAATACCGCGTCGTCTACGAGGTGCTCGGTGTCTTCGGTATGCGGCGCCGTGACCACCAGATAATCGCAATCCTTGGCCATTGACGTGATGGTAGCGGCAGGATAAATGCGATCAGGAATGTCGCCGCTCGGATCGCCCAGGCCGGGCATGGCGAAAGCGTTCGACTCTTCTGTGCTGCTCATGTCACGCTTGGTAGCCAGCACCGTCATACCAATCGCCGAGCAAATGCGCGCCAGCTCGCGGCCGATGCTGCCATAGCCGACAATGCCGACCGTCTGCGATTCCATATCAATCGGCGCGAAAATCTCGTGCGGGGCGGCGGGCCACTCCGCCCGGCTCTGCAAATCAAAAGCCAGGCGCATTCTATAGTTGAACATGAGCATGGTCATCAAGCAGTACTGCGCCATATTGCTGGCGTGGATGCCGCTGGTGGAGGTGACGACAATGTCCTCGGCCTGGACGATCGAGTGATGGATGGCGTGGTTGACGCCCGCTGTATGCAGCTGGATCCAGCGCAGCTTGGGCGCCTGCTCGGGCTCAGGGAAATAACCGGTGGTATAAAGGACTTCTGTCCTGGCCATGACATCAAGCGCGACATCCGGGAAGTGCCGTTCGATATGCAGGCGCGGCGACAGTTCCCTCAACTCGCTGAGGATTTCATCGGAGAAGTCGATAGCGAGGGTGACGAAGACCCGTTCAGATTCTGACATCGTCCGTTTCCGCGCGGCGTTGAAGCGCGCGACTTTGCGCTAGTCGTCAATTTACAGGTTAGCAGGTCGCGCCAGCCCGGTCAATGCGGGCGTGGTCAGGCGCTGCATGGTCGCAACTAGACAGGCGGCTTGTCGTTGGGCTATGATTCGCCTTGGCCGACGGCTGGTCAGCGCCGCTAGTCAGGGAAGCGAGGAAACCATGGGCTTATTGGACGGCAAGATCGCACTCATATTCGGTGTCGCCAACAAAAACTCCATCGGCTGGGGCATAGCGCGCGCCTTGCGCCGTGAAGGCGCAACCATCGCCCTGAGCTATGCCATGGATCGGCTGGAGAAGCGCGTTCGTCCTCTGGGCGAGACTATCGGCTGCGAGTTGATAATTCAGGCCGATGTCGGCAACGCCGCGGAAATGGATGCCGTTTTTGCCGCTGTCGCCGAGAAGTACGGCAAGCTGGACATCTTGGTACACTCGGTGGCTTTCGCCGAGCGCGACGCGCTGGGCGGGCGTTTTGTTGATTTGCGGCGTGAGGCGCTTTTGAGCGCGATCGATATCAGCGCCGTGAGCTTGATTGAACTGGCGCGGCGAGCCGAACCGTTGATGCAGGCGGGCGGCAGCATCATGAGCCTGACTTACAACGCCTCGCGGACGGTCGTGCCCAATTACAACGCCATGGCGGTCGCCAAAGCTGCGCTGGAAGCCATCACCATGTATTTGGCGGCCGATCTGGGCGGGAGCAAGATTCGCGTCAATGCAATCAGCGCCGGCGCCATCAAGACGCTGTCGGCGGGCGGCATTGCCGGTTTCCGCGACCTGCTGAAGTATGCCGAGGTGACCGCGCCTATGAAGGAGCTGGTCAGCCAGGACGATGTCGGCGATTTGGCGCTATTCCTGGCGTCGGATCTCTCGCGGCGCATCACTGGCGAAGTCATTTACGTCGATGCAGGACACAACATCATGGGTTATACAGATGTGGAAGCTTTGCTGAGCGAGGGTGGATAAACCAGCCCGCCCAAATCCAATTGCGCCGGTTCAATCCATGGAATGCGCCAGAGTCGCGGCCAACTCCGCGTCCGACCTTGAGCTGTCCCACCCTTTCGAGATCTTGACTTGCCACAAGGCGACCAGGGCCAGCGCCAAACCGACAATGCCACAGCAAAACACTACGCCGTAGGCAGTTGTATGCTCACCGGACAGGCTCAGAATGAGGTCGCGCACGATGCCGCCACCGGCGACCCCGCCGCCACGCGCAAAGGTCACGCAGAGCGTCCAAAAGCCGAGAAAGGTCCCGGCCCGCCCCTCGGGGCTCATCTCCATCATCAAGCCCCAGGTGCCGATATTCCAGATGCCCATGCCCACGCCGAGAAGCACCAGACCGGGCGTCACCAGCGGGCGCACTTGACCAAGCGACGAAACGGCAAATACAGCGTAAGCCATTAGAAGCACAAGGACCCCGCCGCGCGACAGGTTGTGGCTGTCAAAAAATGCGTGCTTGCCCGACAGGAAGAGCACGACGAAGGAGCCGAGAATAGCCATGCTGCCCCAGTAGGCGGCGAAGCGGTTCGTGATATGCGCTTCCATGCCGAAGACTTCTCCGGCAAAGGGTTCCAGAACAGTGTCTTGCAAAAAAGTAAAGACCATCGACAGCATGAGGTAATAGAAAAAGAAGATCATGGCGCGGCTGCGCCAAACCAGCGACAAATCGTGGCGCAGGCTGGATTGCCGCTTCTGCGCCGGCTCTTCTATACGCGTGTTTCGCCGTTCTTCGCCCAATAGCGAGAAAAACCAGAGCAGTGTAAACACACCGGCGGTGACCAGAAACAGGTTTAGCACCGCATCCGCTGAGAATCCCAGTTGGCCGGCATCGTCTTCGGGCGGCAGCATGAGACTGAAGAATACGCCACCGGCGGCGAAGCCGATTAACAGAAAGGTCCAGACCAGGCCGACCGCGCGCCCACGCTGATTCTCCGCGGCGCGGTCATAGATCAGCGCCAGGAAGGTGCTGCCCGATATGGCGCTGCCCAGGCTGAATAGCAAAAACGATAGCACCAGGGCCAGCCAAAGCACAAGCGCTGTTTCACCCGCTGAGCCGCCTTGCGCTCGATCGACCAGCTCGGCGGTAGCGAAGCCAAGCGTGACCGTGCTGAGCGCCATCATGGCCCGGCCCAGCCAAATCCAGATTAGCCGCCGGAATCCCCCTACCGTATGTGTATCGGAATAGCGGCCGGCGATCACCCCCAAGGGCGCCAGGAAGTAGCGCAAGCCGGTGAGCAAGCCGACGAAGGTCGCGCTGAAACCGAGATCGGCTACCATGATCCGGTTCCATACACCCGTCGTCAGCACGTCCGCCATGCCCGAACCCAAGTGGAAGATCGCAATCTTTAGGTTGCGACCCGCGGTCAACTGTGTGCTGTCAGCCTGATTCACTAGTATTATTCTTTAGGATTTTGTAGATTTCAGGCACAAATGATACAGGTTTTCGACCTGTTGTCAATGCAACATATGAAGAAATCACTGGAATTTATGATATACTGAATCTGGATTTGATTGACTACGAAAGCGAGGTTCAGATGTTCCAACATCGACCGTTCAATAAGATTGTTGTGCCCACCGATGGCTCCGCCTGGAGCGAACGCGCCCTACCCTATGCAGTCGATTTTGCGCGCATTAGCGGCGGCGAGGTTATACTGCTGCACATATTTACACCGCCTATGCACGAATTCGTCGATTCGCTTGCTATCGCCGGCGAATATGAATTGGCGAATCGGATTCGAGAGGAGATCAAGCAGCATCTGCTTGGCTTGCGCAATGAAGTGCGGGAACAGGGTGTGAAATGTCGATTGCACATTATTGACGCAGTTGGCGTCGGTCAACATATCATCGATTACATCGAATCAGAGAAAATCGACCTCGCGGTGATGACCACGCACGGCCATTCCGGCTTGGCGCGACTGGTATTCGGCAGCGTAGCCAACAAGGTCATGCATGATGTGAACGTGCCGGTGCTGGTGATCCGGCCGGATCTGGAATGATTTGGCGGCAAGGTAGAAACAGGCGGCCGCATCCAGCAAACGCCGCTAACTCAATATTCCATTAAAGGGCGGCAGGCGCCGCGTCACCCAAATCTCAATGACGCGCACCGCCTGCCACGCCTCGGCTTTTTCTCGCTTCGATAGGTCGAAGCGAGCGAATTCTTCCTCATCCAGCAGCAGCGTACGACCGTCGGGATAGACGAAGACATCCAGTCCCAGGTCGTCGGCCGTCACGCTCGCGCCTGCAATTACGGGCGGCCGCGTGATATTGCAGTACCATCCCTTCAGCGCCAGTGTCTCGCCGTCTTGCACGCGGAAGATATTGAACCATTCATCCGTGTAAAACCACTCGCGGAAGCGATCGCCGCGGCGCAGATGGACATACCCCAGGTCGCGATCGTCCAGGGCGAAAACGGCGTCAATACAGACGAAGCTCTCGTTCCGCTCCACCAGGACGCCAGTATACGAAAGCTCCGTATTTCCGCTGGCGTCGCGCTTTACCACCGTGAACTCGCGCATCACGCGCGCCCGATGGTGTGTATCAGCAGCAGCAGACCGCGACTGAAGCTGACTGCCGCCTGTTGCGCCAGCATCACATTGCTGATGCCGCGCGCCGGACCCAGCTGCAGAGAATCGCCGTCCAGGGCATATTTCAAGTTCTCAGTCGTAATAATCTCAGCGCTTGAGGACAGCGGAATCAGCGAGATGGTGTCGCCGACAGCGCCGCAGATTTTGTGAGCGCCTGGCCGCAGCAGACGAAGGGATTGCTCGCCGTCAATCAGGGTGATGTCCAGCGCGCGGAAGACCGGGTGGGTCAGCAGCAAGATATTGGCCAGTGTCTGGTCGAAGCGTCCGCCCAGGCCGCCCAGGATCGTCACCGACTCGGCGCCGGTTTCCGCGCAGTGCAACAACGCCAATTCCAGATCGGTCTCGTCCTTTTCCGCTGGATGCCGCCTGATGTCTGCGCCTGCCGCCGCTAAGCCGTCGACCTGCTGCAGCGTTAGCGAGTCCAAATCGCCAATGATCGTGTGTGGAGTCAAACCCAACGCGCGAGCGTACAGCGCGCCGCCGTCCGCGCAAATGATGCGGGCTGCCGCGGCTTGGTCCAGGCAGCGCTGAACCATCGTGCCGTGATTCAGGACGCCGTTGGCGAAGAGCAGCACGCGCATGAGCAGCTACCTTTGACCTTCTGCTTCGCTTTTCAGCATGGAGCAAATCATACCATCGGCTTGCTGCGGCTCAAAGCGGGAGCGCCGGCTTTGCAGCGCGCGCAATCTATGTTAATTTCAGCGATTGTGAGACTAGTGCGAAAGGCGCGCTAATGGCGGTAGACGCAATCAGCATTGAAGTGTTTAAGCATCTGTTTGCCGCCGTCGCCGAGGAGATGGGCGTGGCGCTGCAGCGCGCCAGCTTCAGCCCGAATATCCGCGAGCGCCTCGATTTCAGCTGCGCCGTTTTTGACGCTGAGGCGCGAATGATCGCGCAGGCGGCGCATATCCCCGTGCATCTTGGCAGCATGCCCGCTTCGGTGGCGGCGGCGGTTGAGGCGTTTGAGGAGTTACTCCCCGGTGATGTGGTCGTGCTCAACGACCCCTATCACGGCGGAACGCATCTGCTCGATATCACCATGATTTCGCCGGTCTTCGCCGGTGGCGAGCTGAGCTATTTTGTAGCCAGCCGGGCGCATCACGCCGATGTCGGCGGCATGACGCCGGGCTCATCCCCGCTGAGCACGGAACTCTATCAAGAAGGCATCATCATTCCGCCGCTAAAGCTGCGGTTGAGCGGCTGGATGAACGATGGCGCGCTGGCGCTAATTGTGGCCAACAGTCGCAATCCAGCCGAGCGCATCGGCGACCTGGAAGCGCAGATGGCGGCGCATCGCATCGGCGAGAGTCGCCTGGCCGACATGATGATTGAGCAAGGCGTCGAGTCAACGGCGGAACACGCAAGCGCGCTGCTCGAATATTCGCGGTACATGACTGAGGCGGTCATCGCCCGCATTCCCGACGGCGTTTACCGTTACCGCGATGCGATGGAGGGCGATGGGCAGGCGGAATTCGAGATACCGATTCAAGTCCAGATCGAGGTCAGCGGTGAATCCATGCGCGTCGACTTTGCCGGCAGCGCGCCGCAGGTGCTCGGCAATGTCAACGCCGTGCCGGCGATAGTCCGCTCCGCCACCTGGTATTGTGTTCGGCTCCTGTCCGACGAGGACATCCCGGTCAATCACGGCTGCTTCCAGCCGGTGGAGGTGAGTACGCCCGAGGGCAGTTTCTTGAACCCGCGCTTTCCGGCCGCGGTTGTAGTCGGCAACACCGAGACTAGCCAGCGTATCGTAGACACCGTATTGGGCGCGTTGGCGCAAGCGCTGCCGCAGGACATTCCCGCAGCGTCGCTGGGAACGATGAACAATTTCACGGTCGGCGGATTCGACGGCGACGAGCAATTCGTCTATTACGAGACCCTGGGTGGCGGGCACGGCGCCACGGGCCGTGGCGACGGTTTGTCGGGGCGGCACTGCCACATGACCAACACGCTGAATACGCCGGTGGAAGCGCTTGAATACAGCCTGCCCATGCGCGTGCGCCGCTATCACCTGCGCGAAGGCAGTGGCGGAAAGGGCGTTCACCAGGGCGGTGACGGCATCGTCCGCGAGTATGAATTGCTCGTCCCGGCGACGATCACGATCAATTCCGAGCGCCGACTGCGCGCGCCCTATGGCGTCAAGGGGGGCGCGCCGGGCCAATGCGGTGTGAATACGATTCGGCGCGGCGGCGTGGACGAGGTCGTCAGCGGCAAGCATACGGCTCATCTCGATGCCGGCGATCGTGTCATCATCGAGACGCCTGGCGGCGGTGGTTGGGGAGACCCTTAGCCGAAAAGCCTTGAAGTGCAACGAGAACTATGTAAGGCTTGTCCGGTACTGGTTCACTATAATGCTAACGGAATTGAAAGAAGGTGCT
>WTGO01000068.1 GCA_011523515.1 Chloroflexota bacterium
ACAGTACACCCCCTATCCGATGGAGTTCTTATATCATTGATATTTACCACTCCCCTTGAAATTGGCGTCAATCGCTAGGTGCTGCCCATGCGCAGGGCGCCGTCCAGGCGAATGGTCTCGCCATTGAGCATGGGGTTCTCGACGATTTGCTGCGCCAGCTGGGCGTATTCGGTCGGCAAGCCCAGGCGCTGCGGGAAGGGCGCCTGCGCGCCCAGCGAGGCACGAACTGCTTCCGGCAAGCTGCCCAGCAGCGGCGTGTCGAAGATGCCCGGCGCAATGGTGCAGACGCGGATGCTGTTCCGAGCCAGGTCGCGCGCGATAGGCAGGGTCATGCCCACAATGCCGCCCTTGGAGGCGGAGTAAGCTGCCTGGCCGATTTGCCCCTCGAAGGCGGCCACGGAGGCCGAGTTGATGATGACGCCGCGCTCGCCGAATTCGTTTGGTTCGTTGCCCGCCATTAGCGCAGCGGCCAAGCGGATGCAATTGAAACTGCCGATGAGATTGACGCGGATCACGCTTTCGAAGTGCTCCAGCGGATGCGGGCCGCGGCTGCTGATGGTGCGCGTCGCCAGGCCAATGCCAGCGCAATTCACCAGCACATTGAGACCGCCGAATTCCGCCTGCGCCAGATCAAGCGCCGCCTGAACATCGGCTTCGCTGCTGACATCGGCTGCGACAAATCGGGCGCGGCCGCCCAGCTCGTCAGCCAGGCGCGCGCCTTTGTCCACGTCGCGGTCCAATATGAGGACGCGAGCGCCACCCTCGATGAAGCGCGCTGCTGTGCCGGCGCCCAAGCCGGATGCGCCGCCGGTGATCAGGGCGATGACATGTTCAACTTTCATGGATTAACCTCCAGCAATACGGTAGCGATCGCCAGCCCGCGCTCAGGCTGCCGAATACCTCGTCGTTCATTTGATTGGAGCGTACTAGAGCAATTAGCGGCCGTTGCTGCCGTGCAGGTTGTTCAAGAATTCCTGATTGGTATCGTAGAGGCGGAAGTTGTGTAGCAGCTGCTCGGTGGCGCCGACGATGCCCTCGGGCTGTTCGGCCAAATGCGACCACATGCGCCGCATCGTATAGACGCGCTGCAGCACATCGGGGCCCAGCAGCAACTCTTCGCGCCGGGTTGACGACTGCTCGACGTCAAAGGCGGGGAAGATACGCCGTTCTTGCAGCTTGCGGCTCAGGTGCAATTCCATATTGCCCGTGCCCTTGAATTCTTCGTAGATGACATCGTCCATCTTGCTGCCGGTATTGACCAGGCAGGTGGCGACGATAGTCAGGCTGCCGCCTTCTTCGACATTGCGCGCGGCGCCGAAGAGCCGCTTGGGCGGGTGAATGGCCGATGGGTCCAAGCCGCCGGACAGCGTGCGGCCGCTGGTGGGCACGACCAGGTTATAGGCGCGCGCCAGGCGCGTAACGCTATCCAGCATCATAACCACGTGCCGCTTGACTTCCACCAGACGCTTGCAGCGCTCCAGCGCCATTTCCGCCACGCGAACGTGATGGTGCACCGGATCGTCAAAGGTCGATGCGATCACCTCGGCGTCAACCGAACGATCCATGTCCGTGACCTCTTCCGGCCGCTCGCCAATCAGCGCGATCATAAGATGCACTTCCGGGTAATTCTGGCTGATGGCGTTGGCGATGTCCTTGAGCACAGTCGTCTTGCCGGCCTTTGGCGGCGATACGATCAAGCCGCGCTGGCCAAAACCGACCGGCGCGATCAAGTTGAGCATACGCGTGGAAATGATGCGCGGCAGGGTTTCCAGGTTGAAGCGCACTTCGGGGAAGATAGGCGTCAAGCGCTCAAAATTGGCGCGATTCCTGATCTCGTGAGGGTTCAGCCCGTTGACGGCGTCGACGCGCAGCAAGCCGTAATAGCGCTCGGTGTCTTTGGGCGGCCGCACTTGCCCGATGACCATGTCGCCGGTGCGCAGATTGAACTTCTTGATTTGCGTCTGGCTGACGTAAATGTCGTTCTGGCCCGGCAGATAACCTTCCGCGCGCAAGAAACCGATGCCGTCATCGACCACTTCCAAGACGCCGCCGCGCAGCTGGTTTCCGCGCCGCTCGGCCTCTTCGCGCAGCAAGCCGATGATCAGATCCTGCTTCTTGAGCTTGCTGAAGCGCGGAACGCTCTTGTCGCGCGCCATCGTTCGCAATTCGGGCAGCGTCTTTGTTTCAAGTGTTGCTATGTTCATTCACTTATTCCTGGGATACTTGGTTGGGGGTTTGAAAGCTGGTTGTGCCAATTACTCTCGCGTGTTTCCGCATGTGGTTTTCGGAGGAAAATGCTCCGTTCGTTGCCTGTACGGCAAGTGTCGCAAAGCGCCAAACGTGGTTTTTGGCAAACGGAGCGAATAATCAAATCGTGTGAGCTAGTGGAAACAAAGGCTTACGAACCTGAATATAACACAAATGAAAAACAGCGTCAAACGTATTTCTCTAGATTATAGGTATTTATTACAGTTTGGTCAGAGTTTCGGCTGCTGTAGCGAGACGAATGGTTCACTTTTACATCTATCAGGCGCCGCGTTGAACAATTCGCAACGCAGTTTCATGGGAGACTGCAGGACCCCGCCTGCGGGCAGGGTCCTATACGATGAAACTTAGCGCATGCTGATCAAACGCTAATCGAGATCATCATGCAATTCGTTGGCTTCTTCGTTAAGCTCGGCCAAGGCGTCTGCAGCTGCCGTATCGCCATTGACGACCTCGGCAATGGTATTCGGCGCCAGCCCGCGTACGCCACTATAGCTGGGCAAACCGGGCGACGAATAGACGCTCACCGAATCATCCTGCAGGATGCCCTGTACTTCAACGAAACGGGCGTAGGGCATGCGCGGCTCGGTGAAATCGGCTTCGCTGACTTCGATGTCGTTGCGAATGCTGAAGTAGCCGGTGGCGCCGGACCAGGCCAGCTGCGCCTCGGAACCGGCGAGATAACGGACGAAGAGCCAGGTGGCCAGTTCAGCTTCCGGGCTGGCGGTCAGGATCGCCTGGCTGGGCACGAAGAGCTGGATGGTGCGCCCGACGCCTTCCGCGCCCGGGAATGCGGTGACGACCCATTCATCGGTCATTTCGGCTTCGGCGGCGTCCCAGGTGATGAAGGGGATGCCGGCTGAGCTGCCCGCGGCGAAGGGTGTGATGCCGATGGAGAAGTCGCCGGTATTCTGATAGCGCTCGGCGAAGAGATAGGCGCAGTCGTTGGCCAGCATGCGCGTGAACATTTCCATCGCGCTGACGACAGCGTCCGACTCGAAGATGTAGGCGCCGGCATCAGCATCGAAAATCGCGCCGCCGTGCGCGGCCACAAAACTCTCGAAGTGCGAGGTGCCGGTATCGAGCGGATACCCCTGATACATATCGCTGGCGCCCGCCGCGCAGGAAATCTCCTCAAATTCGGCCAGGGTCTCGGGCGCGCGCCGCTCAAAGCCCAGCGCCTCGACGATATCCAGGTTGGTATAAAAGACGTTCAGCGAGTTCTGGTTGGCCCAGGCCACGCGCATGCCGTAGAAGGGCGAGAAGTCCAGCTGATTGACGTTGAGCAGGTTGAAATTGAGATTGCTCTGCTCGTCAGCGGAGATGCCCCAGCTCGGGCTGTTGAGCAGCAGATTGATATCGACAACCACGCCTTCGTTGGCCCAGCCAGCCACAGCATTAGCATAGCCCGCCACCATATTCGGCAGTTCGCCCGACAGAATCGCCGTATTCATTAGATCTTCAATGGTGCCGTAGTGGCCCTGGTGGATGGCTTCCACGGTGATGCCATAGCCGTTGCTGCTGTTGAAATCTTCAATCAGCGCCGCCATCGTATTGGCTTGTGAACTGTCGTCGGAGTACTGATGCCAGTAGACGACCGTCTGCCCGCTGGGATCAATACCTTCATAATCGGTGTCGCCTTGCGCCAGCCCCAGGCCGGGACCAAGCACGAGCAAAATCAACAAGAGAATCAATGCTCGCTTCATGATGGTTGTTTCTCCTTCATTTATGGTTTCTTTCTGGATCTGAGTTGCCACCGTGAGTATTGATATTCTAGCAGACTGTGCGGCGCAAACGAACGTGGATTTTGTCTCTGTGATCAGCTCTTGATGCCGGTCTGGGAGATGCCCTCGGTGAATTGCTTTTGCGCCACGAAATACAACATCAGAATCGGGATCACCGTGATGACCGATGCCGCCATCTGCAAGTTGAGATCGCCCGGCGTGTCGGCCGTCACGAAGTTGGACAAGCCGACGGCGATGGGCCGCCACTCGTCGTTGATGGTCACCAGCAGCGGCCACATCAGCGCATTCCAGGAGCCGATGAAACCCAGCGTGACGATGGTCATGATGGGCGCCTTGGATAGGGGCAGCACCACGCTGACGAGGAAGCGCGGATGCCCGGCGCCGTCAATCCGCGCGGCTTCCCACAGATCGTCGGGTATCTGGATGAAGAATTGGCGCAGCAGAAAGATATTGAAGACCGAGGCGAAGAAGGGGATGGTCAAGGCGGGCCAATTGTTGAACCAGGCGCCCGCGGGCCCGAACAGGCTCTCGCTCAGCCGGCCCAGCCAGATCACCGTCAGCAGGTGCGGGATCAGCATGACGATGCCGGGGATCATCATGGTCGACAAAAACAGCGCGAAGATGAAGTTGCGCCCGATGAAGTTCATGCGCGCGAAGGCGTAGGCGGCCGGGATGCAGACCAGCAGCGAACCCGTGACTGTGATCAGCGTGATGCGGATGCTGTTCCAGATGTAACCGGAGATGCCCAGCGACTGCAGCACGCCGGTGGCTGGGTCGGTGACCAATTCGATATCCAGGAAATTGGCGCGGCGCAGCGCGGTGGCGTAATTCTCCCAGAGCAGATTCTCCGGCAGCAGCCGCGTAAGATTGACTTCGCTGAGCGTCATGAAGGAGGCGCTGATCATCCAGAGGAAGGGTCCGATTGCGATCACGACGCCGGCGAAGAGCACGGCGTAAATGCCGATTCGTCCCAGGTCGAGCGGTGGCCGCGGCGCTTCCAAAGGCGTTTTGCCAGCGACAGGCGGCTTCAGTCCAGCGCTATCACTAGCCATAGAATACGCGCCTTCCCATGATGCGATTCTGGAATAGCGTCATCAGCAAGATCAGCGCGAACAAGACAAATGCCATCGACGAGGCGTAGCCGTAACGATTGCTGTTTTGCAGTTCGTCAAAGATATAGACGCTGGCGGTATTGACCTTGCTGCCCACCGCGCCGGTGCGCAGGATCCAGATTTGCGTGAAGGCCTGGAAGGTGCCGATGATCGCCACCAGCGAGAGAAAGAATATGGTGGGCGAGAGCAGCGGCAGGGTGATATGTCGAAAGATGCGCCAGCCGTTGGCGCCGTCGATGCGCGCGGCTTCGTAGAGTTCGCCGGAGATATTGCCCAGGCCGGCCAGAAAGATCACCGCGTCGTAGCCGATATAGGTCCAGGTGGAGTAGATCATGATGACGATCAGCGCCAGGGCCGGGCCAGCCAGAAAATCGGGCAAGCCCAGCAAGCTGCCGATGGACGAACGCTCCAGGATCCAGCGCTGCGGCTCGATGCCGACGATTGCCAGCATGCGGTTGGCCGGCGCGGTTTTGCCGGCGTCGAAGATGATGCGGAAGACGATTGATGTGGCCACGAAGGGCGTGATATAGGGGATGAAGTAAACCATGCGAAAGAACGCGCGGAAGCGAATCGGCTGAAACAGCAGGTACGCCAGCAGCAGCCCGATTGTCAGCTGCGCCGGCACCGTTCCGCCGGCATACATGACAGTGACCCAGAAGCCCTGCAGCAGGTCGTCGTCGGCTGAGGCCAGGGCCGCCGGCGCCTCGGCCATGAGCAGATAGCCGCCGACCGCCAGCGCCAGGCCGCTCAAGACCAGCAGGGCGAATCTCCGGTTTGACCCCGCGCGGATGCCGCGCTGAAATATGAAATACGCCGAGGCGATCAGCGCGATGCCGGCGCTTACGAAAACCAACTGCGACCAAATCGGCAGCGATTCGCCGCTTTCGCGTGCCGCCGCCAGCGCCAGATTCGTTTCGTCGATGGTCAGGCGCAGCAGAAAAATCGCAGCCAGCAGCGCCGCTGTGGCCAGGCCGCCGCGGACGACGACCTCAGCGCTGGACTCCGTGCGGAAGCGCCAAACGACAAGCGCCAGCACGGCCGCCGCCGCCACAAAGCCAGTGAGCATCCAATTGGCGGCTTCAAAGACACCGGGGCTGGTGAAGCTCTCGCCGAATTTCTCCATGAACAGCGCCAGCGACACATTCTGCCCGCGAACTTGGCGGGGTATCAGCATGATGACGGGGATGAGCTTGAAGAACCAGTCGAGCGCCAACAATGCCGCGTAGCCACAGACGACGCCGGCCAGCAGGGAAACGGACTCCTGCTTGATAGTGGACCCCCGCATGGTCTTGGCAAGCTGTCGGACGATGCGCAGGGCGACGGCGAAAGCGAGCAACGCCAGCCAAAAGAAGAGGATATAGCCCAGGTTGCCCAGGGCTTTTTCGTAATTGGCCAAACCGATGTAATTGTCAGGGAAGCGCCGCCAGCGGTGCAAGCTGACGAAGAAGGCGAAAGCCACCGGGAACAAACCGAATAGCAGGATCAAGACGCCCGCGGGCGCCAGAAAGCAATAGGCTGTCAAATTCTCTTTGAGCAATCTACCGCGCCGCGTATTCAGCATGAGACTTACCTTCGTCGCGTGCGCAACCGGCAATGCCGAGCGAAAAGGGCATGCGTCCCTAGTATAGTCCGCGCGTCCGCCAGCGCCAAATGGCCGCCGCGGCGCGCTTCCGCCATTTGGCCTGTCGATGACGATACACATTGAGGGGTTCATTCATGCTACAATGACATTGAGACGGTGCCGGCACAGGAAACCTCAATATGTCCCGTATCGTTGTTATTGGCGGTTTGGTTTACGATTTTGTGTTTGAGGTGCCGGATTGGGTGGCGCCGAATCGCGCCGTGCATGCCACCAGGGCGACCATGACGCCCGGCGGCAAAGCGCTGAACCAGGCCGCCGCCGCCGCGCGGCTGGGCGCCGAGGATGTGTGGCTGGTCGGCTGCGTCGGCGCGGATATGTTGGGCGACGACATGCTGGCCTCGCTAAATGATGTCGGCGTCAATACGCGGCACATCCGCCGACACCGGGAAGCGCGCACCAGCATCGCCAGTATCGTGGTTATGGACAATGTGCCCGGCTTCATCGGCGCGCCCGATGCCAGCCGTCTGGTTGATGAGGAACAAATTCGGGCTGCGCTGGCGGATGTAGAGCCGGGCGATATTGTGCTTGTCGATTTCGAGATTCCGCAGCCACTGGTGCAATTCGCGCTGGAGCGGTCGCGGGCGGCTGGCGCGGTAACGGTGCTGAATCCGGCGCCATTCTTCACGCGTGACAGCTTTGTCGTGGGCTACCTGCATCTGGTTGACGCGCTCATCCCCAACAAGCTGGAAGCACAGCTTATCCTGGGCAGCGCGTCGGATGATTTGGATTTGCTGGCGCGCGAGCTGTTGGCCCTGGGCGTTAAACAAGTGGTGCTGACCATCGGCGAGCAGGGTAGTGCGCTTTACGAGGCGGGCTGCAAATTGGAGCAGCCGGCCTTCGCGCTCGATGTGGTGGATACGACCGGCGCCAGCGATGCCTTCGTCGGCGCCTACTGTCAAGGGTTGGCGCTGGGCTGGCCGCTGGCGCGGACGCTGGAATTCGCCTCGGCGGCCGCCGGGCTGGCCTGTACCCGAAGCGGCACCATGTCGTCCTTGCCCAGCCTGCATGAAGTGAGGTTGTTGCTGGCTGAGTCCGCGCAGGGGCGCCATGGGCGAAATCCGCGTAACCCTGATTAGGCTGACGGGTTAAGGAATTTACAGTATGAAAAACTTCTTCAGCCGCCGCCTAAGCCACGAGGATCTTGATGACCGGGAATTGGTGGCGTTGGCGAAAGAAGACGCAGAGGCATTTGGCGAATTGTACGCCCGCTATGTGAAGAAGATGTATAGCTATATATTTCACCGCACGGGAAACACTCAGGATGCCGAAGATCTGACGGCCAGGGTCTTCATGCGCGCCTATGCCCACATCGGCAACTATGTCGATCGGGGTCTGCCCTTCCAGGCCTGGCTCTATCGTATCGCGCATAATCTGGTGGCCAATTGGCATCGCGACCAAGCGCGGCGCAAGATTATCGCCCTCGATGATTACGTGGCGCACTCGCTGCAATCGGAGGCGCCCGAGCGCATGGCCGAGGACCTGGAAGAACGCGACAGTCTAATGGCGGCTGTGCGGCGCCTGCCTGAAGAACGCCAGCAATTGCTGCTGCTGAAGTTCATTGAGCAAATGTCAAATGCTGATATCGGCGCGATCATGGGGCGCACGGAAGGCGCAATCAAGTCGCTGTATCATCGTACTCTGCTGGCGCTTCGGGATGATATGGGGTCGACGCCCGAGCCCGGCCAGCAGCGTCGAATAGATGGAACCGAGGTGTAAGCGCGTATGGACTCGTCCAGCGATATTCAAACACAGAGCCTGCTCGATGACGTCACCGCGGGCATTCAGACCGGCGATGATTTGGGCGATAGGGCAGGGTATGCCGAGTCGCCTGCGGCTGAATTCGGCGACTTGGTCGGCACAATAAAAGCGCTGCACGCGGCCTTGACGCCGGTGGAGCCGCGGCCCGAGTTCGTCGCGTCGCTGCGAGCGGACCTCATCGACGGACGCCCTGGCGTGTTCGAGCGCGCGCAGCAGATGCCTTTGCGAATATCCCTGGCCGCGGCGCTGGTCGCCGGCTTTCTGCTCTTTTTCCTGCGCCGCTTGTTCGATTCCGATGCCCCACAGGAGATACAAGAAGAGGCGGTCGCTACGCCGCTTTGATGCCGCGCGCCGCGGCTGATATACTGGACGCATGGTAGCGCGGCAACTCTCACGCAGGCAACTGAATCGCACATTGCTGGCGCGGCAGCATCTGCTGCAACGAGCGACGCTTGATAGCGCGACAGTCATCGAATCGCTGGTCGCGCTGCAATCCCAGATTCCCAATCCGCCTTATATCGGGCTCTGGACGCGGCTGCGCCGCTTTGAGCGCGACGAATTGACGCGGCTGCTGGAAACTCGACAGGTGGTGCGGGCGCCCTGGCTGCGCTCGACGCTTCATCTGGTGACCGCCGCCGATCATCAACGCTTCCAAGCTGTGATTCAGCCGGCGCTGGCGCGGGGCTTGCGTTCGTTTTTCGGCGCGCGCGCGAGGGGCCTGGATATCGAGCGACTGATTCAGATCGCCAGGCCCTACCTTGAAGCCGAATCGCCCGCTATCGGCGCCTTGCGCGACCAGCTGCTGGAGCATGTGCCCGACCGGGACAAGCAGGCCATGGCATACGCTGTGCGCAGTTACCTGCCCCTGGTGCAAGTCCCGCCCAGCGGAACCTGGGGTGTGGGCACGCGTGCGACCTATACCACTGCCGAAAGCTGGCTGGGCCCCCCTGAGCCAGCGGATTTAGGCGCGTTATTTCGGCGTTATCTGGCTGCCTTTGGGCCGGCCAGCGTCATGGACTTTCAAACCTGGACCGGCATGACCGGCCTGAAAACGCAGCTGGCGGCGACCGTGGACGAGCTAGTGGTCTATCGCGATGAAGCCGGAAAAGCGTGCTATGACTTGCCTGGCTTGGCGATTGAGGACGCAGACGCGCCCGCGCCGATTCGCTTCTTGCCCGAATATGACAATATCCTGATCGCCCATAAGGACCGGGCGCGCATCTTGCCGGAGGAGCAGCGCAAGAAAGTCTTCGTCTCGGCCGGACGGGTGCTGGGATCGGTGATTATCGACGGCTTCGTCGGCGCGATTTGGAGCATGCGGCGGGAGAAAGCGCGCGCAGTTCTGCAGGTCTCCCTGTTCGAATCTCCCGGCGATGAGGCGCGAGCGGCCATCAGAGAAGAGGGGCTGGCGCTGCTGCGGTTCATCGTCGACGACGCCGACGAGTTCAGCGTGGAGTTCACCCGGCGCCCTTGACGACCTGCGCCCGGCACTTTGCCTTTGCCCGATTCAGTGGTAGTCTGAGCGACGTCAGTCCAATCGAATTCAGGCGAATAACCCGGCATGTCATCCGCCGACAGAATCTCCGCTTTGCGCGGAATGCGCGATGTATTCAGCGCGGAATACGCCAGCCAGCGGCAGGTGCAAGACCGCCTGGAACAGCACCTGCGCATGCACGGCTACCAGCCAGTGGACCTGCCGATTCTGGAGAACACCGAACTCTACTTGCGCAAGTCGGGCGAAGACATTGCCGCGCGCCTCTACGAATTTGACTACCGGAGCCGGCGCGTCGCCTTGCGCCCTGAAGTGACGGCGTCGATTCTGCGCGCCTATGTCGAGCATTGGCAAGACGAGCCGCTGCCCCTGCGAATTCAATACAGCGGGCCGGTATTCCGCTACGAGAAACCCCAGCAGCATCGCTATCGTCAGTTCACCTTGAGCGGCGCCGAATTGCTGGGCGCCGCCGGACCGCGCGCGGACGCCGAGATCATCCACCTGGCATGCAGCGGCCTGGAGCAGGCGGGCATCCGTGACTACAAACTTGTCATCGGCCAAAGCGATGTGCTGGAGGGCTTTCTACATGGCCTGGGCTTGCGCAAGCAGCTGGTTAACTTTCTGCTGCGCAATATGGAGAACTTGCGCAAGCGGGGCAGCGACGCTGTGGTCGCGTCGCTGCAGGAGATTTATCCCGAATATGATGGCGACGCCGCGACCGCAGTCGGCAGCGAAATGGCGGGCGGCGCGCAAAGCCAGCAGTTGATCAATGTACTGCGTGAAATGACCGATAACGAAGCGCATCAAGCGATTACCGACTTCCTGCGCAGCCTGAATATCCGCATCGACAGCAATCGCGAGGATGGCGAAGTGGTCGAGCGCCTGCTGCACAAAATCCGCGAAGACCAGCAGGGACCGAAATTGCAGGTGGCGCTGAATTTCATGCAGCGCCTGGGAGAACTGGCGGGCGAGCCGATGGCAACCCTGCGCCAAGCGCAAGATCTGGCCACGGACTTCAAGCTGGATGGGCGGGCGTTGGACGAGCTCGGACGCACCCTGAGGTGCTTGGCCGCGTACGGCTCAATTGCCGGCGACATTGAGTTGGACTTCGGCTTAAATCGGGGTCTACACTATTACACCGGCTTGATCTTCGAGCTGCACTGCCCGACCGTCGGCGGCGAAGTGGTTCAGATTTGTGGCGGCGGCCGTTATGACAATCTCGTCAGCATTCTGGGCGGGGGGGAGGCGACGCCGGCGCTGGGCTTCGCTTATGGCATCGAACGCATCGCCAGCGTGCTGAAGGCGGTGGGCGGCGCGCCGCCCGAAGAAGGAGACGTCTGCGTGATACCGGTGGCCGATGATGATTTCGCGGCGGCTTTCGCCATCGCTGATGAACTACGCGGGATTGGCATCGCGACCGAAGTGAGCATCGACGGGCGCGGCCTGGGCCGCGGCTTGAAGCGCGCCGACCGCCGCGGCGCAACTCTCGTCATCATCATCGGAGAAGCCGAACGAACGGCACAGACGGCAATCCTGCGCGAAATGCGCAATCGACAGGAACGACGTGTTCCGCGGGCCGAGCTGGCGGGCCTGGTTGAGGAGCTCTTGAGCGCTGATGGATAGTCAAGGGCCCACCGAGAATCTTATCGTAGCCTTGCCCAGCAAGGGCAATCTGGCCGAGCCCTGCGAGGGGTTTTTCGCGCGCGCCGGCCTGCGGATTTATAAGCCGAACCGCCGGCAGTACAGCGCGACAATTCCCCGTCTGCCGCAGGCGGAGGTGGTCTATCAGCGGCCGCTGGATATCCTCAACAAGGTGCTGGAGGGGCGTGCGGATATCGGCGTCACCGGCCTCGATATCGTCGCCGAGCACGGCGAGGATTCGGCGGAGGTGATGGTCATCGACCGGCTGGGCTTCGGCCGCTGCGAGTTGCTGTTGGCCGTGCCCGATTCCTGGATTGACGTAAGCTCTGTCGCCGACTTGTCTGATCTCAGCCTGCGTTATCAGCAGCGGGGCCGGCAGTTGCGCATCGCCACCAAATTCAGCAATCTAACGCGAAACTTCTTGTACCAACAAGGCATCACGCATTTTTTGCTTGTGCATGCCGAGGGCGCGATGGAAGCCGCGCCGCGCATGGGTTACGCCGATTTGATCGCCGACCTGTCGCAGACGGGCACGACCCTGCGCGAGAATCATCTGCGGCCGATCGACGGCGGCACGATCATCGCTTCGGAAGCGGTGCTAATCGCCAATCGCCGCCGCCTGCGCGAGTCGCCGGTCAAGCTCGAGACCTTGCGCGAAATGATCGAACTCATTGAAGCCAATCGGCGCGCGCGGCAATTCGTCTCGCTGCGCGCCAATATCTGCGGCGATTCTGTGACAGACGTGCAGCAGCGTATCCTGGCCAATCCCGCGCTCAGTGGCAGCAAGGGGCCCGGCGTGGTAGCGGTTGCCAGCCCGCCCGGCACTACAAAGCAGTGGTTCGAGACGAATCTGCTGGTGCGTTCCGAGCTGATACACAAGACCATGCAGCACCTGCGCGCGATCGGCGGTACCGATATCATTGTGGCGCATCCCGACTATGTCTTTGACGAGAAGTCCGAGACCTACGATCGCTTCGAGCGCTTGCTGCATGCCAAGGACTGACTGACAGAAGTAAGTGCAAGCAAGTAATGTAAAAAAGCCTTGCCACCGAGGGGCGCGTAGACACTGCCCTTCTACACAGAGAAAAAAGAGTGCGCCGAGAAAAGCTTTCCAGAATTAATTTGGGAGCGAAAGACGAAAAGAAGAGCAGCGGCATATATTGTGTGAGCGTCGAAGCAAGATCAATTCCTCTGTGTTCTCAAAACCACTCTGTGCCCTCTGTGGCAAAAGGGCATTCAATTTCGCAGATACAGGAGTTGCATGACTTTCTTACGCTTACTGAGACAAAGGAATATGCTGTGAAAACAGTAGGCATCATCAACCCTGGGGCGATGGGCGCCTCGATAGCGGCATCGGCGCGCGCGGCCGGGCACGATGTCGTATGGGCGGCCGCCGGGCGCAGCGCCGCCACGCGTCAACGCGCCGCTGAAAACGACCTGCGCGAGGTCGATACTCTGCACGAGCTCTGCGCCGCCTGCGACATCATTCTCTGCGTCTGCCCGCCGCACGCCGCCGAAGCAGTGGCCGACGCGGTGATTGCGGTCGGCTTCGGCGGGCTATACTGCGAGGGCAACGCCATCTCGCCGCAGAATGCGCAAGACATCGCCGAGCGAATGGTCGCCGCCGGCATCGACTTCGTCGACGGCAGCATCGTCGGCCCGCCCGCCTGGAACACAGGCACAACGCGCTTCTACCTCTCCGGTCCGTCGGCGGGGCAGGTAGAGGCGCTATTCGCCGGCACGCTCACAGAAGCCATCGCCATCGGCGACGAAGTGGGCAAGGCCTCGGCGCTAAAGATGACCTTCGCGGCGCTGACCAAGGGCTCGACCGCTTTGCTGTCGGCGATTTACGGTGTGGCGGAGAACCTGGACGTGCGCGCCGAGCTGGAGCGGGAGTGGGGCATGCGGTCGGCTGAATCGGTGGCGCAGCGGCGCGATCAGGTGCGCGGGGTGACGTCCAAAGCCTGGCGCTTCGCCGGCGAAATGCAGGAGATCGCCGCGACATTCGAGCTGGCGGGCCTGCCGCCCGGTTTCTTCGAGGCGGCCTGCGAGGTGTATACGCGCCTGGCGGGTTTCAAGGATGCGGAGTCTGTGCCCGAGCTGGAGGCGGTGCTGGCGGCTTTGATCGCTCGCGAGTCTTAGCGATTGCAGCGCCGCGACTCGTTGCGGCAGCCCGGCGAATAAGGGCTTGCGCCATGTCGGGCGACTCACAGGGTCGCGTAGACACTGACCGTCAGTCTCCCCTACGGCATTCGACGCAAGAGCGGCCAACTTTACATCTAATCAATCTCTGTGTCCTCGGTGGCAAAACTGTTTCAAGCTCTCTAATCTCGCAGCGCCTCAATCAACTCAGGCAGTCCCGCGAAGACCCGATCCGGCTGCGTCTTGCTCGCGCGCAGGCTGGCGTCCGTCTCGACGCCGGTCATTACCAGCGCCGTCTGGATGCCCAGCGCCTGCGCGCCGATGATATCGGTTCCGATGCGGTCGCCGATCATGAGCGTCTCGGCCGCTTGCGCGCCGGTTTGACGCAGCGCCGCTTCGAACATGCCGCGTTCCGGCTTGCCAATGATCGTGGGCGCGCAGCCGGATGCCGACTCAATCAGCGCCAGGATGCTGCCCGCGCCGGGCACCAAACCCTCGGGCGAGGGGAAAGACGAATCCGGGTTGGTGCCGATGAAGCGCGCGCCGCCGCGAATGAGCAGTGCCGCCGTCTTGAGCTTGTCGTAGGTGAGGTCGAAGTCGATGCCGCAGACCACCAGCTCCGCGCCCGCCGCCACCAGATGGAAGCCGGCGTCGCTCAGCAGCTGCTTGAGGCCGCGCCCGCCGACGACGTAAACGCGCGTGCCGGCCGGGTACTGCGCTTGCAAGGTGATGGCGGTGGCTGTGCCGCTGGTCACGATGTGGCCGGGTGTGATGCCGGTGACGCCCATGGACGCCAGCTTATGCATGTAGTCCTCGGGCGTGTTGCGGCTGTTGTTGGTCGCCAGCACGAAGCTGATTTCGCGCTCGAACAGGAAGTCGAAGAAGTCGGCCAGGCCGGGCAAGGCTTGCGCGCCGCGCCACAAGACGCCGTCCATATCGGAGATGATAGCTTTGATTTGGTCTGCCAAGTGGGTTCGCCCTCTCGTCCATTGGAACAAGGCGCCATTCTAGCGCAAATGGCAGCGCCTGCCATAGCTTCTACAGAGACAACGCCGGGCAATCGCTTCAAATTCGTAGTTCGTAACGTTGAGAAATACAGACAGAATTTTAACCACAGCCGCTCGCAAGTCACAACTTGGCTCACACACTATATGAAACTTCGCCAAGCCCCCATCCCCCGGCGCTTTCCCGCCATCTCTATGGCGGGCATCCCACAAGGGGGGAAGGGGAGCCAAGGCGTCATAACGACGTGCCAAAAAAGCCCTCCCTTATTTTGGGGGAGGGGCTTGGAG
>WTGO01000001.1 GCA_011523515.1 Chloroflexota bacterium
ATCAGAATTATGTCGCCGAAGGCTTCAACGTTCCGCTTGACGGCTTGCAGGCGGCTTTGCTGCTGGTGAAGCTGCCGCACCTCAAGGAATGGACTGCACGCCGCCGCGCCATCGCCGCCGCGCTGGAAGCAGGCCTGGCCGATGCACCCGTCATCACGCCCCGCTTTCGCCCGGAATCGGCGCCCACTTTCCGCTCGTATGCCGTCCGCAGCGACAGCCAGCATGAGTTACACGGAGGGCTGCGCGAGGCCAGCATTGAAGCGGTCGTCCATTACGCGCCGGCAGTCTATCGCTACGATGTCTACGCAGACGCTTTCCCAAATCGTGATCAATTGCCCGTCACCGAAATGCTGGCTAGCCAGGTCGTCAATCTGCCCGTCACACCCGAATTGACCGATGACGAGGTAGAATACATGATTGATACCACCAAACGAATTTTGAATTAGACGTATTGAAAGGTTGGGCGGCTCTGGGAGTCGACCGCAAAACCAGAGAGTTCGGGGGATACTAAGATGACCGTTTCTAGCAATCTATTGGAAAGACTGGCCGACTACACGCTTCGTCTCCGTCTCGATGACGTCCCGGAGGACGCTCTCGACCTGGCCAAGTGGATCGTCTACGACTCCATCGGCACCGGCCTGGGCGGCTACCAGCGCGACCTGGGTCAAAAAGCCGCGCAATACGCCAGCATGATGATGCCCGGCGATCAAGCCACGCTGTTGGGCACGGGCGAGCGTGTCTCTCTGGAGGGCGCCGCCTTCGCCAACGCCGTCATGATCAAGATCCTGGGCATGGACGACTCGCATCGCTCAGCCGGGCACATCGCCTCCCAAGTCGTGCCGGTTGTGTTGGCGGTCGGCGAAGCCTATGGCAGTACGGGCGAAGACATGCTCGTGGCGATCATCGCCGCCTACGACTTTTCCGTGCGCATAGGGCTGCAGGTACGCGCGACGCATCGGACCCGCGGCAACGATCTCAAAGGCACGCTCGGCGCCATGTCGGCGGCGCTGGCTGCCGCGCGCTGTGCCGGCTGCGACCGCGAAACGCTCATCAATACGGTCGCCCTGGCCGCTGATCTGGCCTCCGGCACCGAGCAATATGTCTATGAAGGCGGTCCCTGCGATACCAAAGACCTCATCAGCGGCTTCGCCTCGCGCAATGCGGTCTTCGCGTTGCGGCTGGCCGAGTCCGGCTTCTACGGTCCGCGCGGCGCCCTGGATGGCGAGTACGGCTACTTCAGCGCTTTCGGCGACGGCTGCAATGCGGGGGCGTTCGACGATCTCGGCCAGGAATTCGCCATCCTCGGCACGGCCTTCAAACCACACGGCGGCTGTCGTCACACCCACCAGGCCATCGACGCCGCGCAAGCCATTCTGCAGGCGGGCGCGCTGGACATCTCCGCCATCGAGAGCATCAAGCTCAAGACCTACGGCTACGCCACCCGCCCCATCTTCCGCGTCGATCCCAACCCGCCGGCGCGCGATGTCGCCGGCCTAAGCATCCGCGTCTCAACCGCCGTCGCCCTGACGCAGGGCAGCGCCTGGCCCCACAACTTCAGCGCCTGGGATGACCCCGAGGTCAAGCGGCTGCGCAACTTGATCGATGTACAAGTCGACGCCGAGATTGAAGCGGGCTATCCCGCGCTCAACGGCTGCCGCCTGCAAATCGCGCTGGCGAATGGGGAGCAGCGTGAGGTCTACTTGCCCAATATGAAGGGCGAGCCGGAATTCCGCATGACTGAGGCTGAAATGCGGGAGAAATTCTCCGTGCTGACGCGCGAACTCTTCGACGACTCGCGCGCCGACCGGATCTACGAGACCTGCAGCGAATTGGAGCGGCTAGGCGACATCGGCGCGCTGACGCAGATCTGCAGCGCCGGCGTAGCCCTGCCGGTTTAGGACTCGCGGCTCATGATATAGCGGGCGCTGTCCTCATCCCGGACAAATCCGCTGACGATATAGCCCGCCTCCAGCAGTGAGGTTATCGCCCGGCGCACGTTCAGTTGCCAAGCCTTGGCGCGCTCCATATTCGCCGCTTTGAGCTCGGCGATATTCAAGGGAATCTGGATGCCGTAGTATGCGTCGGTGAAGTCGTCCGGCTGCTCGTGACGAAGCGCCCGTGACTGGTCCACATACACCAGATTGACGGCTGCAACTGGCGCCGGCGACACGCCCTGCCCGCCGCCCTCAGCCAGCGCGGCCACACGCGACGAATCCAGTTGCCACTGCGCTTCCAGGCGGTCGCTGGCCAACCCGGCGTTGATGTCGTCTTGCATGTCGCCATAATGATTGACCGAATAAATCCGCGCCGTCGTGCCCAGGCGATTGAAGTTGAAATTGGCGTTACCGCTCTGCATCGGGTCGAAGGTCCAGGCCATGCGGCGGAAGCCCTTATTTAGCGCCCACTCCCGCTGCGCCAGCTTGAGTTGCAGTCCAACTCCGCGCCCCTGAAACTCCGGGCGCACACCAGCCATATGCGACCAGAGCCACAACTCGCCCTCGCGCCAGGCGGCCATGCCGAAACAAAAACCGATCAGCCGCCCGGCTGCTTCGGCGCCGATGACCGCGCCGCCGGCATGCGCGATCGCGCGCAGTGTGTGCGGCGACGATACCTCGACATCGCGCATGCGCCAGACGGCCTTCTGCAACTCAACCGTGGCGTTAATATCGGGCATCGTTCTTAATTCGCGAAATGTGACTCTGTCGGACATGCTCCTCGCCCATGAACGCCTGCAATCATAGCAAGCGCGCCCGCAAATGGCAAAGCTCCACAGACTGGTCAGTGGAATACCGACTTACGCTGTGACGCGTACAATCGAACAAAAATTTAACCACAGAGAACACAGAGAGCACAAAGAAAAGCCTCTTCAGATACAGTCTTTCTGCCCTTAGTGTCTTTGTGGTGAGAATCATCAGAGACGACAGCGTCGAGACAGTGTCCATACATTGTTTTACATTCGACCGGCGGCGACTTATAATTTGACTGTCAAAGGCTTGAGGAGCGACACCCTGCCAACCGCTGAACTCTGCAAGTCTGTGCTCGATACCATCGGCAATACGCCCTTGGTTGAACTCGCGCGTATCACCCGCGGGCTGGACGGGGCTGTCTACGCCAAGCTGGAATACCTCAACCCGGGCTACTCGAAAAAAGACCGCATCGCCCTGCAGATGATCGATGATGCCAAGTCCAGCGGCGACTTACAGCCCGGCGACACGGTCGTCGAGCTGACCAGCGGCAACACCGGTACCGGCCTGGCCATCGTCTGCGCCGCCAAGGGCTATCGCTTCGTAGCGGTCATGTCACGCGGCAACTCAATGGAGCGGGCGCGCATGATGTCCGCGCTCGGCGCCGAAGTGGTGCTGGTCGATCAGGCGCCGGGCTCCGCCGCCGGTCAAGTCTCCGGCGACGATCTGGCCTTGGTTGAAGATAGGGCACAGCAAATCGTACGCGAGCGCGGCGCGTTTCGCGCTGATCAATTCCAGCTCGGCGGCAATGCGCGCGCTCATTACCGGAATACGGCGCCGGAAATCATGCGGCAATCGGGCGGCATCGACGCCTTTTGCGACTTCGTCGGCAGCGGCGGCTCCTTCGCCGGCTGCGCTCGCTACTTCAAGGAATGCGACGCGAACATCAAGTGCTACGTCGTTGAGCCCGAAGGCGCGGCCGTCTTGGCGGGCGAAGCGGTTAGCCGCGCCAATCACAAGATCCAGGGCGGCGGGTACGCCATGGGCGACCTGCCACTGATTGACCGCGAGCTCATCGACGGCTGCCTGCAAGTCAGCGATGAAGACGCCATGGAAATGACGCGCCGCCTGGCCCGCGATGAGGGGCTTTTCGCCGGCTTCTCCTCGGGCGCCAACTTGGCCGCGGCGCTGCAGCTACTGGAGACCAAACAGCGCGGCGGCCGTATCGCTATCTTGCTGCCCGACTCCGGTCTGAAGTATTTGAGCACGGATCTGTGGCCCTAAAATCATGAGCGAAGGACGCCCGCAAGACGACATTATCCGCTGGCTGCGCAGCCAGCATGATTCGCTTTCGCCCAGCCAGCGCAAGGTGGCGCAATTCTTGCTGGAAGGCCGCATCAATGTCATCCACTTCACCATCAGCGAGATCGCCGCCGCTGTTGGCGTGAACGCGTCTACGGTGGTTCGCGCCGCACAAGCGCTCGGCTTCGAGGGCTTCCCGGAGCTGCAATCGGTGCTGCGCAGCCAATTCCTCAGCCAGGCGCGCATCTCCCAACGCATGCAGATCGGCTCACAGTCGCTGATCGACGATCTGACGGCGGATACGGAAGCGGACGCCCACCTGCTGACGACCGTGCTGCGCGACGAGCTGCAGACGCTGCTCGATCTGCCGCAGCATGTACCCACGCGTCGCTTTGACCAGGCGGTGGACCTGCTGGATGCCGCCGAGCAGATCTACATTATCGGCCTGGGCGCCTCGTTCCCCCTGGCGCTCAATTTCGGTATTTTCCTGCGCTATATCCGTCCTGATACCACCGTACTGACGCCGGGCATCGACCCCATCGCGGCGCAGCTCATCCCACTCAAAGCCGGCGATCTGGTCTTTTCGCTCTCCTTCGCCCGCTACATGCGGGAGACGCTGACTGTTATGGACGTCGCCAGAGAGCGCGGCGCATCCGTGCTTGCAGTGACCGACAGCCATGTTTCGCCCGCGGCGACACGCGCCGACCTAGCCTTGATCGTGCCCTTCCGCTTGCGATTGTATAGCAATACGGTGGCGCTGTTCGCCCTGCTCGACGCGCTGCTGGGCGCCTTGGCGCTGCGCTACCCGGAGAAAACGCAGGAGCGTCTCGACAGCCTCGAAGAACTGTATGACCAGTTCAACCTTTGGAGCAGCAGCTAAACTCAGGCGCGGACGTTGGGATCCAGCGCATCCCGCAACGCATCGCCGATGATGTTGAGGATCAGCACGACCAAGGTAATCGTCATGCCGGGGAAGACGGCGATCCACCATTGCGTGCGCAGATAGTTGCGCCCGTCCGCAAGCATGGCGCCCCATTCCGGCGTCGGCGGCCGCACGCCCAATCCGAGGAAGCTCAAGCTGGCGCCGGCCACGATCGCGCCCGATACACCCAGCGTGGTCACCACGATCATCGGCCCCAGCACACCGGGCAAGATATGGAAGAACATGATGCGCAACGATCCCGCGCCCATACTGCGCGCCGCCACGACATATTCCATCTCGCGAATCGACAAGGTGATGCCGCGGATCAAGCGCGCATAAGTCGGCAGCGAGAAAAACGCGATGGCGATAACAACATTGCTCATGTTCGAGCCGAGCAGGCTCACCAGCCAGATCGCCAGGATCAGCCCCGGAAAAGCAAGAATCAGATCCATCACGCGCATGACGGCGTTGTCGAGGATGCCGCCGAAGAAGCCGGCCAGCAGCCCCAGCGGTACGCTGACCACGACAGCCAGCCCGATCGACAGAAAGCCGACTTGCAGCGAAACCCGCCCGCCATAGAGCACGCGGCTCAGAATATCGCGGCCCAGCTTGTCCGTTCCGAAGGGATGCAGCAGCGATGGCGCTTGATTCCGCGCCGGCGTGTCTTTCTGAATCGGGTCGTAGGGCGTCACCTGCGGCGCGAGCAAGATCGCCAGCAGAATCAGCAGCAGGCAAGCCAGGCCGAATAGCGCCACCCGGTTGCGCGTGAACTTCATGATCACCAGCGTGTACAAGCCGGTCGGGCGCTCGCCAATGAGCGCGGCGTCAACGCCTTTTACACCGCCACGCTCACTCATAGCGTATCCGCGGATCGACGAAGGCGTAGATGATATCCACAATGAGATTGACGAAGACAAAGGAGGCGGCGACCAGTATGACGGTGCCCTGGATCATGGGATAATCGCGATTGCTAATGGCGTCAATCGCCAAGCGCCCCAGCTTGTCCGTTCCGAAGGGATGCAGCAGCGATGGCGCTTGATTCCGCGCCGGCGTGTCTTTCTGAATCGGGTCGTAGGGCGTCACCTGCGGCGCGAGCAAGATCGCCAGCAGAATCAGCAGCAGGCAAGCCAGGCCGAATAGCGCCACCCGGTTGCGCGTGAACTTCATGATCACCAGCGTGTACAAGCCGGTCGGGCGCTCGCCAATGAGCGCGGCGTCAACGCCTTTTACACCGCCACGCTCACTCATAGCGTATCCGCGGATCGACGAAGGCGTAGATGATATCCACAATGAGATTGACGAAGACAAAGGAGGCGGCGACCAGTATGACGGTGCCCTGGATCATGGGATAATCGCGATTGCTAATGGCGTCAATCGCCAAGCGCCCCACCCCCGGCAAGCCGAAGATGCTCTCGGTGATGACGGCGCCGCCCAGCAAGCCGCCAACCGACAAGCCCACCACCGTAATGACGGGTATCAACGTGTTTTGCAGCGCGTGGCTGGCCAGCACCCGCCGCGGCGACAGGCCCTTCGAGCGCGCCGTGCGCACATAATCGGTGCTCAGCACCTCGATCATGCTGGAGCGCGTCAAGCGGGCGATAAGCGCGCTCTGACCGACCGCCAGCGTCGCCACCGGCATGATGAAATGCCGCCAGCTGCCCGCGCCTTGCACGGGCAATATGCGCAAGCCGACGGCGAAAATCAAGATGAGCATCAGGCCCAGCCAGAATGTCGGTATCGAGAAGAAAAACACCGTCACCACGATGCCCAGATTGTCGACCCAGGTCCGCTGATACATGGCCGTAATGACGCCGATCAAGAGACCGATGGATGTGCCCACCGTGACGCTAAGAAAGGTGATCGCGGCGGTAAAAGGAAAAGCCCTGGCGATGACACCCAGCACCGGCTCACGGAACTTGACCGAGCGCCCCAAGTCCCCCTGGGCGAAGTTGCGCAGGAATATCAGGTACTGCTCGATGACCGGCCGATCCAGCCCCAGCTTGCGGCGGATTATCTCAACCTGTTCCGGCGATGCCCGGTCGCCCGCCATGAGTTTGGCCGGGTCGCCCGGAAGCGCCACCCGCAGCATGACGAAAACGACCGTCGTCACCGCCAGGATCAGGGGGAAGGCAATCAAGATGCGGCGCAGGACGTATTTGCTCAAAACTGAACTTTCCTTTACCCCCCACCCCAAACCCCTCCCCCAAAGAGAAGGAGGGGCTTATTTAGGTACGCAGATAGCGCCTCTTGGCTCTCCTCCCCATTGCGCTGGGGAGGTGGCTTGGTTTTTCTCTACTCCGTCTCAAAGTACGCGTTCCAATACAGGAAGCTCAAGTCGGGGTGGATGCGCCAATTCATCAGCTCGGCGCGGACGCCGGTCAATGCTGGCGGCACAGCCAGATAGACCCAGGGCGAGGCTTCGATGATGTATTCGCTCACAGCCGTTACCGCTTCATAGCGCATGTCGGGATCCAACTGCGTGTCCGCGGCAACCAGCAAATCGGTCAATTCATCGGTGGAGAACCAGGCGCGGTTGCTGCCGCCTTTGCGCTCGGGATCGAAGAAATAGGTCAAGATGCTGGGGTCTTGATAGCCGTAGAGCAGCAGGAAGAGATCATGCGTGCCGGTGGTGGTCAGGTCGACCAGGGCCGCAAATTCCAGCACGTCAATCTGCAAGGGGATGCCGACCGCGCGCCACTGCGCCTCGAGCACTTCCGCTTGCCGTAGCCACTCATCGGGCGAGGCGGTGGCCAAAGGCACCGTCCAGGCATTGCCGTCCGGGTCCTCACGCAGGCCGTCGCCATCCACATCGACATAACCCAGTTCGTCCAGCATGGCCATCGCTTTGTCGGGGTCGAAGCTCGGCGCGATCTCGTTCAGATCGGGATTATGTCCCCAGATCGTCGGCGGCAGCGGTTGATAAAGCGGCTCAGCCAGGTCGTCCCACGCCAGCGTCACGAATTCCTGCCGGTCGGTGGCGTAGGCGAAGGCTTTGCGCAGATCCGGGTTGGTCCAGGGATCTTTGGAGGTATTGAAGCCGACGTAGCGAATCTGGTTCAATTGCGCCACATTCACATCAATGTCGGGGTTGGCCTGGGTATCGGCCAGGTTTTGCGTTGGGATGCCAGCCAGCGAAATCTCGCCCGTCTCCAAAGCCGCCAGCACCGTCTGCTCCTCACCGATGAACTTGATCTCAAGTTCGTCGAGGAAGACCGGGCCCGGGTGATCGTAGAGCTCGGGCGGCGCCCAGGTGAAATCGGGATTGCGCTCGAATAGCGCGTAGTTGTCCGTTACCAGCTCCTTCAAGATGAAGGGCCCGCCACCAACCGGATTGGTGCCGAAGTCGTCGGGTCCGATCGCCTCGTAAGCGGTTGGCGACACAATCTCCAGCCCTGCCAGCACGAAGAATAGCGGCGCATGGGGCGAGTTCATGTGCATGGTGAAGCTGTAGTCGCTATGCACTTCGATATTATCCAGCAGCGTGATCAAGGCTCGCCCGGTGGATGCGGTCGATTCAGGATCAGCATATTTCTCCAGGTTCCATTTCAGCGCCGCCGCATCAATGGGCGTGCCATCGGTGAAGGTGGCGTAGTCGATCAGGTTGATCGTCAGCGATTTGGAATCTTCGGATACTTCCCAACTGTCCGCCAAGTAGCCGACATAGCTCATGTCCAGAGCGCGCGAGAACAAGGTAGGATAAATCGCGTAATGCGGCCAACTATGCCAGGACGAAACAAAGGGATCGAAGGACGTATTTGAGTTGGCGTCGGCCACAACCAGCCGACCACCCTTGCCTTCCATCATGTCATCTTGCGCAAAAACCACGCCGCCAAGCAGAGCGGCGGCGATCATTACCAGCGCGACTAAGGCAAATCCAGACTTCTTCATTTCCAGCTCCTCCAACATATCACAGAATAAGCGTGTTTCCCTGCGACAGAGATTTCGATAGTTCCTCCCGTCCGCTGCCTCAATCGGCGCCAGCAAACTCGTCGTAAACAGCCCGTCCGATTTTGCCCATCGCCGTCTCCACTTCAAAGACGCGCTGATGATGCGCGACCGGCTGATTCCAAATTGGGGCTTCGTCCCATTCGGTGAAGAGCGTCAAGATAACATGGTTCGTTTCGCCAAGCGTGATGATACCGCAGTCATTGCGTATACCGCCAATGGTGCCGGTCTTACTGGCGACTTTGGTTCCCAACGGCAGGAAGCGACCGATGCGGTGCTTGTATTGTTGCTTGTGCAGGATATCGAAAGCGACCGCGCGCACATCTTCCGGGAAGAGATTGCCGTACAACAGATGCAGCAGCCTGTTCATGGCATTGGCCGTGCTGACGTTATTCTCCGGCCCTTTGCTAAAGCACAGTCCGTCGCGAAGCACGTCGTTCTGGGTCGTCCACTTGATCAGCTCTTCCACCGGCAAGTCTGCTACCTCCGGCGGAAGGGCATAGCGCAGCAAGTCCTTGCAATTGAGCTTGAAAAAGATCTCGCTCAACCCCAGCTCATGCATATAGCCTTCAATGGCCAGCGCGCCGCCAAGATAGTCCACCACCATATCGGTCGCCGTATTGTCGCTGATGATTATCATCAGAGTTAGCAGGTCGCGCAGCGTCGGCTCCAGCCCGCATTCGAAGTAAGGCAAGATGCCGCTGCCCAGGCTCTTGTCTTCGTCCGCCAGCGGCACACGCGCATCGAGGCTGATCACGCCCGCTGTCAGTTGTCGGCAAGCCGTCGCCAGGATCGGAATCTTGAAGGTGCTGGCCATGGGGAAGGGCGCGTCGCCGTTAACATCCAGCCGCTTATCCGACTCGATATGCCACACCGCCACGCCGGCATCGATCCCGGCCGCGCTGACAATGTCCTTGATGCGATTCACCAGCGACATCATGCGCCTCCATAGGGATGTTGGTCCCGCCAGCGCGCTTTGGCCGCTTCCAGCCGATCGCGCCTTACCTCGACGCCGATGCCATAGCCGTCGGCCACAGCCAGCGTGCTGTCGGGCCCCAGCACGAAGGGCGGCTCAGTCAGGTCGGCGGCGAAATAGCGGTCGGTCGCCGAGATATCCGAGGGCAAGTTGACCGCCGGCAGCGCAGCAAATGATACATTGGCCGCGCGCCCCACGCCGATCTCCAGCATGCCGCCTACCCACAGCGGCAGTTCGTTTTCGGCGCAGATGCGGTACATCTCCAAACTTTCGGTGAAGCCGCCAACACGCGCCGGCTTTAGATTGAGGATACCGATGGCGCCCACTTGCAGCGCGATATTTAAGTCGCTGGCCGACTTGACGCTCTCATCGAGGCAGATCCGCGTCTTGAGCCGGCGCTGTAAATGCCCATGCTGGTAAATGTCGTCATGTGATAGCGGCTGCTCGATCATCAGCAAGTTGAATTCGTCCAGCTGCGCCAGATGCTCGGCATCTCCCGGTCGATAGTCGCTGTTGGCGTCCAACATCAGCTGGATGTCCGGATGCGCCGCGCGCACCGCCCGCGCCACCTCCACATCCCAGCCGCGCTTGATCTTGAGCTTGATGCGCCCATAGCCCTGCGCCAGGCGCTGACTGACAACCGCCACCGTATCGTCCAGCGTCGGCTGAATGCCGATACTGACGCCGACTGTCGCTCGCCCCTCGGATTCATGGCCGTCCGGCGCATAATGCGCGAAGCAGTCAGTGAGCCGCATGTCGTTGGTCTTGGCAAAAGCATCCCAGACGGCCGCCTCCAAGCCGGCCCTGGCATGATGATTGCCGCGAAAGCGCTTGATCAGCGCGGGAAGGTCGCGCGGGTCGGTCAGCCTCTCGCCCACGGCCGCCGGCGCCATGAATTCCGCCAGGATATGCTCGGCGGTCACGGCGGTTTCGTGCCCGTAGCCAGGCCAAAACTCTATCGAGCACTCGCCCCAGCCCACCACGCCCGCTTCCGTGGTCAGCTCAACCAGCACCGCCACCTTGTCGGTCTCGGCGCCGAAGCTGGTCTCGAAGGGCGTCAGATAGGGCAGCAGCACGGTATGCAACTCAATGGATCGAATCGTAATCGCTTTCAAGTCAATTCCCTTCAGAAATGCCTGCCTGGGCGCGAGCCGGTTTTGCCGTCGTCAGGCAATAATATACGATCGGGAGCACAGCATATTATAGCAACCCGAGTTGCCTGTGCAAGAAGCGCCGCAAGATTTCTTGCGCCGACGCCGGCAAGCGTCTATATTCAGGTAACTTGACAAGCGAAGGAGCCGCGCCTATGAGAGTCTTCGCCGGCGGCATCTCCACTGAAACCAATACCTTCTCACCCATGCCGACAGGCCTGGCGGATTTCGACATCGTGCGCGCCGCGGACCTGGACGCGAGCGGCCAGATGGGCGGCTTCGGCGGCCCCTTCAACATCTTCCGCCGACGCTGCCAAGAGCGCGGCTGGGACTACAACTTCAGCCTTTACGCCTCGGCTCAGCCAGCCGGCACGACTGTCCGCGCGGTCTACGAGAGCTTGCGCGATGAACTGCTGGATGCGCTGCGTGCCGCCCTGCCCGTCGATATCGTCCTGCTGCCCCTGCATGGCGCCATGGTGGCCGAGGGCTACGATGACTGCGAAACCGATATCGCGACCCGAGTGCGCGAGATCGCCGGACCCGACGCCAAACTCGGTATCGAGCTCGACTTGCACTGTGATTTGACCCAGCAATTGATCGACGCCGTAGATGCTGTCGTCATCTTTAAGGAATACCCCCACACCGACATCAACGAGCGAGCCGAAGAACTCTTCGCCATCATCGCCGCGGCCGCCGAAGGCAAAACCAAGCCGACTATGGCGCTCTACGATTGCCGCATGATCGGACTATTCCTGACGCCCTTCGAGCCTATGCGCGGTTTCGTCGATGACATGATCGCGCGCGAAGCCGAGCCGGGCGTATTGTCGCTCTCGCTGGCGCACTGCTTCCCCTGGGCCGATGTGCCCAGTTGCGGCGCGCAGATGCTGGCCGTCACCGATGACGTTCCGGCGCTGGCGGAAAAGCTGGCGGCGGAATTCGGCCGGCGCTTCTTTGATATGCGACACGCGCTGGACCTGCCTTCCCTGTCCCTGGACGCCGCGCTCGACCAAGCGCTGGCGGCCGGCAGCAGTCCGGTGGTAATCGCCGATCAAGCGGATAATGCCGGTGGCGGCGCGCCCAGCGACTCGACCTTCGTCTTGCGCGCCCTGCTCGAACGCGGCGTGACCGACGCTGCCCTGGGTATGCTCTGGGACCCGGTCGCGGTTCAAGTCGCCATGTCAGCCGGCCAAGGCGCGACCATTGACTTGCGGCTGGGCGGCAAGATGGGACCCACGTCCGGCGACCCGCTCGACCTGAGCGTGACAGTGAGCGGCATTATCAAAGACATGAAGCAGCAATGGACGCAGAGCGACGGTCCCGTCTCGGTTGACTGCGGCGATGCCGTCTGCCTGCATTGCCAGGGCATCGACATCATCGTCAGCAGCATCCGCCGTCAAGTCTTCAGCCCCAGCGTATTCTCCAATTTCGGCATCAATCCCACATCAAGACGACTGCTCGTCGTTAAGTCCACACAGCACTTCTATGCCGGCTTTGCCCCAATTGCGGGCGAGATTATCTACATGGCCGGCCCCGGCGCCGTCGCACCGCGCTTCCGTGAGATTCCCTATCAGCGCGCCGATTTGCACAAGTATCCCTGGCTGGACGACCCGTTCGCCAATTGATCGGAGACAGTCATGCCCAGAATCGCCGGCGGCGGCATCGCCATCGAATGCGCTACGTTTTCGCCCTTGCTGTCGGAATTGAGCGACTTTCTGGTCCTGCGCGACGCTGAGCTGCTCGCTCGTTATCCCTTCGTCTCAGCCATCGACGACATCGACTTCGTGCCCCTGCTGCAAGCGCATGCCGTTCCCGGCGGCGTGTTGCGGCGCTCGGTCTACGATGCGCTCAAAGGCGAATTCCTGGCCGGGCTGGCGGCGGGCGCGCCCTGGGACGGCGTCTATCTTGATATGCACGGCGCTATGGCTGTTGAGGGCCTCGACGACGCCGAAGCCGACTTCATCGGCGCTGTGCGCGCGATCGTCGGTCCCGACTGCCTCATCAGCGCCAGCTACGACCTGCACGGCAATCTGTCCGCAGCCATCATGGGGCAGCTGGACCTCATCACCGCCTACCGCACCGCCCCGCATGAAGACACGCTTGAAACCCGCGAACGCGCGCTGCGGCTGCTCAGGCGCTGCTTGCTAGCAGATCGCCGCCCGCACAAAGCCTTTGTGCGCATCCCGCTGCTGCTTTCGGGCGAGCGCACCATGACTCTGGTCGAGCCGGGCCGCAGCGTCTACGCCCGGATCCCCCAGCTCATTGATGGCGAGGCCGTGCTGGACGCCTCGCTGCTGGTCGGCTTCACTTGGGCCGATCAAGCCCGCAGCCAGGCGGCCGCCGTCGCCCTGGGCTGGGATGAAGCCGCGGCCTGGTCAGCCGCGCGCGCGCTGGCCCAGGCCTATTGGGACGCCCGCCACGACTTCGGCTTCGGCATGCCCACCGGCAGCGTCGATGATTGCATCAGCATGGCGCTGGCGGCCGATGAGTCAACCGTCTTCCTCAGCGACTCGGGCGACAATATCACCGCGGGCGCCGCCGGCGACTGTCCCTTCGCGCTAGAGCGCATGCTGGCGCGAGGGGTACCGCAATCGCTCTTCGCCGGCATTACAGACGCGAGCGCGGTGGCGGCGTGCTTCGCGGCGGGCACGGGCGCGCGGCTCTCGCTCTCGCTCGGCGGCAAACTCGACCCCGTGCATGGTCAACCGCTCGAAGTCAGCGGGGTCGTAAAGCACCTTAATGACAACCCGAACCGGGGTCGGCAGGTAATCCTGACCGTCGACGATGTTGATGTCATCCTCAGCGAACGGCGCATCGGCTTCACAGCCATGTCGCGATTCTCCCAGCTGGACATTGACCCGCTCGCGTACAAAATCGTCTGCCTGAAGCTGGGTTACCTCGCCCCTGACTTTCAGCGCATCGCCCCCCTGGCCATCATGGCGCTTAGCCCGGGCGCCGTCTACGCCCGGCCCGAGACCCTGCCCTTCCACAAGCTCATACGCCCCGTCTTCCCCTTTGACCGCGACATGCGCTGGTCGCCTTGAGGCAACTTGCCATTCGGGCCACGTGGCATTGGGCGAATCACCGTTACAATAGAATCAGAGGCATAAGGGGACGCTGCACATGTCAGAGACCTATGCGCGCCTGCGCGCCGAATTGCGAAGCATCGAGGCGGAGGGTTTGTACAAGCGCGAGCGCCTGATCACATCGCCGCAATCGGGCGAAATTCGCGTAGCGCTTGAAGGCAGCGAGCGGGCCATCATCAACCTCTGCGCCAACAACTATCTGGGCTTGGCGGATCATCCCGAGGTCATTGCAGCGGCCAAGGCGGCGCTGGATGATTACGGATACGGCATGGCTTCGGTGCGCTTCATCTGCGGCACGCTCGATCTGCACAGGCAGTTGGAGCGCGCGCTGGCCGAGTTCCTGAACATGGACGACGCGATTCTTTACGCGGCCGCCTTTGACGCCAATGGCGGCGTCTTTGAGCCGCTGCTGTCAGCCGATGACGCCATTGTCTCCGACTCGCTCAATCACGCCTCGATCATCGATGGCATTCGCCTCTGTAAAGCGCGCCGCTTTCGCTTCAAGAACAACAACATGGACGACCTGGCGGCCAAGCTGGAGCAAGCGGCGGCCGCCTCGCCCCGCAGCATCATCATCGCCACGGACGGCGTATTCTCAATGGACGGAACGCTCGCTAATCTGCCGCAATTGCGGCGCCTGGCCGACGCGTACGACGCCCTGCTGCTGGTGGACGATTGCCACGCCACCGGCATTCTGGGTCCGCAAGGCAAAGGCACGGCGGCCCATTTCGGGCTGCGCGCCGATATCATCACCAGCACGCTGGGCAAGAGTCTGGGCGGCGCTGCCGGCGGTTTCGTGGCGGCGGCCCAACCCGTGA
>WTGO01000002.1 GCA_011523515.1 Chloroflexota bacterium
ATTCCCTTAGTCGTCTTCAAGGATTTCGTTGATGGCCGCGGTCGCGTCCACCAGGGCGTCGGCGGCCGCCTTGTTGCCGCTCAGCGCTTGCTCAAGCTCCGCGGCGATGGGGCGGAAGAGCGCGATCAAATTGTGATGCTGCGGGAAGGTGCGCGCATAGACTGCCGACTCCAGCACGACCTTGTGCTTCTCCGACATATAATCCGCTTCAATTAACGACAGACGCGGCGGCGTATTGTTGTTGGAGGCCGAATAGACTTCGAGCATGTCCTTGCGCGTCATAAAGCGCAGCAAACCCCAGGAGGCGGTGGCGTCGGGCGTCTGTGACGAGATGAAGAATTTATTCACCCAGGAGTGCGTCGCCTGTACATTGCCCGTCAGCGGCAGCGCCGGATAGATGGTCTCCGCCTCGTCCGGCGCGTACAAATTGATGACGCGTTCCATATCGGCGCTCGAAAGCTGCATAGCGGCATTGCGCCCGGCCAGCACGTTGAGATCGCCCTGGGGATCCAAGCCCGGATAGGATGTGACTTCGTGCTCATGCACCAGCGCCACCAGCCATTCCAGCGCTTCCAGCGCCTCCGGCTGATCAAGCGCGCAGCTCGTCAGGTCGTCGCTGAGGAATTGACCGTCAGTCATGTGCACCCACATCAGGAAGGGCTGCCAGTCGCGCTGCCAATTGCCGCTGGCGTCGGAGAAGTGGTAACCCTCGACATCAAAGCCGCCATCGCCGCGCACGGTGGTCGCTTGCGCCGCCGTCAGGAATTCGTCCCAGGTGGTGGGGGCCGCGTCGATGCCGGCGTCAGCAAGCATCTCTTTGTTGTACCAGAGCGTACGCAGATCTTGGCGATAAGGCACGGCGACGATATCGCCGCGGATCGTCACATCGGCTTGCAAGCCGGCGGGGAAGTCGTCCCAATCCCATTCCGCGTCGGCGTTGATGAAGTCGTTGAGCGGGACCGCCCAGTTGCGCCGCGCCATCTGGGGCGCCCAGACCGCGCCGCCCTGGAAGACGTCAGGCGTGACGCCGGAAGCGAAGGCGGTCGTCATTTCTTCGTTGTAACGTCCCCAATTGGTCCAGTTGACGGTCACGCTGGAGCCGGGGTTCTCTTCAGCAAAGCGAGGTAGAATCACCTCTTCAAAGGCGGTCTGCACCGGATCGCTCCAGTCCACCATCGCCAGCGAGAATTCCACACCGTCGCCTTGCGCTGCGATCGGTTGAACACCGACGAGCGCAATGCCGGCCGCGGCGCTGGACGATGCCGCCAACCTGAGAAAGTCACGTCTTGACAGCTTGTTGGCCATGAGTCTTGTCTCCTGAAAAGCTAAGTGTTCGGGATTGCTGATGGAATCGCGACAATGATACCGCAGGCGGTGCGGGTAGAACAACGGTCATGCAGTGGCAATCTAGGGGCCGGGCGCTGAATGCGCTGCCGACTATCGAATCCAGCGCCTTGCCTTTTTGCTACAACGACGAGCTAGGCGCGGTGCTGGCCATTGTGAACGTATTCCGCAAGGGGCCTAGGTTGCTGATGCAGGCGTTGTCGCCTGAAAGCGTACGCAGCTACAGCCAGATTCTAGCTGTCTGGCGTGAGAACATATGGCTGGAACTCCCGGCCTGCTATGAAGCCGTAGAGATCGGCTTGCTGATGGCCTGTCAGTCGTCCGACGCGGTCAGCATATACGCCATGCCCGAGGCCGGTGTGAGTGAAGCGGACGATCCCTTCTTGGGCCCCGGATTCTGTGACGTACAAGCATTTGGCTCTTGGCTGTTCGTTCTCACTTCGGGTAACCGCGACGCGCCGGTAGAAGTATTCTCCTGCGTGGGTCTGGAAATGCCACCGGATCAGGATTAGCGCAGGCGCAGCTTGCCATACGGCTGTCCTACGGTCTTTGCCTTAACGTTGTTACCGCGCTCGCGGCAACACATAATGGACATCAAAAGACGAGTCGCTGCCGGCCCTCATAAGGTGAAGTTATCACCTGCTGAGTTGGCGCGCGGAAACCTGGACGCCTCTGCCCCCTTGCCTGGAAGGCTACATATTCGGCACACTCGTCAGCCAGCATATTGGCGACCTGATCAGCAGCTTCGCGCTCGATTGGGCCGGCGTCCCGCGCAATCAAAATCCCCTGTTCCCCGATTTGGTGGAATACCTGACCGACCTCGTCGAGCTTATTGAGGCCGTGCGCGATCGTGACCAAAACGAGCTTGACCGATTTGTCGAGGACTACGCTTCCGGAAAGATGCACTCTGGCGCGTTCAACTCGCCGCGGCCTTAAGCGCCAGAACGGCCGCCTCTTCCGCGTCGCGTACTTCCAAGACCCGCCCGCGTATGGATGCGCGCAAATCAGCAATGTCTTCGGCGCTGAGCGGGAATCCACTTTCCGCCTCGGCCTTTAAGGCCTCCAGTCGCTGATTGCAGGCGCTGATCTCGTCCAGATGCTCGGCGCCGCTTTCGATGAACAGGGCCGTCTTGCGGTCGATCAACTCGCGCGTCTCGCCCAGCATGGGCGCATCCTTCGGCAGCAAGCTATTGAGCAACGCCTCCCAAGCCGCGGCCGATTCGCGGTAAAGCCGGGCCACATCTGTCAGCGCTTCGACATCGAGCGCAGCGGCCGCCTCATTGAGAAAGTCGGCGTAGACATCGCGCTCGGCGCCGATTGTCTTGCCAAAAGACGGGCCCAGGAAAGTGTAAGAGCTGATAAGCACCGCCAGCAGCGGTCGCCCGGTCGCGTACTCGCGCGCCCAGCTGCCCTTGGTCGTCTTCTGCAGCATATCCGCCCAGTGTTGCAGCGCTTTCAAGCCGAAATTGCGGGCCGAACCCTTGGGCGGCTTCTCCGTCATCAATTGGACCGTGTCGCCGATGCCCGCCCGTATCGCCCCCGCCAGCGCCGAGTCGTCCGGCGCGCCCAGCAGGGTCAAGCCGTGCCGATCCTTCTTGACGCGCGCCCGCGCCGCATCAAGCTCGTCCGTCGTCACGGTCAAACCGACGCGGCTTCGATCAGAGATGCAGGCCTCGCCCAGATCCGGCTCGTAGCCATAGATCACCAGCGGCATGGTGTGCCAGTTGTATTCGTCGTAAGGAATCGCGTTGTAAGGCAGCAGCGAACCGTCGGGATTGGCGATGACCGCGTAGCCCTCTTCCAGCGCGTCAATCAGGTTCTGCCGTCCTTTTTTGTCGCTGGTGCTGCGCCGCAGATCGCGCGGCAGCTTCAAACGGTCGTAGATGCGCTCCATGGGGTCGAAGGTGTTGCGCGTCAGCAAGTTGACTAGCGGATCGTAGCCCTTGTAATGGAAAGTGAAGTAGCCGAAGGTGACGCCGCCGCTAACGCCCAGCAGCATGGCTTCGCTGTAGGGCTGGCCGGTATGCGGCGCTTTGACGCCTTGGTAATCCAGCGCGTTGCGGATGGCGGCGGTATCCCAGTAGCGCCCTTCGAATTGCGAGTAATTGGGCAGTGTAGGCATGGTTCTGCTCTTTCGTTTGCTTGGCCTTTTGCCGCAGTTTACCCGACGGATAAGCGTTGCTGGAGAATCTGTGACATAGTCTTCGGCTGGAGGGGTTCAGTGGTCTTGTGCTTGCGCGTCGGTGGCGTAAGTTGCGCCTTGCCCCGATCCGCCTACCAGGATATCGAAGTCGACCCCGCGATCGGCTTGCTGCGCGTGATCAAGGAAGAGGCGGGTATAGCCGCGCGTCTCTTGTCCGGCCGGCGCCTGCCAGGCTGCGCGGCGCCGCTCCAATTCGTGCGGCGGCACATCGAGATGGAGACGGCGCTGCGCCACGTCCAATTCGATCATGTCGCCATCGCGCACCAGCGCCAAAGGCCCGCCAACGGCCGACTCCGGCGCGATATGCAGAACGACCGCGCCGTAAGCGGTGCCGCTCATGCGCCCATCCGACAGCCGCACCATGTCGCGCACGCCTCGATCGAGCAGCTTGCGCGGCAAGCTCATATTGCCCACTTCCGGCATACCGGGGAAACCCTTGGGTCCCACATTCTGCAGCACCAGCACCGAGTTTTCGTCGACTTCCAGCGCGGGGTCGTCGATACGGCTATGAAAGTCCGCAACCGAGCTGAAGACGGCGGCTTTGCCACGATGTCGCAGAAGCTGCGGCGTTGCGGCCGAGGGTTTGATGACCGCGCCGTCCGGGCAGAGGTTGCCGCGCAATACAGCGATGCCGGCGCCCTGTTGAAAGGGCTGGTCCATGTCGGCGATCACCTTGTCGTCGTAGCAGGCGGCGCCTTCGGTATTTTCAGCGTGGCTTTGGCCGGTCACGGTGATGGCCTCCAGGTCAAGGACGCGGGCGAGATTCCGCAGCACAACGGGCAGGCCGCCGGCATAGTAGAATTCCTCCATCAAGAATTCGCCCGCTGGCTTGAGATTCACTAGCAACGGGATATCCGCGCCCAGGCGATCAAAGTCGTCCAGGCGCAGTTCGACGCCGCTGCGCCCGGCGATCGCCAGCAGATGCAAAATCACGTTGGTTGAGCCGCCGATAGCCGCGTTGACGACGATGGCGTTTTCAAATGCTTTGCGGGTCAGAATCTTCGATAGCGTAAGATCGCCTTTGACCATTTGCACAATGCGGTTGCCGCTCACATGGCTGAGGCGCCGCCGCCGCGCGTCAGGGGCGGGAATGGCCGCGCCGCCGGGAAGCATCAGCCCCAGCGCCTCGACCACGCAGGCCATGCTGGAAGCCGTGCCCATGGTCATACAGTGTCCGTCGCTGCGCGACATGCAGGTTTCGGATTCGATATAATCGACTGTGCTCATGTTGCCGCTGCGCCACTCGTCCGTGAAGCGCCACTTGTCGGTGCCGGCGCCGATGTCGCGGCCCTGAAACTTGCCGTTGAGCATGGGACCGCCGGTCACGACAATGGTCGGAAGATCGACGCTGCAAGCGCCCATGATGGCCGCCGGCGTCGTCTTGTCACAGCCGACCAAGAGCACGACCCCGTCCAGCGGATTGGCGCGTATTGACTCTTCCACGTCCATGCTGACCAGGTTGCGGTAGAGCATAGTCGTAGGCCGCATCAGTGTTTCGCCGAGCGACATCACCGGGAATTCCAGCGGGAAGCCGCCGGCTTCGAGCACGCCGCGTTTGACCTGCTCAGCCAAAATGCGCAAGTGAGCGTTGCAAGGCGTCAACTCCGACCAGGTGTTGCAAATGCCGATGACGGGGCGACCATCGAACATCTGCTGCGGCGCACCTTGGTTCTTCATGCGGCTGCGCGCTTTGAATCCGGCTTGGCCAGTCTTCAAAAACCAGTCATGACTGCGCAATGGCATAGGCTGCCTCCCTGGGACTTGCCCGCTAAGGCTTGTACCCTACCGCGAATCTTTCGCGCTGATAACTGTAAAACATCCGAAATGCTGCGCTCGAAGGCCCCTCGCGACCCCGCCTCCGTCGCATCTTGCAGGGGCGAGACTTGTCTTGCCCCCCACCCGCCCGCAACGTGTACAGGAAACTCTCCCGAACGGTTAGCTGGCATTTCGACGCATTTTCGCTAATATCAAGCAAGCCTCGTAGGGGCGAGCGAAGGGCTGTGTGTACGCGCCCCTTGGCTCGTCCGAATCTGATCAATCTCGCGCATTAGGGAGACTATAATCTCATGAAAGCCATCATGGTCATGTTTGACTCGCTCAACCGGCGGCTGATGCAGCCCTATGGCGGCGACTGGGTCAATACACCCAACTTCGCGCGCCTGGCGCAGCGCGCCGTCATCTTCGAGAACGCCTTCATCGGCAGCATGCCCTGCATGCCCGCCCGCCGCGAATTGCATACCGGGCGCTATAATTTCTTGCACCGCAGTTGGGGCCCGCTCGAGCCCTTTGACGACTCCATGCCGCAAATTCTCGACGAAAACGGCGTGCACTCGCATCTCGTCACCGACCACCAGCACTATTGGGAAGATGGCGGCGCGACTTATCATACGCGCTACACCACGCACGAATTCGTGCGCGGGCAAGAGGGCGACCCCTGGAAAGGCGTCGTCGACGCCGGCGTCGCCCGCGATCCCAATCGGAACTTCCGCACCCGGGCGCAAGATCTGGTCAATCGCGATTACATCTCCGAAGAGGCGCTGATGCCGCAGGCGCAGACTTTCTCCAAAGGTATCGACTTCATCCGCGCCAACGCCGCCGCCGATGACTGGTTCTTGCAGATCGAAACCTTCGACCCCCACGAACCCTTCTTCACCCAGCCGGGCTGGAAAGAGCAATACCCTCACGAGTACGACGGCGAGCTATTCGACTGGCCGCCTTACGAGCGCATCACCGAGTCGCTGGAAAAAGTGCAGCACATGCGCTACGAATACGCCGCGCTGATGACCATGTGCGATCATTATTTGGGGCGCGTGCTGGACGTCATGGACGAGCTAAACCTGTGGGACGACACCCTGCTGATCGTCACCACCGATCACGGCTTCCTGCTGGGCGAGCACGACTGGTGGGGCAAGATGCGCATGCCCTGGTACAACGAGCTGGCCAATATCCCCTTCTTCGTCTGGGACCCGCGCTCGGGCGTAGCGGGCGAACGGCGCAGCAGCCTGGTGCAGAATATCGATGTGCCGGCGACGATACTCGATTACTTTGAAATCGAGCGTCCGCCTGATATGCAGGGAAGACCCCTGCGCAACGCCGTGGCGGACGACACGCCAGTGCGTGAAGCGGCCCTCTACGGCGCGCACGGCGGGCACATCAACGTCACCGATGGCCGGCATGTCTACATGCGCGCGTCAGAGAACGAGACCAATGAACCTCTCTACAATTACACCCTGATGTCGACGCACATGCGCTTTCGCTTCAACGTGGAAGACCTGCGCGACATCGAATTGCAGGCGCCCTTCGCCTTCACCAAAGGCTGCCAAACCATGAAGATCGCCGCCAGGCGCCAGCCGCTGTGGATACCCTTCTTCGAGACTTTGCTCTTCGACACCGAAGCGGATCCCGGCCAGCTAACGCCTGTCGAGAATGCGGCGGTGGAAGCCGAGCTGGTCGACAAGCTGGTCGACTTGATGCGCGCCAACGACGCCCCGCCGGAGCAGTACCAGCGCGTGGGCCTGGCCGTCTAGCGACGCCGCCCTCGTCGAAAAAAGTCTCCCCTTGTTTCAACGGGGGGAGATTTAGAGGGGGTAAATCCCCATGTTGGAATTCGGCCTAGGTTCAGAACGGCTCGATCCAGCTCTCCTCAATCCCCAGCCCGAAACCGGGCGCGTCGCTGATCTCCAGCCAGCCATCAACCGCGTAGGCCATACCCGGCAGCCAGGTGCCCTCACTCAGCGGGACACCGGGATCTTCGCCGATGAAGTACTCGATCCAGGGCACGGCGGGCATCGCGAATGAAAAGTGCTGCCCGTAGGGCGTGCGTGCGCCCGCGTGCAAGATGACCTTTTTACCCGCGGCGTCGGCGGCATGAGCGATCTTCAAACAGGTGGTCAAGCCGCCCACCCACTCGATATCCGGCTGCAGAATATCGACCAGGTCGTGCCTGATAGCGTACTGGAAGGGGACCTGCGTGTACCAGTGCTCGCCAGTGGTCAGGGTCTGCCAAGGCAGGCGCGCGCGCAGCTCGGCATGGGCGTCGAAATCCTCGGGTATCAGGCATTCTTCAATCCACTTCAGCTGGTAGGGACGCAGGGCTTCCGCCAGTCGCACGGTGTAGTCGACGTCGAATGCCATCCAGCAATCCAGCATAAGATCGCAATAATCGCCGACTTGCTCGCGCGCCTCGGCGATCAGTTCGACATTTTTGTTCAAGCCGGCCAAGCCATCAGCGGGTCCATAAGGGCAGGCCAGCTTGTGCGCGGTGAAGCCCACTTCTTGATACCAGTCGATATCGTTGCCGGTGGAGTAGCAGAAGATGCGCTCTTTCTGCGCCCCGCCGATGAGGCTGTAGACCGGCTGGCCCAGCGCCTTGCCCTTGGCATCCCAGAGCGCCAGGTCGATAGCGCTGATGGCGTAGGCGGCCAACCCGGTCGAGCCGTAAAATTTGGTCAGGCGGAACATCATATCGGCCAGCCGCTCGATGGCGAAACCATCTTGCCCGACCAACTGCGGCGCCAGGTGGTCGTCAATGATGGCGGCGACCGGCTTGCCGTGCATGGTCGAGCCCAAGCCCCAGGCGCCGTCTTCCAGCGTGACTTTGGCCCAGACCCGGCCCCAGCCGGTAGTGGTCCACAAGCTGCGATGGCGCTTGACATGCGGGTAGCCGGACATGGGGTTGGCGACTTCGGCGCTGCGTTGCCAGCTTCCGCGCCGCGGTTTAACGCTGGGCGTCCGCTGCGGTAAATTGACTTGCACGGCTTCAATGCTCTTGATCTTCATAGTCGATTCCCTGAGTTTCCCGGCGGGGCGGCGCAATTGCGAGTTGAGTATAATTCGGGCGCTGTTGCCAGGTCAATTCTTGCTAGACTACGGCCAGCGCCTATTATGGTCAGAAAATCTCGAACACCGAGCCGGCAGCACAATAATCAGCGAGTTCGTAGGGGCGAGCCATTGGCTCGCCCGCTCTCGAATTGAATGCCAACCCGCTTTTCTCTGTGCCCTCTGTGCCCTCTGTGTATCCTCTGTGTCCTCTGTGGTAAGCTTTTTTTGACATGTGCGAAAGGGCAGAAACATGAAAGCACTCGTTTGGGAAGCGGCGCGGACAATGAACCTGCGCGAAGAGCACGCGCCGGAAGCGGCTGCAGATGAAATACTGGTGCGCGTGCGGCACGCCGGCATCTGCGGCTCGGAGTTGAGCGGCTACCTCGGTCACAACGCCTTGCGCGTACCGCCGTTGATCATGGGCCACGAATTCGCCGGCGAAATCGTTGACGCCGGCTCGCTCGTCCCGACCATTCGGCCCGACCTCACGCCGGGCGCGCTCGTGACGGTCAACCCGCTCTGGGATTGCGGCCTCTGCCGCAGTTGCGCCGCCGGCCTCAATCAGCTTTGCGGGGGTCGGCGCCTGCTGGGCGCGCATCGCCCTGGCGCATTCGCCGAGCTGATCGCCGCGCCGGCCAAGCTGGCGCTGCGGCTGCCGGAGGGCATGGACACGCGTATCGGCGCGCTGACCGAACCCGTGGGCTGCGCCGTCCGCATCGCGGAATTGGCAGGCGATGTCGCCGAGCAAGACTGCCTGATCATCGGCGCCGGCCCGATTGGCCTGCTGTCGCTGCAGATGCTGCGCCTGAACGGAGCCGCGCGGGTCTTCATCGCCGAGATCGACGAGGCGCGCCTGGCCATGGGCGATGCACTGGGCGGCATACCGCTTCAGCCGCGCGTAATGGACACGGTAGACGCGATCATGAAGGCGACGGAAGGTGGCGTGGCTGTCTCGGTCGATGCGGTGGGCACGGCCGCAACGCGCGAACAGTGCGTAGCGGCGACGCGCCCGAGCGGAACGCTGGTCCTCAGTGGTTTGCACGAAGAAACCAGCGCCATGCCCGTCGCGGCGATGATCCGCAGCGAAATCGTGGCGCGGGGCTGCTTCGCCTATTCGCCGGCCAATTTCGCGCGGGCGCTTGACTTGCTGGGGCAGGGCGCCATTCGACTGGATCCCTGGATTCAGGAAGCGCCGCTGGCCGAGGGCGGCCAATGGTTCGAGCGCCTCATCAAAGCGCCGGGCGATGTCTCCAAAGTCCTGCTCGTTCCGGGCCTCTAACTTCAGATCGCCCGCCGCAAACCTCGAATCAACCAACAACTGCGCTGTAGGGGCGAGCCTTGGCTCGCCCTCTCTGTTCCCTCTGTTTCTCTGTGGTTAAAAAAACCTGTCAGCAATCCCCGCCATACCGACCGGCCCGCCATCCGTGTCCTATACCGCCGGATGATTGGGCCCGATCCAAATGGTTTCGGATGTTTCCGCCGGTTCGATATCGAGATTGACGACGATGGCTTCCTGGTCGCTGCGGACGAGGATGCACATCAGCGGCTCGTCCGGGTCTGCGTTGATCTCTTGATGAGGCACGTAGGGCGGCACGTAGATGAAGTCGCCGGCATCGGCTTCGGCGACAAACTCCAGCTTGTCGCCCCAGCGCATGCGAGCGCGTCCACTGACGACATAAATGACGCTTTCGAGCTCGCCATGGTGGTGGGCGCCGGTTTTGGCATCGGGCTCAATATCGACCGTGCCGGCCCAGAGTTTGTTGGCGCCGGCTTTGGCGTGGTTGATGGCGGCGGCGCGCGTCATGCCCGGCGTTTGCGGCGTATTGCTGTCGAGCTCGCCGCTGCGCACGATGCGGACGCCGTTGTCGCGCCAGTTGGGGGAGTGGGTCATGGGATGGGCTCCTTGGGTTGCGCGGGTTTGCGAGTGGGATTTTAACCACAAAGACACAATGGGCACAAAGTGAATTAGGCGAATGTCCCATAAATAAGAAGACGTAGTGGCGACTCCATGAGTCGCCTGTTTCACGACTACGCTTTTCGCATATGCCGCAGGCCACCCGCGCCCGCAACCACCACATCCCGCGCCATGCCGATAAACAGCCCGTGCTCGACGATGCCCGCGCGGCTATTCAACGCGACATCAAGCGCGGCCGGGTCGGCGATAGAGCCGAAGTCGCAGTCGAGGATGATATTGCCTTGGTCGGTCTGGAAGGGCTCGTCACCCTCCAGGCGCAGCGCCGGCGCCCCGCCCAGCGAGCGCAGGTAAGCCGCTTGCGATTCCCGGTTGAAGGGGATGACCTCGACCGGCACGGCCCAGTTCATGCCCAGCTGTTCCGACAGCTTCGACTCATCGACCACGATGACCAGACGCTCGGTCACTTGCGCCACGATTTTCTCGCGCAGGTGGGCGCCGCCCCCGCCCTTGATGACGTTGAAGTCGGGATCGACTTCGTCGGCGCCATCGATGGTGATGTCGACGCGTGGATGGTCGGCCAGGGTCGTCAGCGGAATGTCCAGCTCAATGGCCGCGGCTTCGGTGGCCAGCGAGGTGGGTACGGCGACGATATCGCGCAGGTCGCCGCTGCTCAGGCGCTGGGCGATGCGGCGAGTGGCGAATATGGCGGTGCTGCCCGTGCCCAGCCCAATGACCATGCCGGGCCGGATGAAGTCGGCCGCGTATTCGCTGGCCTGCTGCTTGAGCGCCTTGATGTCCATGGCCGCCATTATACGCTAGTGGACGGGAGATTTTTACCACCGAGTAGGGCGAGTATACCGAGAAAGACATTGTGGTGATATGGACTATGGAATAGGGTATAGTCTGCGGATTGATTCGTAACTGGCCGACTTTAACGAGCACGAGGAGTTGAGATGTACAAGACATTAAGTCCCGGCGCGATCGGAATACGCGGTCTGGGTTTGAGCGCAAGCCTGGATCTGGCGAAGGCGACTGGTTTCGGCGGTCTGGATTTCAGCATAAATGAAGCGGCGGAGCTGGGCGCGGCCGGCGCTCGCTCGCTGTTTGATGACGCGGGCATTCAGTATGGCGCCTGGGGCGTGACCGTACGCTGGCTGACCGATGACTGGCGCGACGACCTGGCCGAGCTGCCGCGTTATGCAGAGGTGGGCGCGGAGATGGGCGCTTTGCGGGCGTCGACCTGGTGCCCGCCATCGTCCAAAGACCGCGAATACGCCGCGAATTTCGCCTGGCATCTGGAGCGTTTTGGCGCCATCGCCGAGGTTCTGAACGAGTACGGGATACGCTTTGGCATCGAGTTCATCGGCCCGCAAAGCCTGCGCCCGGCCAACCAGCACGACTTCATTTACACCATGGAAGGCATGCTGGAGATGGCCGCGGCCACCGGTACGGGCAACGTCGGTTTGCTGCTGGATGCCTGGCACTTGTACACCTCGGGCGGATCGCTCGACGACCTGGACAAAATCAGCAATGCTGACATCGTGAATGTGCACGTCAACGACGCGCCCGAAGGCTTGATGATGGCGGAGTACAACGATCATGATCGACGCTTGCCTTGCGAGACCGGCGTGATTGACCTGGCCGGATTCATGGGCAAGTTGAGCGCACTCGGTTATGACGGGCCGGTGACGCCCGAGCCTTTCAGCGCGCGCATCAACGCGCTGGACGATCCGCAAGTGGCGGCGCAGGAGACGGCCAAGAGCATGAACGAGTTGTGGACAGTTGCGGGCCTGGCATGAAACAGCCGAACATTCTCATCTTTATGACGGATCATCAGCGGGCGGATACGGCGCTGCCCGAGCATCCGGCGCTGACCCCGCGTTTGACCCAGCTGGCCGCGGAAGGCCTCAGCTTCACGCAGACCTACTGTCCGTCGCCGCACTGCTGTCCATCGCGGGCGACATTCTTCAGCGGCCTGTATCCCTCCGGTCATGGCGTCTGGAACAATATCACCAATCAACAGGCGCTCAGCCGCGGCTTGAACGACGGCGTCCGCTTGTTCAGCGAAGACTTGGCTGATGCCGGCTACGATATGCACTATGCGGGCAAATGGCATGTCAGCATGAACGAAAGGCCCGCCGACCGCGGCTGGAAAGAACATGGCGTTAGCGGGGTCGCCGGTACGCGCCACGGTCCGGACTGGGAACAGTACCGCCGGGCGGCGGCCACCGAAGCGGAACCGCAAGAGCGCCGCTTTGGCGAGATCGCGCGGCACGGTTATGGTCCATTTCGGCTCTACGGATCAACCGGCGGCGAGGGCAATGCGCACGATGAACGGGCGATTGAAGGCGCCCTGGCCGCTTTGGATGAGGTGGAGAGCGGTGACGCGCCCTGGTGTCTATATGTCGGCTTGATTGCGCCGCACGATCCCTACGCGGTGCCGCAGCGCTACCTCGATAGGTACGACCTGGATGACGTGCCGTTGCCGGCCAGCTACGCCGACAGCATGCTTGACAAACCGCGCATTTACAAACGAATGCGCGACAGTCGCTTCGGGCAGTTAAGTCCGGACGACACGCGCGATGCGATTCGTCACTTTTGGGCCTTCTGCTCGTATATCGACGATTTGTTCGGCCAGGTGCTGGACCGCGTCGATGCGCTCGGGCAAATGGACGATACGCTGGTGATATTCTGCTCCGATCACGGCGATTATTGCGGTGAGCACGGCCTGTTCGCAAAAGGCATTCCCAGCTTTAACGGCGCTTATCACGTGCCGTTGGTGATGCGCCACCCGCAGCTGACGCCGGCGCCCGGCGCGCGCGTGGACGCCTTCGCGTCGCTGGCGGATATCGCGCCGACTTTGCTCGACGTGGCCGGTGTGGAAAGCGGGCGCCATTTTGCCGGGGCGAGCCTGCTGCCGCTGATGCAGGGGCAGACGCCCGACAATTGGCGCGATGCCGTGTACACCCAATGCAACGGCGTGGAGCTGTATTATTCGCAGCGCTCGGTCAAGACGACGGATTACAAGTACGTCTTCAACGGCTTTGACGACGACGAATTATATGACCTGCGCAACGACCCGCACGAGATGCGCAATCTAGCGCGCGACCCGCGTTACCTCCCGATGATTCGCGAGATGTGCCGGCGCATGTGGCGCTTCGCGTATGAGCAGGCGGACGAACACCTGCTCAACTCATATATCACTGTCGCCCTGGCGCCATTTGGTCCCGCGGAAGCGTTTCGAGATTAGGCGCCACAGGACTGGCGTACGAGCAGCGATGTCGGCGTGGTGACGCGGAGATGGATGTCGTCCGGATTTTCGATGCGTTGTGCGAGGCGTTCGGCCGCCAATTTGCCCAGCAGCGCTTTGCGCGCGTGCACGGTGGTGAGCGCCGGGCCGCCTCACTGGTGCCGGCTGTCATCGCGCGCCTGGATTATGGGCTAGGAAGCGCAGGCAGCCTGAAAGTCTGAATTTTCGATTTTTTCCCGGCCGGACTGCCATTCTGATCCATCAATTGGACGCGCGTCCGCACACTCTGCCCGCCATCCAAGCCACACCATAGCAATTCTTGGTCGGGCAATTTATTGCCATCGTCATCCCACCGATGCCAAGTATCCCCGATGGGATCGAAATTTTGCCAGCCTTCTTTGCCCCAATACTTCCAATGAAGGTTAGTTGAAGGAGCAGGTGCTTCGGCGCCGACGTACTTCAGCGGTTTTTTGTTTTTTCTGGTCACAGTAACTCGCCAGATATATGTGCCCGATTTTGTAACCCCTGCCTTATCAGAGAAAACCCAACCGAGACAGAAAAAAGGTCCCGCGTCATTCCCAAAGGTTCCTTGAGACCATCGTTGGAAGCGCAGCAACACAGCAAAAGCGTGATCGCCATTTTGTCTCGCTTCCAGAAATTTCCGACTGCCGCTATTTCCATGATTCAACCAGTCGTTATTCACCACTTCGCCGTCAAAATAAACTACGGGCGAGGGCAAGCGCTTCTGTGCCAGGCTCGGCGTACCCGCCAGCGCCGCAAGCAACAGCGCAAGACCCATACACAATGCTCTCCCTCCGTAATACCTATTTTTTTCATCCAGGATTATTATCCGCGCCACCGGCGGCTTCAACTGGAGTATACCCCATATTGTAAACTTGAGATATGAGAAAATGTCCGCATTGCCAAGATACAGAACAACAAG
>WTGO01000082.1 GCA_011523515.1 Chloroflexota bacterium
TGCGGACATTTTCTCATATCTCAAGTTTACAACATATCGAAATTTCACCACTCCCGACGACAACGACAACCGCGACGAACTGACTCGCGGTTTTGCTTTTGTCGCTTGGAAGGCGTTATTGCAAGAAGGGAATATAGAGAATGATCAGATTGGCGACGATTTGGCAGACCCAGGCCGCGGCCAAGCCGTTGCGCTTGCGCACATAGACATAAAGCAGGTTCATCATTAGAAGCAGAATGACGATCACCGCTGTGACGGCGGGACGATTCGCGACCGACCCCCACATCACCGGAAAGAAGAGCACTATATTCCATAGCGTGGCGAGCAAACCCACCAGCCAGAAGGCCAGCTGGCCCTGCAGCAAGCCGCGAAAAAACAGCGTTTCCGCGATTGGCATGACAAAAACCAGAAAGGCGAGCAGGCTGCCCGACGACATGCCGGGAAACAGGCGATCGGCCGCCGGCGCCAGCACAATCTGGCTGAGGAAAACCAGAAAGGGTATGCCCAACATGACGGCGTACAAGATGCCCCAGCCTAGATTGTCCGGGCGCTCCTGACCAATACGCTCCATACTGCCGAGCAGCCAGGACAACACGCTGACGCCGGCCAGCGCGCCCCAGGCCAAGGTATAACGCAACTCGACGCTGTCCGGCAGCAAGGGCGTCAATCCGATGCTTAGCGCTGCCGCGATTATGAATCCGAACAGGGGGTCCCCGGCGCCGCGATATTGCGTCCGTCGGGCGATTGCCCTGCCGTTGTCGCTTCGGGCAGTGGCCTCGGAATCGTCCGCCGACTCCCGCGCTTCGGGTGTCTCAAGCAGTTGAGATGACCGATCCCTGGCGTCCTTCAGCGGATCAAACGGCGCTTCCGGCATCATGACAGGAGGGAGCTCACCGCCGCAATTACCTTGTAGATGGCCCGACGGTCTATCCAGTAGTGGGTTCGAAGGCGAATCACGCCGCGTTCTCCGCTATAGGACGACAAGTAAATATTATATTCGCGGCGCAATGCGCTAACAAATGAGTCCAGCGAAATGTCTATATCGTCAGAGAGGGAGAAGAAAACAAAGTTGGTGTTTTGGCCATGGATGCAGATGCCCGGCAGCTCGCTTAAGCCTTCCGCCAGCAGTTGGGCATTGTCGTGGTCTTGGCCCAGGCGATCGCGCATGGTGTGCAGCGCGACCGACCCGGCAGCCGCCAAGACGCCGACTTGGCGCATGCTGCCGCCCAGGACTTTGCGCGCGCGCCGCGCCCGGCGAATAAAATCACGGTCCCCGACCAATATGGAACCGGCCGGGGCGCAAAGACCCTTGGACAAGCAGAAGGAGACGGAATCAGCGCCGGCCACCAGCGCCTTCACATCCACGCCGAAGGCAGCCGCGGCGTTGAAGATACGGGCGCCGTCAATATGGAAGAGAAGCCCATTACGTCGCGCAAAATCAGCCACTTCAGCCGTGTATTCGGCGGACAGGGGCATGCCGCCCGCCGCATTATGCGTATTTTCCAGGGCGACCAGGCGCGTCACCGGTTTGTGCTCGTCATCGGGATTGATTGCACCTTCAAGATCGCGGAGCCGCAGCGTACCGTCGGGCTGCACCGGCACGATATGCGGCAAGATGCCGCCCAATTGCGCCATGCCACCTTGCTCGTAACGGAAAATATGCGAGCTGTCGCCGATGATGATGGATTCGCCGCGATTGCAATGCGCCAGCAGCGCGCAGAGGTTGCCCTGGGTGCCGCTGGTGACGAAGACGGCGGCTTCTTTGCCCAGCAATTCCGCCGCATCCGCCTCGAGCTGGTTCACCGTCGGGTCGTCATGGAAGACATCATCGCCAACTTCGGCGCGCGCCATGGCTTCGCGCATGGCCGGCGTGGGATGAGAAACGGTGTCACTGCGCAGATCAATCGATTTCATGGGAAAGGACCGCTGTCGTTGACATGGGTAATGCGCAACGATACTAGACAGAAAAGGAATCTATGACAATAGCCAAAGCCGGTCTCGTCTCACTGCCGGCGAGCTTCGCTACAGGTTAATTCACCACAGAGACACAGAGGGCACAGAGATTCAGGCGCATTGGACAAGTCGGCGGAGTTTCGCGCCTTCAGCGCTGGAATCGACATCGTCACGAGTCGTTTTGCGGTACAATTCTTTTCGTTCATGTCAGCCGATTTTTGTCAGGCGCCCGGCGGCTCGCTTGCCGACGCCAGCAGCGGGCATCAAGCGACGCGACAGCGGCCCATAAGGAATCAATCATGACAGCGGAACACTTCCGGCAAGACATTAGCCAAGTTCTGGCGGAGCTGGATGTCGACAAGTCTCAGGGACTGACCGACGCCGAAGCGGCTTCGCGCCAGAGCAAGTTCGGTATGAATGTCTTGCCCAGTGACGATGGCGTCAATTGGTTCAAATTGATTTTGGGCCAGTTTACTGACGTGATGGTCATCGTGCTGATTGTCGCCGCGTTCATATCCGCCCTGCTGGGCGAAGCCACCGATGTCATCGTCATTCTCGCCATTGTGGCGCTGAATGCCTTGCTGGGCATCTATCAGGAATACCAGGCCGAGCAAGCCCTGGCGGCGCTGAGTCGTTTGCAGGTGCCGCAGGTGCGCGCGCGCCGCGGCGGACAGATTCATGAGATCAGCGCTGAGGAACTGGCGCCCGGCGATATCGTCTTGATCGGCGAGGGCGACCGGATTCCGGCGGATGGTCGGCTGATTGAGTCGATCAACTTGCAGATTGAAGAGGCGGCGCTGACGGGCGAATCGGTGCCCGTGGAAAAAGCCACGGATCCGATTGCGAGCGAAGGCGCTGTGCCCATCGGCGACCGGACGAATATGGCTTACATGGGTACCGCGGTCAACTATGGGCGTGGCGAAATGATCGTGACGCAAACCGGCTTGCAGACTGAAATCGGCAATATCGCCACCATGCTGCTTCAAGTCGAAGAAGGCACGACACCGCTGCAGCGCCGCTTGAATCATCTGGGGCATATTCTGGCGACCGCGGCATTGATCGTGGTGGCGATTGTATTTTTTGTCGGCTTCCTGATTCAGGGCATTCCAGCCGAGCAGATGTTCCTAATCGCGATCAGTCTGGCGGTGGCGGCCGTGCCCGAGGGACTGCCGGCCCTGGTGACCATCGGGCTGTCGCTGGGCGCCAACCGCATGGTCAAGCGCAATGTCTTGATTCGCCGCTTGCCCGCGGTTGAGACGCTGGGCTCGGTCAATGTGATTTGCTCCGACAAGACTGGTACGTTGACCCGGAACGAGATGACCGCAACTTACCTGGTGCTGCCGCGCCATGACGATATCCGGGTGGAGGGCACGGGCTATGTCGCCGAGGGAGATCTGGTATCGCTGGGCACGCACGACCCGGGCAACAGGGGCAAGCCGGTCGATGCCGAACAGGACCAGGCGGCGCAGCGCATGCTCAAGGCGATGGCGCTTTCGACCAATGTATATCTGGAGACGCAAGACGCGAGCGACCAGGTCAAGGTGGTGGGCGACAGCACCGAGGCGGCCCTGCTGGTGGCGGCGCAGAAGATCGGCTTCACGCGGGAGCGGCTGGAGCAGGATTTGCCGCGGGTGGCGGAGCTGCCCTTTAGCAGCGAGCGCAAGGCGATGACGACCGTGCATGAGGTCCTGGGCGAGACGGCGCAGCAACTCTTCCCCCATGCCAAGTACGTCGTCATCACCAAAGGCGCGCCGGACAATCTCATCAACTGGTCGGAAAGCGAACAGAGGCCGGACGAGGTCGTCGATCTGAGCGATAGCGATCGCAGCAACTGGCAGCGACGGGTAGATGAGATGGCGAACGACGGCCTGCGTGTACTGGGAATCGCTTGGCGCCCGCTTGATGCGCTGCCGGCTGAAATCACGCCCGAGATCGAGCGCGATCTGGAGTTGATCGGCTTGATCGGCATATTGGATCCGGCGCGGCCCGAGGCCAAGGTGGCGGTGCAGCGCGCGCGCGAAGCCGGCATCCGCACCATCATGATCACAGGCGATCACGCCCTGACCGCGGAAGCAATCGCGCGTGACCTGAGCATTATCGACGCCGAGCACAAGGCGATCACCGGCAGCGCGCTGGAAGCGATGTCGGATGCCGAGCTGGAAGCGGCGGCGCAGCGAACATCTTGCTTCGCGCGCGTTTCACCGGCGCACAAGCTGCGGCTGGTGCAGGTGCTGCAGGGTCAGAACAATATCGTGGCGATGACGGGCGATGGCGTCAACGACGCGCCGGCGCTGAAACAAGCCGATATCGGCGTGGCTATGGGCATCACCGGCGCGGATGTCAGCAAGGGCGCCTCGGAGATGATCCTGACGGACGACAATTTCCGCTCGATCGTGGCGGCAATTGAAGAAGGCCGCGCCATTTACGACAACATCAAGAAATTCATCAAGTACATGCTCAGCTCGAACGTGGGCGAAATCCTGGTGATGTTCGTGGCGCTGCTGATCAACCTGCCGATTCCCCTGCTGGCCATCCAGATCCTGTGGATTAATCTGGTGACGGACGGTTTGCCGGCCATCGCCCTGGGCTTTGAGCCGGCGGAGAAAGGCGTGATGCGGCGGCGGCCGCGACCGACCAACGAGAGCATATTCGCGCAGGGCACCGGGCTGCATATCGTCATTGTCGGCGTTTTGATCGCGATCCTTACGCTCATCAGTTACGCCTGGGGCTACACGACCATCGGCCTGGACGCTTCCAGCCCGTCGCTGGGTCTGGAAGGGCTGGAGCGGGCGGCGGTAGTGGATTTGGCTGGCGAGGAAGCGGTGCCGGCGGCCTGGGATGAATGGACGGCGGAGGAACGCGTGGTCTTCCTGGACGCTCATGTGGAAGCCGGCGCCGGATTCCTGGAAGAACACGATGAAGCCGCTGGCGATCCGGGCCGGCATCTGCTCAATCAAGCCGAGCGCATCCCGCGTACGATCGCCTTTACCGTGCTGGCATTCACGCAGATGTTCCAGGTGATGGCCATCCACGCCGGCGATCAGACGACATTCTGGCAGGCGGGCTTCAAGGGCAATCAGCTGTTGTTCTGGGCGGTGCTGTCCACGTTCGCGCTGCAGCTGGTCGTGGTCTACATGCCCTTCTTCCAGGAGCTGTTTGACACGCGCGCGCTGGATCTGACGCAGGTAATGGTCAGCATCGTCGCCGGGATCTTCGTCCTGCTCTTCGTGGAAGTGGAGAAAGCGGTATTTCGCCGTTGGCTGTTCGCCGGCAAAGCATCCGTGTGAATCGCGGGCAATCAGCCGTTTAGCACGAAACCTTGCTCGACCAATCGATCCACGACAATCTGGGCATTGGCCTCGGGCGTGGTGTCGACGGCGGTCAGCGTGATTTCCGGGTTCAGCGGCGGCTCATAGGGATCATCAATGCCGGTGAAGCCCGTGATTTCGCCGCGGCGGGCCTTGGCATACAAACCTTTGACATCGTGCCTTTCGACGTACTCCAGCGGCGTGGCCATGTGGATTTCCATGAAGCCGGGGCCGACCAGGTTGCGCACATCGTGGCGCGTGGCGCGATAAGGGCTGATGGCGGCGCAAATCACCATGCCCCCGTGACGTACGATTTGGCTGGCGACATAGCCGATGCGCCGGATGTTGGTGTCGCGGTCTTCCTTGCTGAAGCCCAGCCCTTTGGACAGATGAGTGCGAACGACATCGCCATCGAGCACGGTGACGTTGCGTCCCTTCTCCAGCAGCAAGTTGACGATATGCTCGGAAGTAGTCGACTTGCCGGAGCCGCTGAGGCCGGTGAACCAGAGGCAGATGCCCCGGCGGTGGCGCGGCGGGTAACTGTCGGCGAGGATCTGCGCCACTTCCGGCCGGGAGAACCAGGGCGGCAGCGGAACGCCCTTGCCCAGATAATCTTCGCGGACTTGCGTGCCGGAAATCTTGCGCACGTTGGCGTCGGGCGCCAGCTTGGCGCTTTCTTCGTAGCGGTCTTCGTCTTCCAGATAGACCATCTCGGTGAAGGGCACGGGTTGGACGCCGAGTTCGTCGGCGTAGCGCTTGACCAGATTCTGCGCGTCATAGGGGCCGTAGAAGGGCTGACCCTGGGAATCCGCCCCGGGGCCGGCATGGTCGCGGCCGACGACGAGATAATTGGCGCCGTAGTTGCGGCGAATAATGGCGTGCCAGACGGCTTCACGGGGACCGCCCATACGCATGGCCAGCGGCAGCAGCGACAGCAGGCTGCGGTCAGTTTCATAATAGTTGTCGATCAAGGTTTTGTAGACGCGCACACGCGTATAGTGGTCGACATCGCCGGGCTGAGTCATACCCACCACCGGATGCAGCAGCAGCACGCCGTCGACATTCTCGGCCGCGCGTTTGGTCAGGGCTTCGTGCACGCGGTGCAAGGGGTTGCGCGTCTGAAAGGCGACGACGTTCGCGTGGCCGTAAGTTTCGAGGACAGCGCGAGTCTCGGCCGGCGTGCGGCGCAGCTCAGCGAAGTCCAGATGGGGCGGCAGCTGCAAGACTTGCAGCGGGCCGGCGACATTTGTTTTGCCCCAGCGGTGCATTTCGGCGATGATGGGATGGCGCGGGTCATACTTGCCAAAGACCTTGAGCGCCGTCTCTTCCAAGTCCCATTCGTATATCTCGTCGACAGTCTGGATGGCGAGAATGTTATTCTTGCTGTCGCGCAGGGCGATTTCGCTGCCCAAGCCGACGTCAGCCGGCATTTCGATGGGCAGGGTGACAGGCATGGGGAATAGCGTGCCGTCGGCCAGCCGCATGGTATGCAGCACGCTCTGAAAGTCGGCCTGGTTCATAAAGCCGCGCAAGGGCGAAAAAGCGCCGATCGACAAGAGTTCCAAATCGCAGACAACGCGCGCGCTGACCTGGACATAGGGCAAGGAATTGGCGTAGGTCGTCTTCTCGACCAATTCACTCCGCGGGACCAGCAGATTCACCAACTCGCCACCATAAGGCTCAATCAAACGCGTTTTCTCAACTATCATCAAATTCTCCATACCAGGACTGCATAGCGTGCCGCCAACCTGCAAAACGGCGCTATTGTAACACAAGAGAATTGGCGACGTCAGGCGAAAACTCAGTCTTTGCGGTCGACGCCGGAGATCTTGCGGCCGAAGAAGACCAGCACAATGCTCAGCGAATAGAGCGCCAGCAGAGGCGCCATAACCAGGAACATGTTGACCGGGTCGATGGTGGGGGTGATTAGCGCGGCGGCGATGGACGCGCCGACGATGGCGATGCGCCACTGGCGAATCAGCGTGCCGGCGCTGACCAGGCCCAGCAAGGAGATGAGAAAGAAAATCAGCGGAGTCTGAAAGGCGACGCCCATCCAGAATAGCAGCGATGTCACGAAGCTGATATAGCCGTCAGCGGTCCATTCAGGCCTGAAAATCTCCGCCTGGAAGCCCTCGAGGAAGCCCAGTGCCGGTGGCATCAGGATGCGCCAGGCGAAAAAGACGCCGACGCAAAAGAGCACTGTGGTGGCGGGAATGGACAGAAATACGTAGCGTTTCTCTTTGCGCGTCAGCCCGGGCAAAATGAACATCAGCAGTTGGTAGGTCACCATCGGTATGGACAAGATGCCGCCGACCAGCAAGGCAACTTTGAAATAGATGATGATGTTGCCGGTGGGATTGAGGATGACCAATTCGCAGTCGCTGACGGAGGGAATGCGGCAGAAAGGTTCTTGCAGCAGCATCAGCACGCGGTCGGCGAAGAAGATGCCGATGGTAGTGCCAACGATCAAGGAGAGGACGGCGCGGGTCAGGCGATAGCGCAGCTCATCGAGATGTTCAAAGAAGCCCATGCGGAGTTCATGACCGTCTTCAACCACCTCCTGGATCGCGGTGTCCGCCATGGCTAGTTCCCTTCGCCGCGGGCCGCTTTGGTCCAGGCACCCAAATCAACAGCGCTGCCGTTCGTCCGGGGCAAGGGCGCGCCGCCCCAGGTGCCCAGCTTGGGTCCGGATGCCGGTACGGGCTTGCTTGTATTCGCCTTGGCTGCGGCAGGTTTTGGAAGATTGACGCCTTTACCGGCATTCGCCGCAGCACTCTTTGGGCTTGGGTTGGGCTTGGGTTTCTTATTGTTTAGGGCATCGCTGACTTCCTGGACGGTGTCGATATCCTTCTTAACCTCGTCCAGCGAATCTTGCACTGGCTGGGTCATGGGCTTGACGGCATCGGACACGGTGCGATTCAAGCTCTTGCGCGTCGGCGGCTCTTTAGGAAGCTTGATGTCGACGCCGGCTTCATCGAATTCCTTCTGCACCAGGTCGACCGTCTCCGACCAGATCTTGCGGAATTTGGCCACATGCTGTCCCAGGACGTAGGACCAGTGAATCATGCGCTTGGGACCGGCGAAAACCAGCATGATGAGCAAAACCGCCACCAGTTCGGCCGCGCCGACGCCGAGGATATTCATGGCGCCTCGCCTTCGTCAGCCGCCAGCTCGGCTTCGGGCGCCATTTCGCTGGTGATAGCGCCGAGCACGCCGTGCACAAAGCTGTGCGAGTGTTCCGCGCCAAAGAGCTGCGCCAGATGGACGGCTTCGTTGACGATTACGGGGATCGGCGTGGCGCGCTTTTGCATCAAGTATTCAAAGACGGCCAGGCGCAAGATGTTGCGGTCAACGACCGCCACCTGGCCGATGGGCCAGTCGGGGGCGTATGTTTGCAGGATGGCGTCAATCTCAGCGCGGCGCTGTATCACGCCGGCGACGAAACGGCGGATTATCTGCCGCACGGCATAGGCCTCCGGTCGCTCAATCATGTGCGCGTCCAAGGTAGCCGCGAGTGGATGGTCGGTCGTATCCAATTCGTAGAGTATCTGCAGACTGGCGCGCCGGGCGATCGATCGATCCGCCGCGTACTGCTCCGGTTGGACCACCTCCGATGTGATCTGATCGACATCGGGATCGAAGTTTTCCAACTCGAACGGATAACCGTCAAGCACGGTGGAGTCGTCCATGCATCGCTTCCGGTTCGCCAGCAAATATGGCGCAAGTTTAGCGCAATCAACCACAAATAACCATGTAGAAAGGCGAATTTGCCGATGCCGCCAAGAAGCGCCTGGCGCTTCGCTTTGTCGCCATGGCGGACGAAGCGCCTTCGACCTTTTCGCAGCCTGTGATGCTGTCTACAATAAGTATGGTCGATTACTGCGATTCACACCGCCAATTCTGAAGTCGCAGAATGAGGACGCGCTCATGCGAGCCGGACGGCCGCTGGATTTGCGGCAGGCGCTTGTCGTCGATTCCATCACAAAATACTTCCACTTGCCGCAGCCGCCGTTGTGGAAGCGACTCTTGGGCGCCAGCGCGGACCTGCCCGAGCCGGGAAAACTGCCCAAACCGGCCCCGGGCGGGAAGGAACCGATCGCCGCGGTCGATCACGTCAGCTTCTCGGTCGAGCGCGGCGAGATTTTCGGCATTCTGGGTCCCAACGGATCGGGTAAATCGACGCTCATCCGCTTGATATCGACACTGCTGCAGCCGGACAAGGGCAGCGCCAAAGTCTTCGGCATCGATCTGGCGGAAGATGAAATGGGGGTCAAGCAGCTGATCAGCCGCGTATCGGTAGACGCCGCATTTTTCAAGAAACTTAGCCCGATGGAAAACTTGCTCTACGGCGCGCGGCTTTATGGCGTCACTGCGCCGGAAGCCACGGTCAAGGCCTACGAAATCATGGGGCGGCTGGGCTTGAAGCGCTCGTCCTACAACGCGCCGATGGAAGAGATGAGCCGGGGCATGCAGCAGAAAGTTGCAGTCGCGCGCGCCTTCCTCACCTCGCCCATCCTGCTGCTGCTGGACGAGCCGACGACCGGGCTGGACCCGCGCTCGAAACGGGATGTGCGCGAATTCATTGAAGAACTGCGCGACTCGCACGATGCGACCATATTGATCACAACGCACGATATGGACGAAGCTGATGCGCTCTGCGATCGGGTGGCGGTGATCCACAACGGCAAGCTTGCGGCCATCGGCACGCCGGATCAATTGAAGCGAAGTTGCGGCGAGAATGGTTCCTTTTCGACGCTGGAAGATGTTTTCATCCACCTCACCGGCGAGCAACTGATCGAATCAGATGCGGCGGACATAGCCTAGTCGCCATCCTGGAGGTCAAATATGCAGAATGTTGTACGGCGCGGCTTGAGCACGCTACGCCTGGAATCCCTGCAATCCTACGCCTTTCTGGTGCGGAATTGGCATCTGACGCGGCGCTATTGGGGCTGGGAGGTGGTGTGGTTTTTCTACGCGCTGACCAGCGGCTTATCGGTGGTTTTCATCGCGCAAGGCGCAGAAGCGCTGACGGGCGAGACGCCCGGCTTTGATGTGAAATACCTGACGATGTACCTCATTATCGGCACCCTGGTTTGGCGCTACTTGTCCAGCATTTTCTTGCTGACGAGCGAAGTTATTTCCTGGGAGCGCTGGGAAGGCACCATCGAATATACCTTGATGGCGCCGGTGGAACGCTGGGTGCACCTGGTGGGACAGACCGCTTACTCGCTGATCTACGGCCTCGTTTCGAGCGTCCTGATCGGCATTGCCATGGCGCTCTTCTTCGAGTTGGATCTGTCCAATGCCAACTTGTTGGGCGCGGCGGCGGTGGTGCTGGCCGGCAGTTTGTCTTTGATCGCCATCGGCATCGTGGCCAGTATCTTGCCGCTGCTCTATCCCGAGCGCGGGGCGCAGATGACGGAAGTCGTGCAGGCCTCGTTTCTGCTGATCTCCGGCGTGTATTATCCCATCAGCGTATTGCCGGACTGGATGGAGTCGCTGGCGCGCATATCCCCGGTGACCTACGTCTTGGACGGCACACGCGCCGCCGTACTCGACGGGGCGCCGCTCGCGGACCTGCTGCAATACATCGCCCCGCAGTTGATTCTGGGCGTAGTGGCGCTGCCCATCGGCCTGCGCGCCTTCAAAGCGGCCGAGAATTACGCCAAACGCGCCGGCAAACTGAAACGCGTCGGCTAGCTCGCGCCGGCGTCAGGCACAGTTGTAGCGGCGGTTTTGTCGGTCAGCTGGGGATTGCCGCCCCCTTCAGGGAGCTTTACCTGGATCTGCCCGTCGCGAATCGAGATGCTGACGGCGGGGTGCGCTTCGACCTCAGTTGTCACGCGGCTGACGAACCAGTCGTTCAAGCGGGCGCAGAACTCGGCGCTGAAGAGGAAGATGGCGGCGATCAGGTAGGCCCAGAAGAGAAAGACAATGACGGTGGCGATGCCGCCGTATACGAATTGAAAGCCGCCCAGGTTAGTAAGATAAGCGCTGAAACCGCCCTTTGCCAGCTCCCAGCCTACCGCGCCCAGCAGCGCCGCCGGCAGCACCGCGTCCCAATGCACGTAACGCGCCGGCACAATGCGAAACAGCAAGGCGAAGATGACCACGTCCAGGCCGAAGGGCAAGAAGCGAATGCCGATGCTTAGCCACAGGCTGGGCTGATCCAGCAGCAGCACTGAGAGCAAGCGCAGCACGCCCGCGGTGACGAAGGAGGCAACCACCAGAACCACCAGCGCCAGGCTAATGCCGATGGCCTGCAGGCGCAGCCTCCAGATGTTGCGCCCTTTGGGAACGCGGAAGATTTCGTCCAGTGAGGCGGTCAAATTGGAGAAGAGGCTGAGCGAAGACCAGGCCATGGTCATGATGGCAACGATGCCGAATGAATTCGACTGTTCAAGGGATTGGCCCAGGATGTCCTGAACAAACTCCACTGTCGCTTGATCTTCGGGAAGAAACATGCGCAGGCCGTTGGCGATCTGTTCTTGGGCGGCGGCCGGCTCCAGCAAACCGCCGATCAGCACCGCCAGCAGCAGCATCAGCGGGAAGAGCGAAAAGAGCGCGAAGAAAGCCAACGCGGCCGACTGGCGGGAGCTGTAGCGGCCGAAGCTGCGCAGCGTAGTCATCAGTATAATCGGCAGCGCACGGGTGGTATCGCTGCGCGTCGACCACCAGCGCAATGCGATCTTGCGCATCCGTTGTATGAGTTCTCTCATGCGCGCCCTGTTCGAAAAGGTAATCATTTGGGTTGCTTACCCAAGCATAGCATGAGCCGGGCCGTGGCTGGCGAGTTTTGAGTGCTAAGCCGTCAGGAATGTGTAGCGCGCCGCAACAAATCAGCGTGATTGCGGCCGGGCGTGATCTGCCCGAGCAGCGAGGCATGTTGAGCGCCGGTCAACGCCGGCAGGGAGGCGGGACGGCCATGCCAGGTTTCATAGGCCAGCACGGCGAAGACCAGCGCCTCCTTGAAATCGCTGTCCATGCCGATGTCTTCGTGCGTCAAAACTGTCGCGGGGGCAAGCAGCTGGCGCAACAAGCCCACCATCGCGGAATTGTGGCGTCCGCCGCCGCCCAGGATGACTTCCTGCACGGGCGCGGGGGCGAATCGTTGGTAGGCATCGGCAATGTTTGTGGCGGTCAGCGCGGTCAAGGTAGCGATGATCTCCGTGGACGATAAGCCGCGCCGTTGCGCCGCCGCGACCAGGTCCAGCGCGGCGGCCGTTCCGAAGGTCTCGCGACCGGTGGTTTTGGGATAGTCGCGCGCGTAATAGGGATGCCCGAGCATTTCGTCCAACCACTCCTCATTGACCCGGCCCTGCCCCGCCAGCTCGCCATCGCGGTCATAATTCATGGCGCCGGCGGTGAGTTGCGCCACGGCGATATCGAGCAGGGCGTTGCCGGGCCCGGTGTCAAAGCCGATTGGCGCCGACGATGCGTCCGCGAGCGGCGGCAGGAAGGTCACGTTGCCCATGCCACCGATATTCTGGATCGCCCGCCAATGCCGCGGGTGGCGCAGCAACAGCCAGTCGACATAGCTGGTCAGGGGCGCGCCCTGCCCGCCGGCAGCGACATCGCGCGCGCGAAAATTGCTGATAGTGGTGACGCCGGTGCGCTCGGCGATGACGGCCGGTTCAACCACCTGCAGCGAAGCGCTCACTCGTCCGCTAGGCAGGACATTGTGCCAAAGCGTCTGCCCGTGCGAGCCGATGAGATCGATTTGGCTGGGCGTGAGGCCGGCCTGTTCGATAGATTCGAGAGCGTTCCGGGCGAAGATTTCCGCGAGGTCAACGTGCAGCGCCGCAATCTGGTCAACGCGGCTTGCAGTCGGGTCGCAGCAAGTCAGGATACGCTGGCGCATCGGCGGGTCGTATTCGCAGGTCGCGCCGTGCAGCAGGTCGGCCGCCATGTTGCCGGGCGCGCCGCGGACATCGCAGATGGCGACATCGACGCCGTCGGCGGAGGTGCCGGACATCAAGCCGATTATCAGCATGGCTGGCAGCCGATGTAAGTATCAGGGGATATCATCTCAGTCGACGCGCGCTTCAGGCGGGGCAATTGCGGCGGAATAAAATTGCGCGGCTTTGCGCTTGGGTTTATCTCTAGTGGACGAAAGCGAAACGATCCGCAACATGACCGCTCCGGTGACAAGCGCAGCGACAAAGGGCGTTATTGGAATTATGCCTAGGTGTGACTCTGTGTAGGGAAAATATATCGCCAGCTGATTCCGCCAAAACGCGTAGGCCAAGGGCAGGGAAACCAGGCGCGCAATGACCCAGAGTGCGGCGGCGCTGGCTTGCCGGCACAACGTCAAGAATTGAACGGCGGACAGAATGCCCAGGAACAGCAGCAGTGAAAACAGCAGACCGCCTGCCGGGCGCAGACTTGGCTGTACCCACAATAGACTGATGTCATCAAACTCACATTGTTGCGAACAGACGTAGCCAGACAAAGACCCGGCCAATAGAACGCCAAACGCGGAAAACTCGCGCCAATGCCGAAATTCAAAACGCAGATAGCGCCGGGTGACAAGCTGTTGCAGGGCGCCGATGCACCATCCCATCGCTGCCGCGAAAGTAGCGAGAAAGAGGTACCCAGGGGCTGTTATCAGCATGTCCGGCAGGCCAAATTCGGGAACGAGCAATGCAGGAACCGCAAAGATCAAGCCGATGGCGATCCCGATTACTATGGAAAGAGGCAGCAGCAACACGGCAGCGCCGACCCAGGCAAGCGTAAAGCGTAAAGGACGAGCGCGTTCGAGCATTAGCGACTTCGTTCGACCGGAGACGCCATCAAACGTGTTGTAGTTAATCCCATCATTGGTCCGTTTCGATTCCGCGAAACGATAGACCTAAACGGACGCATCGCAGTCTGTGACATATTGCGTAACGGGAAATATGCGGGAAATGCAAGCTCATGGAAATAAGACGGAGAGGACAGGATTCGAACCTGCGGTACCCTTAACAGGTACAACCGCTTAGCA
>WTGO01000066.1:0-51029 GCA_011523515.1 Chloroflexota bacterium
TCAATTCCGTTAGCATTATAGTGAACCAGTACCGGACAAGCCTTGTAGGGGCGACTCTGTGAGTCGACCGTCACCATCAACGCGAATTTGTAGGGGCGAGCCTCGGCTCGCCCGTCAAGCAGAATACCAACATAAACGGGCGACCTGATAGGTCGCCCTTACATTTTGCGAACGGGCTCCAGCGGTGGGCGCGCTAACTCCGATTCAGGCGCGGATCAAGCGCATCGCGCATGCCATCGCCCAGCAAGTTGAAACCGAGCACGGTGATCATGATGGCGATGCCGGGGAAGAAGACCAGGTGCGGCGAGGTGAAGAGATAATTGCGCGATTCGCTGAGGATCTGGCCCCATTCCGGCGTCGGCGGCTGCGCGCCCAGCCCGAGGAAGGACAGCGCAGCAGCATCGAGAATGGCCGTGCCGACGCCGAGTGTGCCCTGCACGATTATGGGCGTGATGGCGTTAGGGAGGATATGGGCGAGCACGATGCGCAGCGGACTGGCGCCCAGCGCGCGCTCGGCCACGACAAATTCCTGCTCTTTGAGCGAGAGCACGCTGGCGCGGGACAGGCGGGCGTACTGCGGGATAAAAGTGATAGTGATGCCGAGCAGGGCGTTGGTCAAGCCGGGGCCGAGAATGGTGACGATTGAGATCGCCAGCAGCAGCGCCGGGAAGGCCAGCACCACATCCATCAGGCGCATGATGACGTTGTCCACGCGGCCGCCCATGAACCCGGCTGTGATGCCCAGCGCCGTGCCGGCGAAAATCGACAGGCTGATGGTGATGACGCCCACCGAGAGCGATGTGCGCGTGCCGTAGATGACGCGGCTGTAAAGATCGCGCGCGTTGAGGTCGAGGCCGAGTATGTGCTGCGGCTCTTCGCAGCCGAAGAGGGGGATGCAGGGCGGTTTGCTGGGCAGGCGACCGGTCTCGCCCGGCACGCCGATCATGGTTTTGATCGGGTCATGCGTGGCGAAAACAGGCGCGGCGACGGCGATGACAATCAGCGCGCCGATGATGATCGAGCCGAGCGCGGCTGACGGGCTGTGGCGCAAATTGCGCAGCGCTTCCAGCCAGAGACTGGCGGAACGATAGTTGGCTGCGGGCGCCAGATCGGCGGGTTGGGCGTTGGCCATAAGTACGTCTTTCGCGCGCCGTTAGTTAAAACGAATGCGCGGATCAAGATAGCCGTAGAGCATATCGACCACCATGTTGATGAGCACGAAGCCGGCCGCGATCACGACGGTGAAGCCTTGCACCAGCGTGTAATCGCGCGAGGTGATGCTATCGACCAGGGTGCGGCCGACGCCGGTCAGGCTGAAGATGGTCTCAGTCAACACAGCGCCGCTGATGACAAGCCCGAAGTTCAGTCCGATGACGGTGATGACTGGCAGCATGGCATTCTTCAGGGCGTGCTTGCCGACCACGCTGCGTTCGCGCAGGCCCTTGGCGCGCGCCGTGCGGACGTAGTCTTGGTTCAAGACTTCCAGTACGCTCGAGCGGCTCATGCGGGCGATGATGGCCAGGGGAATGGTGCCGACCGCCACCGCCGGCAAAATCAAGTGGCGCAGCGCGTCGATCAGCAGCTCGACGTTAAGCGTGAGCACAGCGTTCAGCGTGTTGATGCGCGAAATGAAGCGCAGGATGCCCAGCGGCTCTTCGCCCTCGGCGACCCAACCAAGTACGAGATAGAAAGGTTCCGGGTTCGCGCCCGGCGTCAAGCGTCCCGATGGCGGCAAGGCGAATGGCGTGTCCTTCAGCAGCACGGCGAACAGGTAGGCCAGCATGAGACCCAGCCAAAAGACAGGCATGGAGACGCCGATATTGGCGCCGATCATGGTGCCGACATCCAGCGCGGATTTGTGGCGGTAGGCGCTCAACACGCCCAGGGGCACGCCAACGCTGATCGCGAATAGCAGCGCGAAAAAGCCTAGTTCGACCGTGGTCGGCAGCCGATCGACCAGCAGTTCCATCACCGGGCGATGGAAGCGCAGCGAGTCGCCCAGGTCGCCCTGAAGGAAATTGCGAATGTAGATGACAAGCTGAATGGGCGCGGGCTGATCGAGACCGTTGCGGCGGAAATAACTGTCGCAGATTTCTTTGGTGGCGCGTTCTCCGAGAACGGCCAGACAAGGGTCGCCCGGTATGGCGCGCGCCAGGGTAAACGTAACGATCAGGATGCCGAACAATACCGGCAGCGAGAATGTCAGTCGCCTAAAGACGAATTTTAGCATCAGATGATCCTGTCAAGCGCAGGCCTCAATCATAACCCGAAATCCGGCGCTGTCGAAGGGAGCGGCCAGCTAGTCCGACACCCAGTCGCGCGCGCGTTCGACGGCGCGCTGCCAGCCGGCGTAAAGCGACTCGCGCTGATCGGCGGACATGGCCGGCTCGAATTCGCGCTCCAGTTGCCACTGCCCGGCGATCTCGTCCTGTGATGTCCAAAACCCGGTCGCCAGGCCGGCGAGATAGGCCGCGCCCAAGGCGGTCGTCTCGGTGACCGCCGGGCGCTGCACGGGCACGCCCAGGATATCGGCTTGAAATTGCATCAGGAAATCGTTGACGACAGCACCGCCATCGACCTTGAGCGTATCGAGCGGCAAGCCCGAATCAGCCGACATGGCGTCAACCACATCGCGCGTCTGATAGGCGATCGACTCAAGCGTGGCGCGTACGATCTGCGCGCGTCCGCTGCCGCGGGTCATGCCGACGATGGCGCCACGCGCGTATTGATCCCAGTATGGCGCGCCCAAGCCGACGAAAGCGGGCACCACGTAAACCCCGTCGCTGCTGTCGATGCTGGCGGCAATCGCCTCGCTTTCGGCGGCGTCGGCGAGCAGCTTCATTTCATCGCGTAGCCACTGCACGGCGGCGCCGGCCATGAAAATGCTGCCTTCCAGGGCATATTGCAGCGCGCCCTCGCCGACCTGCCAGGCGACGGTGGTCAGCAGGTTGTTGGCCGAGGATTGCGGCCGGTCGCCGGTATTCATCAGCATAAAGCAGCCCGTGCCGTAAGTGTTCTTGGCCATGCCGGCCTGGTAGGCGGCCTGCCCGAAGGTGGCCGCTTGCTGGTCGCCCGCCATACCGGCGATGGGCAGCGCGGCCCCGAATAACTCGGTCCGCGTCTCGCCGTATAGCTGGCTAGAGGGGCGCGCTTCAGGCAGGATGGCGCGGGGAATGTTCAGTCGCTCGAGGATGGCCGGCGACCAGTCGCCGCGGTGAATGTCGAAAAGCATGGTGCGGGCGGCGTTGCTAACATCGGTGATATGCTGCGCGCCGCCGGTCAGCTTCCAGACCAGGTAGCTGTCGACCGTGCCGAATGCCAACTCGCCTGCATCGGCTTTTTCGCGCGCGCCGGCGACATTTTCCAGCAGCCAGGCGACTTTGGCGCCGGAGAAGTAGGCGTCGGTAACCAGTCCGGTTTCGCGCAGGATGGTCTGGTCGAAGCCCTCGGCTTTGAGCGCGTCGCAGAAGGCGGCGGTGCGGCGGTCTTGCCAGACGATGGCGTTGTGGATCGGCTGGCCGCTGAGCCGGTCCCAGATCAGGGTGGTTTCGCGCTGGTTGCTGATGCCGATGGCGGCGATTTCGGCCGGATCGTCCACGATGTCTTGCGCGACGCCCAGCTGCGAGGCCCAGATTTCTCGCGGATCATGCTCAACCCAGCCGGGCTGCGGATAAATCTGGCGGAATTCAGTTTGAGCGCTGCGGACGACATTGCCGCCGTGGTCAAAGAGGATGGCGCGGGACGAAGTTGTGCCTTGATCGAGCGACAGAATATATTTTGCCATGCGCGAATTAGCCCTTTATCTGAGTCGTCAAGTCTTGCGAACATTTTAGCGCAAAGCTGCGGCGGATACTGCTACGGAATCGCGGTCGGAGGTGGGCGAGCCAAGGCTTACAGGCTTTCGATGACTTTGGAGACTCTTTTGAAATGGCAGGCATTCTTGTTACTGTGTCGGAGTCGCTTATGTGTCTTTAGCGCTCAGCCGAGACGCCAGCAGCAGGCCGACTCCCAGGCCGGCCAGCCCGCCCGCGACAGCCCAAATCGGCAGCCGCTCCAAAACCGCCAGCAGCATCTCGGCGGGATAATCGGGGAAAATGTGCGCGTGGCGGAGGTTTTTGAAGAGCATCAGCGCGGCTGTACACAAGGAGGCGAGAGCGCCGGCAAGCGCGCCGGCCAGCCCAATGTGAACGGCATCGCGGAACAAGCCGGCCTTTGTACGTTGAATCAGCCACACTGTTAACGTTATCGACGAGAGCGCGCCCAGGGTGACTGCGGCGGTGGAGTCTTTATCTTCCGGGCCCGACCAGAGCAAAATTGCCAAGGCGGTTAGCAGCAGCGCGCCGCGCAACAGCTTTGCGCCGGAGCTTGTCCTTGGTTTCATGACGACGGCGCGCCGCAGTCTTGGAAATGCAGAATCTGCGCGGAGCACGGCGGCACTTCGAACAACAGGCCAGCCTGCAGCACGGCGTCGCCGTCGTGGCGGACAAATGACTCATTGAGCACGTCATAAAGCCGCCAGCGCCGCACGGCCAATTGCGACATATCCGACAGGTCGAGCCGGGCGCGCGACCACTCGCTGCTGAGGTTGACCAAAACCAGGCGTATTCTCTTGGATTGTCTCCAGGTGTAGATGATCAGGTTGTTATGCGTATGGTCGTCGCTATGAATCGCCTGAGCCTCGCGTAATTCCCAGGCGCCGGTTCGGTAGATCTCACAACGGACTTCGTTGAGCAGGCGGCGGTAAAAGCGCGCTAGCAGGGGATGGCTGACTTCTTCAGCGCCGCGGTTGATTTGCACCGGCAGCTTGATGCGGCGTCCGCTGAGCTGGCCTTGATGCAGCAGCGCCGCGCCGGGCAGTGTACAGATCAGCGCTGCCGCCGCTCGCTGTCGGTCTTCGCCGAAAACCTCCATGGCGCGCCGCTCGTCATGATTTTCGATAAAGCGGATGTTGGAGCGCATAAAGTCCAGGTCCGCGCGCAGATGGGACTTGATTGCGTCGATCTCGCCATTGGCGAGCCGGTCGTAGAGGCGCTTGTCGTAGGTGTAGTCGAAGCCTTGCCGCAGGAGTTCGTGCTCGAGATCCCAATACACCTCGGCCATAAAGAGCATTTGCGGATGAGTGGCGCGCACGGCCGGGATGACCTCTTGCCAATAATCGCGCGCGGGCAAGGTGTAGGCGTCGCGCTTCCAGGTGTGGGCGAAAACCGAGTTTAGCATCAGCATGGCCATGTCGCAGCGGACGCCGTCGCACTGCCTGCCGATGTCGACCAAGGTAGTGATAGCCGCGCCCCGCAGGCCAGGGTGAAAGGCGTCCAGTTGCGCTGTATCAATCCAGGCCGGGAAGTAGGGATCGCGCCCGCGGGCGATCACCGCGCCGCTGCATTCGGCTGTATCAGTGGCGAAGAAATCACTGGGCTGCCGTTTGAGATCCTCGCCCGCGCCCCTAACAAAGTACTCCGGATGCTGGTGGGTCCAGTGATGATCGGTGGCGACGTGATTGGGCACGAAATCCAGGATCAGCTTGATGCCCAGGCGGCGTAGCTCGTCGCGGAATAGCGCCAGTCCCTCGCGGCCGCCCAGCTCGCGCTCGACCTGATAATCGCGAATGGCATAGGCCGAGCCAGGCACATCGGCGTCAGTGACATCGGGCAGGGCCCGGCGGTACTCGTGCAGATAATTGAGGGCGCTGCTGCGTGTGGCTTTGCCGCGATGCCAGACGCCCATCAGCCAGACGGCGTCAAAGCCCCAGGCGGCTAACTCCGCGAGCTCGGCAGCGGGCACATTCGCCAAGCTGATTTGGCGCTGATACTTGCTGCTCAGGCGGCGCAGCCAGACCCAGGTATTGATCTCGTAGATGAGAGGATGCGCTGGCCATTCGCTGGATGAACGCTCGGCTGGATTGGCGCGGATGTCTTGCAGCAGGCTCATTGAAGTTGGGCAGCAGTTTGGTTGGCGAGATAGCCATCAGTCTAGCAACGAACGCCAGCGAATCCAATCGGAATTCGCGGCCTCAGGCGCCGGCGGCGGAGAGATGCTGCAGCGTCAAGCGATAGAAGCGCTCGGTTGCTTGCTCGTGCACGGCATGGCCGCAGTCGAATAGTTCCAGCCGGCCGCTAGCGACCTTGTCGATGAATCGCTGCCCATATTGCCACGGGTTGAGTTTGTCTGCGCGCCCGAGCATGATGATCAGCGGGCAGATGATGTTCGACGCCCGGCTGAGGCTGACATCGCCGCCGGCGTCAATCGTGCGGGTCATGGCGCGCACCCATTCGCCGGTGAACTTGGCCGCGTCGCTAAAGCCGTGGAGGCGCATCTCGTCGTCTGTGATCCAGTCGCCCGGATACATGCGCTGAAAGACGGGCCGCAGCTCGGGCCCGAAGCTGCCGATGGCGCCGATTGCGATGCAAGAGGCGATGCGCGCCGGGTGTGTGCCGGCGGCGATCAGCGCGATTTCGCCACCATCCGAATAGCCGATCAGATGCGCCTGATCGATGTCCCGGGCGTCCATGAAGGCGATGAGGTCAGCGCAGTCGCGTTCGTAAAAGTTATCGGGGAAGTCGCGCGGTTTGGGCAGCGACTCGCCGTATCCGCGCATGGTTAAGCCGATGACGCGATAATCTTGTTCGCGCAGCCAGTCCATCACCTGGCCCAGGTGGATGCGCGCGGTTCCCAGCATGCCGTGCAGCAATATCACGGGGGTCCGGTCGCCGTCCGGCAGCGTGTCTTCGTAGTGCAGCGCGGCGCCCGTGCTCAGCCTCGCCAGCGGCATGCGGCTTCCTCCCGGCCGGGGTCAATTGATAGCGATTTGTGGCTCGCTATGAAAGACGGGCGGCACGTCGACCAAGGCGATATCGAGCACGTCGTCCAGGTGATCCACCAGAACGAAATCTAGATCGTCGCGCACATCATCGGGCACATCGTCCAAATCGTTCTCGTTCTTGCGCGGCAGGATGACGGTGTCCGCGCCCAGGCGATGGGCCGCCAGCACCTTGTCTTTGATGCCGCCGACAGGCAGCACCTGTCCGCTTAGCGTCAGTTCGCCGGTCATGGCGATATTGCTCTTGGCTGTGCGCCCGGTGAGTAGGGAAGCCAGGGCGGTGGCCATAGTGACGCCTGCGCTGGGGCCGTCTTTGGGCACGGCGCCCGCCGGCACATGCAAATGGATGTCGTAGTCGTTATAGAAGGCCGGGTCGACGCCAAGCTGCTCGGCCCGCGACCGGGCGAAGCTGAAAGCGATCCTGGCGCTCTCTTGCATGACTTCGCCCAGTTGGCCGGTGTATTCGAAGCCCTTGCCGCCTTTCATCTTGGTGGCTTCGATGAATAGGGCATCGCCGCCGACCGGCGTCCAGGCCAGGCCGGTGGCCACGCCCGGTATTTCGGTACGGTCTTGCAATTCGCTGCGATACCCGTAGCGCGCCTTGCCCAGCAGTTCCTTGACCGCCTCGCCGTCCACCTCCCGCTTTTCCAGCTCGCCTTCCGCGATCTGAGTGACGACCTTGCGGGCGGCTTTGCCGATTTCCCGCTCCAGGCTGCGCACGCCCGCCTCGCGGGTGTAATCGCGGATGATCTGCAGCAGGGCCTCGTCGCTGAACTCGAGCTCGTCGGCGTACAGGCCGTTTTCGCGCCGTTGCCGCGGGACCAGGTATTGCGCCGCGATGGCCAGCTTTTCCAGCTCGGTATAGCCGCTCAGTTGAATCACTTCCATGCGGTCTCTTAGCGGACCGGGGATGGTATCGAGCGAGTTGGCGGTGGTGATGAACATGACATCGCTCAGGTCAAAGGCGACATCGAGATAGTGATCGCGGAATTCGGCGTTCTGTTCCGGATCGAGAACTTCCAGCAGGGCGGAGCCGGGGTCGCCGCGAAAGTCGCGGCCGAGCTTGTCGATTTCGTCGAGCATGATCAGCGGATTGCGCGATTTGGCGCGGCGAATCGCTTGAATGATGCGGCCGGGCATGGCGCCGACGTAGGTGCGGCGGAAACCGCGAATCTCGGCTTCGTCGCGGATGCCGCCCAGGCTCATGCGGATGAATTCGCGGCCCATGGCGCGGGCGATTGATGCGCCCAGCGAGGTCTTGCCGACGCCGGGTGGGCCGACAAAGAGCAATATCGCGCCGGAACGATCGCGCCGCACGGGGTCAAAATTGTCGCCCTCGGCAAATTCGTCTTCACGATCGGCGCGGAGTTTGCGCACGGCCAGAAATTCTAGGATGCGCTCCTTGACATCGCGCAAGCCATAGTGATCTTCGTCCAGAATTTGGCGCGCCACGGCGATGTCGAGTTTGTCTTCGGTGCGCTCGTTCCAGGGCAGGCTGCAGATCCAGTCCAGGTAGGTGCGGATGACGCCATATTCGGCGGCGGCGACCGAGAGCTTGGACAGGCGGCTTAGCTCGCGCTCGGCTTCTCGCCGCGCTTCCTCCGGCATATCGGCTGCTTCGATCAGCTCGCGGAAGCGCTCAACTTCCTGTTGATCATCGTCTTCTTCCAGTTCGCGCTGGATGGCCTTCATCTGCTCGCGCAAGTAGTAGTCGCGCTGCGATTTTTCCATCTCCTGCTGCGCGTCCTCCTGGATCTTGCGCCCCAGCGACAGCACATCGTATTCTTTGCTGAGCAGCTGCAGCAGGTGGCGAATTTTGTCGCCGACGTTGTTCATCTCGAGCAGGCGCTGCGCGTCGTCCAGCTCGATGCGGACATAAGTAGCAATGGAATATACCAGCTGCAGCGGGTCTTCAACGTTGATGGCATTGCTGACCAATTCTTGCGGAATGCTGGGCACCAGCTCGGCCAGCGCGCTGAAGCGGTCCACCACGCTGCGCACCATCGCTTCCATCTCGATGTCGTCGGCGAAGACGACATCATCTTCGGGAATGCGGGTCACGCGCGCCTTCAGATACGGCGAAGTCTCGATGAATTCGTCAATTTGGATGCGCTGCAGTCCCTGGATGAGCAGGCGCACCGTGCCATCGGGGGTGCGGAAGAGGCGATGGATGGTAGCCAGCGTGCCAATCATCTGTACTTGATCCGGACCTGGGGTGCCCAGGCTGGGGTCTTTGGACGCGACCAAGCCGACCATGCGATTGCCGGCCACCACATCATCGACGAGCTGGATGCTGCGCTCCTGGCCGACGGTCAGTGGAATGGCGGTTTGCGGATAGACCACCAACCCGCGCAAGGGCAGAATCGGCAATTCCTCCGGCAGGTCTATCGCCGTGCCTTCGTCCTCCAACTCCTCGGTGAGCGCGAAATTGACGCTATCTTGCGGCGCATCGCTATCGGCCAACAAGACTTCCCAATATGTCATGAATGCTGTTCCTCGATGTATATGGTCAGGCAGCCGACCCATGTTGCGCTCGCCTCACCAACTGATTGGTCGGTATCCCGCGGCGAAGTCGGTCGCGCGGCGGTTTCGCAATCTTCTGCTCGGCTGCTCACCTTACTTTACATACAGACGCGTAAAAATGATATCAGCGTTCGCTTGGGACGAGAATTTTTGATACGTTTCTAAGACTTGCGCCCGTCTGCGTCTGGAGGAAATCAATTGTCCGGCCATCTAATTTGCCCCTTTTGCCGGCATGAATACAATGAATACACGGAGAATTGTCGGCTGTGCAGGAAGACCAGGCTATGAGCGCAAACACAGGCAGACCTCGCAAGCGCAAGGCGGGACGAACGCGCGACCGTAATCTGGCGCGGCAGCAGCGGCGCCAGACGATGATGGAGAACCGCGCCGCCGGCGGGGGAAACCACGCCTTTTTTCGCCGGCGCTTTCCGTCTTATGATGAGACGCGAATCGCGCATCGCGCGCTCGCCTGGTTGTTTTCTAGCCGCTCGCCTGTTGCCAAGTTGACGACGGTTGTGGCGGTGGCGGTGCTGGCATTTTTCATCGGCAGCTTTGTCCTTTCCGACAAGATCTTCCCCAATGTCTACGCGATGGGGCTGCCGGTCGGCGAGTTGACTCCGCCCGAGGCGGAAGCGGTCATTATCGAGCACTGGAATGTCGGTCTCAGAATCGACATTCGGGTCGACGGCGAGCATTTGGAGTGGGTGAGCCCCGACGAGTTGGGTCTAACGATTGACGCCCAAGCGATGGCGGGAGACGCCCGGGCGGCGGGTTTCGCCGGCATTCCTTTTGGCTACAACGTGAGTCCGATCGTGTCGGTACTGCATAGCCGCGCGCAATCTGTGCTGCTTGATTTGACCGAGTCCATTTACGTGCAGCAATATGAAGCCGGATATAAGTGGTCGGGCGGGCGGCTGATCACAGTGCCCGGCCGGCGCGGCAGACATCTGGACATCAAGAAGAGTCTGGACAGTTTGAAACAAAACGCAGCGAGTGTAGTGACCGATGGGCGCCTAAACCTGCAGACGATTCAGTTGAACCCGACGGTTCTGGACAGCGCTCCATTCCTGGATAACGCACTGGTGTTCTTGAACAAGGGCATTCGCTTGAAGGGCTACGATCCCTTCAAAGACCAAATGATGTCTTTCAGCGTGAATCAGCAGATGGCGGCCGAATGGCTTGTCGCCGGGGAAAACGGCTTGTCGGTGCGCGCTGAGGAATTCGCAAACTTTGTAGACAATCAGAATCAGATTTTAGTCAAGGGAGGCCGCTACATCGACCAGTTGCGGGCGACCCAGACCTTGCAGGAAGCGTTGATCGCGGATACGCCGGACGTGATCCTGCGCCTGAATTACCTGCCCGACGAGTACACTATAGTGCGCAAGGACACGGGCTATCGCGTCGGACGCAAGCGCGGCATTCCCTATGAACTGATTAGGGACGCCAATCCGACGATTAATTGGAACAGCCTGGTGGTCGGCCAGTCGGTGCAGATCCCCTCGCGCGATGTCATGATCCCCGAAGATCCGGTGCCGCACAAACGCATCATCGTTGACCTCGAGTCGCAATGGCTGGTAGGTTTTGAGAATGGAGAGCTGATCTTCGACTGGGGCATTTCCTCCGGCCGCGAGGAAGCGCCGACCTATCCGGGCATTTTTCAGATTCTGACCCATGACGAGAAGGCCTTCGGCGGCAGCTTCGCGCTTTGCAACGAAACAGGCACCAATTGCAATCAATGGGAAATGGCTTGGTTTATGGGCATCTACGAAGTCGTGCCCGGCTTGATGAATGGATTCCATGGCGCCGTGCTGCTTCCAAACGGCGGTTATCTGGGCGGGGGCGGCGTCTACGAACCAACGACATTCGGTTGCATCATGTCGGATGACAAGTGGGCCCGGCTACTCTATGACTGGGCGGAAATTGGCACGATGGTTGAGATAATCTCTAACGAATTCGCTCCCGAAAGCGAATTAGCCAAATACGCCAAGGAATATATTAGTACCGTCGACACCAACTACCGGCCGATCTCGGCTTAGGCAATTTGGAAATCTACACTGAGCCCGATGCGTAGGCGCGGTCGATAAACGCTTGACCAATTGGCTTTGCCCGTCTATATTCTGCGCCGTTGCTTCGGCGACCCGGAATGGATCATTTCATACAACTGGATTTACGCACAAGTCGCCCGCGCAAGTGGGCATTTTGTTTTGCCGAGCCTCAGGTAAAATCTGTAGCCATTCGCAAGTCGGATCAAGGCTTTGAATGAGCAGAGCGTACGGTACATGGGAAAGCGCGATTGACGGCGCGGCTATCGCCAGCGGTATCAGCCTGCGCGATGTGCAATGGAATAACAGCGACGACACTGTCGTGTGGTGGGAGAGCCGCGGCAAGCTCGGCGTATTGCTAGCGCAAACTGGCGTTGACGCGCCGCGCGATCTGACTGATCGGCGCCTGAACGTGGCAGGGCGGGTCGGTTACGGCGGCGGCGCATTTACGGTCGGTGGCGGCCGGGTCGTTTTCGCTGCTGAAGGCAGGCTATACAGCCAGTCTTTGGCTGGCGGCGCGGCGCGAGCCATCACGCCCAATTTTGGCAGCTACGCCTCGCCAGCCCTGTCCGCCGATGGTCGCTGGGTGATATGCGTACACCATTATGAAGGGGTTGATGGTCTGGTGTTGGTGGATGCGGAAGGCGAAGCGTTTCCGCGTAAATTGGCGTATGGCACGGACTTCGTCATGCAGCCCGCCTGGCATCCGTCCGGCTTACAGCTGGCCTTCGTGGCCTGGAATCATCCGCAAATGCCCTGGAACGGCAGCGAATTGCGCATGGCGTCGCTGGAGACTGATGCCTCGGGCTGTCCTTTTGCGCAGGACATTCTCACCCTGGTCGGCGATACGGAGACGGCGATATTCCAGCCGGAGTTTTCGCCCGACGGTCGCTACCTGGCCTATGTCAGCGACGCCAGCGGCTGGAGCCAGCTCTGCGTTTACGACCTGGAAACGCAGGAACATCGCCAGTTGACGACTGCCGAAGCCGAGCACGGCACACCGGCCTGGGCGCAAGGCTTGCGCACTTTCGGCTGGAGCGGCGACAGTCGTTCACTTATCGTTATCGAAAACAGTTGCGGATTTTGCGCGCTGAAGCGTGTGGAACTTGAAAGTGGGGAGAGCGTCAGCCTTAGCGGCTGGGAAGAATACACCGACCTGGAGCAAGTGGCTGTGTCTCCGCGGTCGGGCGCAGTGACCGCGATCGCCTCATCCTCGCTGGTTCCGCCGCGCATCGTCTCGGTTGACAAGCAAGGGCGTTCACAGGTGCGACGGCGGCGGGGCGCGGAGAATCTGCCGGCCGATCAGCAGTCCGCGGCCCAGGCGATCCGCTGGACCTGCGGCGATGGCGAGGAGGCGCACGGGCTGTTCTATCCACCGGTGTTGCAGGACGCGATGCCGGCCGGCGTACCACCACTGATCGTCAATGTGCATGGCGGCCCCACATCACAGCGCCGCGCCGGCTACTATAGCGAAGTGCAGTTTTTTACCACGCGCGGTTACGCCGTGCTGCAGGTGAACCATCGAGGCAGCACTGGTTACGGCAAGTCCTACATGGACAGGCATCGCGGCAACTGGGGCACATACGATGTTTCGGATTCGATCGCGGGTGTGAATCATCTGGCCGATGCCGGATTAATCGACCGCGAAAAGGCGGTCATCATGGGCGGCAGCGCCGGCGGCTTCACCGTGCTGCAATCTTTGGTGGATCATCCCGGCTTCTACCGCGCGGGGATCTGCTCCTATGGCGTATCGAATCAATTCGGCTTGCTGATGGACACGCATAAATTCGAAGAACGCTATACTTACTGGCTGCTGGGCGAATTGCCGGAAGCGGCCGAGGTCTATCGCGAGCGCTCGCCAATCTTCCATGCGGACAAAATCGTCGACCCGATCATCGTCTTTCAGGGCACGGACGATGTCGTCGTGCCGCAAGATCAATCGGATACCATTGTGGCGTCGCTAAAACGGCGTGGCGTGCCCCATGAGTACCACCTTTTTGAAGGCGAAGGTCATGGCTGGCGCATGCCGGAGACCATCGAGACTTATTATGACAAGATTGAACGCTTTTTGCTGCAGCACGTGATATATGCCTGAACGCACCCGCCAAAACGTAACTCGAGAGATTTCACCGCTGAGCTTACATTGCCGCTATCGCTGCCCTGAGGAATCGAATCGATGATTGGGCAAGTAGCGCTGCTGGTCGCGGGCTTGGTCGGGCTTTTTTTCGGCGGCAACTGGCTGGTGCGCGGCGCCTCCAATCTGGCGCTGTCCTTCGGCGTTTCGGTGCTGATCATTGCCTTGACCTTTGTCGCCATCGGCACTTCCATGCCGGAGATGCTGGTGAGCCTGCAGGCGGCGCTGGCGGGCAAGAGCGATCTGGCGGTGGGCAATGTGATTGGCTCGAATATCGCCAACATCGGCTTGATCCTGGGCGCGACCGGATTAATCGCCCCGCTCAGCGTCAAAGCGATTCTGCTGCGGCGCGATATCCCGATAATGCTTCTGGCCTCCGCCCTGGCCTTCGCCCTCACCATAGACGGCCAGATCAGTCGGCTTGACGGCGCCATCCTGCTGCTGGCCTTTGCCGCCTTCAACCTGCTATTGTACTGGTTGGCGCGGCGTGAAGCAGCCACGCAGGAACGCCTGCTTTCGGAGCTGGATGACAGCCCCGACCGTAAGTTCAGCCGCGGGCGTGAATTCTTGTTCTTGTTCGCCGGCGTTTTGGCGCTGGTCTTGGGTTCGCGCATGATGGTCGAAGGGGCGGTAAACCTGGCGCGGCTGTTCGGCATCAGCGAATTGGTAATTGCCATTACGCTGGTGGCCTTCGGCACCTCGCTGCCCGAGTTGGCGGCTTCGTTGTCAGCGGCTTATCACCGCGAGACGGATCTGGCGATAGGCAACGTGGTCGGCTCGAATATCGCCAATCTGCTGCTTATCCTGGGCGTGACTGCATTCGTGCAGCCGATACGAGTGGACCGAGGCGAGGTGCAGTTTGAGTTCATCGTCATGATTGCCTTCGCCGTGCTGCTGATTCCCTTCTTGCGCCATCAGCGACTGGGACGGCGAGGGGCGGCGCTGTTTTTGGGCGCGTATTTCGCCTTTGTGCTCTACAGCATCGCCGCCGGCGCGCCCGCGGTTGATTGGCTGCGCTGATGTCAAGGGCGACCGTAACGAACGCAATAGCGGTCGCCCAATATTGTCGGACCGATTGGATTGATTGATGTGACTACATTGCCACCGGTAGAACGCTTCACCAGCAGCAGCGGCGTCGACATTTATCGCCTGCCGATGCTGTTATTTCCCAATAACTTCACCGGTCACGCCTTCGTCCTGGACGGCGCGGGACCGCTGACGCTGGTCGATACCGGTTCGGGCATGGGGCGCAGCAACGACGACCTGCTGGCCGGTTTTCGGCAGATCGGCGAGCGCTATGGCAAGGCCTATGCGCTGGGCGACATTGAGCGCATCATCATCACACATGGGCATATTGACCACTTCGGCGGTTTGGCCTTCGTCCTGGAGCAGACGGACGCCGCCGTTGGTATCCACGAATTGGACTTGCGCGTGCTCACCAATTACGAAGAACGCGTGATCGTGGCCACCAAGGCGCTGGGCATCTATTTCGACCGCGCCGGCATCGCGCCAGCGCAGCGAGGGGCGCTGTTTTCCATGTACGCCTTCGCCAAGAAACATGTCACGTCGATTGACGTCGATTTCAGCATTGAAGACGAGCAGATCATCGATGGCATGGAATTCATACACACGCCCGGTCATTGTCCGGGGCAGGTATGCATTCGGCTGGGCGATATTCTGCTGAGCGCCGATCATGTGCTGTCGCGGACGACGCCACATCAATCGCCGGAGAGCATCACGCATTATATGGGCTTGGATCATTACGCGGATTCGCTGCGCAAGCTGCTGCGCGTCGAGGGCATCGGGCTGGCGCTTGGCAGCCACGAAGACGCGATTCACGATCTGTACGGGCGCATCAATGCCATCCGCGCCAGCCATAACCGCAAGCTGGACCGCATCCGCAAGATCATGCGCGATCAGGGCGCGCCCATGACCATCGCCGAGATTTCAAGCGCGATGTACCCGGATGTCGAGGGCTATCATATTCTGCTGGCGCTCGAAGAAGCCGGCGCCCATATTGAATATCTGTATCAGCACGGGCATTTGTCCATCGCGAATTTAGCCGAGTTTGAAGCGGAGCCGAATCCGGCAATTTTGTATGAATTGCACGACTGAGCGTTTGGCCGCGGTGAGTATGGTTTGACCGGCGGGCAGGCTTGATTGTACACTTGAGGCGTACTCGCAGGCGGACGCCGATTCACCGCGGATAACAATTGTCAGGAGAGAACGGATGATGGACGAAAAAGCAAAAATGGAACCCGGATTGCCCAGTGAAACCCATGAGCTGGCAGATTTATCATCACGCTTGATAGCCATGATTATTGACGGATTTCTGCTAATGGCGCTCGTGATGGTCGTATTCTTTGTGCTTGCGTTTATTGGCGGCGAAGGCTCTGAGTCGATTATACAGGCCTTCTCTCTGGCGATTCCTGTCGGCTACCACTGGTATTTCTGGACGCGCCGCGACGGGCAGACACCGGGCAAGTTCGCGATGAGCATTCGGGTAATCAAGGCGGACGGCACACCCCTCAGCGATACTGACGCGGTGATTCGAGCCATCGGCTATAACGTTAGTTCGGTCATCTTCGGGCTGGGTTATATTTGGGCGATATTCGACAAGAACAACCAGACTTGGCACGACAAACTGGCGCGGACTTACGTCGTCACCAAAGACAAACAGCGCCATACGGTCGACGTTTAGCGCTTGGACTTTTATTCTCTGAGCAGACGGCAAGCGCGGTCGGACAGTTCATGACGAGCCTGGCGCAGCGATTAGGCGTTTCCCGCTTTGAGGCGGACAATCGCTATCGGGCCGGGCTGGCCGCCTTTACCGCGCGCGACCTGCGCACGGCAATCGCTGAGTTGCGGGCGGCCGCTGACATGCTGCCCAATCACGCCGAGTATCATGCGGCGCTCGGATTGCTGCTGCTGGAAGACAAGCAGATGGCGCGCGCCAGCGAGGCCCTTGACGAGGCGCTGCGGCTGAATCCCTACGAGACGCTGGCGAATTATTGCCTGGGCATGATCGCCTACCGGGCCAAAGATTGGCGCGCGGCGGAGGGGCATTTTCTCAATGCGCTGGCCGCCGAGCCGGAGCGGGCCGAGACGCAGTATTATATGGGTATGGTGAAACACCGGCTGGGTCTAAATGCGGAGGCGCTGGAGTGGATGCGGTCGGCGGCCAGCGGATTCACCGAGATAAGGGACAAACGCGAGAGCCAGTGCCGGGCCTGGATGCGTGAATTCGCGAAGCTGCAGACCGGGTAGCGCCGCCACCGCTTGGCGCAATGCAGGCGAATCGGCGTCTTTCGAAATAGAGCGTCAGCGGGCATCGTCCCGCGCGCCGCCTTTATGGATGACATGAGGCGGGGTTAACGCGATTCAGCACAATTTCGCCGATGTCGGCTGGTCGCTGCGCTGCCCGGCGGGGGTTTATGGGGCCGGCATCGCTGGACGCGAGCAATTGCTTTGGCGCGGCAAGGCATCTACAATCGCGACATCGCTCCGTCCGCGCAAAAACGCAGGTGATCTTGGAAAACGTATTCGGCGAGGTTTTGGCGCTGACCGCCGCCCTGGTATTCGGCGTAGCGTCCACAGCTTATACTTTGGCGGGGCGGAAGTTCGGCGCGAGCTTGTCTATGGCGCTGAGCCTGATCGTTTCGCTGGGCTTCTACGTGCCGCTCCATCAATTGATACATGGCGAACTTGTACCGCTGACCGCCGAACCCGACCGCTGGCTGATTTTGGGATTGTCGAGCCTGGCAGGTTTCGTCATTTCGGCGCTCTTCCTCTTGCGCTCCTTCCAGTACATCGGGCCGCGTTTGACCATGCTGATCGGGTCAACCTCGCCGATTTTCGCTGCGCTGCTCGCCTGGGCATTTTTGGGGCAGCAATTGCCCACATTCGCCGTCATCGGCATCGCTTTTGTTGTCGGTGGCGTGGTCTGGGTGGTATCCGAGCGGAGCGCTCAGCAATTCGACCGCGAACATGCCGAATATGGCAAGGGGCTGTTGATGGCTGTGGCGGCCGCAATCGGCCAGGGGGCCGCCTTTGCGCTGATGTCGGAGGGCGTGGCCGGCGGCTTCTCGCCCATGAGCGCGGGCTTGATTCGTACGATCGTGGCCATCGCGTTTCTATGGGCCTACATCGCCCTGCGCGGCCAGCTGCGTTATAATTTGTCGCTGATCGCGTCTTCGCCGCGCGCCTTGGCCTGGTTGGTATTGGCTTCGGTTGCGGGCCCGGTTGCGGGCACGATACTGATACTGATCTCGCTGCAATTCACCAGCGTCGGCGTCTCGTCAACTCTGACGAATACGACCCCCATTTTCTTGATACCAATCACGTATTTTGCCTTCGGCGAGCACATCACCGCGCGCGCAGTGATAGGCACACTTGTCGCCATCGCGGGCGTCGCCCTGCTATTTGCCGCGTGACTGGGCCGGGACATCGCGAGCGCATTTTCCCTCAGCTGGCAAACGGGCTATAATAAATCGCGCAGATGAACGACATAATAAAGGTCTTGGCAATGGCCGACTATAACATCCGCCCCTTGGAACGCGCCGATCGGGAGTGGGTGGCGCATTTTTTGGACGAGCGCTGGGGCACGACCCAGATTGTTTCGCGCGGCAAGTCTGTTTACGGGCACCTGCTGCCGGGATTCATGGCCGAGCGTCCGGCGAATGCGCCGGATGATGGCGAAAGCGAAGGCGGCGACAGCGAAACCGCAGCGGAGAATATTGGCTTGGTCACGGTTCACATAGGCGAAAAGGAATGCGAAATCACCACCCTCAACAGCCTGACCGAATCCGAGGGTGTGGGTTCCGCGCTGGTGGAAGCGGTGGAGTCTTGGGCGCGCGAGGCCGGCATCGAGCGCTTGTGGCTGGTCACGACCAATGACAATTTGGCCGCGCTAAAATTTTGGCAGCGGCGCGGATATGAATTGGTCACCGTGCATCGCAACGCGATTGCCGATGCGCGCCGCATCAAGCCGCAGATTCCCATCACCGGGTTGAATGGCATCACGATCCGCGACGAAATCGAGCTGGAGAAGAAGATCTAGCGGCGACCGGCCTTGCCTCCGCCGACTGCGCCGCAGCAGACTTTATTCGGGCCTGTCTGCGCCATCCTGAATTCGTCGATCTCGGAATTCGCGCCAGAAACTTTCGCCGATAACCAGCAAGACACCAAATACGATGGCGTGATCGGCCAGGTTCGACACGTTGGATATCACATTTGGGATCTCATAATGTATGAAGTCGACCACGTAGCCGTGCTGCAGCCGGTCGAGCACATTGCCGGCGGCGCCGCCGATGACCAGACCGATGGCGACCGGCGCCAGACCCGCGTCCGCCGGAACCTCGCGGAAATACCAAAGCAAGCCCGCGATGATCAGCAGCGCGATCACCAGAAATACATCGCCTGCCATGGGCAAGATGCCGAATGCCGCGCCGGTGTTGCTGCTGCGCGTGAATTGGAAGAATGGCGCCAGCGGCGGCAGCGGCTGAACGCTCTCATAGATTTCCAGATTGGCGCTTATCCAATTTTTGCTGGCTTGATCGGCCAGCGTAGTCAAGGACAGTGAGCCGCCCAGGATGAACCACTTGCGCATGCCTCGCTCCGCTTACGCCAGTAGTGACTCGGCTTATTTTAGCAGAAAGTCTGTAGACACGATCCGCTCGCAGTTGGCGTGGCCGCTACAGTGATGGATACGCTCACGAACCGCGGACAGGCGCAGCCGGGCGACTTTGCTGTGTGGGGCCTGGACGCGCAGAAGGCGCTTTATCGCGAGCTTGCCGTTGACGCGCTGCGGTTGTGGGGCCTGGATGCGGCCAGGAGGCTCAGCTGGCTGACTTACAGCACGAACGCAGTCTTCGCTGTGCGGACGGCCGAAGCGCGCTACGTCTTGCGGCTGAGCTTGCCTCCTGGTCGAGTCAAAGCAACGCGATTGCGCTCGGAACTGGACTGGCTGCGGGCGATACGGCAGCGGACTGAGCTGCTGGCGCCCAATCCTGTGTCGCTGCAGACTGGCGGAGGCGCGCGGCTGTTCGGCTCGGTGTCGCATGGGTCACTGCCGCCGCCGCACAGCGCCTATTGCGTCTTGTTCGAGCATCTCGTCGGCCGGACTAAATCAGCCAGCGAACTCGGAACGGCTGACTGTTTCCAGATTGGGAGCTATCTGGGGTCACTTCACCAGGATGCGCAATTCGAACCGCCGGCTGACTTTGATCGGCCGCGCCTCGATCAGCCGGGTCTGTTCGGCGCGGAGTCGCCTTATGAATCTGACGAAGAAAGTCGCGCGCTTGAGGCTGGGCAGCGCGAGGCAAGCGCGCGGGTGGCGGGGCGCGTCGGCCAGGCCATGGCGCGGATTGACTGCCAGCGGGACAGTTTCGGCTTGATCCATGCCGACCTGCTGGCGAAGAATGTGCTCTTCGCCGGCGACACGATCGCCGCGCTCGACTTTGAATACTGCGGCTGGGGTTACTTCCTTTATGATCTGGCGCCGTTGCTGTGGCAGTTGCGGGGCGAGCGGAGCGCTGACTACGCTCAACTTGAGAGCGCGCTTTTGGCCGGCTATCAGTCGACGCGCGCCGACGCCGCCGTCGACCGCGAAGCGCTTGAGGCGTTCATCGCCGCGAGGCAGCTGGCATCCTGCCGCTGGCTACTGCAGCACCGCCATCATCCGCAGGTGCGTGAGCTGGCGCCCGCATTGATCCGCCAGCGGACAGCTGAGCTCTTACACTTTCTCAGCAGCGGGGTATTGGAGCGGCAGTCGCCTACACTGTGAGCCAGGGGAGAATCCGTGCTGACAAGATTCCGGGCGTTCCGCCCGAACGCGTACCCATTATTCCTGCTGATGATGGCGGTGCAATCTGCCGCGCTGACCACCGTGTTCACGATCAACCTGGTTTACCAGGTGCGGCAGGTTGGCTTGAATCCCTTGCAGTTGGTCTTGGTGGGCACGACGCTCGAGCTGACCGCCTTCCTGATGGAGATTCCCACCGGCGTTGTCGCCGATGTCTACAGTCGGCGGCTCTCCGTAATTCTTGGATTTCTGCTGCTAGGCGTGGGCTTCCTGGTTGAGGGGAGCCTGCCGCTATTTGAGGCGCTGCTGGTTGCGCAGGTCATCATGGGATTGGGCTATACCTTTCTTAGCGGCGCGACTTCAGCCTGGATCGTCGACGAAATTGGGCCGGAGCGAGCCGGCGGCGCATTCTTGCGCGCTTCACAAGTGGCGCAGGTGACGGGATTTCTCGCGATATTCGTCAGTGTGGCATTGGCCAGTATCAGCCTGCAAACCGCAATCATCGCTGGCGGTTTGCTGCTGGTGCTGCTGGCCGGGCTGCTGGCCCTGGTCATGCCGGAACGCAGCTTTCAGCGGCGTCAAGCGGATGAGCGCGAGACCTGGCGAGCGCTCTTCTCAACCTTGCGCGACGGCATCTCCTTGATAAGAGCCAGCCAAATCTTAGTCTTGATCATGCTGGCGACCATCATTCACGGCGCCTTCAGCGAGGGTTTTGACCGGCTGTCAGTCGCGCATATTTTGGAGAATTTCAGCTTGCCGCCTTTGGGGTCGATCAACGAGATCGCCTGGTTTGGCATCATCAGCGCGGTGTCCATGCCGCTGAGCCTGGGCGCGACCGAACTCTTGCGCCGGCGGCTCGACTTGTCCGACGGGCGCCTGGTGGCCAAAACTCTGATGCTGGTCTACGTCGTCATGATCGGCAGCGTCCTGCTCTTTACGCTGGGCGAGACGTTTGCGCTGATATTGCTGGGGCTGTGGCTGACGCAGGCGGCGCGGCAAGTGCGTAACCCGCTGATGGAAGCTTGGATCAATCTCTACGTCGAATCGGATGTGCGCGCGACGGTTTTGTCAATTCAGGGGCAGGCGGATGCCTTCGGCCAGATCGCCGGCGGTCCAGTCGTCGGCGCTGTCGGGCTGGCCTCATCCGTGCGCACGGCCATATCGGTTTCCGGCTTGATACTGCTGCCGATTCTGCTGGTATTCAGGCGGACGCTGGGCGGAGTGGCGGGCGCCAACAGTAAAGGCGACTAGGCGCATCTGCCACAGGCCCGGCGCAGCTTAGCATTGTTTCGGCTTACGCTGTAGAATGTCACTCATTGTTCATCAGCGCTGCGGGGAGGCCGAATGAGCGTGCAGGACATGCTTGAGGAACTGAAGAATTTCGATACGCCAACCATTACCAATGTGGTGGCGACCTACCCGGAGTCTCCGCTCTGCCTGGGACTTTACAACCCGTGGAGCGAGAATTGGTACACCGACCAGACGATTCGCTGTATGTATCCCGCTTTAGGGCGCCGCGCAGGTTATGCGGTCACCTGCGTCTATGGTTTGCCGGATCCGGATTATTCGCGCCTCAGCTTCATTGATGTGCTGGAAGCGATGGAAGCCTCGCCGCGGCCCACGGTGCTGGTCATTCAGCAGAAGTTCCCGCCGGATATCGCGGGCAAGGTCGGGCTGGCGGGCGGCAACATGGTCTCGGCCATGAAAGCGCTGGGCTGCGTCGGCTTGGTATCCAACGGGCCCTCGCGCGATCTGGACGAGATTCGCGAGATGGACTTTCAGTACCTGCTGAGCGGCGTGACGGCGGGGCATGGCGCGATGGCGGTGCAAGCGGTTAACGTACCGGTGTCCGTCGGCGGCATGGACGTGGCGCCGGGCGAGCTGATCCACATGGACGAAAACGGCGCTTGCAAGTTTCCGGCCGACCAACTGGAAGCCGTACTCAAGAATGCGCGCGCGCTGCAGCAGGAAGAAGCCGCGCGGATGAGCGCGCTGCAAGCGGCAAAATCCGCCGCTGAACTGCGCGCGATTTTTGGCGGTCACAGCTACGGCGATGACGATGAATAGCGAGGCGCGACCTCGATGAGCTACAAGGAGATTGCTGTGGAGGAAATGTGCAAGGCAAACGCGTACTGATCACCGGCGCGACCAATGGCATCGGCAAGCAGGCGGCGCTGGAGCTGGCGCGGATGGGCGCGGCTGTCGTCATCGTCGGCCGCGACGAAGTCAAGACACGCAAGGTCAGCCTCGACTTGAAGGCGCTCAGCGGCAATGCGAATATCGACCTGGCTGTCGGCGATCTGTCGTCTTTTCACGAGGTGCGCCGCATCGCCAACGAGTATCGTGAAACCTGCGGCCGCCTGGATGTGCTGCTCAATAATGCCGGCGCCATGTTTACCCGCTTTCAGGCGTCGGCCGACGGTTACGAGATGACTTTCGCGCTGAATCATTTCAGCTACTATCTGCTCACCTTGCTTCTGCTGGATCTCATCAAGCTGACGGCGCGCGATCACGGCGAGGCGAGAATCATTAACGTGTCGTCCGGCGCGCACAAGAGCGGCGCCCTGCGGCAGGGGCTGTGGCTGGGCGATCTGCGCAGCGAAGCCGGCTTTCGCGGTACGGGCGGCTTTGCTAGTTACAGCGCCAGCAAGTTGGCCAATGTGCTCTTCACGTATGAATTGGCGCGGCGCCTGGCAGAGACCGATGTGACCGTCAACGCGCTGCATCCCGGTTTCGTCAACACCGGCTTCGGCCACAACACGGGCGGAATCATGAGCGCGTTTGTAAAGGGGTCGCAGAAGCTGTTCGGGCGCTCGCCGCGGAAGGGCGCGGAAACATTAGTCTATCTGGCTTCAGCGCCGGAGGTGTATGGCGTCACGGGCAAGTACTGGATGGACAAAAGGCAGTCGCGCTCAAGCGAGATATCTTACGGCCGCGAGCAGCAGTCCAAGTTATGGGAATTTAGCGCCAAGGCTACGGGCGTGGGTTAGCGGGGCTTCAAGGCAAGCCGACGGGCAACGTGAAGCCGGCGTCCGCTTACGCTAAGTCGTACACCGCGACCACTGCGTCAAGGTTCAGCGGACCGTAAAGGTGCGGAAAAACAGCCTCGCCAGCAGTCGCGGCGGCTGACGCCGGCTGCGGGTGCGACGGCGCTTCCCAGCGCAAGTCCCCGGTGAGTTTGCCTTCATCGATACAAAGCAGCAGCAGATTCGACTGACCACGGTAGAAATCATTGGCCACTGACAAGATTTGATCAAGCCGCGAGCAATGGATGAAGCCTTCGCTCGCCAGCGAGGGCGCGCGGTAGATCCCGTCCGCTTTGGCTTCAGCCCAGGCCTCGCGGCTGGCGATGTGACAGATCATTCCAGCGCCTGCTGCAGGTCGGAAATCAGATCGGCCGGGTGCTCCAGGCCGATGGAGACGCGCAGCAGATTTGCGGGAGTGCTGGCGCCTTCTTCGATAGATTCGCGGTGTTCGATCAAGCTGTGCGTGCCGCCGAAACTCGTCGCGCTGGTGAAGAGCTGCAGCCGGTTGACCAGATTGATGGCCGCCTGCCGCCCGCCCTTCACGAGAATCGACATTAGACCGCTGCCGAGGCTCATCTGGCGCCGGGCGAGCTCGTACTGCGGATGGCTGGGATGATGGGGGTACAAGACGCGCTCGACTTTGGGATGCTCGGCCAGGAAACAGGCGACTTGCAGGGCGCTCTCGCTGTGAGCGCGGACGCGGTAGGCAAGGCTCTGCAGGCCGCGCGCCGCCAGCCAGCAATTCAGCGGTGACAGCACGCCGCCGCCGATTCGCACCAGCCGCATGACCCGCTCGGCCAATTCGTCTTCTTGCGCGAAAATGATGGCGCCGCCTAGCACATCGTGATGGCCGGCAATATATTTGGTCAAAGACATGACCACGATATCGGCGCCCAGCGCAATCGGGTTCTGAGCAACGGGCGTGGCAACGGTATTGTCGACCATCAGCGCGGCGCCGTTCTCATGCGCGATTTCGGCTATGGCGGCGATGTCCGCCAGGCGGATTAGCGGATTGGTGGGGGATTCCAGGATAACCAGCTTGGTATCCGGCCGCATGGCCGCGCGGACAGCGTCAAGGTCGCTCATGTCGACGTAGGTCGTTTCCAGGCCCCAGGGCGCGAAAAACTCGTTGAGCTGCACACGAATACCGAAATACATATCGTCGCTGGACACGATGTGATCGCCCGGCCGCAGCGCCTGAAATAGCGTGAGCATGGCGGCCGAGCCGCTAGTGACGGCATGGGCCGCGGCGCCGCCTTCAAGCCGCGCCAGCGTCGCTTCGAGCGCGGCGCGATTGGGATTCTGCCAGCGGGTGTAGATCAACTGGTCGGGACTGTGGTCGTCTCCGGTCGTCTCGTACTCAAAGGTTGTACTGAGTACGATGGGCGGCACGATTGCGCCGCTGGCTGGATCGGTGTTGGCGTTGTGAACCGCTTGGGTTTCCGGTCGCAAGCTCATGTCGGCTCCTGTTCGCCAGTAATGTATTGCCGCCAATCATAGCCGCTGGTATTTGCTCCTGCCAAGCGCCAGTGAGAACCGCTTGAGAATTAAGCGCGAATCTGCCGAATCAGTGTAAACTTTGGGTGTAAGCGGGTTTAGCGTAGGGCGTCAGCTTGCGGCAGCGATCATTTACAGGGGAGGTGGGCCATGCCAGACATGCTTGTCAAACTTTATGATATTCCCGAGTTAGCGCCCACATTGGCGCGCCAGCGGGAGATGGGCATCACCATCAGGCGTGGAATGCCGCCGGAAAAATTCCTGGCGCTGGAGTGGATCGGTCAGCACTTCAGTCAGTACTGGGTTGCCGAAGCCGATGTGGCCTTCGCGGCCCATCCGCCGACGATTTACCTGGCGCATCGCGGCGAACAGCTGCTGGGATTCGCTTGCTACGATACGGCGCGCAAGAATTTCTTCGGGCCAACGGGCGTGGATGAGGCGGTGCGCGGTCAAGGCATCGGCAAGGCGCTCTTGCTGGCGGCGCTGCATGCCATGCGTGAGGACGGTTATATGTACGGCATCATCGGCTGGGCCGGTCCGGTCGGCTACTACGAGAAGACAGTGGCTGCCGCCGTCATCCCGGATTCGGAGCCGCCGGGCAGCTACCGCGGAATGCTGGGCACACATAGCATCTTCACCGAAGGCGCGCCGGCCGAGTCATTCCTGGAAGCGCATTGAGTCAGGCGGACTTCAATCGTTGCCGCGCCTGATAAACGACTGCGTTGACGAGCTCGGTCAAGCCGCGCCCCTTGCCCATTGAGATATCCTTGCCAAAGAATTTGAAGACAACTTCGCCGTTGATGGCCGCAACTTGCTCCAGGGGCGCGCCGCTGCAAGACCGGTCGAGGATGGCGCTCATGGCCATGGCGGACAGACCCTGCGGATTGAGTACATCGAAGTAAAAGTCGAGCGTGCCGTCTTCGCGGTCAAGCGCCCAGACAAAGGCTTCGGATTCGCAGCCGATGACGCGCTGGGCCTCGTCGTAGGGTTTGCTCGCGACCGACGGCGGTACCGGCTCGAATTCGTCGGCGATATCAATCAAGAAATCGACTCGTTCTTCCCGCGAAGTGACAAAGCCAAAATCGTCCAGGTATTCCTGCAGCTTGGGCGGGTAATCAGCCACGACGGCCTCTCGTGAAGGGTTGGCATCGGGGAAGAGGCGCGCTCTTCCCCGACTTGCTGCAAGTGATTACTTCTCGATGGGCAAGCCGACGCTGTTGCCCCATTCCGTCCAGGAGCCGTCGTAATTGCGCACATCGGCGAAACCCAGCAGGTTGGTCAAGACGAACCAGGTGTGGCTGCTGCGCTCGCCGATACGGCAGTAGGCGATGGTGGGCTGGGCGGGATTCAGCCCGATCTCGTCGAGGTAGATGCCGCGCAATTCGGCCGCGTTTTTGAAGGTGCCGTCTTCGTTGGCGGCGCGTGACCAGGGAACGCTGCTGGCGCCGGGGATATGGCCGCCGCGCACAGCGCCTTCTTGCGGATAACCCTCCATGTGCAGCTTCTCGCCGCTGAACTCGCCCGGGCTGCGCACATCAACCAGCTGCCCGTTTGCCTGCGTATGCTGCAGGACACCATTGCGGAAGGCGCGGATGCGGCTGTCGTCGCGCTCCGGCGCGCTATAGTTGGTCGGGCTGATGCTGGGTTTGTCCCGCGTGAGGTCGCGCCCTTCTTCGACCCATTTGAGCCGCCCGCCATCCATGATCACGGCGTTGGTATGGTTGAAGAGCTCAAATACCCAGAGGGCGTAAGTCGCCCACCAATTGCTCTTGTCGCCATAGAATACGACAGTCGTATCGGGCGTGATGCCGATGCGGCCGGCCAGCGCTTCAAAGCCCTCTCGGCCCAGATAGTCGCGGCGGAGCGGGTCGTTCAGGTCCTTGACCCAGTCGACTTCGACAGCGCCGGCGATATGCCCGCTGGGATAGAGCAGGGGGTCTTCGTTCGATTCGACAATGCGCACATTGGCGTCGTTCAAATGGGCGGCGACCCACTCGGTGGAGACGAGTTTGTCGGCATTTGAGTAACCACGGCTAGCTATATCACTCATTTTGTTGCTCCTTCTAGGCTAATCTTTCTCGGTCTGGCGTGCGGTTGCTCACGCCGCGAATGCAAACAAAAAAGCCAACCGCTGCGGGCTGACTCGTCGGCGGCGAACAACCATGTTGCCGGCAAACCTGGCAAACCCGCTTAACAGTCGGCTTCCGTACAACAACATTGCACGGGCGTGACAACCACATTCGATTTGCTCATGGGCCTACCATAGCATAGGCATAGGGAGAATTCAAGCGCTGTCACGCTTCTGACGCATCCGACAAAAATGGCGGCAGGTCGAGCGAGGCGGTTAAGTCATGGAAGCAGAGTCGGCACTGCGTAAGCTTAAGCGAGATGAACACGCCGCGCGGCAGCGTGAAATGGAACTTACCGCGCCCGATGCTGCCGATAACCGGCTTGCGGGCAGCTACCACATAAACGCCGGCCGCGTCCTGGTCAGTCGTTAGCTGCCATCCGAATCCGGCGCGCAATTCCACCTTGGCGAGAATCTGTGGCTGATCGTGCAAGGCCAGCCGTATATCGGACTGTTCCGCTTGCAGAAATAGCGTATTTGGCGCCGTTACATCCCAATGGAAACGCTGAGTCTCTACCGCCAGTTCCCGCGCTGAATTGAGTAGCTGCGCGGCTTGCCGGATTTTGCCTGCGTGACGCATTAGAGTTCTTCCAGATGATTGGCAACCCAACGTTCATAGGCGGCGCGCAATTGCCGAGTGATTATGCCTACGCTTCCGCCGCCTATGGCGATGCCGTCAATCTCCACGACCGGGATGATGCCGCGACTGCTGCTGGTCAGGAAGGCCTCGCTGAAATGCGTTAAGTTGGCGCGCACGGGCGCCTCTAGCCGCAGCGGAATAATCGGCGCGCAAATCTCCATGACTACTTGCCGCGAAACGCCCGCCAGAATCTGCGCGCCGGCGGTTCGCAATTCGCCGTCTTCAATGGCGTAAAAGTTGCTCGAAAGTCCCTCCAGAATTCTGTCAGCGGCATCCACGATAAAGGTCTCGTATATGCCTGTCGGGCGGGCCGCCGCCAGCTGCTTGCGGATATGCATCCATTCACTGGCTTTTGAGGCGGGGTTCAATCGCGCAACGTCAGCGGAAGTGATGCAGCGCACACCATCTTGTACGATGTCGGGCGTCGGCGGCTGAAAGGGCTCGATGGACAGCAGCATTTCACTGGGGCGGTCGCCCGGGGCGGAAATGCGAAAGCGCGTATCGCCATAGCCGGAGTCCTCGATCATCCGCCGCAGCGCTTGCCGCAGGCGCGCTCGATCGTAACGCAAGGCGAATCCTTCGCGGCGGGCAGAGTCTTCCAAGCGATCCAGGTGGGCATCGAGCAGCAGAGTCTGCGTGCGGTGACGGGTATTGCTGACGGTATACACGCCGAAACGAGGCTCGAATTCGGCCGCGTCGTCCAGCGATGACGCCCGGTATTCGACTTCAGTCAGACCGGTCGCGGTCAGCCGCTTCACAGTCGCGGGCATGCTGGTTCAGCGTTGCAGCCATTGTTCGCGGAAAAGCGTCCAATCGGCTTCGCTTAGCTGCTCATCGGAAAAAATGGCGACGCCTGTCAAGAGCGCGCGCTCCTCATCATCGAGCCGGCGCAAGCCTTCATTGACCCCGTCGAGGGCCGCTTCCATCGTCTCGATTTCGGGGTTGTGCGCGCTGCTGGCGCCGCCGTAGTTGGGGATGCTCACCAGAATGTCGGTATTGGCTTCGAGCAGCTTGACGTAAGTTTCGACATGGTAGGCGATCCAGTTCACGTAGTCCAGGCGCTCCTGCCGGTAACTCTGGTACATCAGCAGCACCACCTCGTCCGCCAGGACCATGACACGCTGTTTGAAGTTCGGCGACCACATGGTGCCGGGCGCTATCGTTGGAATGTCTTGCAGACGCAGATCGTGCGGCGTCAAATCAGCGGTTGCCGCGACTGCGATGGCATGCTCGCTGCCAACGGCGGAACGGACCCGTCTGATCAGACGAATGAAGTCGTCGTTGTCGGCGAACATGGGTTTGACATCAAGCAGCACGCCGTCAAATCCCAGTTGATCCACCAAAAGGCGCGAAAAATCGGCGATGTTTTGGTGCAAGTTGGTATCATCCAGCCGATAGCCATCAACATTATCGAGATGCGTCCATATCTCAATCCAGGCCAGCAGGTCCAATTCCTCGTTCCTGCTCTTGAACGCCTCGACAAATTGGGCAACGGTAACACGCGAGGTCATAAAGCCTTCAGTCCCTTGCGGGCCGCCCGACCATCGATTGTCGATGCCGAGCGAGCTAACGTAGACGTAGGCTTTGCCGATGCGGTTTTCGACCAGGTGTTCGGCGAAGTCGCCCATTTGCGCGTCACTGATGTCGCCATAGATCCAGGCGCGGTCCAGCCAAATGGCGTTGTTCAAGGGAAGCATCTCGACTTCGCGATTGAGCAATGCGCTTAGGGCCACGCCGGCGATGACAATGACGCCGGCAATCGCGCTTACCCGCAACCGGTTTCGCGGCGCAAACAGCGCGGACACGCGCAGCGCCCGCTGCTGACCCAGGTGACCGCTGCCGGATGACTGGCCACCCGAGCCCATCAGAACCTTGGAGACTAGCCATGCAATGGGACTGAAAAACCTTCGGAATCCGCGCACGGATGACGAATTCTCAGAGGCTGATTCGCGCGTCATAGACATGGAAACATCCGCACGATCGTTTCACATTTGCTTGATTTTCATTGTAGCACAAAACAGAATTTCTACGTTTGCGCGGATTGTCCATCACCAATGCGGGCTGAATCCGGCGCTCAGCTTGTCAAAGAGTGGCGGCGCCAGAATCAATGCGCCGATGAGCAGAGCCGCTACCGAAGCGACCAGGACGGCGCCGGCCGCAACATCTTTGGCGACCTTCGCCAGCGGGTGAAACGATGGCGCCGATATATTTGTGACGGCTTCGATCGCCGCATTAATGAACTCAGCGACCCATACCAGAGCCAGCGCGAAAACCAAGACGGCCCAGCGCAATCCGTCAATGCCAACCCACCAGCCGGCGACCACGACGGCAATGGTGGCGGCGCTCATGATGCGGGTATTGGTCTGCGTGCGCAACACGTAGACGATGCCGGCCAAGGCGTATGTGAAGCTGCGCCAACGTGATTCGCTGCCGGCCCAGCTGTAATCCGCCGGTTCGGCATTCGCAGTCGCTTGCAGCCGGCGCCGCAGCTCCTCATCCATCGCCGGCGGCCGCGTAATCTTGGACCAGCGTCGGGCTGATGCCGAGCGATTGCAGGCTTGCCGCTTGCGCACGCCACATCTGCGCTCGCGCAGAATCGGAGTCATGATCATAACCCAGCAAGTGCAGCGTACCGTGGATAACGAGCAAGCAGAGCGCGTCGTTGAGGCAGCAACCGCGCGCCTCACACTGCGCCGCCACATAGTCGTGGGCGATGATGATATCGCCCAGATAGCCGGGCGCAGTGTCTATCGCCGCGGGCAAGGGGGCCGCGGCAAAGGACAAGACATCGGTGGCGGCGTCAATCTGTCGGTGTTGGCGATTGTATTCGCGCAAGGTCGCTGAATCGGTCACGATGATGCTCAAGTTGACGCCGCGATGGTCGCCAGCCTGATCCAGCGCGGTCTCTGCGGCCAGCTTCAAGCGGGCATCTCTAATCGGACGCCTATGCAGACTTTGCAGTTGAATGCCGTGGCTCACGCAGGCTTATCCACTTCGTCGGCGCTTAGGGCGGCCCCCTGCTTCTTCGACTTTACACCGTTGCGCTTGGGCAGGAAGGGCACATCGGTCAGCGGTTCATCTTCTTCCATCACCCTTGACGCGCCCGGCTCGACTGTCAGCGCGCCATCCTGCGCCGTCGGCCGCGTCTCAGCGCGTTCAGGCTCGGTTTTCTTGTCCTGTTTGATCGCGCTGACCGCCGGTTTCTTCACGGACCCGCGCGCCTGGCTCGGCGTTTTCACAGGCTCGTCCGTCGCTGCTGGAACGGGCTTGGGAGTGTCGGCGGGCACGGCCTCAGCGCTGGCCTGCTCCCGCTTTAACGGTTCCTGTACGGCCTTGGTGTAATCGATTCGGGGATGGAACAAACCGCGGAATATGTCTATGAACGTTTCTTCGATGGTGCGCAATTCGTTCAGCGTCAGGTTGGAGTCGTCCAATTGTCCGCTATTGCGCTTGCCTTCAATGATGCCGTGGACGAGGTCGGTGATGGCTTTGTTGGTCTGCGGTTTGACCGCTCGCGATGCCGATTCACAGCTGTCCGCCATCATGACGATGGCCGTCTCGCGGCTCTGCGGAATAGGGCCCGGGTAACTGAAATCGGCGATGTCGACGCTGCTCTCGTCGCCGGCCGCCGCGAGCGCTCGCTGATAGAAGACGTACACCTGCGTCGTGCCGTGATGCTCGCGGATGAATTCGCGGATTCTGTGCGGCAAGTTGTGTCGCCTGGCGATGTTATCGCCTTCAATCGTATGGTTGATAATGATATCAGCGCTGCGGTAAGGATCATCCAGCTCGTCATGCGGATTCGAAATATGCTGTTGATTCTCGGTGAAAAAAAAGGGATTGCTCATTTTGCCGATATCGTGATAAAGCGATGCGACGTGCGTAATTTGCGTCTCCGCGCCGATCGCCTGCGCCGCCTGTTCCGCCAGATTAGCCACCTGCAGCGAATGCTGGTAGGTGCCCGGCGCCTCGCGCAATAGGCGCTGCAAGAGCGGTTTGCTAGGCTGGCTCAGGTCCATCAGCTTGAAGGGCGTGGACAGATTGAACATCACTGTCAGCATGTACATGACACCGAAAGCGGCCGTGGGCACAATGAGCACGCCGCTGAAGAGCGCCTGCAGCATATTGGTGACATCGTTGGGGCGGAAGCCGATTTGCAAGGCGAATATGGCGACGATCGCCGTGTTGGCCAAGCCGACGAATAAACCGGCCAGGAAGTAGTTGTTCAGGCGGCCGGCATTACGCAGCGTCAAGATCGCGCCGATGTTGCCGGCGGCGATCAGGCTGGCGATCTCCAGCGACGGGCTGCGACTGAGCAGACTGCTAAGGAAGGCGAAACCGATTGCGGCGACGATAGCCAGGTTGGGTTTGCTTATGGCGACGTAGACGATGCCCAAGGCAGCCGCCGGCATCAAATAGATGTTGGCGTTGCCAAAGGCCCGCATGGCCGCCAGCGCCACCAAAAACAGCACTGCGATAAGGAGCAGGTTGGAGCTTTCTGACGATATCAACTGCGGCTCGAAGCGGCTGATATACAGTGCCAGCAGAATAGCGACCAGACTGCTGGCCAGCAACGCTCGCAGGATTCGCGGCGCGCGATCGCTCGTGCGCGCCAGCAACCCCAATTCTTGCAGGGCTTCAAATGACAAGGCGTCGATGCGCTGCCCGGCGGGCGCGACAATTTGCCCGGCGATGAATTGCCGCTGCTGATCCTCGACCTCAGCCAAAGCCGCCGCCTGATTGATGGCGGTCTGGTCCGGATTTTCGAAGGTGTTGGCGCGGATAAGGTCCGCTGTAATCTCGGTTACGATTCGGCTCTGCTTCTCGGTCAAGCGCAGGCTCACCTGGTTGGGAAGCTGCGCGCGCGCGCGCTCCAAATCAGCGGAGCGGATCTCAGCGCTCATGACGCGCTCCAGCGCCAGCACAATTTCGTTGCGCACTTGCTGCCAGCTTTCGTCGGGCAGTTGCAAGATGGCGCTGATTGTATCTTCGCTCTCGTCCAGCTGAAGCGCGGTTATGGCTTTGATATCGGCGATTTGCTGATCGAGCGAGGCGAAGTTATCGGCGCGGACATTGTCAATGAAGGCCAGAATCTGCTCGGTCAGATCTCGCTGTTGGCGCGCGACGCCGGGATCGGCCGGGCTGAACACAGTTGCTACTTGCGATAGCACTTGGGTCCGCTCTTGCTCGGTGAGAATCGCGCTGATGAACGAGCCTTCTTCGCGCGTAATGATGTCTTCGGTGGGTACGCGCCCGATGCCCAGATTGACCGTGCTGTTGAAACGCAGGAAGATGTCGTCGAAGGCCACGATGAAGGCGCAGCAGAGCGCGAACGCTACCGACGCCGCCGTAACCACCAGGAAGTGCGCCGCAATCTCCGTCCGTCGAGGATTGATCTTGAAACGCTCTTCAAGGATATCGGCGACGTGCGTCAACACGGGGCTAACTCAGCATATCTCTTACAAGGGCGCTGACGGTCCCGCCGTCGGCTACGCCCTGCACCTGGGGCATGATAAGCTTCATGACACTTCCCATCTCTTTCATGGAGTCGGCGCCGGCCTCACGGATTGCTTGCTGCACGATCGGCCGTAATTCCGCGGGCGTAAGCTGGCGCGGCAGGAACTCCTCCGTCACCGCCAACTCAAATTGCTCGTTCGCGGCGTCACCAGTACGTCCGGCGCCTTCCAATTCGGCGATGGTCTCTCGACGTTTTTTGGCCTCTTTGCGCAGAATATCCAGCACACCGTCGTCGTCCAGCGATGTCTGGCTGTCGATCTCGACTTGTTTGATGGCGCTCTGCAGCAGGCGGATCGCGTTGCGGCGCCGGCTGTCCCTGGCTCGCATCGCGTCTCTCAGCGCAGCCTGCAGGGCTGGCTTCAAATCTTGCATTCGTCTTTGCCAGTCCGGTTCATTTTGTAATGATGTCGGCGGCTGCCGGCACTCCCCCGCCCAGGGGGAAGTCGGGCGCCGACAAGACTCCTTTCACTGTACCATGAATCACGCCCGTATTGTACGACTCGAGGCGGGTTTCGGTAATGACATTGCTCAGGTCCCGCGGATGCACAGCGCGGATGCGCAGGTAGTTGTCGGTGTAGCCAAGATTGATGAAGCCCTCTGGCGTGGCGCCGCTGACTTGCTCCCAAAGCACATCCCGCGTCTCGCCCAATAGCTGCTCGGCGAAGCGGCGCTCCAGCGTTCGGGATAGCGCCAGTAATTTGGCGCTGCGCGCTTTTTTGGTCGCGTTGCTGATTTGATAGCGCATGCGGCTGGCCGGCGTACCGGGGCGACTACTGTAGCGGAAGACGTGTAAACCGCCGAACTCCAGCTCGCGGATAAAACGCTCGGATTGGGCGAATTCGTCATCGGTCTCGCCCGGGAAACCCACGATGACATCAGAGGTAACATTCAGGTTGGGAATGCTGTCGCGGGCCGCCTGGACGAGGGCGCGGAAATCCCGCTGGCTGGTATGGCGGCGCATCCGCTTGAGCGTAGCGTCGCAACCGCTCTGCAGCGGCAAGTGCAGGTGAGGGCACAAGCGGGGATTCTGCCACAAGGCGAAGAATTCCGGTGACAAGTCCCAGGGTTCCAGTGAAGACAGCCGAATGCGCGGCAGCGAGGTTTCGCGCAGCAGGATCTCGACCAGATTCCGCAGCCCCTGCCGGTCGCCACGGTCGTGACCATAGCTGCCCAGGTGGACGCCGGTCAGCACCGCTTCTTGATAGCCGCAGCTTTCCAGGTAGACGACCTCTCGCAAGACCTCGTCTAGCGTACGGCTTCGTCCGCTGCCGCGCGCAATGGTAGTGACGCAGAAGGTGCAGGCATTGTCGCAGCCGTCTTGCACTTTGACGAAGGCGCGTGTCCGTCCCAGGCTGCCCGGCGCGCCGCGTTCGACCGGCTCGCTATCGAATTCGTCGATCCACTGGCCGGTGATCAGCGATACCAACTGGGACTTTTCGCCGTTATCGATCACCCGCCGCACGCCGGGCAGGGTAGCGATTTCGCCGGGCGCAATCTGAGCGTAGCAGCCGGTGACTGACGTACTGCTCCTTGGGTTGACGCGATGAAAGTCGCGGATGAGCTTGCGGCTGGATTTGGCGGCTTCTTGGGTAACAGCGCAAGTATTCAATACAAAGTGATCCGCCGCTTCCGGCGAGGCGACGACCTCATGCCCTTGCGCGCTGAATTGCCGCGCCATGCTATCGATCTCGCTCTGGTTGAGCCGGCAGCCGACCATCCGCAGGTGGACTTTCACAGGCGCGCCTCCTTCTCATCAATCGCGGCTGGGCTGAAAACAATCACATTATCGAATCGAACGACCACGCCGCCACCACCGGATGCGGTCGACTGCGCGATGAGTCCCAGACGCCCGACCGTATTGGTGTCCGCGACATAGCTGTCCTGCATGCTGCCGTCGATGCATTCGCCCGCGGCAAAGGTGCTGGCCGCCCTCGGATCATCAGGCAGGCAGAGCGCATGCCGCGCGCCATTCACAAAGAAAGAGTAGTGCGGTCCTTCCGCGATGACGCGAATCGTATTTTCCTCGTCCAAGCCCTGGCGAATGTCGTCGGAGGCGATCCAGGCGCTAAGCAGCTTGGTCCGGCTCGCCTTTGTCTGCCACAGTGAATAGTAGCCGTCGCTGCTGATCAAAAAGGCGTAGTACTCGGTCGATTGCTGGTCGCCCAGGGTTTGGCGAATGGCGGCGCCAACCAGCGGCAGCAGATCTTCTACGCCGCATAGCAACACGGCAGGCAATTCGCAGTCGGTCGCCTCGTCGTTGCGGAGGTGAAAGACGAGGCCGAAAGCATTGTCGATTGGGCCAGTGCTGGCGATCGTCTTAACGCTTACATCAAAGTTGGCGAAATGCGGCTTGGAGGCAGACCAGGTTGCAGTTTGCGGCGCGCTGACCGACAGTTCCAGCTGTTCGTCGGCGATGCGCGCGCTCTGCTGACCCTGGTATAGATCCCAATCGTCGGCGAAGCCGGAAAAACTGGCGGCATAGAGCAATTCCCCGGCCTGGCCAGTCAATGCGTGGCTGCGCCGGGTGAGCGCGCTATACACCAGATTAGCGGCGACCAATGCCCCCACGAGACATAGGGACAAAGCGGCGACACGGCGGTTTGTGAGTCGGGCTTGACTGCTGGCGTTTTGAAGGCTGATCGCTTCTGACACCGTGAAGACCAGGGCACATCGGACGGCAAGTGGCGATTCTAGCACAGGGCAGCGGCATGGCACTAGACGCGAAGGTTTCCGTGTCTGTGTCTATCGCCATTCGACCAGTGCTTGCCTGAATCCCGCCCATGTCAAGTTGGTGAGTACTAACTTGACAGCGGCGCGCCTAGCTGATAAGGTATCTCGCGAAATGACGAGACAGCTTGTAGCAATGCCGAAGAGAACAACGACTACCCCTACGATGACGATGACTACGATGCGCATAGCGGCGCAACGTGGAGGTTGCCATTTGTTGTAGGGGCGAATTAGCGAACAACAAACGGGCGTGTGGACAACCTCCACACGCCTTTTTTGTTTCAGCGGTTGGCGGACCGGTCTGCAATTCAGCAAAAATGACCGACGGGAAAGGGTAGGGGCATGGCGCGAAGAACGATGAAATTCGGCGGAACGTCAGTGGGCTCGGCGGAAGCCATAAAACAGGTTGTAGCGATCGTGCGCGACTTCCTGGCCGATGGCGACGAGCTGGCGGTGGTGGTCTCGGCGATGTCGGGCGTCACCGACCTGTTGCTGGAATCGGCGCAGGCCGCGGCCGCCGGCAACAAAGATGAGTTCATCGCCATCAACGCGACTGTCCGCCAAAAGCATCAGGCCGTCATTGACTCGCTGATACCCTCAGGCGCGGCGCGCGCTGCCATTGAAGCGGAAGTCAACGAATTGCTTCAGCAGCACCTGGAGCTTTGCGAAGCGGTGCGCGTGCTGGGGGAAGCCACACCACGTATTTCCGATGCGCTGGTCTCGTTCGGCGAGCGGCTCAGCAGTCGCGTCATCACAGCGGTCATGGAAGCCGAGGGCCTCCCCGTCCAGCAAATGGACAGCAACCACTTGATCGTGACGGATAATCAGTTCCAGGATGCGGACCCGCTTTGGGACGAGACCGAGGCGCGCATCGCCAAGGGCCTGCGTTCGCGGCTGGGCGCCGGCGTCACGCCGATAATCACCGGCTTCTTCGGCGCGACGCCCGACGGCACCATCACGACCCTGGGGCGCGGCGGCAGCGACTTCATCGCCGCGATAATCGCCGCCTATCTGGATAGCGATGAGTTGGTCGTCTGGACCGATGTCGATGGCGTTATGACCACCGACCCGCGCCTGGACGCCCGTGCGCGCGTGCTGCCCTATGTATCGTATCAAGAGATCGGCGAGCTGGCTTTTTATGGGGCCAAGGTGCTGCATCCCAAGACGGTGCAGCCCATCATCAATCGAGACATTCCGCTGCGCGTCCGCAATACCTTCAATCCGAGCCATATCGGCACGGTGGTTGGCGCCAAGACGCAGCCCAGCGAGACCGTCATCAAAGCCGTCACCGGCATCAGAGATGTCTCCATGCTGACCGTCAGCGGCCGGGGCATGTTAGGCGTGCCTGGCATTGCTGGCCGGACTTTTCTGGCATCGGCCAAGGCCGGCGCCAGCATTCTGATGATCTCGCAATCGTCATCTGAGCAGAGTTTTTGTTTCACCGTGGTCGACGCGCTGGCGCAGAATGTCAAGGCGGCGGTCGAGAGCGAGCTGCAGCGGGAGATTCAGCATAATAATATTGACAGCGTCGATGTGCTCAGCGACATCGTCATCATCACGGTGGTTGGCTCCGGCATGCGGGGTACGCCGGGCGTGGCCGGGCGGGTATTTTCGCTCTTGGGCGAGAACCGGATAAACGTGCTGGCGATCGCGCAAGGCTCGTCAGAATGCAGCATTTCCTTCATTATTGAGCAGCGCGATTTGGAGCGGGCTGTGGCGGAGTTGCACACCTTGGCCCTGGAAACAGTCGAGAAGGACAGCATCAACAGGATCGGCAGCCCGTATTAGGCGGGCGCCTCAGTCGGCGATTAAGGTCTGCAGTATCGCTTCCCAGTGCGAGAAGAGGATCAAGTGGCCGGCTTGCGGGTCGCTATGCGCGTCCGCATTGGGGATCATGGCGGCCATGCGCTGGCTCACCACGGGCGAACAGAAGCGATCGGTCTCGCCCCACCAAACATCGACCGGCGCCTCTATCGCTTGCAAGCGGAATCCCCAGGCGCGCGTCAGCGATACAATCTCGTCGATCAGGAATTCGCTGCCGGCGCGGCGAATCTCATCCCACATTTCCCGCCGGCGGTTGAACAGGTCCAGATTGCTCAGCGCGTCTTGATCGGCCCGCGAGAAGGAACTGCCTAGCTCGCGAATATACTGATCTGAATTGCGCTGCGCATCGAACCAGAAAAAGCCGCGCATTAGCATGCGGAAGAAGGCTTCGTTGCCGCTCGCCAACTGAAACAGGCGTCCGTAGAAAGCGTGCAAGGCGCGGAATCCTTGTTCGTGATCGAGCGGCGGCAGGCAGCTGACCACCGCGCAGCGCCGTATGATCTGCGGGAATCGGTATGCGCAAGCCAGGGCGTAGGGTCCGCCGGCCGAGTAACCCAGCAGGGCGAATCGCTCCAGCTTCAGGGCTTTGCTCAGCAGCATGACATCGTCGACCACGTCCATAATGCCGCGACCGGGCTTGCGCGTCGACATGCCGAAGCCGGGCCGGTCAACGCCGATCAGCCGTACGCCCAGACGCGCAAGAATCGAATCATCGGGGTGGCGCAGGCTGTGGTTGCCCCAAAGATCGTGGAAAAGGAATATCGGCTTTCCCTCTGGGTCGCCGTATTCGGCGAAGCCGAGACGCCGCCCGTCCGCTAGCTGCGCTTGCCGCGCTGTGGCTACCTGAGCCAATCTGGGCATATTCGATCCACCGCCTAAAATCCAGAGGCGAGCGTACAAGATTTCGCGTGCTGACGATAGTCCATATCGCTGGGCTAGCGCGGATAGACGGCCAGGATCGCGGGGACGGCGTCGAAGGAGGGTTGGAAGTAATCGGCGGCCGGCAGCGCCAACATGGTCGAGCCGCCGCCATCGAGATTGACCGCAGTGACGATCTCGAGGCCGGTGGTCGGCAGATAGGCGCTGAGGTCGTGAAGCGATAGACCCAGAAATGGCGCCACCATGATCAAGATCTTGCCGCTTATGTCTTCGGCAATGATAGTGCGGCGATTGCGCTCGCCATTGGTAGGGCTGAAATAAGCTGGCTGTCCCCGATGCGCCAGCAGCGGGAAACCCTGTACGGCTTGTTGGACGGAACTATCGATAGCCGACGGTGGCGACAAGTGACTCACTACTGCCGGCCTGTCGTCGCGAACGTAGAATGTTCCGCCGCGATCGCTATAGGCGGATCCATAACGGATGCCATCGCTGACGACGGCGCCCAGGACACGATGATTCTTGTCGAAGAAATTGGCGTTGATGATGAGGCTCGCGTCGGGCTCGATCTTGCGCCAGTCGGCCAGGCTTTGCGGGTCGCCTGCGCGGTAAATTGCGCGGAAGCGGAAGCGCTGCGGATCAACGCGAACGACGACGATCTGCGCTAGCTCATCGCCATCGGGTATGAGCGTACGCCATTCCAGGCCGGCGGCCGCTGATTGCCAGGCGGATGACGCCGTGGGGGTAGGAGCTGGCGTCGGGGCGGATGAAGTTCGCAGGCTGCAGCCGGTCAGCAGCAGCAGCGACGCCAGTAGACACAAGCGAGGCCAAGCCAGCGCCAACGGACAAAACGTTGTTGCCATGGGCAATGGGCCGGAACTGGGCTGAGTACGGCTAAGGCAAGCGTTTTGCTCGCCTGCCTGACTCGTCGGATGCCCGCCATAGAGATGGCGGGAGGGGCCGGGGGTGGGGTAAGCCGCCGGCAGCCAGCGTTTCCTCGGCATGCGCTATGCTGCTGCGCTACCCCGCTGTCACGCCAGTTTGTCAGCGATCTTGCGGATGCGTTCGACAGCTTCTTTGAGCTTGCCAAAGTCCTCGGCGAACGAGAAGCGGATATGCGCGTCTTTGGTGACGCCGAAGGCGCTGCCGGGCACGCCGACCACCACCGCTTCATCCAGAATGATGTTGGCGACTTCTTCGCTAGTCTTGCCGGTCTTATTGACTTTGGGGAAGGCGTAAAAGGCGCCTTCAATGTCGGGGCTCGACATATTGGGAATGTCGTTAAAGGCCTGGACCATGAAGTTGCGGCGTTCTTCGTAAGATTGCCGCATCATCTCGACGCAGTCTTGCGGTCCGGTCAGCGCGGCGACGGCAGCATGCTGGGTAAAGGTGGCGGCTGATGTGGCCGTCTGCGAGTTAAATTTGCCGGCCACGGATACCAGCTCTGTCGGCCCGGCTATCCAGCCCAGCCGCCAGCCGGTCATGGCGTAGGCTTTTGACATGCCGTTGATGATGACGACGCGATCGGCGATCTCGGGAATCGAGGCCAACGATACCGCCGGGCGACCATCGAAGTTCAGCTTCTCGTAAATCTCGTCCGATATGATGTAGAGGTCATGCTCCAGCGCCAGGGTCGCCACCGCTTCGATCTCGGCGGACGAGAGCATGTGGCCGGTCGGGTTGCAGGGCGAGTTGATAGTGATGGCTTTGGTGCGCGGCGTGATGAATTCGCGCAGGTGGTCCAGTTGCAGCCGATAATTGTCGGCGCCGGTGGTTTCGACGGAGACGGGTACGCCGCCAACCATAGTCGTGATCGACGGATAGCTGACCCAGTAGGGCGCGGGGATCAAGACTTCGTCGCCGGGGTCGATCATGGCTTGCAGTACCAGAAAGAGCGCCAGTTTGCCGCCCGGCGTGACGATGATATCGCTCATGGGATCGAGGCGCACGCCGTTATCTTGCTCCGTTTTCGCCGCGATGGCTTCGAGCAGCGGGCGGATGCCTTTGGACGGGGCGGCATAGCGGGTTTCGCCATCGCGCAGCGCTTTCATGGCGGCGTCAACGATATGCGGCGGCGTATCGAAGTCGGGTTCGCCGCCGGCCAGGCCGATCACCGAATGGCCTTCCGCCGCCAGTTGTTTCGCCTTGTCGTTCATCGCGATCGTCGGCGACTTGGCTATCTTTTTTGCCAGTTGAGTTGGGCTCGGCATTGCTTAACCTCTGCAGTGGTCGTAGTCGGTAGAAATCGCGTGAAGTGTAGCCGCTTTGAAGTTTCGATTAAAGGGTAGGTAGCGCTGCGGTCGGGAGCGGATTTAACCTGTCATGTTTCGCGTCGTCCGAATCCAAAGGGCTTCTGGCGCTACTCAGTAGAGCGGTATGGGCAATTTGCGGTTTGTAATCACCGAGTCATCCTTGGGCTGGTGTAAAATGGTTTTCGGTGCTGATGACGGTTGCGAGACGGTGATTACCGGGACTATACGATGCGAATGCTGAGGGCCGTGAGGATAGGTTTCAGCTTGTCGTCCGCCGCGGCTGAGGCGCGTGCATGAGTCACTCTGATCTGGCGTCGCTGCGCGGGGAGCCGAGCTACGTGTGGCGGGCGGGGCAGGAGCGCCGCCTGCAAATGATGGCGCGTTGGGCGGAATTGCGCGCTGCGCGTGTCTTGGTTGCTGGCTGCGGCGTCGGCATGTACGCGCAGCAGATACGCCAGCGTTATACGTCACAGGTAGAAGCCTTCGATATTGAATTCGACCGGGTGGGATCGGCACGCCATGGCATCCCCAACGCCCTGGTTTCGGCGGGCGAAGCGCTGCCATACGCCGCAAGCCAATTCGACGTGGTGCTGTCGCATGAAGTGATTGAACATGTCGCGGACGATCGGCGCTCGCTTGAGGAGATGCTGCGAGTCACTAGAATAGGCGGGCGGATTCTGCTCTTCTGTCCCAACCGCTGGTATCCCTTTGAGACGCACGGCCACTATTGGCGCGGCGAGTATCACTTTGGCAACACACCACTCATCAACTATTTGCCTGCGTCCTGGCGCGACAAGCTGGCGCCGCACGTCCGCGCCTATACACGCGCTGGATTGAGGCGACTGCTGCGCGGGGAAGCGGCGGAGATCGTGCATCATTCGCGTATATACGGCGGCTACGACAACATCATCGCGCGGCTGGGCGCGCCGGCCGTGGCTTTTCGCAATCTGCTCTATCAGTTTGAAGGGACCCCGTTCGATACCTGGGCGCTGTCACACTTCGTCGTGATCGAGAAGCGTTAATCGCGGCGCAAGAAGGGTATTCGCCGCCGCAGCCAGCGTTTGAGGATATTCCCGCGCGTCCGGTACCAGGCCCTTTCCGCGCGCGCGGCGAATTGTTTGTCTTGGCTAACGCCCGTGTCACCGCTGCTGTAACGCTCGCGGGTGTAAAGGTCGCTGATGGTGCGAATCGGCTCGCGAGCCGCCGGGATGCGCCGTTGCAGCTCGCGGCGTTTTTCCAGGGTCGTCAGTGTGCTGCCGATGTTGATACCGATCAGTTGAATGTAACGTTCCAAACGGGCGTAAGCGCGGGCAACCGGACTAAGCCCGCCCATGCCGCGCCATTCCCACCACCAGAAGAGCAGCAGAGCGATTATGGCGAGGATGATCAGGAACAGCATCACCACCAGCGCGAAGAAGATTAGCGGCTGCAAGAGGCTTAGTGGCGGTGGATTGTCCGGCGATATCGGCGGCTGCACGGTAGGCAGCACAAATGGCGTGGGGGACGGAGAGGGCTCCGGCGTTGCGGTCGGCGTCGCCGTCGGCTGCTCGAGGCTTTGTTCGAGCGCTTCTTGAGTGGACTGCGCTGTCGGGCTGGGCAAGGTCGTTGGCGAGGGCGTCGGCGTGAACGTTGGGTCAGGCGTCAGCGGCTGCTGCTGCTCTTGCGCTTGGTCGTCGCCATCGCGGTGGATCGGCGCCTGGGCGGATGTCGGCTCGAACTCGATCCAGCCGTAGCCGGGAAAATAAACTTCAACCCAGGTATGCGCTTCGCGTTCTCGCACCACATACTGCCCGCTGTCGACATCATACTCGCCTTGCGAAAAGCCCGCCGCCAACCGCGCCGGGATGCCCAGATGCCGCAGCATCAGGATCATGGAGGTCGCGTAATAGGTGCAGTAGCCCTCGCGGATGTCAAAAAGCACCCATTCGACGGTATCGACATTTGGCGGTGGCGAGCTGATGGTTTCGTTGTAGGCGATATTGTCGCGCAGCCAACGCTCGATGGCTTTGGCCCGGTCGTAGGGGTTTTTCGCATCGGCTTCGTTCACGATTTGACGCGCCAGCGCGAATACGCGGGCGTTGGGAATGCCGACATAAAGATTTACGCCGCTGACCCAGTCCGGATACTCGGTCGAGGCTCGGCGAAGCTCGGTCGCCGATGCCGTGCTCAGCAAGCTCGTGACCCGGTAGGAGTCGCCGCGCCGCAGCACTTTCAATGGGCGTATCACCGAGACATTCATCGAGCTATTGTCTGGCCGGTCGGTATAGATCAGGTCGATTCGGCCACTATGCTCGATGATCTGCGGTTGCGGCGCGGCGTAGAATATGCGCGAATTCGTCGTGCCCACGGTGAAGCGCTGGCTGACCGGCACGCGGCGTGATCCGGTAACTTCTTCATTCATGAGCAGCTGCACTGGCGGTGTACGGTCGGTGATGCGCAGATCGGCTGAGGGCGACCACTGGCCGTCGGTGTAGCGCTCGAATACCCGGGAGCGCCAATAGAACCGATAGCCCGCGGGCGGCGCGTCCACTGTGAAAACGACATCATCGCCCAAGCTGATGGCGCCGCTGAGATTCAGCAAGTCAGCGCCGTAGTAGTCGGTTGTGGCCGGACCTTCGCCTTCAATCGGCGCGAATAAGCGGTTCCAGACATCCGCCAACTGCTGGACCGGATACGACGCCAGGAAACGCTGAAAGTTCTGCAGGCGTTCGTCGATGTCGCTGCTGGGTACGCTCCACGCGAAAGCCAGCGCCAGCACGGACAGCAGGATGCCGATTGCGGCGAATTGACGCTGCACGAAGGTCGGCGCCGAGATTCCGCGCAGGGACCAATCCCACTGGCGCGTGTCCAGGTGCGAGCGCACGATGAGTACCAGCGCCATGAGAATGAAGCCGAACAGATAGCGATCCAGCGGGTCGTCGCCGCTGAAGAATACGATGTTGACCAGCAGAACCAGGCCGGGTGGCAGGATCACCCGCCAGACGCGATCCAGCCGAAAGATATGCCAGTTGGCGTTGTAGGCCAGGAACCAGAAGAGGATGCCGACCAGCAGGGTCAGCACCAGCGGGTCGGTGTTGACGCCGCCGCTTACCAGATCCACCGCCCATTCATAGCTGCGCGTTACCACCGAGACCAGCGCATCGCGAAAGGGCAAGTTCTGATGCAGCGCGGCTACGATCATCACCGCTCCAACGCCGTAGAGCAGTCCGACGATTAGCGCGGTAATTTCTCCGAAGCGGCTGCGCGCAAGGATCAGCCCCAGGAATACGCTGAGTAGCGTCACTGGCAGGACAATATCGAGGTCGATGGCCCAGCCGGCGATGTCGGTCGCCAATAGCGGCAACAGCAGCAGCACGCTAATGACGATCAGCGTGGAAATCGTGTTCAGGGAAATGGGACTGCGCCAGCGCGATCGTTTGCGCCGTGCCGGTCTGACGGCGATGCTTTCTGCGGTCATCTGCGCCACTCTCGCAATTGACTACTCAACGTAGCTTATGCCAGTTTGATGTTGCTGACAAGCACGGCAGCTTCGCGAGTTGTCCGCAATCGCAGCTGATTGGGAAAACGCCGCCGGCTTTGCGGTATAATGGGTTTCCGGGTTGACCGAGGGGATCGCGGCGGGTCAAGCGCCCGTCGAGGAAAGTCCGCACTCCACAGGGCGACGATGCCGGCTAACGGCCGGGCAGGGTAACCTGACGGCAAGTGCAACAGAGAGCAAATTGCATCGTACGGTGCGAGGGTGAAAAGGTGCGGTAAGAGCGCACCGGCGGCGGCAGTAATGTCGCTGGCCAGGCAAACCCCATCGGGAGCAAGGTGAAACAGGCGCCGGGGAGCGGCCCGCTCCGTAGAAAGCGCCGGGTACATCGCTAGAGGTCGGCGGCGACGCCGATCCCAGATAGATGATCCCCCCGTCACAGACGGACAGAATGCGGCTTACGCGGTTGACCCGGTTCAAATTGCCCCTCAAGCTGCTGGGGGGCATTCTGATTCAAACCAGGTCGGCTTAAGCGGCCACGACAGAATCGGCGTGACGTCAGAACGGGAGCGAATATGAGCGATGCCAACCGACGCCCGAACATATTGTGGATCTGCACGGACCAGCAGCGTTACGACACCATCGGCGCGCTGGGCAACGGCGATGTTTCGACGCCGAACCTCGATCGACTGGCCGGCGAGGGAGTGGCTTTCAAGCGCGCCTATTGCCAGAGCCCGATTTGCACGCCCAGCCGCGCCAGTTTCTTGACCGGCATGTACCCCAGCTCCATCCGCGTGAATCGCAACGGCAATCCGGACTTCCCCGATTTTCCGCCCTTGATCAGCAAGACGCTGGCCGATGCGGGTTACAGCTGCGGGCTGATCGGCAAATTGCATTTGACCAGCGCGTACGGCCGTGTAGAAAAGCGCGCCGACGATGGCTACGACTACTGGCAGTACAGCCACGCGCCCCGCGACGATTGGGCAGCGGGACATGACTATGCAGACTGGGTACGCGCAAGAGGCGCCGATTTGGGCCAACTGATACAGGATCCGGCGGGTGTGCCGGCCGAGCTGCACCAGACGACCTGGTGCGCGGAAAAGACGATCGAGTTCATGACGGCGAATCGCTCGCGACCCTGGTTCGCCAGCGTCAACATATACGATCCCCATCCTCCTTTTAATCCGCCGGCCGCGTATCGCAAGCTGTTCGATCCCGAGCGCGCAAGACCGCCAATCTTCCAGCCCAGCGACCTGACCCAGCAGGCGAAGCTGGCCGCGGTCGATTTCCAGTCGGAGGCGCGCGAACCGGCCGAACTTGATATCAACAGCCCGATTCTGCCTCAGTCTCCCTCAAGGTTGTTGGTCGAAGCTGACACAGCCGGCGAGCGGGACGCGCTCACTCTGATCGCCGCCTACTACGCCATGATCAAGCTCATCGACGATCAAGTGGGGCGGATCCTGGCTGCGCTGGAAAAGACCGGGCAGCGAGAAGATACCATCGTCATTTTCACCAGCGATCATGGCGAGACGCTGGGCGACCACGGTCTGATTCAAAAGGGCTGCCGCTTTTATGAGGGATTGGTGCGCGTACCGCTGATTTGGTCGTGGCCCGGTGAATTCGAAGCGGATTTACGCTGCCCGGCGCTCGTCGAATTGACCGACATTGCGCCGACCCTGCTTGACGTCTGTGGGCTGCCCGTCCCGGAGTACATGACGGGCCGGTCGCTTCTGCCGATATTGAACGGGCGGCAGCCGCCGGAGAAGCACCGAGATTTCGTCCGCTGCGAGTATATCGACGCGCTTGATCTGCCGGACGCAACATTCGCGACCATGTACTTCGATGGGCGCTACAAGTTGGTCTGCTATCACAACCATGGCCTGGGCGAGCTCTACGACTTGGAGGCGGACCCGCAGGAACTCGCCGATTTGTGGGACGAACCGACCTGTCAAGCGCTAAAGAGCGAATTGCTGCAGCGCAGTTTCGATACCTATATGACCTCGCTCTACGCCGGCCCTGACCGGATCGGTCCGATGTAAGCGCCGCAAAAAAAAGAGCCCCTTGCGCCGCTTCGCGCAAGAGGCCGGATCACCAAATGGTAATGGACTACACGCGAACGACATTGCTCGCCTGTTTGCCCTTCTGACCCTCGGTGATAGTGAATTCAACCGACTCACCCTCGTCGAGGCTGCGATAGCCATCGCCGTCGATTGCCGAAAAGTGGACAAAGACATCCGGTCCATCTTCTTGCGCGATGAATCCGTAACCTTTATCCGCGCTGAACCACTTCACCGTACCGGTAATACGCTCTTCCATCGTCTTTTACAACTCCTGCTTCTCGCTAAACACTACTGAATTTACGGGACATGGTAGCTTCCGCGCCGGGTCGCTACCTGCTGTCAGAGCCGGTCAACGCCCATGCCGCGCTTAAAATTCGTCCGACCCTGTACTTTGCACTATACACTTGGGCCGCCCATTTGACAACGAGTTTCCGGCGGATTGCTGAGTGCGAACCACTGGTTCTGACAAGCTACAGCAGGGAGACTCAAGCTCAGTCGCGCGGCCGCAATTCACTACTTGAAGAACCGATATCTAAGCAAGGTCCAGGCTGCGATGGGCGCGTCTGTCCATTTGATTTTCTTGCCTTCTTCGTACTCACGGCCGTAATATGAAATTGGCACTTCGACGATGCGGATGCCTTGTCGCAAGACTTTAGCCGTGAATTCAGGCTCAAACTCGAATCCACGCGCGTTGATACTCATGCCTTGGACGATTTCGCGCCGGAAACACTTGTAACAGGTTTCCATGTCGCTGAGGATGGCGTTGAAGAGAATGTTGGTCAAGAGCGTCAGCCCCTTGTTGGCGACCATGTTCCAGAAGTTCATCGCCTTGCGCGGCCCGCCCAAGAAGCGCGACCCGTATACCACCGTGGCCACCCCCTCTTGTATCGGCTTGAGCAGGCGCCCATATTCGCGCGGGTCATACTCGAAATCGGCATCCTGGATGATGATGACTTCGGATGTCGCCTGCTCGAAGGCGGTCACCAGCGCGGCGCCTTTGCCTCGGTTGCGTTCGTGATAATGCACGGAGACACGGCTGTGCCCCTTGGCTTCCAATTGTTTTAGGACATCGCGCGACCCGTCCGTTGAGCCATCATCTACGATGATTATCTCGTCTACGATTTGCTCGTCCAGCACGCGCATCACGATATCTTTGATCGTGACGATTTCATTGTAGCAAGGAATGACGACGCTCAAAGTGGGCTTGGGCGCATTCGGATCGGGTGGTCTGGACGGGGGACGTCTCATCATAGCGCTCCATGTGTTCGTCTGGCGCGACGCAAGCCAGAAGCCGACAAGCATTATACTATAGGCTTCGTCAGACTACTTACTCAGCCGCTCAAGATCGCGGGGCTATACGATGTCGCCCGGCGCTTGCCTGAGAAATGACGCGCTGCCGGCGATGATGCGGATTGCGCTGTGGCTAAGTCGCACTTGATACAGGCGCGCGTGATCGGTTATGGCGGCGTAGGCATCGGGAAACTGATGAATGGCTTCGCCGACCAGGCCGACTTGCGCCATCAGCTCAATGCACTCCTGGCGCTCGGCAATGTCGAACTCCGCGCTCAACCAGCTCATAGGCGCCTCGAGGTAAGCGACATCGGAAAACAGAATGTAGAAGGCCGGTTCATTGCGTTGGCCTTTGTAAACGCTGAGATATAGCCGCGAGAGCCGGCGATGGTAGTGATAGACCTGGCAGCGGTAGCGTTTTGGATCGCTGATGTTAAACACATTCGTGCCGCCACGTTCGGTCTTGACCATGTCTCTATCCGCCGATAACAGCTGCCGCCGCAAATGTAGTGCATTCCGCAAGTTCTCGAAAGTCGCAATGCGCCGCGCTCCGGATTCGATCTGTTGCGGTCGCCGGCGGATTGATAAGGCGGCGTCCGCCTGGTTAGACATTACACTGCAGTTGTGTCAGAATCTTCCGTGACGGGTCATAGCGGATTGTGCCCGCGGGCAGCCGACAAACAGGGAAGGAGCGGAAAATGCGATTTGAGGGCAAGGTAGCGTTGGTCACGGGCGCGGCGACAGGTATCGGAGGCGCCACAGCTGTGGCCTTCGGCGCGGAAGGCGCGTGCGTCGTATTGAGCGATGTCAACCAGCCGGCGCTCGACGAAAGGGCGCGCGAGATCCAGTCGGCCGGCGGCCAGGCCATCGCGGTGCTGGCGGACGCGTCCAAAGCCTCTGATGCGCAGCGCAGCGTAAGTGAGGCGGTGGCGGCCTACGGCGGCATAGACTATCTGGTGGCCAGCGCCGGCATCCAGACCTACGGTACCGCCGTCGACACCGACGAAGACACCTGGGACAGAACGCTGGCAGTCAATGCCAAGGGCGTCTACTTGGCGGCCAAGTATTGTATTCCCGAAATGGCGAAACGCGGCGGCGGCGCTATTGTAAACGTGGCGTCGGTGCAGGGTCTGTTCAGCCAGCCCAACGTGGCGGCGTACTCGGCGTCGAAAGGCGCGGTGATCGCCATGACGCGCACGATGGCGATTGATCATGCCGGCGACAATATTCGCGCCAACAGCATCTGCCCCGGGTCGATTGAGACACCGCTATTGCGCTTCGCCGCCGAGCAAATGCAGCCGGAGGACCCGGATGGCGCCATCAAAGAGTGGGGCGGTTTGCACGTCCTGGGTCGGGTCGGGCAGCCTGAGGAAATGGCGCAGGTGGCGCTGTTTCTTTGCAGCGATGCGTCTTCCTTCATAACCGGCGCGGCCATCGTCGCCGATGGCGGCCTGACCATTCAGCTTTAGACGGGACAGCGCGTCATCTATCCGCGGCCTTGAATCCGCTCGCTGCTGTCAATCCGCGCCTTGGCTTCAGGCTTCGGCCAGGCTTAGCTCATTGCTTGCCTTTTTTGCGATTGCAGGGGCGGCACAGCATCTGGCAGTTGTCTTCGCTTGTTCGCCCGCCTTCGGACCAAGGCATGATATGATCGCCGTGCATATCCTCTATGTCAAACTGCTTGCCACATTTTACGCATTCTCCAGCTTGCCGCTCATAAACCCTTAGTTTCATGCCATCGGTAAAGGCGCGGATATTCAGATGCTTTTCTTCCCCAGTAAGCAGGTAGGGATAAATCCCTCGCTGGCTGGTTACATCGTCATCCAGGATTAACCTCTTGACTTCGCGCTCGAGCCAGGCTGGGTCCAATTCATCATCTTTATGCGCGTTATAGAGCAAGCCCCAATCGACGCCTTTCATGATCTTCGCGCGCTTCTTGACGAATGTCGCTTCTACCCAGTCGATGACAGCGCGGAAGTATTCCCAGAGCGGCCTGGCGTCTTTATCGTGCTGGTGGATAGCCATGTAGTCTTCGATGTTATTGTCGCTGATCCACTTGATCGCCGTTTGCAGATAATCCTGGCGCAGCGGCGATCCCGTCATGTAATCGCCGCCCAGTCCAGCAGCCGGGCAGCCTGTTTTGCTGAACCAGCCTTTGGCGTCCGTCACCCAGGCTCCCGAATACACTGCATTGCGCAACTCTTGATCATAGAGCTTCTCGCCTGCGATATTAACTATCCTGAACCAGTCCAGCTTGTCCTTGTGGGTGCCTGCGCAGAGGTAAACCATTAGTTTGTAGTCGAGGATCTTGCCTTGTTCCTCCAGTGTTCGATTGTGAAAGTATTGTCCGTCTACCGAGAAGTCACTGTTGACATACTGGCCGATTGATATGGTGCGCTGCTGCCCATCGACAATCTCGAAACTGCCATCATCGCGGACTGCCCAATACATGATATTGAGCGGGAAGCCGCCGAAGATTGAGGTGATGACCGCTCTGCGTTGTTCGCCCTTGTAAATGAACTCGCGCTGATACGGCGGGCGAATATCGAGCTTGCCGTGATAGCCGACCACGCCGCCCTCGCCGTCGTCATGGTAGCCGTCGACCAGGTCGCCTACGGTGATGTCCAGCATTTCGATCTTCATGGCAGCATCTTGTTGCGGATGACGATGCGAACATATTTGGGCTTGCCGTTTATAGACCCATCTTTGTCCTTGATTAAGCCATGTTTCTTGAGTGGAACTCTATGATTTAACCTGATGTCATTGGCGTTGATTATCTCAAACTGCTCCGGATTGTGCTTATCCAGGAAGCTAATTGGCACGCCCATCGCGCCTGGCCAATCGTAAGGAATCTCCTTCGTATAATCGACATTGATGGCATCGTAGTTGTCGTAATGAGGGTATTTTTCTGGGGTATAACGCTCATACAAACGCAGGTCTTCGTGGCGCTTCTTGTAGTCCAAGTTAGTAAACCACTTGGCGTTTCGCATCTTCGCCTTGACTATATTTCCCTCTACTACATATCCGCTACCTTCTTTCTTGGTCTCAACCAGATCTTGAACATAGTCTGCCGGAACATCAAAAAGCATAGTAAATGCTTGCTGAGCATAGCCAAGCCACAACCTATTCTCTTTAATCAAGGGGAATATCTCTTTGTACGTTATCGCGTTTTGATGACCGATAATCAGAAACTTCTTGTCGAAGTCCATCAGCTGCGCGACATACTCGCGGAAGAGCGAAAAGGGGGGATTGGTTACGACGATGTCGGCTTGCTTCAGCAGCTCGATGCACTCGGCGCTGCGAAAATCGCCATCGCCATTGAGGTAGAACTTACGTTCCGTGTCTGTCTGTCTGTCTGTCTGTCTGTCTGTCTGTCTGTCTGTCTGTCTGTCTGTCTGT
>WTGO01000066.1:51129-58845 GCA_011523515.1 Chloroflexota bacterium
CGACGCTGTATTCTATGCCGACCGCCGTTTCTGTATCGTGTTGGCTGAACATGTCCATCTGCTGGTTCTTATAGCAGGTCGTGATCAGCTTCTTGAGCCCCAGAAATTCGAAGTTCAGCTTGAAGTAGCGGGTGAAGTTGCTGACGGTCGGGTCATCGCAATTGCAATATACAACCTTGTCGCGGAAGTGCCCTCGATAATGCTTGAGTTCATTTTCAATATCGACCAGCTGCGTATAAAACTCGTCTTTCTTGTTTGCTTTCGCTTTGTGCAGATTGCGATTCGCCATAGCCGCCCCACGTAAGGATCGCTTGCTGTCCGCGCCGCTCCGTGCAGACAATTGTAACTTGCGCTGGATTTTCCGCCACAAATATGTCCGCCAGCTTGGGCTAGCGCACTTCGATGACGGCCGCGCCCAGGACATCCCACTTGGGGCTGATGCCCAGCCCGGGAGCGTTTGAGGCAGCCATGCGCCCCCGTACGCGCTGCGGAGCGCCCTCCGCTGTGCTGACGGTGACATAGCTGTTGAAATCGGTGGCGGTGAAGAGGAATTCGGTCGGCGTGCTATGCGCCAGATGGGCGATGGCTGCTGTGGTGATGTCGCCGCCCCAGCTGTCTTCGATAGTCATGGCCACGCCCATCTCTACACAGAGGTCGCGCGCCAGCCCCGCTTTGGTCAGCCCGCCGAATTTACTGATCTTGATATTGACAACATCCATGGCGCCATCGGCCTGCCCGCGCAGCAGCATGTCGATGCCGTCAACAGTCTCATCCAGCACAAAGGGATGGCTGGTGCGGCGGCGAATCGCCAGGCATTCTTCGTAGCTGAGGCAGGGTTGCTCGATGTAGACATCGACATCGGCGACGCCGCGCACGACGCGGGCCGCTTCGTGCATCAGCCAACCGGTATTGGCGTCGGCGATGAGCTTGTCGCTGGGCTCCAGCAGAGCGGCCACCTGGCGGATGCGCTGGATATCCGCCTGCGGATCGGCGCCGACCTTGAGCTGAAAACGGCGGTAGCCTTCGGCGCGGTAGCCGGCCACGTTTTCCGCCATTTGTTCGGGCGCTTCTTGCGAGATGGCGCGGTAGAGCACGAAGTCCTCGCCGTAGCGGCCGCCGAGCAGCGTGCAAACCGGCTGGCCGGCGACATGGCCGAGAATGTCCCAGCATGCCATGTCGATGCCCGTTTTGATGTAGGGGTGGCCCTTCATCGCGGCATCCATGCGCCGGTTCAGGACGGCCAGCTGCGTCGGGTCGCAACCCAGCAGGTGCGGCGCCAACTCTCGAATGCCGGCGCGCACGCCGGCGGCGTAGGCGGGCAAGTAAAATGGACCGAGCGGGCAGACTTCGCCGTAGCCGGAGATTCCGCTGTCGGTGTCGACGCGGACGATAGTGCTGTCGAAGACTTCGACCGATTTGCCGCCCGACCACTTGTAGCTGCCTTCGTGCAAGGGCAGGTCGACCTGATAGGCGGCGATTCGAGTAATTTTCATGAAGTTCGCCTCCCGTAGTCAAAGATTCGCTCAGAATTTAGCGCAGATGGATAAGGCAGGCAACTCGGCTGCTGCACGGCGAGAGGCGAAGACAAGAATCTAGTTTCGCCTAAGTCATTAAAATGCGCGAGATCACGCGGGCGGTCATGGCGACTGGTTTTGCGGGCGGTAGGCTCGACTCCTTCAATGTCATGCAGCAGTTGAGTCGGACTGCTGCGAAAGCCACTCTTCGTCAACAAGAAACACGTAGTCATCGTGTTCGGCGAGGTTTATCTTCGCCTTTGCTAGCGCTTCTTCCTGCTGTTTTTCCCATTCCGAATGTGAGAGGCCGAGCCGTTCAACTGCTTCGATCTCGGATTGGAATCCTTCGAGACGTTGGAAGTTCTCAATTATTGCGTCGGACTTTGCGAGGGCAAGCAGATGTGGCGGGAGAGACTCAAGAGTTCCTTTAGCATTCGGAGACAAGCGCTCGCGAATTGATCGTCTTTTGTCTGCCGCATCAATGTGTCGGACAATATTCTGATTCCAGAAGTCGTGCCGTTCAGCGAGCATAGTCTCTTGAAGAAGGAATGGGAGTGTGACGTCTCTGTCGCTTAGCCACTTGCGTATCCCAACATATCGCCACAAGTCTTCCTCATTGACTGTGTGATGAAAGTAAACTGCGCGGCGATCGCCAAGCAATTTACTTACCGTCAAATGTACCATGTCTCGGTATTCTGTGAGCGCTCGGTCAAGGTGCTTTTTCGCGTTTCCAAGGTCTTGGTTGTCGAGATAACAGCGGATTCGCACGGTGTCTACTTGCATAGCTTGAGATACGTGCGCTAAGAGATTATCGTTATCACCACTAGACTGTAGTTCTCTTGTTCTATCTAGGATAAGCGTACGCGCTTGTCTTAATCTGTCTATCGCCTGTCGCGCATAGAAACGCTTGTTTTCAATGTCTCCGGCTTCGGCTGCGGTAGCTGCATCTTGAGCGGCGTCTAACCCCGCTTGTAGGTAGGAATTGCGGTCCTTTTGAAATTCTTCGTAAAGCCCTTCCAATTGCTTCTCAATGTCACGAAAGCGCTTGACCAGGACTGCTAACGAAACTGCAGATACACCTAAGTTTACTACTCCGATGCCACCCACCATTGTCACGAGGTTCGACAGAGCGCTAAATTGCTGCATAATCTGGTTGTGCCTGTTTGCGGCAACGGCAGCATCCAAAGCGCCGTAAATCACACTGGACAAGCCGCCGCTACCCAGATTCAGTACAGACCTCAAAACTCCACCGGCCAAATCCGAGTTGTTAGCAATCTGAGCGCCTTCGCGCAGCCACATAACTACTTGTTTACTTCCCTTATCACGAATCACGCCACCGACTCGTTCCAAAGCCCCGGTCGCAAGGCCGCGGACGATTTCGGGCGGTACGTCAAATACGACTTCAAGCGGAAGCATTGTTATTCCCATGGATTTCCCAACATTAACGAGCGCGTATTTTAGCAGCGTATGAGCGGAATCGCCACGTGCTTGTGTGAGCGTTTGCTGCGCTCTCCAAGCTGCGATATTCTCTTGAACAAAGTTGTGCCAACGGCTTGAGTAGGAGACAAACCCATGTCCTTCATCGACCGAGTCGACCCCGAATTAGTCCACGCGGTTGACCTCATGCCGGCTGAGCGCTATATCGCCATCTGGGAAGACCCGCCCAAAGCGCGTCAAATGACGGAAGACTTCCATCGCGCAATGGCGAAAACGCTGCCTCCAAGCGACGTGACGATCGAAGAAACGCTGATCGCTGGGCCCGACTGCGATATACCCATCGTTATCTATCAGCCGCCGAATCCAGGGCCGCGCGGCGGGTTGCTGTGGATGCATGGCGGCGGCTACATCGTCGGCACGGCGCGCGCGGACGGTCACGGCATTGGTTTCGCTGAGCACGCCGGCTGCACGGTCGTCTCGGTGGATTATCGTCTGGCGCCGGAGTCAACGTACAAGGAAAGCATCGCCGACTGTTTCGCGGCTTTGAATTGGATGGCGCATAACGCGGGCGAGCTCGGCATTGACGCCGGTCGTCTCGCCATCGGCGGCGGCAGCGCGGGTGGCGGCTTGACCGCGGGGCTGGCGCATTACAACCGCGACCACGGTGGTCCCGAGCTCAAGTTGCAGTTGCTGATCTACCCGATGATCGACGATACCCACGACACGCCCTCGGGCCACGAAATCACGCATCCCACCGTCTGGCATCGCAAGGTGTCATTTGAAGCCTGGAAGATGTATTTGGGCGACGAATACGGCACGGACCAGGTATCGCCCTACGCGGCTGCGACGCGCGCCACGGATCTCAGCAGATTGCCGCCGGCATTCGTCACGGTGGGTATGCTGGACTTGTTTCGCGACGAGAATATCGACTACGCGCAGCGGCTGATGGCGGCCGGCGTGCCGACTGACTTGCAAGTCTATCCGGGTATGATTCACGGTGCGGAAATGTCGGCGCCGGACGCGGCAGTAAGCAGGCGCATGCGCAGGGATTATTGCGATGCCGTGAAGCGCGCCATTGGCTGATCAAGAACGGCCTATCCGACCATTGCTATTTGGCTGACTTTGCGCGCCAAAAATAAAGGGAGCAGACCTATGTCCTTCATCGACCAGGTAGACCCGGAACTCGTTGACGCCCTCGATTTCTTCCCCGCCGAACTGATGACCGCCATCGGCGCCGACCCGCCCAAGGCGCGCGCGATGTTCCAGCCCATTTGGGACGCGCTGGCCGACGAGCTGAAAGATTCCCCGGTCACGATCGACGAGCGGACCATCCCCGGCCCGGATGGCGAAATCGGCGTGGTCATCTATCAGCCGCCGCCGCCGGCGCCGCGCGGCGGTCTGCTCTGGATTCACGGCGGGGGCTATATCGTCGGCTCGGGGCGCAACGACCCGCACGGCATCGGTTTCGCCGAGCACGTCGGCTGCACAGTTGTCTCAGTAGACTATCGCCTGGCGCCGGAATCTACGTACAAAGAAGCCATTTCGGATTGTTTTGGCGCGCTTTGCTGGATGGCGGACAACGCGGCTGCGCTGGGTGTCGATCCGGAGCGAATCGCCATCGGCGGCGCCAGCGCGGGCGGCGGCTTGACTGCGGCGCTGTCACTTTACAGTCGCGATCACGGTGGACCCGATCTCGCCTATCAGCTATTGATCTATCCCATGATCGACGACCGTCACGACACACCCTCCGGGCATGAGATTACGCGCCCAACCGTCTGGAATCGCGAGGTTTCGCTGAAGGCTTGGCAGATGTACCTGGGCGAGGCATTCGGCAGCGACGAGGTTTCGCCCTATGCGGCGGCGGCGCGGGCCGGCGACTTGAGCGGTCTGCCGCCGGCGCTGGTCACTGTGGGTACGCTGGACTTGTTTCGCGACGAGAATATCGACTACGCGCAGCGGCTGATGGCGGCTGGCGTGCCGACTGACTTGCAAGTGTATCCCGGGATGTATCACGGCGCCGAAATGTCAGTCATGGACGCGGCCGTCAGCATACGGATGCGAACGGCCTACCGCGACGCGCTGCTGCGCGCCATCGGCTGAAAGGCGATTGGACATTGCGGCGTTTTCGGTAAGGGGCTGTGCTTGTGTGACCCTGGAAGGACTCGAACCTTCAACCTAACGATTAAGAGTCGCTTGCTCTGCCAAATTGAGCTACAGGGCCTTGGAAGCGCCTTTCGCAAGACGCCGCATTATAGCTAGAGCATGTGTTCCGGAGCAAGGGCGAAGTCCGGCAGCTCTCCCCGCGCCTTCGTACGAAATGCACAGATTTGGTTCGAGTTGCTTCGGTAAGCTGTTTTGGCGGTTACAATTGAATTGACGCCAGCGACGCTCGGCATCCAATCAGCCTCGCAAGGGGTCGGGAAGCGAACTCATGCCGAAACGCATTCTCATCATCGGCGGGACCCGCAATATGGGTTACTACCTGTCCCAGCATTTGGTCGAGTCCGGCGCTGACTTGACACTGCTCAATCGCGGCATCACGCGGGACGATTTGCCCTCTTCCATTCATCGTCTGCATGTTGATCGCACGAATCACAGACAGATGCGGCGCGCGCTGCTGGGCAAGCGCTTTGATGTCGTGATCGACTTTGTGCTTTATAACGGCGATGAGACGCGTACCGTCATCGAGTTATTTCGCGACAATATCGAGCACTACATCGTGCTCAGCAGCGGGCAAGTGTATCTGGTTCGCGAGGGCCTGGAGCGACCCTATCGCGAGGCGGATTACGACGGCGACCTGATGCCGGCGCCGGATGAAATCTCCTACGCCTATGGAGAATGGCGCTATGGCGTGCAGAAGCGGGAAGTCGAAGACGAACTGCGGGCCGAGCATGTTCGTTCCGGTTTTCCCTTTACCGCGCTGCGTCTGCCGATGGTCAATAGCGTCCGCGACCCCTACAACCGACTCTACAACTATTATCTGAGATTGCGCGATGGCGGGGCGATCCTGGTACCCGACGCTCCAGATTTTGTGCTTAACCACGTGGACGGCCTGGATGTGGTCAAGGTTATGGCGAGTTTGATCGGCGGCGCCGCCGGGCAGGGGAGAGCCTACAATATCGCGCAAGACGAGCACATCAGCCACGAGGAATTTCTGATCACACTGGCCGAAATTATGGGGACGACGGGGCGCATGGTCACTGCCAAACGAAGCGATTTGGTGGCAAACGGCTTCCTGCCGGATTGCGCGCCTTTCAGCGAGCGCTGGATGAGCGCGCTGGATAATAGTCTGAGCAAAGAGGAATTGGGCGTTGCTTATACACCTTTGGCGGACAGCCTCAAAGCACTTGTGGAGTATTACGACGCGCATCGCCTGCCGCATCCGCTGACATATCGCCGGCGTCGAGCGGAGCTGCAATTCGCGGAGGGCTTGGCTGTCCAATCCGGGTTCTGAGACTGAACCGCTCCCGACGCGTTACCCGCGCAACCGCAGAGATCTAGGCTATAATGGCGCTTGCGCGGACTGTTCGCGGTCGTTAATACAATCGTTAGCATTCCAGGCTAATCTTGTGCTGATGTTCACTGAGATAGGATATCGCTATGAAATCAACTGCAAGACTCATCGCATTGCTGTTGATAGGGTTGGTCGCGCTCAGCGGATGTTCCGCGGTGCGCTCGATTCTGTCAGGCGGATCGAGCGGCGCGCCCGCCGCGTCACCGGGCGCCGAGGTCGTTTCGGAACCAGTCGCGCCGAGATTCAAGTTTTATGATTCATGGGCCTCGTGGTGACCGACCTGTCGGCGTAATCAGCCTGCCGTGAGCGGGCTACAAGAGACATTTGCAGGTCGAGTTGAATTTATCGTGTTGGACGTCGATGATTCGGAAAGCGCAGGCACGCGCAATCAGCTAGGCATTACGGCGCAAGCGCAGTACGTGCTTGTGGATTCCGCCGGCCAGATTGTCACGCGATGGTTCGGGGTGATTGACGAAGCGCAAATCGCCTCGGAGATTGAAGGACTGCTGCAAAGTTAACTTCACGGGCGGAGTATATGCTCCGCCCATGCCTCATTATTGCCCACCGCCTCTCAAGCGACTCAGCTACTGTCACCGGAAATCAAAGCTACGCCTGCTATAATCGGGCTGATTTCGTTTTGGTCTGAACTGTGTTTACGGGAGTCACTCGTGTTGGTAGGCCGAGGTCTTGCTCTGCTCGCGCTCGCGATTTTCGCCAGCGCCTGCAACTTGCGCAGACCCGAAGTCACCCTTACCTTGGCGCCGATTGATACGCGCACGCCGATCGCGACTGATGTACAGGAATTGCCGACCCGAACGCGCGCCGTGCCCACGACCCAGACGCCATCGCCAACGGCGAGCGATACCCCGACGGCGACGCCGTCGCCAACCGTCAGCCTAACTGTCTCGGTTACCGCGACGGCTACTCCTACCAACACGCTGACGCCGACAGCCACGCCGACTGCTACAGCAACGGATACTCCATCCGCCACGATCTCGCCAACAGCATCCGAAACTGACGCGCCGACGGCAACCGCGACAGCTACGGCGACTGCGACGCCTACACCGACGGCAACTGACACGCCAACGTCGACGAATACCGACCAGCCCACGGCGACCAACACAGCCACGGCAACAGAGACGCCGACCGCTACTGACACGGATGTGCCGACGGCGACCAACACAGCCACGGCAACAGAGACGCCGACCGCCACTGATACGGATGTACCCACGGCGACCGACACGGCCACGG
>WTGO01000011.1 GCA_011523515.1 Chloroflexota bacterium
GGCCTATGACGCACACCTCATCCATTTCCTGTATCCATAAACTTAGACACTCCCCTGTTCTAAGCCGAATCGCCCCAATTCAGCTTCTATGCTATGCTGAATCTCGTGCCCTGTGGGCGGCGCGTTTTTTGCGCGCCTGCCGGGCGGTGGAAGAGCAGGGTAAGAGCATGTCCAGGCGCGAGCCCGAATACATCGACGATGATGAATTCTTCGACCCCGAAGGCAGTTCCAATGTCTTGGGCGGCAGCGGCTCGAAAAGCGCAAATGACGCCGGCGCCGAGGCGGCCGAGGGCGGTAGAAATCGCAGCCAAGGCGGTCGCCCCAAACCTATCAAGGCGCGCAATCCCGCGCCGTCGGTGGCCAGCAGCGAAGAACGGCGCGCGCGCCTGGCCGGAAAACATGTGCCGGGCAAGCGCCCCAAAGAGGCGTCCCCGCCCGAGCCCGCCAAAGATGACCCTGATCGCAAGGGGCGCTTGGGTAGGTGGCGCGCTCGCTTCTCCCGCGGCAAAAAGATGGGCAACTCGCAATCAAAGACGACCGAGCGCAAAAGCTCGCGACTCAGCGCGGCAGCAGGCGGCATAGGCCGGCGGCTGCGAGGGCGCTTCCGACCCTCCAAAGCGCGTGACGCGACAGCCGATGCCGAGCCGACTGGAGCAGCGAGCAGCGGCCACTTTGGCGCGGGACGCGGCGCAACCCGACCGACGGAGCGCAGCCGCAGCGCCGCAGTCGGGCGCGCCACCAGCAGCAAGACTCCCAAAATCGAATCCAGCGGCTGGCTGGACCTGGACCGCAAGCTGGACTTGATCGGCGTCGGTTTGGTCTTCGGCGCCATCGTCTTTGCTTTGAGCGCGCTGTCGCCAGAGCGAGCCGCCATCGGCGGATTGCACCGCATTGTCGGACAGCTGCTGGGCTGGGGCGCGATCGCCCTGCCGCTGGCCATGTTCGGCGTGGGCCTGTGGCTGATCGTCCGCCATTTCGGCGACCAGGCGCCCGTCATTGACCCGATTCGCTTGATTGGCGCCGCGCTGGCTTTTCTGGGCGCGCTGGTTGGCTTTCAGTATATCGACAGCCTGGCTTACCCCTCGGCTTGCGGGCTGAGCTGCATGGAGCGGTTGATTGAGCAGGCTTATCTCAATGGCGAAGGCGGCGGCCTGGTCGGCGGCTGGCTCTACAGCGCGCTGGTCAGCAACTTGACCGAAATCGGCGGCTTTGTCGTAATGATGATGGTTTTGACCTTTGCCGCCATGATGATCACCCGCTCGAGCATGGCCGAGATGGCGGTGGTGAGCATCAGCCTCAGCCGCAATTTGCGCACCCGCCTCAGCCAGTATGCCGTCAAACGGCGGGCGGCGCGCCTGCAAGCGCAGCATCAGCAGGCTTTGGGCGACGAAGACGACCACGTGCGCGTCTCCAAGCCGCAGCCGGCGCGATTGACCGCCTCGCTGCAAGCCAGGCGCGCCTTGCCCGAACCGAGCGCGGAATCCATGCCGATTCCCGTTCGCCTGCGCGAATTTTTCGGCCGGCGCGGCGGCGCCGATATGCCGCTGGACGCGCCTCTTGAAGACAAGCCCGAGGCAGCTAAAGCGCGCGCGCCGGGCATGATGGCGCGTCTCTTCAATCGCGACCGGAGCAATGGCGAGCGGCTAGAGCCGCCACCAAGCCCTGAGAACAAAGCCGGGCCTACCGCCGCGCTGGAACGCTTCCTCAACCTCGGTGATGACCTGCCGGCGGAGCCACCCACTGCAGAGCCGATCATCGAGCGCGAGCCACCCAGACCTAGCCGACACACACTCAACCCCGACTGGCGCACGCAGAGTAGTCCGCAGCCACCGCCGATGAGAGAAATCGAGCCGAACGCCTATGAGCCGCCAACCCGGCCCCAGCCGTCACAAGCGGACGAGCCAACCGCAGATATCAAAGACTTGAGCCCTGCGCCGGCCCCCGCGCCCGACGTCGCTCCCCTGGAAGACGCGCAAACTATTGACCGCGACGACAGCGATGTTGCCGTGCCAGAAGCGGATGCCGGCGAAAATGAGCCGGCGTCGGAAGAGCGCCTGCGCGCCGATTGGGACGCGCCCGACTACCGCGAGTTGCTGGGCGGCGGCGGCGCCAGCGACCTGGATCAGGAGCCGCTGCTGCTGCAGGCGCAGATCATTGAGGAGACGCTTGCCGCTTTTGGCGCGCCCGGGCGCGTGGTCGAAATCAACTCGGGACCCGTCATCACACAGTATGGCGTCGAGCCCGCTTATCAGACCGCCAAGACCGGCAAGCGCAATCGCGTCAAAGTCGGCGCTATTGCCAAGCTGGACAAGGACTTGCAGCTGGCCTTGGGCGCGCGCTCGCTGCGCATGGAAGCGCCGGTGCCCGGCAAGGGCTATGTCGGCATCGAGGTGCCCAATCCGGCGGCGGCGCGGGTCGGCCTGCGCGATGTCATGGACTCCGAAGCCTACCAAAAGATCGACTCGCCGCTGGCGATCGCGCTAGGCATGTCGGTCGACGGCCAGCCCATCGCTGCTGACTTGACGCAGATGCCGCACATGCTGATCGCCGGCACGACCGGCTCGGGCAAGTCCGTCTGCGTCAACGCCATCATTAACAGCATCCTCGTCAATAATTCGCCCGAAACCGTCCGCTTCATCATGGTCGATCCCAAGCGCGTCGAGCTGACCGGCTACAATGGTTTGCCGCATTTGGTGGCGCCGGTGGTGGTCGAGCTGGAACGCATCATCGGCGTGCTGCGCTGGGTGACGACCGAGATGGACGAGCGCTACAAGAAGTTCAGCCGCGCCGGCGCGCGCAATATCATCGACTACAACAGCATCCTCGACCCCGACCTGGCGCCCATGCCCTACATCGTGGTGGTCATTGATGAGCTGGCCGACCTGATGATGATGGCGCCGGACGACACCGAGCGCGCCATCGCCCGCATCGCCGCCCTGGCGCGCGCCACCGGCATCCACCTGGTCATCGCCACGCAGCGTCCCTCGGTCGATGTGGTCACCGGGCTGATCAAAGCCAACTGCCCGGCGCGGGTCGCCTTTGCGGTCGCCAGCAGCGTCGACAGCCGTGTCATCATCGATCAGCCGGGCGCGGAACGCTTGCTGGGCAAGGGCGACATGCTCTACCTCTCGGGCGATGCGCCGGCGCCGCTGCGCGTGCAAGGCGTGCATGTCTCCAATGACGAGATAAACCGCATCGGGCGCTACTGGAAGCTGCAAGACGTGGGCGTCGAAGGCGTCAAGCCCATCCCGCTGCCCCCGAAGTCCGAGCCCAGCGGCCCACAGAGCGGCGGTGAGACCGCGCCACAAGCGCCGGGAAGCCAGTCCGCATTCTGGGATATGGCGCCCAAACCGGGCGGATCGGGCAAGACCGGCAATGCCAATCCGGATGAAGACGAGCTGTATCAGACGGCGGTCGATATGGTGCGGCGGCTTGAAAAAGCCTCGATCTCGCTGCTGCAGCGGCGCTTGCGCATCGGCTATACACGGGCGGCGCGCCTGATGGATATGATGGAAGAACGTGGTGTGGTCGGCCCGCCCAAAGAAGGCAGCTCCAAACCGCGCGACGTGCTGCCGCAGTAACCGATTGTTCGCCACAACCTACAATTCTTAGGGGCGAGCCTTGGCTTGCTCGCCCCCGGCCCAAAACACCCTACTTCACATCATCCCGCCTTGCGCTACAATACGCCGCTGAGAGAAAGGACCTGGCTTATGAAATACAGCAAAATCCCCGGCATCGACAAACCGGTCGCGCGCCTGCTGCAAGGCGCGATTATGCTGGGCGCCGACAATCGCGATGACAATTTTCGTCTGCTGGACGCCTGCTTTGAGCAGGGCTTCACGGCCTTCGACAACGCGCATAGCTATGGGCACGGCGCCACCGAGACCGAACTGGGCGCCTGGATCGCCGAACGCGGCATTCGCGACCAGGTAGTCATCCTGACCAAGTGCGCCCATCCCGAAAACGGCATCCCCGACCGCGTGCGACCCGACTTTATCCGCAGCGATTTGGAAGAATCGCTTGAGCGCTTGCAGACCGACTACATCGAGCTCTTTCTGCTGCACCGCGACAGCCGCGAATACCCGGTGGGCGAGATCGTCGATGTGCTGAACGAATTCAAGGACGCGGGCAAGATCGGCGCCTTCGGCGGGTCGAACTGGCTGGGCGATCGCGTCAAAGCCGCTAACGACTACGCCGCCGCCAATGGCAAGACACCCTTCACGGTCAGCAGCCCGCAATTCAGCGTGGCCGAGATGATTCACCCGCCCTGGGAAGGCTGCACCAGCGTCAGCGGCGAACAGGGCGAAGCCGACCGCGCCTACTACGACGCCAACGAGATGTCGCTCTTCACTTGGTCCAGCCTGGCCGGCGGCTTCATGACCGGCAAATTCACGCGCGACAACCTCGACAGCTTCGACAGTTATTGGGATACCAACCCCATCGGCGCCTACGCCTACGAGAGCAACTTTAAGCGGCTGGATCGCGTGCGGGAGTTGGCGGCCGACAAAGGCGCGACGCCGGCGCAGATCTCGGTGGCCTATGTGCTGAGCAATAATCCGCGCTACCACGCCATTGTCGCCGCCTGGCAACCTGAAGAAGCCGCTATCAATGCCGCCGCCGCCGACATCGAACTCAGCGCGGCCGAAATCGCCTGGCTGGAGATGAAGACCGAGGAGAAACCAGCATGAGCGACAAAATTAGATGGGGCTTTATCGGTCTGGGCAGCATCGCCCGCCGCTTCGGCAGTTGCTTTCCTTACGCGCCCAATGCCGAGATCTATGCCGTGGCCTCGCGCTCGCAAGCGAAAGCGGAGGCCTTCGGCGCGGAATTCGGCGCGACGAAATGCTACGGCAGTTACGATGCGCTGGTCAACGACCCGGACGTGGATGTGGTTTATGTAGGCACGCCGCACAATTATCACAAGTCGCATACCCTGCTGAGCCTGAACGCGGGCAAGCATGTGTTGTGCGAGAAGCCCTTCGCGGTCAACGCCGCCGAAGCGCGCGACATGATCGCCTGCGCCCGCGCCAAGAATCTTTTCTTGATGGATGCCTTCTGGACGCGCTTCTTCCCGGCCATGGCCCAGGTGCGCGAATTGCTGGCCGAGGGCGCAATCGGCGATGTCATGCTGGTTCAAGCCGATTTTGGCTACCGCACTCCCAGCGTAAATCCTGAAGCGCGCGCCTACAGCCCCGATTTAGCCGGCGGCGCCCTGCTCGATGTCGGCTCCTACCCGATCCAGCTGATGTCGATGGTCTATGGCAAGCAGCCCAGCGACATCGTCTCGCAGGTGACCCTGGGCTCAACCGGCGTCGACGAACTGTCGGTCACCGCGTTCAAATACAGCGACTATGAGATGGCGACCGTCACCACCGCCATTCGCCTCAGCACGCCCCAGGAGGCGCGCATCATGGGCAGCCAGGGTTATATCGCCATCCCCAACTTCTGGCATCCGTCCGAGATCACCGTCCACCGGGGCGGCCAGGCGCCCGAGACGCTGCGCTTCGACTTCCCGGGCGAAGGCTTCCAATACGAAATAGAAGCGGTGGGCGAGTGCATCCGCGCCGGCATGACCGAAAGCCCGATTTATCCGCTGGACGAGACCATTGACATCATGGAGACCCTGGATCGCATCCGCGCGCTCTGGGGCCTGCGTTACCCGATGGAATCCTGAGCCAGCCGCGACAGTAGTACCTCCGTAGGGGCGGGCCTTGGCTCGCCCGTCTCAACAACGAATTCTGCATCGGGCGACCAACCGGGTCGCTCCTACGGCCATTTCCTCTGCGCGCTCTGTGTCTCTGTGGTGAATTACCCAGTGCTGGCCTATATTTGACAGCGCAGTCCGGTCGTGTTATGCTCCCCTCGTCTACATGTTCTAAGACTCAGGCGTGCCTGAACCCGGATGTTCGGCACGCAAAGGGAAAGTCGGTTTAAGTCCGACACTGTCGCGCAGCGGTAACTGGCGAATCGTCAGAAGTCCGAATGCCTGCCTGAGACTTAGCTCGTACATCTTTCGCGTCAAAAGGGAGACGAGCATGGTACTAGCGACAGCAACCAATGCCCGCCCGCCTCGGCGGGCATTTTTACTGGGAGCGAGTGCCGGCCCCGTTTCCTCCTTTGTCCATAGGAGGGACATGATGAATTCCAAGTTTCTGTTGATCGCTGTACTGCTTATCGGCCTGCTGCCCGTCAGCGCGTTGGACGCCAATCTGACCGAAGGCTGCGTCAGCGAATTCGACGCCGCTATCGACTATTTCCCGCATAAAGTCGTCGTCGAAGACGCGGCGCGCTTCTCAGTCGAGTATTTCAACAACTACAAGGTCGTGACCGTCAGCGAAGCCTTTGACGGCGCGCCCGGCTTCGACTACGTGCTGGTGCAGTGCGGCGCGCCCATGCCGTCGGCCGCCGACTTCCCCGCCGGCGCGCAATTCATAGAAGTGCCCGGCGGAGATCTGATCACCCTGTCGACCACGCAGCTGCCGTCGCTGACGCAGCTTGGCTTGCTGGATCATCTGGTGGCGGTCGACAGCGGCTTCTACATCAGTACGACCGAAGTGACCGACAAGATCGCCGCCGGCGAAATCAGCGAAGTCGGCTTCGGCGCCGAGATCAATATCGAGCGCGTGCTGGAGCTGGCGCCCGACCTGGTCATGGCCTACGGATACAACCCCGCGACCGACGCTCATCCAGTCCTGCTGGAGGCGGGCGTCTTCACGGCGCTGGACGCCAGCTGGCGCGAGCTGTCGCCGCTGGGGCGGGCCGAATGGCTGAAATTCACCGCGCTCTTCTACAACCGCGAGGCCGATGCCAACGCGCTCTATGAAGAGATCGCCGCGCAATACGACGCGGTGAAAGACTTGGCGGCTTCAGTCAGCGCCGACGACCGGCCCACCGTGCTCATCAACACTTTCTCAGGGTATTCCGATGCCTGGTTCATCCCCGGCGCAGCCACCTATGTCGGCCAGCAAGTGTATGATGCCGGCGGCGATTTGCTGCTGGCGGAAGCCGACTCGACCACCAGCCAGGCGCTCAGCTTCGAAGTCGTCTACGATGGCGGGCTGAATGCTGATATCTGGCTGACCCAGACCTTCGCCGTCTATTCCGGCGCCGACCTGCTGGCGCTGGACGAGCGCTTCGGCGACTTCGCCGCTTTCAAGTCCGGTAACATCTGGAATAACAACCGAGATGAGAACGCCAATGGCGGCAACAACTATTACGAATGGGGTGTGACCAATCCGCATCTGGTGCTGGCGGATTTGCTCGCCATCTTCCATCCGGATCTGCTGCCGGAGCACGAATTCGCTTTCTATCAGCAACTGGAGACGGCGGAGAGCGAGTAGGATGTCGCAACTAGCGGGCAAGCCGACAGCGGCTCAAGCTGGCAACATTCCGCGCGCTCGGTTGAAACGTCGGGAGTACGCCGGCGCCAGGCCGGCACTGCTGCTGCTTCTGCTGGCGCTGCTGGGCTTTTTGCTGCTGCTCAGCCTGGCGCTGGGCTCCGCCTCGATTCCGCTGGAGCAAATCGTCACGGTGCTGCTGGGCGGCCAGGCGGACCACCTGTCCTGGACCAACATCGTCCTGAAGTTCCGCCTGCCCAAGACGGCGACGGCGGCGCTGGCCGGCATGGCGCTGGGCGTCAGCGGCTTGCTGATGCAGACCTACTTTCGCAATCCCTTGGCGGAGCCCTTTGTGCTGGGCGTGTCTTCGGGCGCCAGCCTGGGCGTGGCGCTGGTCGTCTTGGGCTCGGGCGCGGTCGGCGGCGCGCTGCTGGCCGGCTTGGGCTTGGCCGGCGATTTGCTGCTGACTGCGGCCGCCGGGGCAGGCGCGGCGCTCTCGATGACCCTGGTGCTGCTGGTGGCCGCGCGCGTACGCAGCAGCGTGACCCTGCTGGTGCTCGGTCTGATGTTCGGCTACCTGGTCGGCGCCATGGTCAGCCTGCTGCTCTACTTCGCCTTGCCGGAGCGGATACAAGCCTATATCAACTGGACCTTCGGCTCATTCAGCGGCGTTACGGCGGCGCAACTGCCGATTCTGGCGCTATTCGTGCTGAGCGGCTTGCTGCTGTCCGCTGCCTTGGTCAAGCCTCTCAACGCCCTGCTGCTCGGTGAGGACTACGCGCGCAGCCTGGGCATCCATCTGCAGTGGACGCGCCTCGTCATCATCCTGGCGACCGCCCTGCTGGTCAGCGCGGTGACGGCCTTCTGCGGGCCCATCGCCTTTCTGGGCATCGCTGTGCCCCATCTCTGCCGCGGCTTGCTGGGCACGTCCGATCATCGACTGCTGCTGCCGGGCGCCTGCCTGGCCGGCGCTTGCGTCGCGCTCTGCGCCGCGCTTATCGCCGAGCTGCCGGGCAATAATCTGGTGCTGCCGCTCAATGTGGTGACGGCGCTGCTGGGCGCGCCGGTGGTAATGCTGGTGGTTCTGCGCCACGCGCGAGGGGTGGCATGATGCTGCAAACCCGCGACCTGGCAATCGGGTATCGCCGCCGCGGCCGCCCTGATAATGTGCTGGCTCGGGCGCTCAATCTGCGCTTGCAGCCCGGCGAGCTGGTCGGCCTGCTGGGTCCTAATGGCGTCGGCAAGTCGACCTTGCTTCGCACGCTGGGTGGCGGGCAGCAGCCCCTGGCGGGCCGGGTGCTGCTGGGCGAAAGCGATGTCGCCCGCCTCAAGCCGCAGGAACGCGCGCGCAGGCTCAGCATGGTGACAACCGCCGCGCCGCGGCCCCGTCTGATGAGCGGCTACGCGCTGGTCGCCTTGGGGCGGCATCCGCATACGGACTGGCTGGGACGATTAACTGCTGACGACCACTCTATCATCGCCCGCGCCTTGGACGCCGTCAAAGGCGCCGAGCTGGCGGAGCAGCCGGTGGCCGAACTGAGCGACGGGCAGCGGCAGAAGTTGATGATTGCGCGGGCGCTGGCGCAGCAGAGCGATATCATGCTGCTGGACGAGCCGACCGCTTTCCTCGACTTGCCACGCCGCATCGAGACCATGGCGCTGCTCAAGCGCTTGGCGCGGACGACCGAGCTCGCCATCCTGGTTTCCACGCACGACCTGGATCTGGCGCTGCGTAATTGCGATCGCTTTTGGCTGATGAGCCGGGCGAGCATAAAAGCGGGCGCTCCCGAAGACCTGGCGCTGGACGGCAGCCTGGGCGCTACGTTTCGCGCCGAGGGCGTCCACTTCGATCAGCGGCGCGGCAGCTTCGAGCTGGAGGCGTCGCATGGAACGAGCGTCTATGTGCCCGGCAGCAGCGCCCCGGCCATCTGGCTACGCCGGGCCCTGACGCGAGCCGGCTACGCGCTCGCCGAAGAGCCGGGGCGCATCGAAATATCCCATCGGCAAAATGATCGTGGATCAAGCTGGCGCTTGCAAATCCAGGACCAAACGAGTCGGCACGCCACGATTGAAGCGGCGCTGCAGGCGCTGGAGCGCGAAACGACATGAGCAAACGACAATCGCAGCGCGGCTTGGTGCTGGTGAATACCGGCGATGGTCGCGGCAAGTCGACCTCCGCCTTCGGAGTGATCCTGCGCATGTTGGGGCGCAAGAAGCGTGTGGCGCTTATTCAGTTTCTCAAGCACGAGGGCGGGCAATGGGGCGAGGTGCGCGCTCTGAAGCGACTAGGCGTGGAACCCATCAAGATCGGCGACGGCTTCACCTGGACCAACCGGGACCTGGACGAGACGCAGGCGCGCGCGCTGCACGGCTGGGATATCGCCCAGGGCATAATCCTTGCCGACGCGTACGACCTGGTGGTCCTGGACGAGTTCACTTATTTGATGGATTTCGGCTGGCTGGACGCGAATGCCGTCATCAACTGGCTGAGAGCGCGCAAACCACAGCGCCAGCACTTGCTGATCACGGGACGCAACGCGCCGCCCGCGCTGATCGACTACGCCGATACCGTCAGCGAGATGGTCAAAGTCAAGCATGCCTTCGACGCCGGCATCAAGGCGCGCGCCGGCATTGAGTTCTGATGGCGGTGTATTCTGACGTGCGTGGCGGGCGACCTGATAGATCGCCGCTACAAGGCTTGTCCGCTACTGGGGGTCACGATAATGCGTTTTTTACCCCATCCCCCGGCCCCTATCCCGCCATCTCTATGGCGGGCATCCAGCAAGCTAGGGAAGGGGAGCTGAAATGGCGCGAAATCTACACGATATATGAGAATCGGTATACGACGATGGTTGGCTCGCCCTCGCAACAGCGTCCATGTCGCCAGAGCAGCAGTCATCCCCCCATTTTAATGGGGCTTATATCGCAAACTAAACAAGCGCTTGGAAATCACCCGCGCTTTTGTGGCTTGTCAGCATCTTTAAGGTACTGCCACTCAAAGCCCGGCTTGTTCGGATTTTGTTCGGATTCAGCTTAAATGCTGCCTTAGCTACATCGGTTGGGTCCGCGTCTATCAGATCAGGAAATTGGAGCGGCGGACGACCTACCGGGCGCTTCAGCTTGCCTTGCTTGTCGCCATTCTTGTCACTCATAGTTACTCCAATACAAATCAGTCTGTCGAGAATACGTCGCCGCCTATCAGCTAAGAATAGACGGCGAATACCTATGCACTAGGTCATAGCGATTTAATCGTTAGCTGGCTGAAAGAGATCACCGTATCCGCGCTTTCTGACACCTGGTTTTTCAAACACTATGCACTGATGTTGCAACGAGCACAGATAATGGCCTATGGCGGGCAGGTGAACTTTTATTTTTCTGGACATCCGCCCGTCATTGTATTGGGCGTCATACGCCCGCACACGAACAATCACTGTTTGGTTTCCAGCCAAACCACACCAATTGAATGGGCCATTAGCGTTAGCGTCATCGCTCCATGCAGTCGAATCTACCCAGCTGTTACTTCCTCCCCAACCACTCCGCAGCCCCAATCTTTGCATTACACCAACATAGGTGGGCTTTCCGCCTCCTTGACCGGAAGTCCTTCGCATCATAACCTTGTAGCCCGCGGCATTATTGACTAATCCCCAGGATAAATGGACACACCAGTTCTTTTGTCTCCCTATTCTTCCATCTTCTAATTTCCCTCTGGGCTGGAAGTACGACACAATTCCCCAATCAGGCGCAGTCAACTTGCTCTGCGCCGCCACAGGCAACGAGATAGCGAATAGAACAAATATAATAAGCAATTTCTGTTTCATACTGCACACCTTTCACTTATTGACTTTGGATTTGTCTTGCCAACTTTACTGCCCAATCAAGTCTTTATACCGTAATTGCTTTCCAATCGAGCCACGCACAATCGCCGCCATCTGGTGCCTGGTATCCAGCGGGCGATTGTTATGCCGTCCTGCGAACTCATTGACGTATCTGTGCAGATGTTTCGGACTCATGTGGTGATACGTACCCATATACCCGCGCTTGAGCATACTCCAGAACGATTCAAGCCCATTCGTATGTATCTCGCCATTAACATACTCGCCGACCGAGTGCTTTACTGTATGATGCTCTCTCGGTATTCCCACATAGGATGATGACTCATCTGTGTACACGATTGTATCGTCTTTGGTGGTCTCTGCAAGAAATTGCTTTAAGGTTGCTCGTTTCGTATTTTCAATCACCTGGGCCTTCACCTGGCCGCTATCGCGCTCCAGCACCCCTGCAACAGCCGTCTTGCCGACAGCGCCACGACCAGCGTTCAGGCGCTTGCTAGCGTGCTTATTCGGCTCCTTGCCGCCTATGTAAGTCTCGTCCGCTTCGACCTCGCCGTAGAATTGCTCATTTTCCAAGTTCCATAAAAGTCATCTCGCTCATTTTCTCCTCCGTTTTGTCATTGCGATCCTGCGGTATCATAAGTGTATATTCCCCTCTATTATCAGACAAGGCATTCAAAATGCAGGTTGCTCAATGGAATGCCAGCCCATCCAACTCTAATTTCAAATTGTTGTTTAGTTTGCGATATAATCGCCATTTTAATGGGGGGACCGAGGGGGGTAAACTTAGGGTGGAACGCTGTTCAGACAGTATCGGACAAGCCGTACAATTGTCCAGTATAGCAGAAATTGAGAGCTAGCGCGGGCGCCCCAAGGGGCGCCGCTACGGCAGATGCCGTTTGTGAGCCGGCGGGCGGCGGGTTACAATGGCTGACCGGCGAACGCATTAGGGAGCCACTCGCATGGCGCTATGGCAATCGGATGAAGAATTGTTTCAGCTGGCGCGGCAAGAATTATTCCCCGCCGTCGTCGGTGATGTGATGGACAAGCTCGGTCTGCTACAGCAATTTCTGCCGCCGCAGATCAGGCCGCTGGCGCCCCAGATGGTGGTCATCGGCCGGGCCATGCCCGTGCTGGAAGCCGATATCGCCGACATCGGCGCTGACGGCCCCGGCAATTCATTTGGCCTGCTATTCCATGCCCTCGACAGTCTGAAGCCCGACGAGGTCTATGTCTGCACGGGCGCCTCGCCCAGCTATGCGCTCTGGGGTGGCTTGATGAGCACGCGGGCGCGCCTGCTGAGGGCGGCCGGCGCCGTCCTGGACGGCTATTGCCGCGATACCAACGAGATCCTGGAACTGAACTACCCGGTTTTCTCCTTCGGCGGCTACGCCCAGGACCAGGGTCCGCGCGGTAAAGTCGTCGACTACGGCGTACCGATCGAGATGGCTGGCGTTCGCATTGAGCCGGGCGATATTGTCTTCGGCGATGTCGATGGCGTTTGCATCGTGCCGCGCCGCGCCGAAGTCGAGACCTTCACCGCCGCCTTGGAAAAAGCGCGCGGCGAGCAGAAAGTACGACAAGCCCTGGAAGCCGGTATGAGCACGGTCGAAGCCTTCGAAAAGTTCGGCATCATGTGAGCGCACCGGAAACAAAATGACCGGCGCGCGACCGGTCCCGCTGGAGATGGTCTTGTTTTGTGTGGGCTGTACAGGACTCGAACCTGTAACCTCCTCGACGTCAACGAGGCGCTCTGCCAGTTGAGCTAACGGCCCCTGAATCTACCCCGAGTATACCCGATTTCGCGCCGCTTGCAAGGGATTGTCAACGCCTGGCGCCAGGGTCACACACTTTCCCAGCGAGCGCACAGAAGTAAATGAAAGCAAGTCATGCAAAACATTTACCACCGAGGGGCGCGTAGACACTGCCCTTCTACACAGAGTATAAAAAGAGGACACCGAGTAAAGCATTCCCGCAATACTCTAGCAGCGAAAGGCCCTAAGAAGAGCTGTGGCATACATTGAGTGAGCGTTGAAGCAATTCCCTCCACGCGCTAAGCAACGGTTTGACAAAGTCAACGCGCGCGCCGTATCATGGTGAAGTTGTCTGCTGAGCCAGGAACCCCTCGTGTCAAGAGCACTCGCCGAAGCCATTCGGCTGCGCTTCGCCAACGTTCAGGATGTTAAGTTCGCCAGTACGCGCCTGGACGCCTCGCTAACCTCGCTCGCGCATGAACCGAACATCGTCGTCGAGACCTGGATGAACAGCCGCCTCTACGTCTACCTCGTGAATAGCGCGCCCAAGTCGCGGGCGCTCAAAGCCGTTCTGAAGCAAAATAGCAGCGCCAGCATCGGCTCCCTCTTTCTGATTGACCGTTCGCTGCTGCCCGCTGACGGCTATTGCGGCAAGCTGCCCGTCTGGCAGGACGACCTGCGCGCGCTGAATCTGGGCGCCATCCACGCTTTCGACTGGAGCGAGGGCGAGCTGCGCCTGATCCAGGTCAATACGGACGAGACGCCGCAGCGCAGTATCTTCACCGTCTGGCATACGCGCGACTTTCCGCTGGATACCCTTGCCGTGCGGCGGCGCGATTACCAGACCAATATCCGCGGCAGCTGGGCGGTGGGCGATATCACGTCGCCGCAATTCAAACGCCGCATCAGCGATGAGCGGGCGCAGCAGCGCTTTCATTATCGCACGCGGCGAACAGAGGCGCTGGATGCGCCTTCCGAAGGGCAAATCAGCGCGGCTTATCTGGCGCTGGAGATCGAAGTTGGCGCGGGGCAGGAAGCCGTGAAAGAAGCCTTCCGCAAGCTGGCGCGCCAGTACCATCCCGATGTCAGCCAGCACGAAACCGGTGAAGCCGAGCGGCGCTTCAAGGAAGTCAAGTCCGCCTACGATCAGATTAAGTCGCATCGCCGCTGGAGTTAGCGCGCCGCAAACGAAAAACCAGCCGGGCGGCCGGCGATTGAATGGGTCCACCAGGACTCGAACCTGGAACCAATCGGTTATGAGCCGACTGCTCTG
>WTGO01000029.1 GCA_011523515.1 Chloroflexota bacterium
GGACATTTAATCATAAACCCAGTCTACTCATATCCGCAATATTCACCACTCCCTGAGTGAATCAGAAGCGATCTCTAGGCCCTTTGCGACAGAATTCCCATACCCGTGACCATACAGTCGCCTCTCACACCACCAAACCCGCTACCTTAAACCCAGCGCCTTGACAACCGAATCCCCCCGCCGCCAGATTGCCAAACCGCCGAAAAACCTTTCACCGCGGCAATTTCCGCCAGTCTCACTCTGTGCCCTCTGTGTGCCCTCGGTGTACTCTGTGGTTAAAATAGCAAAAACGAAAGTGCGCCCCATGTCCAAATCTACCTCCCGCTCTACCGACTTCTTCAGCGCCGAGGGCGTCAGCGGCCTCACCCGCCGCGCCTTCACCGCCGCATCAGGCTACGAGCTCGCCGATATGACCCGCCCGCTCATCGGCATCTGCAACACCTACAGCGAGCTCAACCACTGCAACAGCCACCTGCGCGCAGTCGCGGACGCGGTCAAACGCGGCGTGCTGCAAGCTGGCGGCTTCCCGCTCGAATTCCCCACCATCTCCCTGGGCGAGGTCTACCTCAGCCCCACCTCCATGCTCTGCCGCAACTTGGCCGCCATGGACACCGAGGAGATGATCCGCGGCAATCCCCTGGCCGGCGTCGTGCTGCTGACCAACTGCGACAAGACCACGCCCGCCGCGCTGATGGGCGCCGCCAGCGCCGACTTGCCCGCCATCATGGTCAGCGGCGGGCCCATGCTCAACGGCCACTTCCAGGGCGAGATCCTGGGCGCCTGCACCGACTGCCGCCGCTACACCGCCGAATACGAAGCGGGCACGATCAGCGCGGAGACCTACAAAGGCGTCGAGCGGAACCTGGTGCGCAGCGCCGGCCACTGCATGGTCATGGGCACCGCCTCGACCATGAACTCGCTGATGGAGGCCCTTGGCATGGCGCTGCCGGGCAATGGCGCCATCCCGGCCGCCGATTCACGCCGACTGCAATTGGCGCAGGCTGCCGGCCGCCAGATCGTCCACCTGGTCGAGGCCGATATCCGCCCCTCGCAGATCCTGACCGCCGCCGCCTTCGACAACGCCATCACTCTGCTGAACGCGGTCGGCGGCAGCACCAACGCCATCGTGCACCTGCCCGCCATCGCCGGCCGCGCCGGTGTCGACCTGCCGCTGACGCGCTTCGACGAGATCAGCCGCCGCAGTCCGCTGATCGCCAATATGCGCCCGACCGGCGAGTACCAGATGGAAGACCTCTTCTACGCCGGCGGCATCCCGGCTGTGCTGAAGCAGCTGCTGCCCCTGCTGCGCGGCGACGCCCTCACCGTGACCGGTCGCTCGCTGGCGGAGAATGTCGCTGACGCCGAAGTCAGCAACCCCGACATCATCCGCTCGCTGGACAATCCGCTGCAACCCGAGGGCGGCTTGAGCATCCTGCGCGGCAACCTCGCCCCCGATGGCGCGGTCATCAAACACGCCGCCGCCAGTCCCGCGCTCTGCAACCACCGCGGTCCCGCCCTCGTCTTCAAAGACGCCGATGACGTCAAGGCGCGTCTCAACGACCCCGCGCTCGACGTGACGCCCGATCACGTATTGGTACTGCAGAATGCCGGTCCCATCGGCGGGCCCGGCATGCCCGAGATCGGCAACCTGCCCATCCCCCAGAAGCTGCTAAAACAGGGCGTCCGCGATATGCTGCGCATCTCCGACGCCCGCATGAGCGGCACCTCCTATGGCGCCATCGTCCTGCATATCGCGCCCGAAGCGGCCATCGGCGGACCACTGGCGTTGGTGCGCGATGGCGATGAGATTGAGTTGAATGTGGTCGAGCGGCGTTTGCAATTGCACGTCAGCGAGGCCGAGCTGGCGGAGCGCCGGGCCGAGTGGTTGCCGCCGCCGCCTGCCTACCAGCGCGGCTACGGCCAGCTCTACCTGCGCAGTGTCAACCAGGCGCCGCAGGGCTGCGACTTTGACTTCTTGCGTGGGAGCGACCCGGCCGGTCCGGTCTGGCAGCCGAAGTTTTAATTGGGGAAAAGTCGCTGTAGATTCAGCGAGAAGCCGGGCAAGACAGGCTCGCCGGTCAAGCTGTCGTCTCGCGCAACGAATTCAGTCGTTGTATTGCCGTCCGCTCCCACGCGCCAGACCTCGACGCCGGACCGCTCGGGCAGCACAAGCCATACCAATTCTGTGCCATTCGCCAGATACACCCGCTTTTCTCCGCAGGTCGGCGATGGTATTGCTCGGGGACGAGACTTCAACGGCCAAACCGGGCATACGCGTGACGAATTGCGCATGATCCGCTGGTGGCACATTCCTCTTGCGGAAAAAAGCTACATCAGGCGCGAGCAATGTCCTGCGATCATCGGCGGGATAGTAGCCCGATTCAACGCTGCCATCGCCAAGATCATGCTCTTCGGCATAATTCAAAAGGTAGCGAAAGATGTGTCCCGCAAGATTTCCATGCGTATATCCTGGCGGCATGTCCCAAAACAGCTCCCCGTCTATGAGATAGAATCGCTTGAGTTCATTTTCCGGCCGCTGCGAAAGCCGCCAGACGTCGTCTACCGTGTACAGCCGCTCTTGAATAGCCATACCTGCCTCAGGAAAATTGCTCGCTTGATTTGCGTATAACGCAATCTACGTCAATTGGATTATGGGCAGCTCTGCCTGCGCAGCGTCAACCAGGCGCCGCTGGGCTGCGATTTCGACTTCCTGCGTGGAAATGATCCGGCCGGTCCGGTCTGGCTGCCGAAGTTTAATCTGCGGCGACTAACCCTTCCCGCCGTCATGCGCATTTGATACACTGCCGAAGTTTGGGATGCGCCAAGCGGCTGCAACAGGTATGCGCTCTGGCAATAAGCAAATTTTGGAGTTCACAATGCATTTGATCCTTCGCATAAAACCATATTTCTGGCTAGTACTTTCTATTACGATTTTGCTCTCCATCTCGCTGGCTCAAGCCCAGTCATTAGCCAGCCCCACCAATCTAAGGGCAAGAGACGTATCCCACGACAGCATCACGGTAGGCTGGAAAACGGTGCGCGGCGCCGCCAGCTATGAGGTTTGGCTGAAGGGTGCCGGCTGGACAGCCGCTTCCAAGAAGCGGAAGCACACCTTCCAAGGCTTGCAGCCGAATAGAATCTATACGATTCGCGTGCGCGCCGTGGATGACCAGGGCAATGCCGGCGCCAACAGCAAAAGAATCAAAGTTAGCACTAAGAACATTGGCCAAACCATTCAATCGCCGCCGACGCAAGTGGATAATCTGCGCGCGACCCAAACGACGCATAAAAGCGTCAGCTTGGCTTGGGATGCCGTGCCTGGCGCCGTCGACTACGCGATTACTGTGAATTTGATCGGTGGCGCGGGCTATGACAGGAATTATCCGCCATATCAAGTTGCCGCTGCCAATGTCGGCAATGTCGCCAGCTATACCTTTAATAGCTTGGAAGCCAGTCTCCGTTATACGGTTGGCGTGGCGGCGCTGGACAGTGTCGGATCGGCGATTGTCGCCAGCGAAATCACAGTGACGACCAAGAAATTGCCGGTCCCGCAAAATGTCCGGCTTGTTTCGGCCAACGCCACTAGCATCCGCATAGCTTGGGACGCGGCCCCCGATGCCCAGGAGTATCGCATCTTTTACGGCGCGGCTGGCGGCAAAAAGGATGGCGTGGAATGGACAAGCAACACGAGCTTGACGGTGACCAACCTGCGGGCTGGCGCCGCCTACGAATTTATGATCGGGAGCTTGCGATCCTCGCAATTTGACTATTTGCAGCACATGAGTTACGCAAAATTCACCGCGAGCACAAGCGCGAGCTGATCGTCGCCGCAGTTATTCCGCAGCTTGTCAACCAAGCGTCGCGCGGATGTGATTTCGATTGTCTGCGGGCACGAGATCCTGCCGGTCCGGTGGCCGAAGTTTTAGCTACCGTATGTGTATAGGCTTATAGCTGCGATATTGGGGCATTATGAAATGCTGCAGGACAAAGCTCTCATTCCCTCATTTTGAGGGAAGGGGTTGGTAGATGGGGCAAAATTACACATCCAACTCCCCATCCGCCAGACCAGCCGGCAGCGCCGCCGGCTGATCGACCGTGCTCCCAATCTCGATCCGTCGCCCTTGGGCCGCCGCTTCTTCCAGCGACAGCATGATATCCAGCACGTGGAAGGCCAGGTCTCCGCTGGCGCGATGCGGCCGCCCCGACTGGATGGCGTAGGCCATATCGGCCACGCCCGCGCCGCGTCCGATAGAAGTGGAATGCGCCTTTGAGACATCAGCCCAGTCGCGCGAGCCGCCCTGGAGCGCGCGAACGACACCGTCAAAGTTGTTGGGGTCGGGCACACTGAGCGAGCCGTCTTCACCGTGGATTTCGATCCAGGGCAGGTGATGCCCCCAGACGTCGAAACTGGTGATGACGCTGGCGATGGCGCCGCTCTCGAATTCCAGCGTGCCGGCCAGGTGCGTGTTGACTTCGACCGGCAGCCGCTGGCCCATCAGCGCCTCGCTGGTGGCGACGCGTTCGGCAAAGGTCATCTGCGCCGAGGCGGCGACCCGCGCCACCGGGCCCATCAGATTGACAAGGGCGGTCAAATAATAGGGACCCATGTCGAATAGCGGTCCGGCGCCCTTCTGATAAAAGATGCCCGGGTTAGGGTGCCAGGCTTCCGGTCCATGCGCCATGAAGAAGGCGGTCGCGGCGACCGGCGCCCCAATGACGCCATCGTCGATAGCTTTACGCGCGGTCTGCAGGCCGCCGCCAAGGAATGTGTCCGGCGCGCAGCCGATGCGCAGGTCCGCCGCCGCCGCGGCCTGAATGACATTTGCGCCATCCGCGCGGTTGATAGCCAGTGGTTTTTCGCTGTAGACATGTTTGCCCGCCGCGATTATCGATAACGAAATCTCGGCATGCGCCGCCGGGATGGTCAGGTTGATCACGATGTCGATATCTTCGCGCGCCAGCAGGTCGTCCACACTATAAGCGGCGATATCGTGCTCGGCGGCGAAGGCCTGGGCGCGGTCTTCCAGGATATCGGCGCAGGCGACGATCTCGATGACGTCAAATGGCGCGCAGCCATGAATATAAGCCGGCGCGATATTGCCCGTGCCGATGATTCCAAGTTTCAGCGTGTGCATTGGCGCTCCTTTTATGAGATGCTGCTCAACAGTGGACGACTCGCCGAGCCGCCCCTACATATGGCAATCACTCTGTGCCCTCGGTGGCAAGAGATCGTCACGCATCCAGCACGCCGTCGGCCAAACCGGCCGGCAGCGCCGCCGGCTGATCAAGCGTGCTCGTGATTTCGATATGCCGTGCCTGTGCGGCCGATTCATCCAGCGCTTGCATGATATCCAGCACGTGGAAAGCCAAATCGCCGCTGGCGCGATGCGGCCTCCCTGACTGAATCGCATAGGCCATATCAGCTACGCCGGCGCCGCGCCCGATATTGGTGGTATGCGTCAAGGGAATGCCCGCCCAGCCACTCGTCCCGCCTTTGAGCAGACGCGCCTCGCCATCGAAGCGATTGGGATCGGGTACGCTGAGCGAGCCGGATTCGCCGTGAATCTCGATTTCGGGCAAGTGATTGCCCCAGACATCGTAACTCAGAATTAGCGTGGCGATGGCGCCGCTTTCAAATTCGAGTGTGCCGGCCACATGCGTATTAACCTCAACCGGCAAGACCTGCCCCATCAGCGCGTCGCTGGTGGCGACTCGCTCGGAGAAAGTCCGCTGCGCGGAACTCGACACGCGCGCCACCGGCCCCATCAAATTGACGAGTGCAGTCAGATAATAGGGGCCCATATCAAAATGAGGTCCGCCGCCCTTGAGATAATAGAAGCCGGCGTTGGGATGCCAACTCTCATGGCCGCGGCTCATCCAGAAAGCTGTGGCCGCCACCGGCGCCCCGATCAGACCATCGTCGATTGCTTTGCGCGCTGTCTGCCCGCCGCCGCCCAGGAAGGTATCGGGCGCGCAGCCGATACGCAGCCCGGCTGCTTGCGCCGCGCTGACGACCCGGGCGCCGTCGGCGCGGTCGACGGCAAAGGGCTTTTCACAATAGGCGTGCTTGCCCGCCTCAATGATCTGCAGCGAAACTTCGGCATGAGCGACGGGAATGGTTAAGTTGATGACGATGTCGATGTCATCACGCGCCAGCAGGTCGTCCATGCTGCACGCGGCCAGGCCGTGCTCGGCGGCGAAAGCCTGGGCGCGGTCAGTCAATATATCAGCGCAAGCAGTGAGCTCGATCACGTCGAATGGCGCGCAGCCGCGGATATAAGCCGGCGCGATATTGCCCGTTCCGATGATGCCGACATTTAGCGTTTGCATGGGACATCCTTGGTGTGAAAGCATGGGCGACCCGCTGGGTCGCCCCTACGCTAATGATCTTCGATAGGGGCGCCTATGACATGAACTCGGGGATGTTGCCGCGCACCATCGGCGGGTTGCTGACCGGCGCCGCCCAATTGATGCCGTTGGCGATGACCTTTTGGATTATCGGCATGTGATACATCGGATAGGTCTCGTGCCCGGGGCGGAAGTAGAAAATCTTGCCCTGCCCGCGTTGATAGCAGCAGCCGCTGCGGAAGACCTCCCCGCCTTCGAACCAGCTGATGAAGACCAGGGTGTCCGGCGGCGGGATGTCAAAGTGCTCGCCATACATCTCGGCTTCTTCAATTTCGATATATTCCGGCAAGCCAGCGCAGATCGGGTGCGAAGGATCAACCACCCAGATGCGCTCTTTCTCATCGGCTTCGCGCCATTTCAACATGCAGCCGGTGCCCATCAGGCGGCGGAAAATCTTCGACAAGTGCCCGGAATGCAGCACGATCAAGCCCATGCCGTTGAGCACGCGCTCCTGCACGCGGTCCACGATTTCGTCGCTGACTTCGTGGTGCGCCATGTGGCCCCACCAGGTGAGGACGTCGGTATTGTCCAGCACCTCTTGCGTCAGGCCGTGCTCCGGCTCGTCCAGCGTGGCGGTGTGAATGTCGAATCCGTAAGGCGCCAGTCCCGTCGCCAGCGCGCCGTGTATGCCCTCGGGATATACAGACGCCACGTGTTTGTCGTGTTTTTCGTGCCGATATTCGTGCCAGATGGTCACACGCAATGCGCTCATTGTATTCCTCTCGCTCAAGCTAAATTGCAGTAGCGAGGCATTATGCCCCGCATGCTGCGGATTTACAATTGATTTCTTGCAAGGTGTGGCGGGTGTAACCAGGTCAGATCAAGAGTCCGCGAAATTCGCCTGCTGGTATATCTCGCTCAGCGGAATCTCGCAGGCCGGCGCCGGGATGACCAATTTGGCGTCCGGGCCCGAGAAAATGCGCAGGCTCCATTCGTCGTCTTTGCGAGTATGGGCTTCAATCAGTGGTTTGCCCTGGGAGACTAGAAAATAGCCTTGCAAGGACGGGATGTCGAGATACTGCGTCTGTTTTTGCTTGCGGTCAATCAACTCAGTCGACGGCGACAGGATTTCGAAAAGCAGTGTTGGATTTAGCAGGGTGTCTTGTTCCGCATATGGTCGAATTCTTGGCTGGCTACACAAGACCACCAGATCAGGATAGGTGTAGGTCCCCCCTTCTTCGACCTGCACCCGCACATCACTCGTGTAAACCGCACAGCCCCGTTGTGACAGTCTGATGTCTAGCGCTACTGCCAACCGCGTGCAGATATAGTTGTGCGAAAGGCTGGCGCCGGTCATCGGATATATCCTGTTCTCGATGAGTTCATACTTGTAAGGCTGCTGACTTTCCCAAGCCAAATAATCGTCTGCGCTTACCAAGTATTCCGCTAACCGCTCCGCCATTTTCGGCAACACCTTTCCTGTCTACGCTACTTGAGCATAACACATTCGCGCAGATAGCTACAACCGCGCTTCAATCCCCGCCATGGCCTCCAGCGCCTTGATGATGCTGTGGTTGCCATCGCCGCCCATTCCCTGCGCTTGCAGCGTGCGGTAGAGGTTGAAACAGAGCGCGGTGGCGATCACCGGGATGCCCATTTCATCGGCCGCGCCCAGCACCAACCGCAGGTCCTTTTGCTGCAAATCAATCGAGAAGCCCGGCTCCCAATAGTCGTTAATGACCTGGGGTCCGCGGTTGGCCAGCATCCAACTGCCGGCCGCGCCGCCAGTTACAGCGCTCAGCATCTTGTCCAGGTCGACGCCGCCGGCCTGCGCGAAGAGCAGCGCTTCGCTCGCCGCCAGCATATTCACGACGCAGAGAATCTGATTCGATAGTTTGACGGTCTGCCCGGCGCCTTGTTCGCCGACATGCGTGATGGTGCTGCCCATGGCCTCGAAGCAGGGCAGGGCGCGCGCGACATCATCCGCGCCCCCGCCGATCATGATGCTGAGCGTGCCATTGGCCGCGCCCTCGCTGCCGCCGCTGATGGGCGCGTCCAGCATGGCCACGCCTTTTGCATTCAGCTGCTTCGCCATCTCGACCGTGTTGACCGGATTGATCGTGCTCATGTCGATAACCAGATCGCCGGCCGCGGCGCCGTGGATGACGCCGTCTTCGCCCAGGATCACCGCTTCGACATCGGGCGTGTCGCTGACGCAGATGATGATGATGTCGCAATTCTCGGCGACCGCGCGGGGCGAATCCGCAGCCGCGGCGCCGCGCTCGACGAAGGGGTCCATGCGCGCCGCGGTGCGGTTCCAGACGGTCAGGTCAAAGCCGGCTTGCATGAGATTGTCGACCATGCCGCGGCCCATGATGCCCAGCCCGATAAATCCGATTTTCTCGTTCATTTTGGGATGTCCTTGTTTGTTAGGGTTTTCCGTACGCAGGCTATGGTAACGCGTCTGACGGCTCAGTCACAGATTTTGTTTGTGACTGCATGGACGTATTCGCCGGTCAGTGGAATGGGGCGAATAGGAGCGAACACTGGCCGATCCTTTGTAGGCTTTTTGTCTTTGTGGTCGATTTGCGAAGTTAAGAGCCATTAATCGCAACCCAACTCCCGTACAGTCTCCCAAACGCGTATGACTTTGCCCGCCTGCGGTTTCCGTGATAGGCTATATGTGCAAAGCGGCAAGCATACAAGGATAGCGATCAATGCTCACGGATGACATTCGGCTCGAGCGCATCGAAGGTGAATACCAGACGGTTCGCGGCACACAGGACAAGATTCTTGACCGTATGAATGGGCTTGGCGATGTCTTGCAGCAGCTTACCGATCAGGTGGCGGCGAACGCCGCGGCGATAGAAGCCAACCGCCAAGCTATTGTGGCGAACCGAGAGGCGATAGAAGCGAACCGATTGGCCATTGAGGAGCTTCGTGAGGAAATATTGGCAAACCGCAGCGCAATCGCGGAAAACAGCCAAATGCTTTCCGATATCATGGACCACCTGCAAGTGCCCAAACGGCGAACAGGCTTCGTTGGAGCCGACTAGCGTCCGCTAATCGCCCGGCGCGTCAAACCCCAAGCCCCGCACCTTATCCCAGAAGCGCTCCACATTCCCCAGCTTGACCTCGTCGTAGCCGCGGATCATATCCGGCAGCTGCGCCAGCTCAACGGCCCGCTCATAATTCTCCGCGCTCAAACCCTCCAGCGCCGCGAAAATCAGTCGCCGGTACTGCGCGATAAGCTCCCGCTCCACGCGCCGCACACGGTCATAGCCGAAGACATCAAGCCGCGTCCCGCGCAAGACGCGCATTGCGCGCAATACGCGATACACGCCATCAAACCAGCGGCCGACCTGTAGCTTGCGCTTCAAGCCCAGCGCCTTGAGCAGCGGCGGCTGCAAGTGATAGCGGACGCGCGCTCGCTCCCCGAATTGCGCGCTGATGGCCGCGCGCGCTTCCGGCTTCAGGCTGAGCCGCGCGACTTCGTATTCGTCTTTGTAAGCCATCAGCTTGAAGAGGTAGCGGGCGACGGCTTGGCTCAAGTCGGTCTGGTCGGGGCAGGCGGCTTGCTCCGCCTCGTAGACGCGCTTGATGTCTTCGATGTAGCGCCGCGCGTACGCCTCGTTTTGATAGGCGATGAGTTCCGGCACGCGAATCTCGACCAGCCGTTTCAATTCGCCCGCGGCCGGCAGCGTGTCAATCAAGGCTTGCGCCGCCGCCGAGCGCTCTCCGCTGCTCACGGGCGAAGCCTCGCCGGCGCGCTTGACCTCCAGCCCGGCCAGCCAGTCGCGGTCGCTGACAGCCAATCGGCCGGCGCGGAAAGCGTGCTGATTGTCTTCGATTTTGACGCCGTTTAATTCGATGGCGCGCTCGATGGCCTCCGCCGACATCGGCAGCGTGCCGGCTTGGTAGGCGGCGCCGATGACGATGAAATTCGCCATCATGTGATCGCCAAAGAGCGTCTCCGCCAGCCCCAGCGCGTCGAAGAAGACATTATCGCCGGCGCGCGTCGCGCGGTTGATGATCTCCAGCAAGTGATCGGCTTCGGGATACTCAACGGTGGTATCGCGCACCATGGCGCCGGTCGGCACTTTGCTGGTGCTGACGATGGCGACGCTGCGCTGCGGATGGGCGCGGACGAGATTCACCCCGGCGGTCGCCGTCAGCACGTCAAAGACGAGGAAGGCATCGGTGGCGCCGGCGCCGACCTTGGGCGCGAATTCGATGGGCGCGTCAGTGATCTTGAGGTTGGAGACGACCGGCCCGCCTTTTTGGCTGAGACCGGTTTGATCCAGCGAGCGGACGTGATAGCCGTCCAGGGCGGCGGCTGTGCCTAGCACCTGATTGGCCGTGACCACGCCGGTCCCGCCGATGCCCATCATCAAAATGTTCGAAGTTCCGTTCACCTGCCGCAGTGGCGCCGCCAGCGCCCGCTCGACGCGGAAGCTCGGCTTCACTGACTGCTGCTGTGGCGGCCGCGCCGACGGGATGGCGCTCATGAAGGCCGGGCAGTTGCCCTCGAGGCAAGTGTAATCTTTGTTGCAAGACGACTGATGAATTTGGGTTTTGCGGCCGAATTCCGTCTCCACCGGCTGCACGCTGAGGCAATTCGAGACGGCGCCGCAATCCCCGCAGCCTTCGCAGACCGCCTCGTTGATGACGATGCGCAGTGTGGGATCGGCCGCCAAGCCGCGCCGCCGCTTGCGCCGCAAGTTGGCCGCGCATTCCTGGTCGTAAATCAGCGCCGTCACGCCGGGCGTATCGCGCAGGAGCAGCTGCGCCTCTTCCATGCGCTCGCGCTTCCAGACTTCCGCGCCCGGCGCCCAATTGGCATCGGGCGCGAACTTGGCCGGATCGTCCGAGACGACGATGGTCTTCTTAACCCCCTCGGCGTAGAGCAGGTGGGTCATCTCGGGCACGGGCATCAAGCCGTCAGCCGCTTGCCCGCCGGTCATGGCCACGGCCGAATTGTAGAGGATCTTGTAGGTCATTTTCGTGCCGGCGGCGACCGCCTGGCGGACTGAAAGCGAGCCGCCATGGGCGAAGGTGCCATCGCCGATATTCTGGAAAATGTGGTCGATATGGGTGAAAGCCTCCGCGCCGACCCAATTGGCGCCTTCGCCACCCATCTGCGTGACGCCGGCGGTATTGCGATCCATCATGATCGCCAGCGTGTGACAGCCAATGCCCGCGCCAGCCATCGAGCCTTCCGGCACTTTGGTCGAGCGATTGTGCGGGCAGCCCGAGCAAAAATAGGGCGAGCGCGCCGCGATGGGAATCACGCCCAGGTCGGGCTGACGCTTGATGACGCGCAAGCGGCGCTCCAGCAAGGGGGCGTCGACGTGTCCGCGCAGCCGCCGCGCCAGAACCAGCGTGATCTCGTCGGCATCCAGCTCGTTGTCGGCTTTGACCAGCTTGGCGCCGGTCTCGTCCTTCTTGCCCACGATTAGCGGAGTATGCCCGCTGCCGTAAAGCGCTTCCTTGCAGAATGTTTCGATGAAGGAGCGCTTCTCTTCGATGACGAGAATTTCGTCCAGTCCGGCAGCGAATTCGCGCAGGATTTCGCGCTCCAGCGGGAAGATCATGCCCAGCTTGAGCAGGCGGATGCCGGCGCGCTGCAGCGCCTCGGCGTCGAGACCGATGTCGTGCAAGGCCCCGCGCAAGTCGTACCAGGTTTTGCCGGCGGCGATGATGCCCAGCCAGGCGTTTTCGGTCGCTACGGCAATCTCGTTGATGCGATTGGCGCGCGCGAAGGCCAGGGCCGCGTCCAGTCGCTCATCGTGGATTTCTTTCTCCTGTTGCAAGCTGTAAGGCGAGAGCAGGGCGGTATTCTGCGTTGGCCGCCAGGGCCGCCCGTTCAGCTGGAAATCCGGCTCGACGATGTTGACGCGTCCCGCGCCGACCTCGACGCTGCTGTATTCATCGGCGACATCGGTGACAATTTTGAAGCCCACCCACAGCCCGCTGAAGCGCGACAAAGCGAAACCGAGCAAACCCATATCGAGGATTTCCTGGGCGCTGCCCGGATAGAGAATGGGCATCAGCGCATCGTAGAGCGCTACCTCGGAGTGGGACGGGATGGTCGACGACTTGCAAGAGGGGTCATCGCCGGCCAGCGCCAGCACGCCGCCGTAGCGCCCGACGCCGGCCAGATTGGCGTGCTTGAAAGCATCGCCGCTGCGGTCAACGCCGGGCCCCTTGCCGTACCAGATGCCACAGACGCCGTCGAACTTGGGGTCGGGCAGCAGATTTGCCGTTTGGCTGCCCATAATGGCGGTGGCGGCCAGGTCTTCGTTGACAGCCGGAATAAAGCGGATGTGATGCTCCTTCAGCAGATGCGGGATGCCTTCCAGCACGAAGTCCAGCGCGCCGATGGGCGAGCCGCGGTAGCCCGTGATCAAGCCGGCGGTATGCAGTCCGCGGGCTCTGTCCGCCCGGCGTTGGTCCAGCGGCAGGCGGGCCAGCGCTTGAATGCCGCTCATGATGACCCGGCCCTCCGCGGCGGTATATCGGTCTTCCAAGCTGAAGGTCTTGATATCGCGCGGCTCGGTGATGGCGGCGGCTGGCGCTTTGGTCTCGATCATTATCGACCTAATCTCTATGCTTCCCTCACCTTCCTTTATAACAGATTACGGGCGCGATAGCATCTGAGTCTCTGCGCCGCGCTCCGCCGGATGACCGCTGTGGACGGCTAGAACATAGCTCGCTCCACGAGTAACGCTTGACACTCAGTCGCTTTAAGTCAGTTGGGTGGCCTGGTTGGGCGAGCTCAGATCGCGGTCAGCCACGCGCTGGCGGCCAGAATGAGCACGGCCAGGGCAGCGATAAGCAGGGTCAAGCGCCGTTCACGCCCCCGCAGGCGGTTCCATTCGCTGGCGTCGCCTTTGCCCCGCTCGAGAAGCAGGCTGGTCCGCTCCAGCGCTGGCGCCACTGCAAGCTGGAGGATGAGACCGGCGGCGGCCATCATGATGAGCAGCAAATGCTTGATCAGCAGCACCTGGCTCCAGCGATTGCTGAAGCTCAGCAGGCCTTCGTAATTGGGGTCGGTCGACATTTGCAGGACGCCGGTGACGATGAGTACGGCCAGCGCCAGATTGCCCAGGGGCGTGAGTCGTTTGCGCAGGCGGCGCAGCAACTGATAAAGCGCGGGCTGGTCGGCCAGGGCGCGGTTCAACTCGGGAACGACCAGGAAGGTCACCAGCAGGATGCCGCCGATCCAGATGACCGTCGCGCCGATATGCAAGAAGAGGCTGAGCGCCCTTGTAGCCTCCGACATCTGGATTACTCGTTCTGCATTTATATAAGCCCCCTCCCCCCTTGTGGGGGAGGGGGTTTGGGGGTGGGGGAAGCCCCCTCGCGCAGCCAGGTCTCGTATTCCGCCTGCGCCTCGGCGTTTAGGGG
>WTGO01000058.1 GCA_011523515.1 Chloroflexota bacterium
CGTAGACACTGACCCGCCGGGGAGGGGGTTTGGGGGTGGGGGCCACCTACATATTGGCGTCTTGCACCAGCTGCATGCCTTCGGCCGGCGTCATCTCGCCCGCGGCCACGGCAGCCAGCGCGTCTTCCAACGCCTGCTTGACATCCGGGCTCTTCAGCTGCCGCGCGTACTGCACCGACGCCAGCCAGTCTTCGGTGAATAGATCCCAGACCGCTTCCTGGTTCTCCGATCCGAAGGATGCCGGACGCAAGCCGATGTAAGCGGGCAGGTCGTTGTAGGTATTGATCAGCGCCTGCGCGCCCGCGCCGCTGATGAAGTCGGTGATCACCTTGCAAGCCGCGTCGGGGTTGGCCGAATCGCGCGTGACGCCCATCATGACGTCAATCCCGCCCAGCAGGTCTTCCGGCGCGCCCATGCCGGTAACATCGGGGAACTTGAAGGGCGCGTAACCCTGAAGGTTTTCATCAAGCGGCGGCGGATCGGGGTTCCCGGCTTGCTGCTGCCACCAGGCGCCCATCGGGAACATCGCCGCGCGCCCGGCTTGAATCTGTTCGACCGCGGCGGGATAGTGATCCATGCCCAGCGCGCCGAGCTGGAAGATGTCGTCATCAAAGAGCCGCTTCCACCAGGTCATGGCTTCGATGAAGGGCTCGTCGGTGAAGCTGGCCATGCCGTCTTCCGCCTGGTAGATCAAGCCCGGCGCGACATTGTGGATAAGCTGCATATAGACATCGCGGCGGATCCAGCCATTTTTTGCGCCGATCATGACCGGGGCGATGCCCTGCGCGTTGAACATATCGGCCAGTTCTTTCAGCTCGTCGTAAGTGGTCGGGGGCTCAACGCCAGCTTCTTCAAACACCGGCACCGTATACCACATATTGATGGTCTGCACGAGCACCGGCAAGCCGTAGATATTGTCGTCGCCTTCCGGGTTGCCCAGGCGCGCCTGCTCGATGCCGACCGGGAAGAACTGATCCTCCCAATCCTCGCCCCAGGTGGCAACCGCGCAATCTTGCAGCGGCATCAAATGATCGCGATATTGCTGCGTCAAAGCGCCCGGCTCCAGGCCGATCAAATCGGGCAGGGACCCACCAGCCGCCATCGTCTGCAAATCGACCAGATACTCAGGGTAGTTGGTGATATCCGGCTCGATGGTGATGTCCGGATTCTCCGCGTTGAAAGCTTCGATCATCGCGTTGGTAGTGGCGATCACCGGGCTCCAGGAGCGGAACCGGACGACCACATCGTCCTGGGCGAACACCGGCGCGCTCACTACCAGGATGAGCAAGAATACGGTGGCGCAAAAGACTTTCTTGTACATGTCAATTCTCCTTCAAATACTTAGTTCTGTTGGGACTATGTCACTTCGGTCAAGTTTCTCCGCGCTGTCCTCCTTTCGCTTTCCCGCTATCGAAAAAGGCAGGCTCAACCGACCAACATGCCGTGATAGCGTTCCGGTATTTGATGCGGCTCGCCATGCTGCAGCGCCATGTGATAAAGTTGCGCCGAGATCTCGACCATAACCGTGCAGTGAATCGCCTTGGCCAGGCTGCTGCCGATCGCCAGCATGCCGTGATTGGCCCAGACCACCGCGTTGCGGTCGCCCATGACTTCCAGCATATCATAGCCGAATTGGCGCGAGCCGCTGGGCGCGAAGGGCATCACCGGCACCTCGCCGCGCACGTCAATGAGCGTGCCGACGTGCAGCGGCGCGATCGCCTTGTGCAGCACGCCGAACAAGTTGGTGTAAATCGGCTCGGCATGCACGATGGCCGCGGCATCCGCGCGCCGCTCGTAAACGGCCAGGTGCACTTGCGATTCGTGCGATGGCTCGCGCTCGCCGTCAATGACATTGCCCGCCAAATCCAGCACCAGCACATCAGCGGTCGTCAGCTGGTCGTAGGGATAGTCATGCGGCGTCATCAGCACGCGCCCGCTCTGTGGATCGCGCAAGCTGAGGTTGCCCTGCGTCAGCGGCACCAGGCCGATACTGGCGACCTGCGCGGCGCCATCGACCAGTTCCTGTTTGAGCCGGCTCAAATTTTGCGCTGCCGTCATGGATTCTCCCGTTCAGATTGTTGGAACGCGGGAACGTCTCGAATGCCGCAGATTCTACTGAGCGGCGCTGGCGCTGTCAAAAAGAACGTCGCCGCCAGCAGTCCAATGCACTGGTTATCGCTCCGCCGCTATGCTAGCATGGCGCGATTGTTGCGGCGGCAGGCTTGCGAAGACGATGCGAAACCGGCGCGCGCTTTTTATCGTCATGGTCATGATATTCTCGGCAGGCGTCACGCCGATCGTCATTCGCATTACCCAAAGCGAAGGCATGCCCTCGCTGGTCATCGTCTGGATCCGCCTCTGGCTGGTCTCCATCGGCCTGGCGCCGCTGATCTGGATGCGATACCGGGACGACTTGGCCCGCCTTACGCGACGTCAAATCCTGCTTTCATTTGTGGCCGGCTTCTGGCTGTCGCTCAACCTGCTGCTGCTCTTCGCCGCGCTTGAATACACCAGCGTATTGATGACCAGTGTGCTGCGCCGTACCACACCCATGTGGATCGTTCTGCCCGAAATCATCTGGTTTGGGGTGGTCTTTTCGCGGCGCTTCTGGCTCAGCCTGGTCATCACCCTGGCCGGCGTGACGATGGTGGGTCTCGGCGGTTTGAGCGCGGTGGAAGCGGGCAGCGACCCGCTGCTCGGCGGCGCAATGGCCTTGTGCGGGTCGTTGTGCTTCGGCGCTTATCTGCTGATCGGGCGGCAGCTGAACAATGTGATACCGCCACTGCTTTACAGTTTCATGGTCTTTTTCAGCTCCGCGTTGGTGACCTCCGCTTTCGTCATCGTCAGCGGCACGCCTGTAATCGGCTATTCGCTCAATGGCTACCTCTGGTCAATTGTCGTGACGATTTTGGCGCAAGTGCTCGGCCACGTCTTCATGAACTTGTCGCTGCAAGTTTTCACCGCCACCGCCGTCGCCATCATCTTGCAGGTCGGCGTCGTGCTTAGCGCAGTCATCGCGCTATTCGTCTTCGGCGAGATTCCGTCGCTGCTGCAAGTCGTCGGCAGCGCCCTCGTCATCTACGGCGTCATCGTCACGACCATCGAACAGACCCAGGCCAAGTGGAAACATCAGCAGCAGACGCGAAGATGACACAAGTTAGTATTTGACAGACTCGGCCGCCTGTGTCATACTTTGCTCAATCGGAACGTTAGTTCTGTTTTGGTGAGGAATCAAAAATGGTGCAAAGTCTTGCATTTGACGAATATCGCGAGAAAGAGCGTACAAAGCATGTACACAGGTTGCACCCCTATAAGGGGAAATTCATCCCTCAATTAGTTGAGTACTTTCTAGATGAACACACTGACGAACTTAAGAGAGATACATGGTTTCGAGCCGGAGATGTGATACTAGATCCATTTTGTGGCAGCGGTACAACGCTGGTGCAAGCAGGCGAGTTGGGTATTCACGCGATTGGCGTAGATATATCTGAATTCAACACGCTCCTCGCAAACATAAAGGTGTCTAGGCCTGACTTGAATGAACTATACATTACCGCTCGGCGACTTGTGCGCCAATTGAAGGAGTTCAACGCAGGTGCAGCTTATCTTGAGTTTGATGTTGCCGTAGGCGAGGCTCTCTCACAATTCAACAAGGAGAAATTATCCTTAAATGGTCACAATGAGGGGCCAGAAAACTCAGCGCGGCTTGTCCGTGACTTCATGGAGGAGTGGAATTACCTTCGTGCCGAATATAGTGTCAATTTAAGGCAAGAGCAAGACGACACTTTTCTATCTTTTTGGTATGTGGAACCAATACGGAAAGAAATTGACTTTCTTCACGGTGAAATAAAGTCTATTCCCGATACATCCATCCGCAACGTATTGTCGCTGGCACTTTCGCGGACTTTGCGAAGTTGCAGGGCAACCACCCACGCTGATTTGGCGACGCTGAAGTCACCAGTTTTTGAACCTTACTATTGTCGAAAGCACAGACGAATATGTAAGCCATTACTGACGGCGACCAAATGGTGGGAGCGATACGCATTAGATAGTGTTTCGAGGATAGCGGCCTATCGACGGCTGCGCACACCCACGCATCAAATCTGTATAACAGACGACGCAAGAAGCTCGTGCTTAGAAACTGCGGTTAGAAACACTGATAGTGGTCTCGCTCAAATCATGGAAAAGCAAGGGGTCCAGGGGATATTTTCCAGTCCGCCTTATGTTGGGTTAATTGACTACCATGAGCAACACGCTTATGCGTATGAGCTGTTTGGATTAGCACGCCGAGACGAATGGGAAATCGGTGCAAAGTTTAATGGGCAAGGAAGGCAAGCTCGCGAAGATTATGTTGAGGCTATTGTTCAAGTCTTGCGAAACTGTAAGCGTTATCTCGCCCCCGATTACGATGTCTTCTTGGTTGCCAATGACAAGTGGGATTTGTACCCGTCAATCGCTCAAGGTAGTGGTATGCGGATAATCAAGCGCTACGAACGTCCGGTGTTGTATCGCACGGAGAAGAACAGAAACACGCCATATGGCGAGACCATTTTTCATCTGAAGGAAGTGTCGTGAAATACTTTCCGTCACCAGCTATAGAAGCTGTGATAAGAAATGCCATCCATGGCAAGTTGCACGCGTATAACCCTGAACCAGCAGCAATGCCATTCCAAGTCCGCCTTCTTGGCCGAGACAGGATGGCTCTTTATTCCTTTATTCAGTCTCTAAACACTACTTTTGGAGCATCCATATACGAACCAGTGGCGAAAGTAGTCGCCGACAGAAGTTTTGACAAGGTTGTCTTGAAGGCTAACCCGCCTCGGCAAATGTCCAGAGGAATCCGCCATAGAATAGACGAAATTGTAAGTGGCTTAGAATCGGGCAACGCAAGCCCAGATCGGGATGAGCATGAACATGACTTGCGATCAGCCTTAACTTCCGATTATGAAAAGATAGTTGTTAATCTCACAAAAATCGACGTGCTTTTGCAGCGGGGTGACACACTCTACTTGGTTGACATTAAGACAGCAAAACCTAACAAGGGGAACTTTCGGAATTACAAGAGGACGCTACTTGAGTGGATGGGCGCGTATTTGGAACTTGACCCAAGGTACAAGGTTTTCCCAATGATTGCCATTCCATACAACCCATATACCCCTAAACCATATTCACGCTGGACTATGGCTGGAATGTTAGACCTTCATAATGAACTCAAAGTCGCCGAGGAATTCTGGGATTTCCTCGGCGGAGCAGGCGCATACGAAGAGATTCTCAACTGCTTTGAGCGCGTTGGAATAGAAATGCGAGATGAGATAAACCGCTATTTCGCCCGTTTTTTGAGACACACTTAGCCTCCAAATTACAGTATTTGCTTTACATTTTAGCGGGACCATCGTCACGACCATCGAACAGACCCAGGCCAAGTGGAAACATCAGCAGCAGACTTAGTGGCTGTACTGAAATTGCATCTCACATCCCGGTGCAAAATGCGGTAAAGTACGCCGCTAAATTGATACGCTGACGAGGACAGGAGAACACTCTATGAAGCTCGAAACCCAGGCCATTCACACCGGCTATGAAAGCGAGCCGACCACGAACGCAGTGGCGGTGCCGATCTACCAGACCGTAGCGTATGAATTCGACAACGCCCAGCACGGCGCCGACCTCTTCAATCTGGCGGTGCCCGGCAATATCTACTCCCGCATCATGAATCCCACCAATGATGTGCTGGAGCAGCGCGTGGCCGCCATGGAAGGCGGCGTCGCGTCTCTGGCGCTCAGCGCGGGCCAAGCCGCCATCAATTACTCCATTCTCAACCTGGCCGAAGCCGGCAACAACATCGTGTCCGTACCGCAGCTCTACGGCGGCACCTGGACCCTTTTCCAGCACATGCTGCCCAAGCTGGGCATCGAAGTGCGCTTCGCCGAGGGCGACAGCGCCGATGACCTGGCCAAGCTGATCGACAGCAAGACATCTGCGGTGTTCTGCGAATCCATCGGCAACCCGGCCGGCAACATCCCGGACTTGGGTGTGATTTCGGACATGGCGCACGCCCACGGCGTACCGGTCATCGTCGACAATACCGTGCCCACGCCCGCGCTCTGCCGCCCGGTTGAGTTCGGCTGCGATATCGTCCTGCACTCCATGACCAAGTACATGGGCGGCCACGGCACTACTATCGCCGGTATCCTGGTAGACGGCGGGATCTTTGATTGGGAGAAACACGCCGATCGTTTCTATATGTTCAGCACGCCCGAGCCGAGCTATCACGGCGTGGTCTTCACTGACGCCATGGGTCCGGCCGCATATATCGCCCGCGCCCGCGTGGTCGCGCTGCGCAATACCGGCAGCGCGCTAAGCCCCTTCAACGCCTTTCTCATCCTGCAAGGCTTGCAGACGCTTTCGCTGCGCATGGAACGGCATACGGACAACGCGCTGGCGGTCGCCAAGTATCTCGAGAGCCATGCGCAGGTCGACTGGGTCAGCTACCCGGGTCTGGAAAGCTCGCCTTATTACGAGTTGGCGCAGAAATATACCGGCGGGCGCCCCTCCGCGCTGCTCACATTCGGCATCAAGGGCGGCTTTGACGCCGGCGTGAAGTTCTACGATGCGCTGAATATCTTCAAGCGTCTGGTCAATATCGGCGATGCCAAATCGCTGGCGGCGCATCCGGCCTCCACCACACATCGTCAGTTGACCCCGGAAGAGCAGTTGCAGTCAGGCGTCACCCCTGACACCATTCGCCTCTGCGTCGGACTCGAGCACATCGACGATATCATTGAGGACCTGGAGCAAGCGATGGCCGCGGCTCGCTAGCCGCAATAAATCACTTCAATGTGACAATCGTAGGGGCGACATATCAGGTCGCCCGAAAATGACCTTGGGCGGCACAATATGCCGCCCCTTCAACCCCTAGCCGACAATACCCACTTTGCCAGCCACGCCCCTATGCTACAATGACGGCATGAATCTGCTCGATTACGCCAGCATTCTCATTCGCCGCGGCTGGATTATGCTGCTGCTCGGCGTTATCGCCGCCAGCGCCGCCTTCTTCTTCAGCCGCGGGATGGCCCCGGTCTACCGCGCTACTCAGAAGGTGCTGATTGTGCCCAGCCGCATCGACTTCGGCCTGACGCAAGCCGCCAAGCAGACACTCAACAATCACGTCGCCTGGCTCGACAGTTCGCTGCGCGCCGCCGAAGTCATCGACCTGCTGCAACTCGATATGAGCCCGACGCAGCTGCGCGGCGATGTGCGCATCGCGCCCAACCTCGACAGCCAGGTCATTCAGATCGACGCCGAATCCAAAGACCCCGGCCAGGCCGAACGCGTCGCCCGCGAATGGGCGCAACTGCTGATACTCTACCGCAACGATCAGAACCAGCAGGCGCGCCGGGAAGACCGCATCTATGCCAGCCTGCAAGACAATCCCGTGACCATCCTGGCCCGGCCCAACCTGCGCATCAATACCACGGTCGGTTTTATCGCGGGCCTGTTCGTCGGCGCGATCATCGTCTTCGTGCTGGAGTATTTGGAAAGCGCCATCGTGCGCCGTCGCGAAGATGTCGAAACTTACGCCGGCCTGCCTGTGCTGGCGGCTGTGCCGCCGTCGGACTAATCGGACGCCAGTATATTCGCCAGAATCTCGCGCTCGATATTGCCGCCCGAGACCACGCAGACAACTTTGCCGCCGCCGGCTTTGCCCGCCAGAGCCGCCGCCACTGACGCCGCGCCCGCGCCCTCAGCGATCACCCGCTGCCGCTCCGCCAACAGACTCAACGCCGCCCTGATCTCGTCCAGCGACACCACCAGCGAATCATCGAGCAATTCGCGGACGCGCCCCCACATCTCGGGCAAGACGCTTTTGCCGCCGATACCATCCACGAAGCTGGGCGTGTACTCCACTTCGACCGGCGCCCCCGCGCGCAACGATGCCGCCAGCGGCGCCGCCGTCTCCACTTCAACAGCAAATAGACGGGTATCCGGTTTCAGCGCCCGCAGCGTTGAGGCGATCCCGCTGCTCAGCCCGCCGCCGCCGTAGGGGATGACCACGGCATCGACATCGGGCAGATCATCGAGGATCTCGAGCCCGATCGTGCCATTGCCCGCCATCACATCCGGATTGCTCACCGGGTGAATGAAAAGGCCCTCCAGGCCCGCGAACTTGCCGGTGACGATGACATCCCACCAGCGGTCGAAAGACACTTTGACGATCTCCCCGCCCAGACGCCGCACCGCCGCTAATTTCGTCTCCGGCGCGTGATTCGGCACGACTACGTGACAGGGAATGCCCAAGCGCGCCGCGCAAAAGGCCACGCCCTGGGCCATATTGCCTGCGCTCGCCGTATAGACGCCGCGCGCCAGATCGTCGCGTGAAGCCAAGGCCATGGCATTGCCGGCGCCGCGCAGCTTGAACGAGCCGATCGGTTGCAAATTCTCCAACTTGAGATAGATTTCCGCCGGGGCATCCTCAATCGGAAGGCGAAGCAGAGGCGTGCGCACTGCGGTGTCCGCGATTCGCGCGGCCGCCGCTTGAATCTCCTTTAGAGGAATCGCAAGCGACACTTATCCGCTCCTCGCGTAGCGCGCCAGATAAGCCGGGTCGACATCGACGCCCAAGCCGGGCGCGGTCGGCACCGCCACTTTGCCATCCACCTGTTGGAATCGGGGCTGCGTCAGGTTGTCACGCAGGGCGCTCTCCGAGCGGTCCATCTCCAGCATCACCTCGGGCATACGCAGCCGGCCCGGCACCGGATCCAGCGTACTCACCAGGTGCAGGCCGGCGGCAAAAGCGATGCCGGCGCCCCAGCTGTGAGGGATTACGTTGGTCTGGAAAGCGCTGGCCAGCGCGGCAATTCGCTTGACCTCGGTCAGGCCGCCGGCGCCACAGATATCGGGCTGGGCGATATCGACGCAACGCTGGCTCAACAATTGACGGAACCCGGCCAGCAGATATTCGCATTCGCCGCCGGCGATGGCTATGGACGTCCGCTGCCGCAGCTCACGATAGCCCTCGTAATCTTCCGGCGACACCGGCTCCTCGAAAAAGCTGATGCCCAACGGCTCTATTTGACGCGCGAAGCTCAAAGCTTCGCTGAGCGAATAGGCGTGGTTCGCGTCCACCATCAAGTCGATATCGTCGCCGATGGCTTGCCTCACGGCCCGCACGTGACGCAGATCCGTCTCCACGCCCAGCCCGACCTTCATCTTGATCGCGCTGAAACCTTGCGCCACGTAAAGCTGCGCTTCGTCGACCAGCGCTCCAACCTGATCATCCGTGTCGGTGAAATAAAGGCCGGTCGCATAAACCCGCACTTGTTCGCGCCGTCGCCCACCAAGAAGCACCGAAACCGACTGCCCCAGCAGCTTGCCGCGCAAGTCCCACAAAGCGATGTCGATGGCGCTTATCGCCGCGACCAGTGCTCCGCGCCGCGCGTAATCCAGCGAGCGCAGGTGCATCTTGCTCCAAATCGTCTCCACCTGCAGCGGATCTTCGCCAACTGCCAGCGGCGCCAGAAACTCGATCCCGGCTTTAACCACTGTCGCCGGACCATAGCCTTCGCCCCAACCATAAGTCCCATCATCGGCGACGACCTTCACCAGACAGATCTGCCGCGTCTGAAATTCAAATTGCGAAAAGTAGAAAGGCCGGTCCAATTGCTGCTCCACGACAATGGCCTCGATCCGTGAAATCTTCATGAAAGCGAACTTTCTCTGTAGAATCCAATAAGCTCAAAGTCTACCATTTTTCAGGTGGATTTCCGCAACCGACCCAAAACGACGCGAGGACTCGCTAGACACATGGAAAACGCAGCGAACAGCCTCGATATACGCCTCGCGCAGCATATCATCGAGCGCCTGATCAACGAGCTCAGTTCGATTCTGGCGGGCGACCTGGTCGGCATCTTTCTTTACGGCTCGCTAGTCAGTGGCGACTTCGACATCGCCATCAGCGACATAGATCTGGTCGTGGTGCTTAAGGCGGATCTGGACGAGCGGCAGTTTCAGCTGCTGCGGCGGATGCACACGCGCGTCGTCAGCGACCACCCTGAATGGAACAACCGTCTGGAGCTTGCCTATATCTCGCGCCGGGCGCTGAAGACATTTCGCGTAGCGACCAGCACCATCGGCATCATCAGCCCGGGCGAGCCCTTCCACTTGATTCAAGCGGGCGACGACTGGCTGATCAGCTGGTACGACTTGCGCGAGAACGGCATCGCCTTGCTCGGTCCGCCGATTAAGTCGATCATAGACCCGATTCCGCGCGACGCCTGGCTCGATGCCGTTCACGAGCACATCGACGCCTATCGACACACGGTCAAAGACGTCGCTGACATCAAGTCTCTCTCCTACATCGTGCTTACAGTCGCCCGCGGCATCTATACCTTGGTCCACGGACAGGCCGCCTCAAAAGTGACAGCGGCGGCCTGGGCGCAGAAGAACTTTCCTCATTGGTCCGACCTCATCGCGCGCGCTCTGCAATGGCGGCTCGGCGCGGGAACGGATTCACCAGCGATCGAGCAAGCGCGCGCGGAAGGCGCAGCCTATGTCGATGACATGCTTTCGCAAGGGACTTGCCAGGGAAGGAATCAATCAGCCCGCTGAAGGATTCGGGCTGGCGCTAGCCTACTCGCATAGACCTTCGGTCTGCGCGTAACCCGCGCTAACCCAGCCATCCAAACCCATGAATTCGACGATAAACCAACTGGCCGTCCGGGCTTTAGCGGGTAGGGTCACGCGGAACGGAATCAGGGCCCTGACCTGCCGCCCTTCCGCTTCATCGCGCAGCCGCAACACATTGGAGGTCGTGACCTTGCAGTCTGACAGCGGAATCTACGAGTCGTCGCTCAGGGCGGAAACATGTACTACCACGCCGCTCTTCGAGAATTTCCCGAACATCATGTCGCCAGACGCAATGAGTGACAAACGCGAAACCGCCGGCGGCGACACAGACGTATCCATGAACACGAGCGAGCCGTCGCCCTGGAAGCAGACCCCCACACCCGCCTCGGCGCGCCCCCACACATCTACAGCCAGCTTGATGCCGGCGTTCATCAAAGGATGTTTGTCGATCTCGCTGATCTCAACCACTTCGCAGCGCACATCTCTGTCACCGGTCTTTATGACGATGCCAATGGGAACATCATCGCAAAAGTAGGGATTCTCGGGCGAGTCCGGGTCTATGTCGTCGGGAGCGCAGCCGGGCACGTCAAACTCCTGCCTGACGGATAACAATTCGTCGGTCAGACGGTTGAGCAGCCGCAGGCCCTCCACCGTCGTGCCAAGCGTTTCCGCAATCAAGGTCAAGCTGTCGCCCGGCTTGTAACAGTCCGGCACAATCAGCTCGGAACCAACAAACAGAGCGTCCGCCGTGAGCGGGTTGATTGTACGGAACTTCTCAACAGTCGTGCTGTAAGTCTGCGCCAGTTGGAACAATGTATCGCCGACCTCGACTGTATGCGTACATCGCGTCGCTGGATCAGGCGTGACCGACATCGTCGCCAAGGGGTCGATACTGTGTGTAGCGGTCTCAGTCAACGCGAAGGCCGTCTGCTCCGCCGGCGGCAAATTGGCGACCTCGGTCTGCGTCGCGCCGGCCGTCTGGATCTCCGTCATATGCGCGTCAGACGTGGCCTTTATCGCAGTTGCCGTCCACTCGGCGGCTTCTGTCGCGGTCGCCTCCGCCCTTTCTGTCGCCTCGTGTGGCGGCACAAGCGGATCCTGATCTTGAGGCGGCGTCAGGGTCGGCGTCGGCGTATCGGTGTCCACTAACACTATCTGACACCAAAATCACTATAAGTGAGCCGGATCAAGTGCGCAATCGAATCCGATTCCAACTCACATGCCAAGCGCTAATACAGCAGAGTGACGCGGTAATACGATTTGAAAAGCTCCCAAGAATGCCTGAGTGTTTATCCGCCGCGCTTGCGCGGGCTGGCCGCGAGTTCCATAATCAAGCCGTGCCATAGGCGAGAATCGTATCATTACTGATGACTAGACTTTGCCAAGTACCGGCGCATAGCACACCTTTAGCAGTCAAGCTGATATCCGCGCTGTCGCTGAAGACATTGGCGCGCATGCCACCCCATCTCCTGCGGATTCTGGTCAGGCTGACGAGCTGTGTCCTGGTAATCAGCGCTTGCAATCTTTCCCTGCCAGCGCCGCCCACCCCGTTGCCCAGCGCAACGCCAGCCATTCCACAAGTGGAGATCCGCTACCCGCCTCATAACCAGCGTGTGATTGAAGGCGTCATCTTTGATATTGATATCCTGGCCTCTGATCCCGCGGCGCAAATCCAGCGGGTCGAGCTCTACGTCGATGAGGCGCTTCTGCAAGCCAGCGAATCAGAGAAGGGTCAGGAGCGGGTCTACCGCGTCGCCACCAATTGGCTGGCCAAGGGCCTGGGCTGGCACAAGTTTACGGCCATTGCCTACCGCGCCGATGGCACGGCCAGCCACCCCCACGTGATCGCCCTGGAAGTGGTTGCCCGGCGCTGAGCCCACGCGCCAACTCCAATTGGTCATTCCGTCAGACTGCGCTAAAATCAGTTGTCGCGAAAATGCAAATTGCAGCGGAATGTATGGACATTGAACTGCGACACATCCACAAACATTTCGGACCCGTCCACGCCAATAACGACATCAACGTCCGCTTCGACCATGGACGCATCGTGGGCATCCTGGGCGAGAATGGCGCGGGCAAGTCCACGCTGATGAAAATCTTGTCCGGCTTCCAGCCCGCTGATGAAGGCGAAATCCACATTGACGGCCGCGTCATCGACTACACCGGCCCCACCGCTGCCATCGCCAACGGCATCGGCATGCTGCAACAAGACCCGCTTGATGTCGGCGCCTTCACCGTCTTGGAGAACTTCATCTACGGCGGAGCGGAAGGCATCACCCTAAAGCGCGCTAAGGCGGAGGTCGAGCTCGAGCAGTTGACCGCGCGATTTGGCTTCGAGCTGGACGCGCACCAGCCGATCGACAATCTGCTCATTGCCCAGCGTCAGCAGTTGGAGATTATTCGTCTGCTGGCCCTGGGCGTTGAAACGCTGATTCTCGATGAGCCGACCACGGGCATTTCCGCTGAGCAGAAAGACATCCTCTTTAGTGCCCTGCGGCGCCTGGCGCATGACGAAGGCCTGGTCGTATTGCTGGTCTCGCACAAGCTGGAAGATGTGATCGACCTTTGTGATGAAGTGGTCGTGCTGCGGGCCGGCGAACTGGTCGGCGAGATGGAAATGCCCGCCAGCGACGAGGGACTGACCGCAGCCCAAATCGCCGAAACCAAACGACAGCTGGTGACGATGATGTTCGGGGAAGAACTGGAAGCGCAGAGCCGCCCGCATTTCACAATCGGCGAGCCCATGCTCGTGGCCGATCGACTGGTCGTACACGATCTGCGCCTGGATATGCAGCCGATCTCAATAACCGCCCACGCCGGCGAAGTCATTGGCCTGGCGGGCCTGGGCGGCAGCGGCCAGGAATTATTCATGCGCGCCTGCGCTCGCTTGCTGCGCGTCACCGGCGGCGGACTCAATTATGGCGGCCAAAACATACTCAACGCCAGCTATCGGCAGCTCTTTCGGCGCGGCTTCATCTTCTGCGCGGACGGCCGGCTGGAAGAAGGCTTGATCGCCGGCTTGACGCTGACCGAGCACACCGCCCTGGTCACTGGCGACCGGCTGCAAATCGACTGGAATTCTGTCGAGAAACTGACGGCCTCCCGCATCGAGCGATACCGTGTTAAAGGGCGCTCGGGCGACCATATCGAACAACTCTCTGGCGGCAACCAGCAACGCGTCTTGATCGGCCTGCTGCCGGACGACCCCAATTTGCTGATTCTCGAACAGCCGACCCGCGGCCTGGATGTCGACTCCGCCCGCTGGATCTGGACGCAGCTGCTGGAGCGCTGCCAGCAGGGCGCGGCTATCATCTTTAATTCGTCCGACCTGGAAGAGCTGGTCACCTATAGCGACCGCATCTTCGTCTTTTATGCCGGGCGCGTCCACGAAGTGCCGGACGTCAGCCAAACCAACATTGACGAACTCGGCCACATGATCGGTGGCGACTTCATGTCGAAACAGCCGCAAATCTAGGAGCGCGCATGCCTCTCAGCGAAAAACACGACGAGACCAAAACCTACGATGACATCCTAAATGCCGGGCCGCCCCTGGGGCAGTTGGCCAAGGATTTCGTTACGCCGACCCACCTCTTCTTTGTACGCAATCACAGTCAAATCCCGCACCTGCAGTTGGACAGTTACCGGCTGGGAGTGCGCGGCCTGGTATCGCGCGAACTCTCCCTGAGCCTGGACGAACTTAAGAACGACTTCGAGCGCCGTACGCTGACCGCCACCCTGCAATGCGCGGGCAACCGGCGCAAGGAACTCGTCAGCTACAAGCCGATTGACGACCAGCTGGCCTGGGATATTGAAGCCATCGGCACGGCAGAATGGACCGGCCTGCGCCTGGGCGATGTCCTCGCCGCCGCCGGCATCAGCAGCGCCGAAGCCGAACATGTCGCTTTCCTTGGTCTGGACACCCTGCTGCGCGATGGCGAACGCGAAGCCTTCGGCAGCTCCATCCCGCTGGACAAAGCGCTGGGCTGTGAAGTGCTGTTGGCTTACGAGATGAACGGCGAAGACCTGCCGCTGGCGCACGGCTGTCCGCTGCGCGTGGTTGTGCCCGGTTATATCGGCGCGCGCAGCGTCAAATGGCTCAGCGATATCTGCGTGCAAGAGAGCCCCTCCGAAAATCACTTTCAGCAGGTCGGCTATAAACTCTTCCCGCCGCATATCAATATGTATAATGTCGATTATCACGATGGCATGCAGCTGACCAAGCTGCCGGTCAACTCCGTCATCGTGCGCCCGCAAGATCGCAGTTTGCTGCCGGCGGGGAAGGTCGCGGTCGAGGGCTACGCCATGAGCGACGGCGAGCACGAGATCACCTGGATCAGCGTCTCGCCCGATGGCGGCCAGACCTGGCAGCGCGCCGAGTTCCTCAACCAGCCGCAGCTCTGGACCTGGCAGCTGTGGCGCGCCGAGTTCGAGCTGCCGCCGGGCACGCATGAGCTGGTGGTGCGCGCCTGGGACAGCGCGGCTAACTCCCAGCCGGAGACGATCGCCAGCACCTGGAATTTCAAGGGCTATGTCAACAACGCCTGGCATCGCGTCGGGATTACGTTGAAATAGGGGCCTTGGCACCACTTGTGGCGCCTATATCATCGTTTTCAGCGAGCCGGTGATGGAGGTGCGAGCGTGGCAACGACTTCCGACTTTTACCAGCGCGTACTGGATAAGAATACGCTCTTCTACTTCAATCCTGATTTTGAAGAACGCTACGAAGCGCAGCAATTACATTCGCTGAGAACTCTTCTTTACAATCTCTATTTGGCTGTAGAGAGCGACCCACCGATAAAGAAATCACACCTCAACACACTGCTTCAAAAGGATAATGGACTGCGAGCAGTCCTTTCCTTGAACGGATTCTCTAACGAATTCCTGAAACGTATCACGACTATGGCGCGAATCTTGGACGACGATTCTTTGAACAAATTGCTCAAACGCCCTGAATGGAACATTCATGACGAGGCGGATCCAAACAATGTCTCGGAGTGGTCTGATAACGCGATAATCAAGCATGTAATGACAAATGAAGCGTTTCGAGCCGGGTTTGTAGACTTATTCTTTGAGGGCGCGGCAAACCCCTGCCTTATGCGCTACCTGCCTCCATTTGAGCTTGTGAAGCTAAGCTCGAACAAGTTCAGCTTTGAGACCAGTTCATTTCTCGACACTGTTGTGCGATACAAAGAAAAAGGCTCATATACGGGCAAGAAAGAGAATAATCCAGAAGAAGAGATAAGACAGATTCTAGAATTTGCTAATATTTCTTACAGGTCAAGTATCAAACTGAATCGTCTTATGCCCTTAAATGACTTATCCAACCGCACAATGGATTTCATTATTCCTGACTTGGAAGAACCGAGAGTAATTGTGGAGAGTTCTTTCCTATCCACTACAAGTTCAAGTATGGGAGATAAAGCTAAGGCAATGGTGAGCATCAAAAGCAGGATCCGCGTTATGTATCCTAGTGCGCTATTCATCGGATTCGTCGATGGAATCGGCTGGTATGTGAGAAAGAATGACTTGGATACTATGGTTTCCGCTTTTGACGATGTATTTACTTTTCGCCGTGACGAATTGATTAGGTTTCAACTATTGTTAGAGAAAATCTTACAGCGATGAACTTAAACACCATTAAACTCGCCGACTGCCTAGACTACCTGCGCGACATTCCAGACGAAAGCGTCGATGTTACATTCGCCGACCCGCCCTTCAATCTCAAGAAGAAGTACAGCTCCTATTGGGACAACCTCGACATCACGCAGTATGTTGAGTGGTGTAGCCTATGGCTACGAGAAATGGTTCGCGTAACCAAACCAAGCGGCAGCATTTTTGTACACAATATTCCCAAGTGGCTTAGCTATTACTGCCATGTCTTGAATGAAATCGCGGACTTCCGTCATTGGATTTCATGGGAGGCTATTGGTACTCCACTCGGCAAGACCCTTTTGCCAACGCATTACGGCATACTGTTTTACGCGAAAGATTACAGCCAGCTAAAGTTCTATGATGTGCGTTACCCGCATCACCGCTGCCGCAAATGCAATACGCTTCGTAAAGACTACGGCGGCAAGAAGAATCGACTGCATCCCTTCGGGCCGCTCGTTTCAGATGTATGGACTGACCTGCACCGCATTCGGCACAACAAGCGTCGCGACAGGCATCCTTGCCAGTTGCCCATTCCTCTGTTGGAACGAGTTATTCTTATGAGCACTGACGAAGGCGATACTGTGCTTGATCCATTTATGGGCACCGGTACAACTGCGGTTGCCGCGAGGAGACTCGGCAGAAACTTTGTGGGCACTGATATTGACGCCGATTATGTCCGCCTGGCATCTGATCACGTCAGTTTGATTCAACCACTGTCCAAGATTGGCAGCTCCTGGGTAAGTCTTTACCTCGATCAAGTCGCAACGATCCGGCATGACGATTGGGACGAGCTTCAACACTACTTTGATGTTCCAGACCCACCGCAAGCAATTGACACAGAGTCCATCAAGTATAGTCACGGCAAAATCAAGGCAATTGAAGACGCGATATACTTGGAGGAGCGCAAGAAACCGGCACAGACTTCATTTGTCGACTTGAAATCTGACAAGATTGAAGCGGCCACTGATTGGCCCTACTGAGATGAAAAACCCGCGCAACCTCGCCATCCAAATCGGCTTCCTCATCCTGCCCATCGCCATCTCGCTGGCGCTGGCGGCCGCGCTCGTCATCGCCGTGGGACGCGACCCGCTCGAAGTTGTCGACGCCCTCTGGAAAGGCGCCTTCAAAGACACGCGCAAAATCGGCGGCGTCTTCAACTTCTGGATTCCGCTAACCCTCGTCAGCATCGGCCTGGTCGTCACCTTCCGCGCCGGCTTGTGGAATATCGGCGTCGAAGGACAGATGATGATGGGCGCGCTCTTCGCCAGCTGGGGGGCGCAATACCTGCTGCTGCCCGAAAGCCTGTCGTCCCTGCTCAACGTCATACTCATTTCGCTGGCGGCGCTGGGCGGCATGTTCTGGGCTTTCGTCGTCGGCTTGCTCAAGATACGCCTGGGCGTCAACGAGATCTTCGGCGGCGTGGCGCTGAACGCCCTGGTCAACGTGATCTCGATTTACCTCATCTCCGGACCCTGGCAGCCGCGCATCGGCGGCTCAGCACAAGGCACTGAACCCTTCCCCAGTCCCGCCCTGCTGCCGGAATTCTCCTCAAGGTTTCCCACCAATCTCTTCATGATCGCGCTGGTCATTGCCGCTTTCCTCATCGTTATGGTTATGCTCAATGCCACGCGCTGGGGGCTGAATCTCAAGGCGGTCGGGGCGAATATGCGCTCGGCGCTGTTGCTGGGGGTGGCCACCGAGCGCACCTCTATGAGCGCCTTTCTGGTCTGCGGCGCGCTGGCGGGCATCGGCGGTTCCTACCGCGTACTCTTCACCTTCGACAACCTGCGCCCCCTGGCGTCGGGCGGCATCGGCTTCCTGGGTTTGCTCGTGGTGCTGCTGCTAAGCATCCGCTTGCTCTGGGTGCCGCTGATCGCCTTCGCCTTCGCCGCTATCCTGACCGGCAGCACCCGCTTGCAGATCGCGCTCAAACTGGACTCTTCGCTCGCCGGGGTGCTGCAAGGCATGCTGGTCCTCTTCGTGATCCTCTTCCACGGCGTGCAGGAGGTCTTCTTCCCGCGGACTTTAGATGATGAGGATACCCCCACCCCTGACCCTTCTCGCCATCTCAATGGCGAGCATCCAATAAAGAGGGAGGGGCAATGATGTCACGCGCATATGAAGTTCCCCTTCCCTCCTTGCGGGGGAAGCGGTCTGGGGACGGGGGGTAATATGAACGAAGAATTCTTAAACACCCTCGGCAGCATCATTGGCACGGCCACGCCGCTAGTGATCGCCAGCCTGGGCGAGACGATTACCGAGCGCGCCGGCGTCGTCAATCTCTCGCTAGATGGCAGCCTGGCGCTGGCCGCGGTGACCGGCTTCGCCGCCGCCTGGACCGCGCAGCAAGCCGGCGTCCTCGATCTGCCGGCGCAGATCGGCGTGGGCATCGCCGCGGCCATGCTGGTCGGCGCGCTGATCGCCCTGCTGGTGGGCTTCTCCAGCATCAAGCTCCGCCGTGATCAAGTCGCTGTCGGCTTCGTATTGACACTGCTGGCCGCCGAATTGGCGCGCTTCCTGGGCGCAGACTACACACGCATCCCCGGCCCGCAAATTACGCGCTTCGCCATCCCCGTCCTGCAGGACGTCCCGGTCCTGGGTATTGTGCTCTTCCAGCAGAATGTGCTGGTATATTTCAGTTACGTATTGATGTTTATGATCTGGTTCTGGCTCTTCCGCACCAAAGGCGGCTTGGCTTTACGCGCCATTGGCGAGCGACCGGAGGCGGCCTATGCCCGCGGCGCGCCCGTCCAGCGCCTGCGCTATTGGTACACCTTCCTCGGCGGCGCGCTGGTTGGCTTGGCCGGCGCCGCCTATTCGCTGAATGTCAAGCCCGGTTGGTCCAGCCCGCCCGCCATGCAAGGCGACGGCTGGATCGCGCTGGCGATCGTCATTTTCGGCGGCTGGCACCCCTTCCGCGTCGTGCTGGGCGCCTATCTCTTCGCCGCCCTGCGCGCAGTCTCCGGCTATATTCAGACCAACGGACTCTTCATATTCGGCCAGGAGATCAGCTTTCCCTTCGTCTTGCTCAATGCCCTGCCCTGGCTGTTAATGATCGTCACCCTGCTAATCGTCAGCGGCGGTCTCACCGAACGCCTGCTGCAGTATATGCCGCGTGCTGTGCAGCGCCGCCTACGCGCTTTTTTGCGCTCCGACCCGCCACGCGCCCTCGGCGCCCGCTTCGAAGCCGAGTAAGCACCGCAATCCTACTTCGGATTTGTAGGAGCGAGCCTTGGCTCGCCCGACACCTGACAATGCCGGAAAACATCATGAGCAAACGAAAGAAAAAACGGCGGATTCGCCCGCTGGCCCTTTGCGTCTTTCGCCGGGGCGACAAAATTTTCGTCTCGCAAGGGTACGATTCCCACAAGGACCAGACCTTCTTCCGGCCCATCGGCGGCAAGATTGAATTCGGCGAACGCGGCGCGGACGCCGTCGTGCGCGAGGTTCGCGAAGAGATTGGCGCCGAAGTCGCTGACCTCGCCTATCTCGGGACGCTCGAGAATATCTTCACCTACGAAGACAAAAGACGCCATGAAATCGTAATGATTTACGACGGCCGTTTCCTCAATCCCGGTTTGTATCTTGAAGACATCAAGGTACAAGGCATTGATGACGGCGACATCCTTTATGAGGCGACCTGGAAGCGCCTCGACTTCTTTCTTCAAGCCGACGCGCCGCCGCTGTATCCCACCGGATTGCTCGACTTACTCAACCGCGTCGAGCCAGCCTGAAGCTCATCTTGCCGAGCAATTCACCAGATTTGGTAACAGCGCGGGCTCGGATCCCAAACTTGGCGATTCTCGCGGATAGACTGCTATAATGAGTGTTCATAATCACGAATAGAGTCAAATTCATGGACATCCATCTACCCCTGCCCGCGGCTCTCCGCCAGCGTGTGCAAAGTGATGAAAGCCTCTGGGCGCATGCCGTTTCGCTGCTGCTTAGCCCGCCAGTGGTCTGGGCTATCTGGGTATACGCCACATCGTTACTGCGATCGTCCAACCGCAGCAGCGCGCTAGGCTTCGCTTCGCTATTCGTGCTATCCATCTGCGTCGCGCCCATGCTCTTCGTCGCCTACAAAGTGCGCAACGGCAAAATCAGCGATATGCACATGCGCGAAAGCAACGAACGCTATATTCCCTACTCCATCGCCATTGTCGCCGGCATGGCCACAGGAATAGTCTATCTAAATTACGATGCCGGGCCCGTCCTGCTAATGGTGGCGCTGGTGAGCATCGTCGAGCTGACCATCATGCTGGCCGCGACTTTCTACATGAAAGTCAGCCTGCACGCCATGGCCATGTCGAGCATCATCTCCGCCACGACGCTGCTCTTCGGTTTCGCGCAGGCGCTGTTTTTTGTGCCGGTATTGCTGCTCGTGGTGCTGGCGCGGCTGGTGCTGCGGCGTCATACGACGCTTCAAATCATGGTCGGCGTCTTGATCGGCGTCCTCACGCCATTGGCGGTTGTCGCCGCAGCCGGGCTGCTGATCTAGCCAGTTGTCAAGCGTTCCACACCCGCACAGTCCCATCCCAGGACCAGGACAAGATCTGCGTCGCCTCGCCGTTCCAAATGGCGCCGCGCACTAAATTGCCATGACCGAAGCGCTGCCAATCCGTCTCGCTCCGCCACAAATAGACGTAAATATGTGACCACGACAACACGCGCGTCTCTGTCGGATCCCAGCGCGCGCCGATCACCCAATCTTCGTGACGCAAGACCTGCTGAGAACGTCCGCCGGCGACAGCCCAGATATGCACCGTATCATCGCCGGCCCAAGACATCACCTGCGATTCGTCGCTCGACCAAATGGCCCGCTGCACAAAACTGTTATGGCGCACGCCGCTGATTGCGCGACCGCTGACGCCGGAGCCATCGGTCTTATATACATTGACCGTCCCATTCGTATACCAAGCCAGCAACCGACCGTCATCCGCGCTCCAGGCGACGCCGAGCAGCATGCCGCGGCTGGGCAAGTCGTAACTAAGCGCTGCGCCGCTGGCAAGATCCCACGCGAAGATTTGCCCCGATTCATTCCAGGCGCGCGCCTGGCTCTCGTCAGCGCTGAAGACCCCGCCACTGACCTCAGCCGGCGCTTGGAATTCTATTAGGCGCTTGCCGTCGCTTAGCGACAGAATCGCGCCCGCTCCCGCGCGCGTCAGCGCCAGCAGCGCAGTCTCTTCAGCATTCGGCGTCAAGGCGATCGGCATGCCTTCGAGCTGCCAGCTCAACTGCATCGCGCCGTCTTCTACCGCGCTCAGTACGACCAATCCGCCTTCATCGGCGGAGAGAACCGCGGCGCCGTCTTGCAGCCAAATCGCGTGAGTGACCGGATTGCCGCCGTGAGATATCTCCTGCAGCAGCTCACCGTCATCCGCTGACCAGACCTGAACCAGTCCCCGCTCGGTCGCGCTGAGGATCTGCGTTTCGTCCGCGTTCCAGGAGGCCGTCACCACGCCGCCATCGTGCTGCAGCGTCAGAGCGGCTTCCGGCGCCTGCGCCGAGGCCGGCGCGATCAACGAAATACATAGCAACGCGAGCGCCAAGAATCGAATCATGCGAATCTCCTGCGAAATCTCTCGAATGTCATGCGCCAAGCTTAGCACAGAATTCTTAAATTCTGATGACGGCTTGCCGGCAGCGCCACCGCGTTGGGCTGGGCCACCGCGCGCGCTGCTGCAAGCTTGCCAGCCCTCAGCGCAAACAGTATCATATTTAAAGACTCCAGCGCCAAAAGGCAGGCAGTATGACCAGACCCAACTTTCTCTTCATGATCGCTGATGACCACCGCCACTCGGCGCTCGGCGCGCTGGGAACGGAGGCGGTATCGACGCCCGCCTTTGACAAAATGATCGCCGACGGCACTTGTTTCACCCAGGCGCATATCATGGGCTCGACCTCGGGCGCCGTCTGCATGCCCAGCCGCGGCATGCTGATGACCGGTTGCGGCCTCTTTGATACGCCCGATCCGCTGCCCGATGACGCGCCGCTGCTGCCCGAATTGCTGCAGCAGAGCGGTTATACCACATTCGGAACGGGCAAGTGGCACAATCGCCGCGGCAGCTACGCGCGCTGCTTCGGTGAAAGCGGCAAAGTCTTCTTCGGCGGCATGAATGATCAATTTGCTATGCCCGTCAACGACTTCGACCCCGACGGCGCTTACCCGCCCGAGGAGACCTATCTCGCCGACGGCCACGCGACAACCGTCTTCACTGACGAAATGATCGACTTTCTCAATACACGCGGCGACGAAGATGAGGAGCCTTTCTTCGCCTACATCGCATTCACCTCGCCGCACGATCCGCGCACGCCGCCTGCGCCCTATGACACCATGTATGATCCCGACGATATTGAGTTGCCGAGCAACTTCGCGCCTGAACATCCCTTCGATATCGGTGTCCGCGATATCCGTGACGAGCTGCTGGCAGGCTACCCGCGCGGCGAAGACGAAATCAGACGCCACATCGCCGATTACTACGGCATGATCTCGCATATGGACATGGACATCGGCCGCATCCTCGATACGCTGGAGGCGCGCGGTCTTAGCGAAAACACCATTGTCATCTACACCTCCGACCACGGCTTGGGCGTCGGCCAGCACGGCCTCATGGGCAAGCAGAATCTCTACGACCACAGCATGCGCATCCCGCTCATTATGCGCGGCCCCGGCGTTCCCCGCGGCTTGAATTGCGGGGCCCTGCTTTATCTGCTGGATCTGTATCCAACCCTGCTCGAATTGGCCGACGTGCCCGTGCCCGCAACTTGCGACGGGCACAGCCTGTCCGCCCTGCTCAATGGCGTCACCTATATGCACCGGCGCCAGATTTTCTCCGCCTATCAAGGTGTCTTCGGCCATCCCCAAGGCAAGCCCTATCAGCGCAGCATCAAGGACGATCGCAACAAGCTGATCCAGACTGTCGTTGCCGGCGAGACCACCTGGCAGCTCTTTGACTTGGCCGCCGATCCTTACGAACGGGTCAATCTTGTGGATCACCCCGGCTACGAGAAACTGTTTCAGCGGCTGAAGAAAGGACTGCGCGACAGGCAGATCCGCGTCAACGACCCCTTATTGGCCGACGCATGACCTGAACGAGCAACCGCAGGCCGACAAACAGGCCGCAACTGACAAGCCCCTCCCTCTTTATGGATTGCCCGCCATAGAGATGGCGCGAGGGGTTTGGGGTGGGGAATTATGACAAGCGGCATTCGCGTGGACGGTAAACGCCTTTGGGACAGCGTCATGGCGATGTCCGAAATCGGCGCGACGGCCAATGGCGGCAGCCATCGCCTTACGCTCAGCGACGAAGACAAAGTCGCCCGCGATCTCTTCTCCAGATGGTGCGCTGATGCCGACCTTGCGCTGACCGTCGATGAGATGGGCGATATGTTCGCTCTCCGCGCCGGCGCCGAGGCGGGTCGCGCGCCGGTGGGCATGGGCAGCCACCTCGATACCCAGCCCTACGGCGGCCGCTTCGACGGCGTATTCGGCGTCTTGGCCGGCCTGGAAGTTATCCGTACGCTCAACGACCACGGCGTCACGACCGCCGCCCCGCTTGAAATTGTCAATTGGACTAACGAAGAGGGCGCGCGCTTCGCCCCGTCCATGCTGGCTTCGGGCGTTTACGGCGGCATCTTCGACCTGGACTGGGCGCAATCCCGCAAGGCGGTCGATAGCGGCGCTACGCTAATCGACGAGCTCAAGCGCATCGGCTATCACGGCGAGGGATCCGTACGCGACCACGAATTCTCCGCTTTCTTTGAATGCCATATCGAGCAGGGTCCTATTCTGGATTCGGGCGGCATCGCGGTCGGTGTCGTCAATGCGGCGCAGGGTTTCCGCTGGTACGATATCAGCCTGGAGGGTTTCGCCTCGCACACCGGCTCAACGCCGATGGCGGGCCGGCGCAACGCCCTGCTGGGCCTGGCGCGGGTGGTGCAGGCGGTGGACGATATCGCCCATGAGCGCGCACCCCTGGCGCGCGGCACGGTCGGCAGTCAGGTCGAAGTCGGGCCCGGCTCGCGCAATGTCATACCCGGCATCGTCCAATTCACGGTTGATCTGCGCCATCCCTCGGCCGATACGCTGGACGCCATGGATGCGGCACTGCGCGCGGTCTGCGCCGAGGTTGCTGCAGATATCGGCTTGCAGCTCTCGCTCGAGCAGATCTCCGATACCGCGCCCGTAGCCTTTGACGAGGCTTGCGTGGCCGCGGTGAAACGCGCCTGCGAGCGGCTGGGCATCTCCCATGAATACATCACTTCAGGCGCCGGTCATGACGCCTGTTACGTCGCCAATCGCGTCCCCACCGCCATGCTCTTCGCGCCCTGCAAAGACGGCATCAGCCACCACGAATCGGAAAGAGCCGAACCGGAAGACCTGGAAGCCGTAACCAACGTGCTGCTGCACGCCGTCCTCGATACTGCCGGCGTCGCCTGACTTACCTCAGTCGTGGAAGCGCCGCAGCACTTCGTAAATCTTGTCCGTACCGAAGGCCATCGTCTCGACCGGGATGCGCTCATTGGCAGCGTGAACAGTGCTCATAAAGTCAAAGTCTTCCGGCAGGTCCATGGGCAAGAAACCGTAAGACTGGATATTCAAGTCGCTGAAGAAGCGCCCGTCCGTGCCGCCTGACATCAATAGCGGCACCACGTGCGCGCCGTCCTGCCCGGCCAGCAAAATCTCGCTCAGCGTGCCAAACAGCCCCATGTCGAGATAGCCGTTGCCGGCGCTATGCTGCGTCAGCTCGACTTCGCCCCATTCGCCGACCAGAGCGCGGATCTCGTTTATCGCCTCTTCCGGATCAAAGCCGGGCACCACACGCATGTCAATCTCGATCTCCACTTGACCAGGCACGACATTGATCTTGTCGCCGCCGCGCACGATATTGGGGCTGGCGGTGTTATGCAGGATGGCGTCGAATTGCCGGCCCATATCACCCAGCTCGTCCAGCACGGCGTCGGTATGCGCCGGATTCAGCAGTTGTCGCAGGGTATGCCCCGTTTCCCCGCCCAGCCCATCAGCGATGCCGTTGATCATATTCTCCGCCGCCGGTGTGACGTGCACGGGCAGGCGATTGGTGTTCAGCGCTTCCAGCGCCTTGGCCAATTTGTAAGTCGCATTCTCCGGGCTGCGGCGCGGCATCGACCCGTGCCCGGCCGGCCCGCGAAATCGGACCCGGTTGCGGCACATGCTCTTCTCGGCGACTTGAATGGCGAAAAACTTCTTACCGCCGAAATGAATGGGAAAACCACCAAACTCGCCGATGGCGTATTTGACACCGGCGAAAACATCCGCATGCTGCTCCACCATAAACTTGGCGCCCTTCTCGCCGCCGGCTTCTTCGTCGCTCAAAATACACAAGATGATATCGCCCGGCAGCGCCAGACCCTCCGCTTGCGCACGCAGGAAGGCCGCCGTCATCATGGCCACGCCACCCTTCATATCCAGCGCGCCACGCCCCCACACCATGCCCTCGGCGATATCGCCCGAAAACGGTGGCCGCGCCCAATCCTGATTGGCGGTGCTGACGACATCGACATGACCGTAGAGCAGCAGCGGCGCCGCCTTGCCCCCGCCCTCTATGCGCGCGACCAGATTCGGACGTTCGGGATCCTTGGCATAGGTCTGCGTGGCGATGCCCAGGCTATGGCACAGCCCGGCGATGTACTGCACGCAAGCGGCTTCGTCCCCCGGCGGATTGGTCGTATCAAAGCGAATCAACGCCTGCAGCAGCTCCGCCGGGCGCTGATAAATTGTCGTTGGCTCAGTCACAGTGGCTATCCTCCCTGCCCGTACACGCGTCGGATCAAACTGGCGTTTATCATAGCCTAGCAGCGACAAACCAGGCAGGCTGCGTTCGCTCCGGCTTGATGCGCTTGGCCGCAACAAGCATAATGCGCTTTCTGTATACATGAGCAGGCACAGCGACGTGAACTGGCGCACCGCAACTTCTCTACTCGTCATCGGCCTGATCCTCCTCTTCGGCATCAGCTTGATCGAGCCCGCCAACGGCAATACGCTGGGCGCCACCACGCAAATCCTGGCGCCGCCAGCCGACATCAGCGGTTTCGCGCGCGCCATTGATGCCCGGGAGTGGCAGTTCCCGCGCGATCACGGCGCTCATCCCGCCTTCCAAACCGAGTGGTGGTACTACACCGGCAACCTGGCGACAGACGAAGGCCGCCGCTTTAGCTATCAGTTCACGATTTTCCGCCGCGCCTTGACGCCGCTCGCAACCCGCAGGGATTCCGAATTCCGCGCCAACGACATCTACATGGCGCACTTTACGCTGAGCGACATCAAAGGCGGGGACTTCTTTCACGATGTCCGTTATGCCCGCGGCGGCGCGGAATTGGCCGGCGCCACAGCCGACCCGCACTATCGCGTCTGGCTGGAAGATTGGCAAGTCCGCGCCGAAAACGACGAAGCGACGCAAACCCGGATCACCGCCGCCAGCGCCGACTTCGCCATCGACCTGCGGCTGCGGCAAGTCAAGCCACCAGCACTGCAAGGCGACAAGGGGCTCAGCCCCAAGAGCGCCGAGATCGGCAACGCCAGCTACTACTACAGCTTGAGCCGCCTGCTGACCAGCGGTCGCCTCAGCATCGGCGCTGAAGCTTACACCGTCGAAGGCGCAACCTGGATGGACCACGAATTCAGCACCTCCGCCCTGGGCGTAAATGCCCGCGGCTGGGACTGGTTCGGGCTGACTTTCAACGACGACAGCGAGCTCATGGCGGGGCAGATTCGCCTGACCGATGGCGGCATCGAGCCTGCGTTTGGCGGTCTGCTCATCGCGCCCGACGGCAGCACACGACAGCTCAGCGCCGAAGAGATTCAGATCGCCGTCAGCGATACCTGGCTCAGCCCTCACAGCAGCGCCGAATACCCCGCCGGTTGGGACATCACCATAAGCGGCCCGGGAGGATTCCGCATAGCCGTGGCGCCGCTAATGCCGGATCAGGAGCTCCATGGCGCCGGCATCATCTACTGGGAAGGCGCCGTCAGCATTAGCGGCGACAAATCCGGTTATGGTTACGCCGAGCTCACCGGTTACGCCGCCTCCATGCAAAATCGCTTCTGAGCAAATCACCATGTCCGAGAATCAGACGCGCAGACACGCCTATGATCGTATCGCCCGGCGCTACGACCGCGCTCGCCCAAACTATCCCGATGCGCTCTTTGACGACATCGTCGCCTACGCCGATCTTGCAGCCGGCGCGCGGATTCTCGAAATCGGCTGCGGAACGGGCCAGGCAACCCTGCCGCTGGCCCAGCGCGGCTATTCAGTCGACTGCATCGAACTGGGCGCGGAGTTGGCCAAAGTCGCGCGCGAGAATCTGGCGCCTTTTCCCAAGGTGAATGTGCTTCAAGCGGACTTCGACACGGTTGCCTTGCAGCCTGCCAATTACGAGTTGGTCTTTGCGGCCACCGCCTTCCATTGGCTCAACCCGGCGACCCGCTTCGGCAATGCGAACCGCCTGCTGAAAGCGCGCGGAACACTGGCGCTCTTCTGGCATCGCCCGGTAGTCACCGCTGCCAGCCACGCCTTCGTTGATGCCGTGCAGCGCGTATATCGCGATATCGCGCCTGAGTTGACGCGCCGATACCATCGGCCGCCGCATCCCGACGAGGTCACGACCGAGTATGCCGAGCTCATTCCCGCCAGCGGCCTATTTGACCAGCTCGCAATTCACAAGCGCTACACCGCGACACGATATCGCGCGCCAGCTTATATTGAGCTGCTCGATACCTTCTCCGACCATCGCGCCCTGGCGCCCTCCGTCCGTCGGCAGCTCTTTCGCGGAATCGAAGTCTTGATCCATTCAGAATTTTGCGGGGAAATCATGCGCGAGACGGTCGCGCTGCTTTACCTCTCGCGGTCTCTCCCACGTCAGTAAAGTAACAATCGCCTTTCACGTGTAGAATCTTCTGGTAGTGTTAGTGCCGTCACTGGGAGAAGACAACGCATGACCCGTGCCTTAATTACCGGCGGCGCAGGTTTTATCGGCAGCCACCTGTCCGAACGGCTGCTCGCCAGCGGCTACCAGGTCACCGTCATCGACAATCTGAGCACCGGCCGCCTGGGCAATATCGAGCATCTCGCCGCCAATCCCGATTTCAGCTACGCCGTTGAAGACATCCGCAACATCCATGTGATTGATCGCCTGGTCAGCGAATGCGACCTTATCTTTCATCTGGCGGCCGCTGTCGGCGTTCGCAACATCATCGACCAGCCCATCAACACTATCGAGGTCAACATTGGCGGCACGGAAACGATCCTCAAGACCGCCAGCCGCTATCGCCGGCGCGTACTGATCGCGTCGACCTCCGAGGTCTACGGCAAAGGCGTCAATTTCCCTTTCCGCGAAGACGATGACACACTCTCCGGCCCCACCCTGCGCAGCCGCTGGAGCTACGCCGCGTCCAAAGCCGTCGATGAATTCCTGGCCTTCGCCTACCATGCCGAGATCGGCCTGCCAGTCACGCTCTTTCGCCTCTTTAACACTGTCGGCCCGCGCCAGGTCGGGCAGTATGGCATGGTTGTACCGCGCTTTGTGCGCTGGGCGCTGGCCAACGAGGCCATCCAGGTCTACGGCGACGGCCAGCAGCAGCGCTGTTTCGCTAATGTCTACGATGTCGTAGCCGCCATCCAGGGACTGGCGGAGTGCGAAAATACCGTCGGTGAACTCTACAATATCGGCAGCGACGAAGAAACCAGCATTTTGGACCTGGCCCGGCGCGTACGCGATCGCGCCGACAGCGTCTCTCAGATAGAGCTTGTACCTTATGAGCAAGCCTATCAACAGCCTGGCTTCGAGGACTTCCGCCGACGTGTGCCCAGCATCGACAAGATCGGCGCCGCCATCGGCTGGCGTCCCGTCACGCCGCTCGACGACACCATCGACCAGATCATCGCCCACTTTCAGGCGCAGATGTATTCAGCGCCCGCGTGAATCAACGTTGAGCGTTGGCTGAGTCGCGCGCTCGGAGGCCGCCGTGCATATCGCCTTGAATGGCTGGTTCTACGACCGGGTGTCCACCGGCAGCGGCCAATACTTGCGCCACTTGCTAACCCATCTGCCCAAAGTCGCGCCCGATCTCGAATTCTCCCTCATCCTGCCGCCGCACTTGCCAACACCCGCCGACCTGCCAGCCGGCATCCGCGCCGTGGAAAGCGGCCGGCGACAGCGCTCGGGAAAGCTACAAAAGGTCATTTTTGAGCAACGCGCTTTTCCCCGGCTCGCCCGCGCCATCAATGCCGATATCGCGCACGTGCCCTACTGGGGCACGCCCATGTCCTGCTCCATCAGGCTGGTGACGACGGTTCTGGATGTCATACCGCTGCTATACCCGGTCTACAGCCAAGGTATATTCACCAGCCTCTACACAGCTCTGGTCAGCGCCGCCGCCCGCGGCAGCAATCACATCATCACTATCAGCGAGACCGCCAAGGTAGACATTGAAGACCAGCTCAATATTCCGGAACAGCAAATCACGGTAACTTACCTGGCGCCGGGCGATCGCTTTCATCCGCGCATTGGCGCTGAACACGACCAGGAAGTGCGCGAGAAATACAACCTGCCCGACCAATTTGCGCTTTACCTCGGCGGCTTCGATTGGCGCAAACAGGTCAACACGCTCATGCTCGCTTACACTTACGTCGGCGAGGCCGATGGCGATGCTTTCCCGCTGGTCATCGCCGGCCGCGAACCCGCTTACGATGACCGGCTCTACCCCGATCTGCGCAAATACAGCCGCCAACTCAATATCCAGGACTACCTGCGCTGGATCGGTTTCGTCGACGAAGCCGACAAACCCGCGCTCTACCGCCTGGCTGATGTCTTTGTCTTCCCCAGCCTTTACGAAGGTTTCGGCCTGATGGCGCTGGAGGCCATGGCATCCGGCACGCCCGTGGTCACATCCAATGCCATCGTCTTTGAAGAAGTACTGGAAGATGCCGCCTATTTGGTCAATAATGCGCGAGAAATGGCAGGCGCGATCATCGCGTTGCTCATTCAGCAACCGCTGCGTGAAGCCATGATCAATCAGGGCCTGGCCCTGGCCAGCAATTATTCCTGGCGCAAAACCGCCCAAGAGACCGTAGCCGTCTACGAGACGGTCATGCGCGCGCACGGCTAGAGACGGGTCAATTACATGAGTGCACGACGACACGATCGTCGCGAAATGTCCCTGCGAGCCAAGCTCTCGCTGCCAGAGGACGCCGCCCCGCCCTGGAGCCTGCCAAGCGCAGTGCTGACCGCCGCCGTACTGCTCATCTGCTTGATCCTGGTGGGTCCGGCGCTGGCGTCGCTGCTGCTCGGCAGCCAGGCAGTCTCACCCTTCCTGCTGATGCTCAGTTGGGCGCTGGGTATGGGCCTCTGCCTGGCATTCGTATGGGTCAATCGCCGCAGCAGTCCCGCAAGCCGGGCAGCGCTCCGTTTGAGCCCGGGCCGTCTGCCCCGCCCGCTCGTCCTGCTGCTGGGCGTGGCCATTGCCCTGGCGATTGACCTGGCGGTCAACCTGGCCAGCGGTCAATTCTTGCCCGTACCGGAAATCTACGGCTTCCAGTCGCGTGGCACAGCGAGCATCGTCCTGGCAGCCCTGCTCTTGATCCTGCTGCAGCCGCTGGCGGAGTCGCTGGTCTTCCAGGCGATTTTGCTGCCATCGTTGCGCTGGAGCCTGGGTCCCTGGCCGGGCGTCCTCGTCACCAGCACGCTCTTTGTCATTCTGCACCTGCTGGTCTTCTGGACCGCCTATGCCACTACCTACGATTTGGCCTGGCACGGGCTCGTCTACCCGGCGCTATTGGCCTTCGCCTTTTGCCTGCTGCGCGTCTATACCGGCTCGAGCAGCGCCGTCATTATCGCGCGCGCGGGTGCGGGACTCATGTTCTTTTTGACCGCGCTGGCGCTTTTCGGCGCCTAGCGCCAAACCAATCGCAAGCCTCGCGCTCGCGAACCAATCTGTTTACATTCTATTGGGAAGGGAAACACAAATGAGCGTACATCAACTGTCCATCGGCGACATCAAATGCGCCGTGCTGCAGGAAGGCGCTGCCTTCATGGATCGTGATTCAGTCAGCGCGCGTTATCCCAATGTCGATCCCCCCGATGTCGCGGCGGCGCTGGGCGACAGCGAGCCCTCCGGCAGCTTGAATCTGCTTTTCATCAACAGCGGCGGAACCCGCATTCTGGCCGATGTCGGCTTCGGTGAATTTGGACCCTCGGGCATGGGCGGTACGCTGCAAGGACTCGACAGCCTGGGCCTCTCGCCCACCGATGTGGATATCGTCTTCCTGACCCACTTCCATGCTGATCATATCGCCGGCTTCTTCACGCCCGAAGGCGAGGCCATCTATTCGAACGCCGTCTTCGTGACAATGCAGGCGGAATGGGACGAGTGGATGAGCCGCTGGGCCAGCTCCAGCGCCGAAGCAGATCAGCAGAATCTGGCTCGCTTCAAAGCCCTGCGCCAGCGTTTTCGGTTCGTGAAGGCCGGTGACGAGATCGCCCCGGGCGTTTCGGTGGTTGACTTGCAGGGGCATACGCACGGTCACGCCGGCCTGCTCGTCGAATCGGGGGGAGAGCGCCTGCTGCATGTTGTCGACTTGCTGCATCAGCACTTCCAATTCGCCAACATCGACTGGCACTTCTCCTTCGATACCGATTCCGAGATCGCCGTCCAAACCCGCCGGCGCATCTTGCAGCATTGCGTCGACGAAGAGATCTTGACACTGTTCTACCACCTGGATTTCCCCGGCCTGGGCAAAGTCACACAGGAAGACGGGACATTCATCTGGAATCCCGCGGGCTGAAAATGGCCCGGTTTGACACACTGAACCAACCTGACTACAATCCAGTGGTCGTATAGTATCGTCCTGCATGTCGAGTTGGCCAGCCGTCGGTCAGCGTCGGACAAGCGCGTTTGTCGGCTGGTACGTCCGTCCTCAATTCTGGATCTCGAAGATCGAGGCCGTGAGAAAATACATCATACGCCGAATAATCTTGATGATTCCGCTGGTATTCGGCGTGACTACTGTTACTTTCGCGCTCATTCATCTGATACCGGGCGACCCGGTCGAACTGATGATGAGCAACACACGTCAGATGACTCAGGAAGAGATTAACCGCATCCGCGACAAGCTGGGGCTGAACGATCCCTTGCCGGTACAGTATGTCCGCTATGTGACGAATCTGCTCAAGGGCGACATGGGCATATCTATCCGGTCGCGTTCCCCGGTTAGGTATGAAATCGAGCAGCGAATGCCGGATACCATCATTCTCACCCTGTCGTCTATTTCCCTTGTGCTCGTCTTTGCCTTGCCCTTGGGCATCGTCTCCGCCTTGAAACGCGGCACCTGGATCGACACCGCGAGCATGACATTCGCCTTGCTTGGCGTTTCTATACCGCAATTTTGGTTCGGCATCATGCTGATGCTGATTTTCGGGCTGCACCTTGATTGGCTGCCCACCGTCGGCCAAGGCAAAACGCCGATTGAATTTGCCCGTTCGTTAGTGCTGCCCTCAGTAGCTCTGAGTTTGTCGCTTATGGGCCTGGTCACGCGGATGGAGCGTTCCAGCATTTTGGAGGTGCTCGGCCTGGACTATGTACGGACAGCGCATGCCAAAGGCTTGGGCGCTCGTCAAGTCAACTATCGTCACGCGCTGCCCAATGCCATGATCCCGGTCCTGACAGTTATCTCAGCTCAATTCGCCAGCTTGCTTGGTGGCTCCGTCGTCATCGAGAAGGTCTTTGGCTGGCCCGGCATCGGTCGTCTGGCCGTTGACGCGATCTTCGCCCGCGATTACCTGGTTGTCACCAATACCGTGCTGGTATTCGCCGTCATGGTCGTTCTGGTCAATCTCGCCACTGACATCTTGTATTCGTACATAGATCCACGCATTCGTTTTCAATGAGGGAGACTGTGGCCCAGCAAATAGCAGACTTGGCGCCTGAGGGCGAATTTAGCGAACTCGCCCGACCCAAGTCGTTCTGGTACAAGGCTTTTCAACAGATCATCCGCAACAATCGGGCGATCCTCGGCTTTTCAGTGTTGCTGGTGCTAGTGCTGGCCGCTGTCTTCGCCGATCAAATCACGCCCTACGATCCCTACAAGGTCAATTATTCCAACTACAAACAGCCGCCCAGCGCCGAACACTTTATCGGTACGGACGAATTGGGGCGCGACAGTTTCAGCCGCTTGATATACGGCGCGCGCATCTCTCTGATGGTCGGCATTGTCGTCTCCAGCATTTCCGTCACTATCGGCGTCGCTTTGGGCGCGATTGCCGGCTATTTTGGCGGGATCGCCGACATGATCATTATGCGCATTGTCGATCTCATGCAAGCCTTTCCTTTTCTCGTCCTCGCCATCGCGCTGGTCGCGGTCTTTGGTCCCAGCCTGCGCAACATGATGCTGGCCTTGATCGTCGTCTACTGGATTTGGTTCGCGCGGGTCGTGCGCGGCATGGTGCTGACTCTGCGCGAGACCGAGTTCATCGTCGGCGCCAAAGCGGCCGGCGCCTCCGATATAGGGATCATCTTCCGCCACATCCTGCCCAACGTATTCCCGGTAGTGGTCGTGCAGGGTTCGTTCAGCGTCGCCGAAGCCATCCTCATCGCCGCCGCGCTTAGCTATTTGGGGCTGGGCGCGCAGCCACCCACCGCTGAATGGGGCTCCATGCTCAGCAACGCCAAAGAACTGATGCGCATCTTGCCCGTCATGTCCATCGCGCCGGGGGTCGCCATCATGGTCACCGTGCTCGCCATCAACTTTATCGGCGATGCCCTGCGTGACGCGCTCGATCCAACCTTGCGCCAGTAGTTTGCATTTCTGCGGCGATTTGCGCTAACATCTCGGCAACTCGTCTCCGCGCAGGCGCCCTCTCGATCACAACCAAGAGACGAATGAGAAGGACGGGATTCGCTCCCGTCGAAAGTCGTCCTGTTAGTGACGGCTTGGCAATTGCTAGCCACAGGAGGCGCATATCAGACGATCATTCAAACGTAGGCGTATCTCTTTTCATATCCCAACGAATTGAGCTTTTCAAGGAGAGTTTCATCATGAAGATTAGAAGCATTCTGGCACTCGCGACGCTCGTGTTCGTCCTGGCGCTGTCAATCACGCCGGCTGCGGCCGACGGGCATTGCCCGCAAGAAGGCGGCACTTTCACCATCGGCGTCGACACCTTCTTGCCGATGGACCCCAATACCGCCGCGCATGACTGGACCTTCTACGCCATCACCAACATCAACAGCATGCTCTTCCGCATTGAGTCGGGCCAGCCCGTCGGCGACCTGGCCGAATCCTGGGACATCACCGATGACGGCACCGTCTACACCTGGCATATTCGCCCGGGCATGATGTGGCATGACGGCAACGATGTCTTCCCCGAAGGCGAGAGCCGCGAAGTGACCGCGCATGACGTCGTCTACTCGATCTACCGACAATACGATGACGAATCTTCGATCATGGCGGCCGACCTGCGCAACCTATTTGTCTCCGCCGAAGCCACTGACGATCACACCGTCGTGCTGACCTTGAGCGGTCCCGACGCCATCATGTACGACAAGGCGCGCGGCTTGACCTTCACCGCCATCGTCGCCCCGGAAGCCATCGAAATGTACGGCGATGACTACGGTCTCAACCCGCTGGGCTCCGGTCCCTTTGAATTCGTCTCCTACTCGCCTGACGAAGAAGTCGTCCTGCGCGCCAACGAAGACTATTACATCGACCCCTGCCTGGATGAGGTGATCTTCCGCGTCATGCCCGATGTGCCGGCGGCGATGATCGCGCTTGAAGCCGGCGACATCGATTGGTGGGGCTCGGTCACGCCCGGCGATGACGTCGGCCGTTTCCAGGACAACGAAGATATGACTGTGCTCAACTTCGGCTGCCCGGTCGCCACCCGTCTCTACATGTCAGTGGACAAGCCGCCCTTTGACGACGTCCGCTTCCGCAAGGCGCTCTCCCACATGAAGGACGGCAACGCCATTAATGCCGCGCTGCGCGGTCCCACGCATGTCAAGGGCGCCGGCACGGCTGGCCCGGGTGTAGCCGGTTACGTCGAAGGCCTCTATGACGAATACCATTCCTACGATCCGGAACTGGCGATGTCGCTGATGGATGAGATGGGCATTGTGGACACCGACGGCGACGGCCTACGCGAATGGGATGGCTCCAACCTGGAAATCCCGATGTTCGCCTGGAATTCCGATCCAGCGCCCGACTACGTGGCCGCTATGGTTGACGCCGCCGCCCAAGTCGGCCTCACCATTCGTCCCGAAATTGCCGATCCCGGCACCAACAACGCCCGACGGCTGGACGGCGAATGGGGCATCTATCTGGGGCAAGGCTGGTGCGGCGAAGGCGGCACCAACGCGCTCTGGGGCCGCAACGGCTGGATATCGTCGCTTGGCTACGAAGACGAAGAAATCTTCGACCTGCTGGACAAGTCTGCGCAAAACCTCAACGAAGAGGAGCGCGAAGCGCAGCTGCAAGCGGCTACAACACGTGTCGCCGCGCTGTATTTCGAGCCGGCATTCGGTTTCTTCAACATCTTCACCGTCAAGAACAACTATGTGAAGGACTTCTTCGGCGGCGAGTGGACACTGAATCTCGCCACTGACGATCACAATGTCTGGATCAACGAGGATGAGCGATAGACTGCCGGCCCCGGCCGAATTTCGCACCCTTTTGCCCGTTCTCTGGAGTCTTCGCGCAACCTTGCGTTGCCACCAGGAAATACGAGCAGGTTAAAGGTATGCGGGAAATCCAAGTCCCTCCCTCATTTTGGGGGAGGGATTTAGGGTGGGGGCAGGCGTAGGAGAACGAATGAACCTGCAAGAGATCGCCGCCGACATTCCTGACTACCAAGCGTTTCTAACGGTCGACGAACTCAACGCGTCCAGCCACCGTCTGCGCGATCGCTTTCCCGATCTAGTCAGCATTAAGGAGGTCGGGCGAACCCGCGCCGGCGACCCTATCGAGCTCGTCTCCATTAGCGGCGGCGACCAAAACGCCTTCGTCTTCGGCGGTCCCCACCCCAACGAACCCATCGGCTGCATGACCATCGAATATCTGTCGCAAAGGCTCTGTGAGGACGACGAGTTGCGCCGCGAACTCGGCTTCAGCTGGCACTTCATCAAGTCGATTGACGCCGACGGCATGCGCCTCAACGAAGGCTGGTTCAACGGTCCCTTCACCCCCAGTAATTATGCCCGCCACTTTTATCGCCCGGCCCGCCGCGAGCAGGTCGAATGGACCTTTCCTATCGAATACAAGAATCTAAGATTTAATGACCCGCTGCCGGAGACACAAGCGCTCATGCGCGTCATCGACGAGACGCAGCCCGAGCTTCTCTACTCGCTGCACAACGCCGGTTTCGGCGGCGTCTACTATTATGTGTCGGGCGAATGCGCGCCGCTCTACGACACCTTCCATCTGATACCCGAATGGTTCGGGCTGGCGCTGGATCTGGGCGAACCCGAGATGAGCTTCGCCGCGCCCTACGCCCCGGCCATCTACCGCATGCTCAGCAGCACCGATATGTATGACCACCTGGAGCGCAACGGCATCGCCGACCCCGCGGCCGCCATGGGCTTTATGGCGTCCAGCGCGCAGTATGCCGAGCGCTACGATTCCTTCTTTCTTATCGTGGAAATGCCTTATTTCGAAGAGCCGCGCGTCAACGACCAGTCGCTTTCGACCACCCTGCGCCGCGACGCGATTCTGCAGGCGCTGGACATGGCAGCCGAGCACGACGCCTGGATACGTGAGCAATACGCGCCGATTGAAAACGTCCTGCGCCTGGACACGCCGGTTCGACGCGCCCTGGAAGACTTTCTCGCCATGAGCGCCGGCTTCCGCGAGGCCGATCGCCAGTGGGTGATGAAGGACGAATCAACCAACCGGCCAGCGACACAAGCCGAGCTCTTCAGCAATCTCTATACCTCACGCTTCTACAGATTATTGAATGTCGGCTTGCTGGCCCGTATGCTTAAGGCTGAAATCGCCGCCGGCAACGAACATGGCCAAATACAAGCCGCCAGCCAAGCAGCAACCGCGCGCTTGGATGCCGACGGCGGCAACCTCGAAGCCGAACTGGATTATCGCGCGATTCCGATCCACAGCCTGGTCGGCGTGCAGTGCTGCGCCGGATTGGCAACCGCGGCTTATTTGAACCAAGGGTAGCTCAAATTGTTTCCGTCCGGGTCCAGCGCAAAGTCCCGGACCGAAGACTTGCCACAGGAGGCGCCAAATGATTTTTTCAAGAAACTTAGTTTATTCGCTCGCGCTCCTGGTCGCTTCTCTGCCCATGCTGGCCGGCTGCAGCGAAGGCGCGTCAAGCGAGTCTGCTGTCGTAGAAGAAGTGAACAGCCAGGTCGCCTTCGTCTACAGTGAAAACACAGACGAATACAATATGAGCCGTCTGCACGACATCGGCCGACAATACCTCGACGAGCAATTGCCCGATCTCGGCACCAAAGCCGTAGAGAGCGTGTCGGTCGACGACGCCGAAAGTGTGGTGCGCCAACTCGCGGAAGAAGGGCACAAACTGATCTTCGCGGCAGCGCCCGAATTCAGCAACGCCGTACTCAAGGTCGCGGCCGACTTCCCCGATACCAAGTTTGAAGTCGCCGGCGGCGCCGAAACAGCCGATAATGTCGCCACCTACAGCGGCCGCATGTACCAGGCGTTTTACGTGGCCGGCGGCTACACCGGCGAAATGACCGTTTCCGGCATCATCGGCTTCATCGCCCCCGAGCCAACCATCGAAGTGATTCGCAATATCAACGCCATCACAGCCGCGTCCCTGCTGGTCAGAACTTGTGAAGACATCTCCGTTCACGTGCGCTTCACCGGCTCTTGGGACGACCCGGATGCTGATCGCGCCGCGGCGCTGGAGTTGGTCGATCTCGGCGCCGATGTCCTGGTGCAGCACACCTACAACCCGGAAGTGCAAAAAGTCGCCGAAGAAAAAGGCGTGCGTTCCGTCGGCTACGGCTTTGATATGCGCGAATTCGGCGCCGAAGCCAACATGACCAGCATTGTTTGGCAATGGGGCTGGTATTACTTGCGGCGCGTCAACGACCTGCTCGAGGACAAGTGGAAAGCCAAAGCCTACGACGGCAAAGTCTCCACCAAGAACTTCGGCCGCGGCATTATCGACATGGCGCCCTATGACTATGACCAGATACCGCACATTATGGAAGCGCCGCCGCTGAAATGGCGCATCACCTGGAACGAAACTAACAAAGACGCGCTGGACGGCCCGCTCTATTCGCAGGCCGGCGACCTGCTGCTGGAAAAGAACAAGAAGTTCCCCAAGGGCTACCTCTACACCGACATGGACTGGTTCGTACAGGGCGTCGTCGGCGAGGCGCCGGGCGAGCCGCCCCCAACCATTGAGGGGCGCGGCTCCGATATCAAATGCTGATGCGCTGTGTTACTGCCGACCCGCAAAACGCGAGTCTAGCACCGGCGGAAGCAGCTTTGCTAATTGGAGGTACTGATGCCACATGCCCTATTGCTTGAAAACCCCGATCTGGCGGCCGTCATCGACATTTATGATTCGTGGATTCGCTTCAAAATGCACCACAATAAGCAGCCCGGCCTGGCGGTGGGGCTGGTTTACGCCGGTGAACTGATTTGGGGCCGCGGCTTCGGCTGCGCTGACATCGCAACCAAGTCAGCGGTTACCTTGGACACGCGCTTTCGCATCGCCAGCATCACCAAGACCTTCACGGCCGTGGGCATCCTGCAACTGCGCGACGCCGGCAAGCTCAACCTGGACGATCCCGTTTCTCGGCGCCTGGACTCGTATTCCCTGCGCTACCCCGGCGCGCCCGAGATTACTATTCGCAATTTGCTGACGCATACATCGGGGCTGCCGCGCGATTCCCACAATCCCATGTGGACAGACTGCGACGCCCCCGCCTGGGAAGAGTTTATCGACGCCATGAAAAGCCGACCGCCTACGCGCGCTCCCAACCACAAATTCGCCTACAGCAATGTCGGCTATTCTCTGCTCGGCGGCGTCATCGCTCAAGTATCGGGTCAGTCCTGGGCGGCTTACCTCCAGCGCAAGATCCTCGATCCGCTGGGCATGTCGGCCACCTATCCGCTGCCGCAGCGCGACGATCCCATGCTGGCGAAAGGCTATTCGCAGCTGGATGACCAACACCAACGCTCGCCCTTGCCCTTCTTCCTGATGAACGGCTTTGAAGCCTCAGCCAACTTCGCCTCGTCCATCAACGACCTGGTCAAATACGCAGCCTTCCACCTGGACGACGCCGATGACGCCGTGCTCTCCCGCCACTCGCGCCGCGACATGCACCGTATCCACTGGCTCGAGCCGTGCTGGAAAGAAGGCTACGGCTTGGGCAGCATGATCTACAAACTCGGCGACTGGACCATCAGCGGCCACGCCGGCGGCTACCCAGGCTATTTGACCGGCTTCACGCTCTGCCGCGAGCATAACTTTGGCTTGATCCTGCTGACCAACGCCCTGGGCAGCAACCCGCCCGAATATATCAATCAGGGCTACAAGCTGGTCCTGCCCGAGCTCATCAAGGCCACCAACCAGCCGAAGCCGGCGGTTGATCCCGCCTGGCGCCAATACGAAGGCGAGTATTTCCACGAATGGGGCAACGAAAAGGTCATCATCCGAGGCGGCCAGCTGCAAATCGTCGCGCTCGACGACCTCGACTATCCGCCTGTCATTCTCGAGCCGACCGACGCTGAGCACGAATTCGTCATTCAAGCGCCGGGCCAATCCAACGAGACGGCGCGCTTTGAACAGGATGAATCGGGCCAGGTCACCAGGCTGTGGCTGCGCAATGAATATGCCCACAGGAAACCGCAGAGCGGCGAGGAGGCGCCATGACGCAAGCGACCGACAAGCGCAACTTCGACCGGCTGGATGATCTGCGTTATGCGCGGATCGGCAGCGCGCAGCTGTCGCCGTCGGCTGATCGGGCCATTTGCGACTTGCGACAGAACGATCTCTCCAGCATGTCCAGCTGCACGACGCTCTGGTTGATCGATCTTGCGACGGGCGCGGCCCGCCGGCTGACCGACTCAAACAACAACTCGACTGCGCCCGCCTGGTCGCCTGATGGCAGCCAAATCGCATTTCTTTCCGACCGTGGCGGCAAAAAGCAGATCTTCCTGCTGCCTCTTGCCGGTGGCGAAGCGCGGCAATTTACCTCGCTGAAGCAAGGCGTCGCCGGGCCGCCGGTCTGGTCCCCCGATGGGGGCGCCATCGCCTTCACCGCGCCTATTGACGCCTTACCGCGTGACCCCAGCGATCCCTATTACGTTACGCGCCCGGTCTACCGATTCGATGGCGTCGGCTACCTGGATGACGCCGTACAGAACATATTCGTCCAATCCACCGGCGGTGGTCCAGCCAGGCAACTGACCGATGACGGCCATCTCGACAGAGCGCTGCGCTGGTCGCCAGACGGGCGCGAGCTGCTCTATCTCGCCGCGCACGACCCCGACCGAGCCGATCTCTTCTCCGCCCGGCTGCGAATCGTCAATCTCGCCGGCGTCATGAGCGAAGTCCTGGGCCTGGATTGGGGCTTCATCAAGAATGCCGACTGGATGCCAGACGGGGAGCGAATCATCGTCGTCGCTTCCAGAGGCGACCAGCCAATGGCCACCAAGGACGACTTGTGGCTGGTCGACCGCGATGGCGGCAATGCCGAAAACCGCAGCGCCGGCCTGCCCACCGGCGTTGAGGTTCAATGGTATCCTGTGTTCAGCTCCGGCAAACTGCTCGCCTCACCCGCGACCACCCTAGTCAACGTCGTTCAAGAGGGGAAACGCGGCGTCTACTCAGTTATGCTGACCGGTGATCCCAGCTGGAAGCAGCTGGTCGACGGCGAAAGAACGACCACTCTGCAAGATGCGCGCGCCGGCAAAATGCTCTACCTGTCGTCAACGCTGGAAAACCCGGGCGAGCTCTGCCTGGCCGATATCGACGGCGCGGACGAACGTCAGATTTCCAGCTTCAATCAAGACCTCATCGATGACATCGCCTTCCCCCAGGTCGACGAATTTCGCTATGAAATCGACGGCGCGCATATTCAAGGCTGGCTGCTGCGCCCCAATGATGCCCAGCCGCCCTATCCCACCATCCTGTACATCCACGGTGGACCGCACGGCTGGTACGGCTACCAATACGGCAGCGATTTCCAGATGCTTGCCGGCGCCGGCTTCGCCCTGCTCTTCGTCAATCCGCGCGGCTCGACCGGCTACGGCGACGAATTCGCCACCGCGCTCTCGGGCAACTGGGGCGTCCTCGATCATAAAGACCTGCTGGCCGGCGTCGACTACGTCGTCGACCAGGGCCTGGCCGATCCCGACCGCCTGGGCATCTGCGGACTCTCCTACGGTGGCTACCTGACTTGCTATACCATCGGGCAGACCGACCGCTTCAAAGCCGCCGTCGCCGAGAACCCCATTACGGACCTGGTCAGCCGCTACGGCACCGCCGACATGGGACCCTGGGGCTCCCTCAGCGAGCTGGGCGGCAAGCCGCACGAAATCCCCGAGGTTTATCGCCGCGGCTCGCCCATCACCTTCGCCCACAACTGCACGACGCCCACCATGCTCATCCAGTGTGAGGCCGATTATCGCTGCCCCGCCGGCCAGGCCGAGCAATTCTACGCCCACCTGAAAGCCAATGATTGCGTTGTGGAGATGCTGCGCATTCCCGCCATGGCGCATGTGGCTTCAATAAGCGGACCCATCAAAGTGCAGCAGGCGCAAAACGACGCCCTGCTCGACTGGATGATCGAGTACGTCCGCTGACAATTATGCCGGAGACGAACGAGTACTTTGGCGGATAGCGGTCTTAATGCGCTGTATTCACGCTCGTCGCTACGATTACCGCAGTTTATGTGTTAGAATCGCGCCACTCTCGTCGCGCCCGAACATTGATAGCATATCACTGTATTTCTATACGTAGAACGAAAGGACTACCCATGAACCTCCTTCGCAAACTTATATTACTGCTGACGCTGATCGTCTTCCTGGCGCTGCCCCTGGCCGCCGTGACCGCTCAAGATATCATGGACCCAGCCACCTTCGGTTTGGACGCCAGCAAACCCTACGATGGCACGGAATTGAAATTCCTCATCTGCTGCAGCACGGCGCCGCAATTCGCGTCCGCAGCGGTCAAGGGCGCGGATGAATTTACTGCCATGACCGGCATATCCGTCAGCTGGGGCGATCTGCCCTTCGGCTCCTTCCAGGAACAGCTCTACCTGGAAGCGACCAATCCCAACACCGAGTTTGACATCGTCGCCTTCGTAGACGCCTGGGGCACCAACATCTATGACTTCCTGCATCCGCTGAATGATTTCGTTGCCGAGGCTGGCTTCGACTGGGATGACTACTCGCCCGCCTACCAAGGCGCGGCCACTGGCTTGAGCGACACCATCTACGGTATGCCCTTCCGCGGTCACCCGCTGCTGCTGCACTACCGCGCGGACGTCCTGGATGCCGTCGGCATGGACCCGCCCGCCACCTGGCAGGATATCTCCGCCATCGGTGAAGCGATCGCAGCGGCCGGCATGGATATCGCTCCCATCGCCATGTATTACGGCTTGAATGTCGATCAGAATCTTTTCAATTGGTTCGCCCAGCTTTGGGGCGCCGGCACCGACATCTTCGACGAAAACTGGGAACCCATTTTCAACAACGAAGCTGGTGTCGCCGCGACCGAGCAATACATCAGCTACGTCCGCGACGGTTACAGTCCGGAAGCCTCCGTCGCCTGGAACGAGCAGGAAGCCAATCAGGAACTGGTGCAGGGCCGCGCCGCCATGTTCATCGGCTGGTGGTGGATGGCATCCCGCATGACCAATTCCGAGATTCCCGAAGTCGCGGACAACGCCTCGTTCGCCCCCGCGCCCGGCTGGGAAGGCGGCGAAACCACGTCCTACGGCTATCTCTGGGCAGTAGGCATCCTTGATCAATCCGACGATCGCGACGCCGCCCTCGAATACCTAAAATGGCTGACACATCCGATCACCGAGCGCCGTATCGTCTTGGACGCATCCGATCCCGCTTTGGACACGAATGTGGCGGTTCGCCTGTCTGTGCTGGCCGACCCGGAGGTGAATGAAGTCCACAACGGGCTGCAGGGCGTCGCCTCGGCTGTTCTGGCTGACGCGCGCACCATCCCGCTGATCCCGGAATATACCGAGATCGTCCCGTTCCTGGCCGAAGCGATCAATGAGATCGCCACCGATCCCGGCGCCGATATCCAGGCTGTCCTCGACCGGACGGCGGAAGATGTGCGCTTTGTCATGGACGCCGCCGGCTACTACGACGGTTAAGCCATTGACGCTATCCCCGTAATCGATTCCCCCCTCTCCCGTTATGGGAGAGGGGACGGGGGTGAGGAACCAGTATAGATGCGCAAGAAACGCTGGGTGCCCTGGGTGCTTGTAGGGCCCGCCCTCCTGATCATCGTCCTGACCACCATCTACCCCTTGGTCGCCGCGCTCTATTTCAGCTTTCACAAATACAGGCTGCGCAAGCCGCCACAATTCGCAATTTCCATCGGCGAAGGCGGCATCTCCATCGATTGGAGTTTGCTCACTCTCGACAACTATGCACTGGCCTTCAGCGATTCGCGCTTCATCAACAGCCTGCAAGTCACCTTCTGGTTCACCGTTATCAGCGTAGCGCTCTCCGTCATCATGGGTCTGTTCATCGCCGTTGTCGTCCAGAAGGGCGGCCGGCTGCATACGCTCACCAAGGTCCTGCTTATCTTCCCCTTTGCCGTCAGCCCGGCCCTGAAAGGCTATAGCTGGCGCTTCATGCTTAACGAGAATTACGGCATCTACGACTTGCTAATCGACCAGCTCATCGTGGGACCGGTCAACGCCGTACTGTCGCTTGTCAACCTGCTTCCGATCATTGAAATCCCGCTGATTAGCGAATCCATCGTCTGGCTGGGCGACAAATTTTGGGCGCTCTTCATGCTGGCCATGAGCGAAACCTGGGGTTGGGCGCCGCTGATCGCCCTCATGTTCGTCGGCGCGCTCGGCTCAATCGACGAACAGATCTTTGAAGCGGCTCGCATAGACGGCGCCAACCGCCTGCAAATCTTCTTCCGCGTGACGCTGCCGCTCCTGCGTCCGGTCATTCTGATCGTCACCATGCTCAAAACGATATTTTCGCTGAAGATGTTTGACCAGGTGGTTACCATGACCGGCGGCGGACCCGTACGCGCCACCCAGACCATTAACTACTACATCCACCAGATCGGCTTCGTGCGCAGCCTCGATATCGGCTATGCCTCGGCCATGTCCTACATCCTGGTGATCGTCTTGACGATCTGCGCGGCCCTTTATGTTTCACTCGTGTTGAATCGCGACTGAGGTCGACCAGTGACAGCAATAACCGCCAGCAGACAGGCTCAAAAATCCCGCTTCGAGTTGAATGCCGCCAAAACGCTGGAGACGGCCGCGCTGCTGCTGATCATCGCCTTCATTCTGTTGCCCATTATGTGGCTGGCCATCACCGCTATCAAACCGCAGGAAAAAGCCTATTCCACCACCCTGATCTTCACACCCACGCTGGAAAACTTCGACATTATCTTTTCAGACGACTCCGTCATCATCAATGAAGGCACCGATCGCGAGCGCGGCGAAGTCGGGCGCAACATGTTTCCCAGTGTCATCAACAGCGTGGTCGTCTCGGGCGCTACTATTCTGATCGCCATTCCGCTGGCGACGCTGGCTGCCTACGCCTTCAGCCGCTACCAATTCCTGGGCAATGGCATTTTGCTTATCTGGATACTAACGACGCAATTCATCCCCGCCATCGTCGTCGCCATCCCCTTCTTTACGCTCTTCCGCACGGTAGTAATACTTGACCGGCCACTGCTGGGCACCCAACTGGGCTTGATCATCGTCAATATGTCCATCGTCCTGCCCTACGCGATATGGATGATCAAGGGCTTCGTCGACGCGCTGCCAGACGAAATCGAAGAAGCCGCCTTCGTCGACGGTTGCAATGACTTTCAAATCCTGTTCTACATCTCTTTGCCGCTGATCCGCCCCGGGGTGCTGGTGGCGTCAGTATTCGCCTTTATCATGTCCTGGAATGAATTCCTCTTCGCGCTGATCATCGGGCGCGAGATGCGCACCATGCAGGTCGCGCTGATGACGACCAGTGGCGCGCGCGGCATTATGTGGGAGCAGATGGCGGCCGCCGGCCTGGTCGTGATGATACCGATCTTCTTCCTGGCGATGTTCATCCGCAAGAATGTGGTCGACGGCTTGACCATGGGCGCGGTCAAATGAACCGATATTCCTAGGTCACAACCTCGGCTGTCGCCAACCAACTCTCAGGGATCACCACCGGCTCATCGGCCCCGCTGACCGCCGCGAACCAGCGCAGCATGTTCACCGCCCGCACGGTCAGCGAGCTTTCTTTTTCCAGCGAATCCAGCCGCGCGTCAAACAGCAGGCCGCCGCGCCCGCCTGTTAGCTGCAATCGCAAGCGCCGCTTGCCGCCTACAGTCAAACCCCGCCGCGCCTGTATCCGTACCTCGGCTGTGGCGCCAGACTCCAAGGGCAGGCGCCAGACATCGCCATCGGCGATTTCCCGGCGCAGCAATTCGCCATTCTCCAACCTCACGCTGACTTTCAGCGCCGTCGCATCGGCCGTAGACTTGCCGCTAGCGCAAATTAATGTACCCACATCTTCCAGCACACTGTTCGCCAGCTGCACCACAGCCATCGGCTGGCGAGTCGCCAATGCGCCCAAAGCGGACAAGGCGCCGTGGGGGTCGGCTTTGACCCGCAAGACACCCGCGCATTGGAGCGCATCCGACAGCATCAGCATGTCCAGCGCCCCCTGTCCGCCGCCGGTCATGGCCGCGCCTGCCACCAGCACCATGCCAACTCGCGCCGGATCAACCGCGCTGCTCCCCGACTCCCGCGCCGCGCGCAGCATGTAGCGCAGTCCCGCTCGCAGCAGCGCGTAATCAATGGTGCGCTCACGCATTTCCCGCGGTACGTTCTCCAGCCGCAGACCCTTGTTCAAAACATACTGCGCCAATTCGCCCTTGCGCGGATAAAAGGGCAGCCAATCGCTCACCGCTTCTTCGCCGATGAGCTCGAGGGCGCTGGCAGCGCTATGTCCCATGCCGATATCGTTGTGGATTCCCGTCCACACGCGGCCATTGCCCGCCAGTGACAATGTGGAGCGCGCGCTTCCGATATCTATCGCCAGCACGTCCTGCTGCAGCGCGCGAGAGAAGAAGGCCGTCATCGTCTCCACGCCACGTGCGGTTGGCGAAATGCCGGAATCCGTCATGGCGGCCACGCGCTGAAAACTCCTGCCATGCCACTTGTGATCGCCGAGGACGCTCGCCAGCACAGTCTGCGCCGCCTCCCATGTGTTTTCGCCGCCGCCCACGATATTCGGCGCGATCAAAACCTCCGCCTGCTGGCTTAGCATCTCGCGCACGGCGGTGGTCAAGCTGCTGTTGCCGGCGAAGATAACTGTAGGCCGGCTGCCCATCGGCAAGAGCGCCACCGCCTGCCGCACGACACTCAGCATCTCCAGCAGCACGGCGCGCACGCCGCCATCCGTTCCGCCGGTGACGAGTATCAGCTGTGGCCGACTGTGCACAATTCGGTTCAGTCGTCCCTTTGGTCCTAGCCCATCTTCCAGATGAACCGCAGCGGCAACTTTGATATAGAAGGGAGCGATGGCGCGTTGCGCGGCGCCCAGGTCGTGCCCGGGATACAAACCGACCAAGACCATGCGCAGAGCCTGCCCCGCGCTGGCCGTGGTCACATAATAATCGACCCCGACGCGATTGGCCTGCTCCGGGCGAATAACGCTGCCCTGCTCATCGAGAAAGCGGCGACCGGTGGCCACGGCCATTTCACGCAAAACAGACGACAACCCAATATGAGCGTCATCAACCGGAGAGCCGATCGTGGTGCGGCTCCTGCCCTGCGCCACCAAGCGATACTCGCCCTCCACCACATCAAAGAGCAGCGCGCGTGTGTTGACGCTGCCGAAATCCGCCGCGAGTATGGATTTAATCTTGGTATCAGACATGGATCAGGCTCCGAATTGAAACAGGAATCCAATCCGCTCGGTCAGTATCGTCAGACAGGTCAATACCGTAGAGGCGTAGATCGCTCCCAGCGCCGTGACCAGAAAGACTTTCCCGATATGGCGGAAACCGCGCCCAACAAAACTCTGTTCGACGCCGCCGTCGGCATTCGTACGCGCCTGATAGTGAAAGTAGTACAGTCCAGTCATCGTGCCGACGAAGATCAGCAGCGTATCGACCAGCGCGCTGAAGTCCGCAGTCAGATTATCCGGAATGGCCACCGTCGCCTGCAGCAGCGGGAAAAGCGTGCCCGTCAGCGCGCCGACGGCGCCCACCGCAGCGCCGACCACTATCACCACGGCGAGCACACTGTTGGTCAGCCAGGTCAGCGACTTGACCGGCTTGAGCAGAAGCAGCAATCCAAACAGCAGCGCAGTGAAAAAGATGTAAATGTCAACGCGATTGCCCAAGGTTGTCCAGTTGGTCGAGGGATCTTGGATATCCTGCAAATAAGGCAAAATCAGCCCTTCATATGTGACGATCAGCGTGAACGCAGCCGTCATGCCGATGAAGATATATACCGCGATACGGTACAAATTTCCGATCAGCGGCACATCACCCAACAGGTAACTAAATACCATCAGCGTCAATACAAAGCTAAGCAGCGCGATTGTATTTTCCGCCATCAGCCTCGCCTCATCTTGCGCCCGATGAGTCCCGGCGCCGCAGCAGCCCGCGCGCCGCGTAAAACAAATTTCCAATCACGATGACCAGGACCGCCGCCAGCGTGCCCAGCGTCATCGCCTGCAAGCGCGGTACTTCTTGACTGCGATCGCGCGTCAGCACCAACTCCGTGCGGTCGCCCGGCGCAGGCGCTTGAGCCTGATAGAAGCGCGGCTGATTCTTTCCCAGCCGAAACGTGAAGTCCAAACGCATCACTGCGCGTTCCCGCGGCAGGCTCGCCGAGTCGTTAGTCTCCTCTCCAGCAAGCTCGCTGGCCGTGATCACGCGTTCCTCCACCAGAAAAGCGGCCACCCAACCCTCCAGGCCGTTATCCAGCGCGATTTGATACCAGCTGCCATCGCCGTTTGTGCCCAGCACCTCAAACAAGTCGCCCGGGTATCCCAGCGCCAGCACATCATCGACCGTTGTCGGCCCGCGCCGGATATTCACACGCTGAGGCGATGTGACTTCAACAGCGAGGAGGGTCGCCTCCGTGGCTGTGGGCGCGGGCGTATCGGTCGGAGCCGATGTTGACGTCGGCTGAGACGTCTCGGTCGCGGCTGATGTTGCCGTCGCTTCCGGCGACGCCGACACCGCTGGCAAGGCGGTAGGGCCATCGCGCTCAATCTGAGGTTCCGAGACCGCGTTGCTATCCGTAGCGCCATCCGCCCCGTCCGACGCCTGTACCGGCTCGACTATAGGTTCTTGCTCGGGTGGGGACGGATCCAGCGCGCTGAAATTAGCATGTAGTTTTTCACCATAGGTGTAGGCATCGCGCATGCCGTAGACCGGCCCCATTACTCCCTCCACGCTATCGGCATAGGCTTGCGCCAGCGGTTGCGCGGCGAAACCGGTGGCGACCAGCAGCTGCATATCGGTGACCTCGGGCAGCACCTGCTCGGCCCAGCTGCGCAGATCTTCGGCGCTATCCGTGATCAGCACCATCAGCGTCATCTCTTGCAGCGAAGCGAATTCGAGACCAGTCAACTGCCCCCGCGCTGACACCCGGGCGATATCGCCGAAATTCTCGCTCAATTCGCGCAAGCCCAAGGCGCCGCCGGGCAAATAACGCAACAGGTAATAGTCTTCATCAGCCGTCAAGGGCGCATGCGCATCGCTCAGCGACCGGTTGATCTCCCGGATGATGTTCTGCGCATGCACAACCGCGATCGGATTGCTGCTGACGATCAACGGCGTGGCACGCTGAGCGAATATATGCCGCAGCAGCAACTCCGCCAGCATATCCAGCTCGCCCGCCGCCGCCGGCCCATATTCGAAGGCGACCAGTATGTAGTCGTCGCGCGCGATATTGTCCAGCAAGTTGTAGAAAGTGGTGGCGCTATTGCGATCCTCGTCGAACTCGACCGGTGGCAGCTCGCCTTCAGCGAAGTCGGACGAGACAAAGGGCAGCGACACAAACAGCGCAAGCAGCGCCGTGCCCAGCACCCGCGGCAGCGCGCTCAACGAAAAGACGGAGGTCGGCCGCGGCAATCTTCGGCCGTCGCTTTCCTGCGTCCCTAAGGGCCCGCCCACGATGTCCTTCAGCATTTCAACCTGCTGCTGCTGCGCCTTGGTAAGCGCTACCGCGCTAATGACACCGCCCGGTTTCTGTTGAAACGCCGGCGAAACCAGAACTTCGTCCACATCAAGCAAGCTCTGATTGGGCGCAGGGGCGGGAGGCGCGCCCATCATGCCCGAGGCGGACCGCTCCCGCAACGCGCGCAGGCGGTCATCCAGCTCCTCCACCGGCCTATTCGTCTGCCCGCCCAACAGTTCCGCCGTCGAAGGCTGAACGCTCTCCTGCGTCTGCGCCTTCCGCCGCAAACCGGGCAGGCGCGGCATTCTTGGCAGCCCGGGCAGACTGGGCAGACCGGGCCAGCGGGGACGCGACAGGCGCGGCAACTTCAGCCGACGCAGAATATTTGGGAAACGGGGCAACTTAGGGCGGCCCGGCAGGAAGCGGCGCAAGCCCCGACGGCCGCTGTTCTCCTCAGCTTCAGCCGCGGCGCGCTCCACACTCTCGCTGTATTCCAGCCAGTTGAATTCTTCGTTCATCCGCTAACCCCGGTAGGAGCGGTCTTGACCCAACACGGCCCGCACGCCAGTCACCACCATGCCCAGCGCGATGCCCAGCAACATGGCCCGCACGCCGGCGCTCACCGGGATGCGCATCAGCCAGTCGCTCCAGGCCTTCACCGGCGCCAACTCGGCCAGCGGCAAACTCGCCAGCAAGACCACCACGACGACCGCCACGAAGAGCAAGCCCCAGATGTCGTTGCGCTTGCCCATCACCCGTGAGCTGCCGTGCACCAGCGACACAAACAGCAGCGCCGCCAAGGCCGACTCGATCGGCAGCTGCACCGCCTCCAGGAGCGATGTATCGCCCCGCCGCGTGACATACCAATAGATTGTGAAGCCGAAACTCGCCAGTAGAACAGCGCTGTAGAACTTGCCGCTGGTCAGCCGGCTCACGTGTACAAAGAGCAGATTGGCGATGCCGATGACGATGCTCAGGGCCAAGAAAATCACGATCAGCCGCAGCAGCACATCCCCCGGCAGCGCGATGCGGCGCGCCAGTTCGTCGCTGCCGGGCCGATCGCCAAAGAGCGCGGGATTGTCGCCCAGCAGCAGACTCAGCATGACCGTCACGCCCACCGCGAAGGCGACCAGGGCCGAAAAGAAGGCGCCTACACCCTGTCCTCGACCCATCTTATCTCCTTCGATAGACCAGCAAGCCCAGGCCCAGCAGCACCAACGAGGCCACCGCCACCGCCGGCCAGCTCAACCAAGGCATCTGCTTGGCCACTTCCAGCAGCAGCACCACCGTCATGCCCATTATCAGCAGCGCGCGCCAGACATCCATCACCATGGCGTCAGCCGGCGCCCGCCCGTCCTCGGCGGCATAACTTGCCGCGGCGAAGAGCTCCTCGCCGATCAGCGCCTGGTCCGCCATGGCATACGCCACCGCCTGCCCCTGCAGCTGATCGCTGACCGCCAGGCTGCCCTGACCGCGCCGAGCCGCGCTGTCGATCATCAGCGCCAGCTCAGAACCGAAGCTGCCAGCGAAGATATGCGCCGACGGCCGCTCCGACTCAATCACGCCGCTGACCGCCGCCGCGTAACCGATAGAGCGCCGGCCCTGCGGATACCATTGTGTTCGCGTCAGCGCGCCGCCGCGTTGCCAGCCGCGCCGCAGCGTATCCTGTCCCAGCGGGACGGTCGCCGCCGCCGAGGTCGATATAATCGGCGAGACATCCCCCGCGCCCACACGCTGAATCACATGATGAAAGAATTCCGCCTCCGCCAGCGCGACCGCCGTATTGTCCTCGCCCACACCGGCGCTGCCGAAGGCCAGATGCAGCGGCCGACTCGACTCAATCGCCCCCTCGGCCCAGCCGGGCAGCGCGTCAAAGCCCGCGATCTGACGCTGCGCCCGCCGTCGCGCCCGCCGCGCCCCAAAGTAGCGCGCCGTATATACCAGAACAACCGTCGCTAGTACAAAAAGGACGCTATATACCTGTAAGGTGGTGTCATCCAATTGGGCTTACTCCGCGGCTTCGTCAGCCAGCTGCCGCCGCAGCGCCTCCAAGCCTCCTGGTTCTTCCAAGCTCTCCGACAGCGCCCGCAGCGCGCCGCCGCCGCCCCACAGAAGCGCCAGCGGCTCCGCCACCAGCAAACCCTGCGCCACGACCGGCGCGATCGGCTCAATCACTTCCAGCAGGCTCAGCAGAAATGGGGCCTTGCCGCGCCGTTTGGCGGCCTCAATCCAGTCCAATTGCTCATTCCGCGTTTCCATACCGAGCAGTATAGCATCGTTCGAAATCGGGGGCGCTCGCGCTGGCGGGGGATTTGCTTGCGCAGTCTTACAGACGCGGCGCTGGTAGAACGCCCGGCCGGGTAAACAGGAAGAGACGCTTAGGCGGCCGCTGCCACTATCTCTGGCGCGGGCCGCAACCTGGCGGATGCCGTAGGGGCGAGCCTTGGCTCGCCCGTTTTTGAATCACAGAGACACAAAGACACGAAGATCACATAGAGGGTTTATGACAGACGAGGCGAGAAGAGATAAGCGAGGTTCACAGGAAGCAACAGCGTCTCAGGCTAACTGGCGCCTCTGCGGCAAATTCCCCTTTGTGACCTTCGTGCCTTTGTGCCTTTGTGGTAAGTCCCTCTGTGGCTCGGTGTTGTTGGCATGCTCCTGATAAAATGAAGCTAGCCACTATTTCAGGAGAGCGACCATGAGCGGCATAATCGAAGAATTCAAAAAGTTTGTCATGCGTGGCAATGTCGTCGACCTCGCCGTCGGCATTATCATCGGCACGGCTTTCAAAGGCATCACGACGTCGCTGGTCAAAGACGTCATCACACCGCCCCTCGGCCTCGTCCTCAACAACGTCAACTTCGAAAGCATCTTCATCGCCCTAGACGGCGAATCTTACGCCTCGCTGGCCGCCGCCAAGGAAGCCGGCGCCGCCACCATAAACATCGGCGCCTTCATCAACGTCTGCATCGACTTTGTCCTGACCGCCGTCGCAATCTTCTTCCTGATAAAGTTCGTCAATAAGCTTAGCGAAGCGGTTGATGACATCGGCGATATGCTCGACGGCGACGACGAAGCAGAAGTCCCGGTCGATCCCGAGCCAGAACCAGAACCGGAACCGGAACCCGAGCCCGAGCCGACTACAGACGAGAAGATCCTCGAAGTCCTTGAGCGCATCTCGGCGCAGTTGGACAAGGACTGACAGCCCTGCTATAGTCAACCGCTATCAGACCCCTTCGACTGAGGAGAAACAGCATATGTCAGACGACACAATCAGCAACGCCCTCAAGATGATGCCTTACGGCTTCTATGCCTTCACCACCAAGAGCGACGACGATGCCAACATCATGGTCGTCAATTGGGTCTCGCAAATGTCTTTTTCACCGCGTTTGATCGCCGTCGGCATCCAGAATTATTGCCACTCATACGGCGTCGTTTCCGCCGGCGGCGTCTTTGGTCTCAATATCTTCTTGCAGGCTGACGAAGCGGCCATCAAACCCGCCCTCGGCGGACGCGCCAAACGGCCGGACAAGATGAAAGAAGCCGATTACACGCCCGCGCCGGAAACCGGTGTGCCCGTTCTGGCCGGCGCCGCTGCTTACATTGAATGCAAAGTCACACAGATCGTCGATATCGGCGGCGACCACGACATTATCGTCGGCGAAGCCATCAATGCCGAAATTATGCAGGAAGCCGGCCCGCCCGATGTTCTGTCACTGACCGAGATGGGCTGGAGCTACGCCGGCTGACGCGCCACGCACACGCCATCTCTTGGGTCGAATCTCAACATCGCTCGCCCAATAGGCATCTGTAGGGGCGAGCCTTGGCTCGCCCGCGCTGACAACGGTTCTACGTGTCGTTCGTTGACTCATCCGCCTGCGACAACTCTCCCGTCCGCAGCACCGAGACCAGTCTCTCGATCAACTGCGGCAAACTATGCTCGCGCCGCACGTTCTCACGCAGCGCCGCGCCAATCGCCGTCCGTTCAGCGGCGGACAGCGCCAACAAGCGCGCCAGCCGCTCTCGCAAGCCGCGCGCGTCCGCCGGCCCTTCAATCAGCAGCAAGGGAGCGTATTCGCCCAGCAAGGGGGCAAAGGCCGGATTGCACACTATCGTCGGTACGCCGCAAGCCATGCTCTCCAGCGCCGCCTTGTCAAACAACCCAACCGGGCTCATGTTTACCGCCACGCTCGCCCGCCGATACCACTGCAAGACATCCGCCGGCGTCGCGTCGCCGAGCAACTGACAGCGTTCCGCGATAGCCAGCCGCCGAATCAGCGCGTGCAGTTCTCGCTCATACTCCCGAGGCGAGCCCGGCTGCACACCGCCGATCAGCGCCAGCCGCGCTTCGGACCCGGCAACCGCCTGTATCGTGGTCGCCTGATGTTTGACCGCCGCCAGCCGCGCCACCTGCACGACCAGGGGATCCCCCCCATCCCCAGCCCTTCCCCCACCAGGAGGGAAGGGAGATTGAATGCCCCCGCCCAAGCCAAGCGCTCGAGTCCCTTCTCCCTCACTTTGGGATGCCCGCCATAGAGTTGGCAGGAGGGGATTGGGGGGTGGGGGCGGCGCGTAGAAGTCGCAGTCGATGCCGTGCCCAATGACGCGCAACTTGTCGGTGTCGTAAGGGAAGCTCGTCTCGTCCGCGCTGACGACGCGCCGCGACATCGTCAGCCCCAAGCGCAGCTGCGCCGAGCGCGCCCGATGCGTGTACCAGAGCGTGATCGGTACGCCTCGCGCGCTCAGCAGCGGCCCGGCCAGGCCGGCGAACAAGGGCATCATGTGGGCGAAACAGGCATCATAGCGCCGCTCGCGCAGCAGCCGCAGCAGATGCCGATAGAAGCCGACCACACGCTGCGGCTTGCTCAATCCGCGCTCGCGCCCGGCCGAGAATACCCGCACATTTTTCGGCAGCTGATACGTCCCGCGGTACATGGTGATTACATCGACGAACTCACAGCGCGCAGCCAACTCGCGGATCCACCCGCAGGCGAATCCCAATACCGGGTCCGCTTCGTCGGTCATGAGGTTGTAGAGCAGCAACCGCAGCTCGGCCATGCCTCGCCTCGAATTCGTCCACTTCGACTGTGTTATAGTTTACACTGTAGTTGCTGCTCGACCGCCACACTCAGCACGGAGACGGCATGAAGAAACGCCGGGCCAGACGCAAAAACCCAAACCGTTTCCGCTTCGAGACGACGTTGTCGCCTGAAGTCGCGATAGAATGACTGCATGATCTTTCGCCGGTCGAGTTAACGACTGTCGACCATGATTACGACCAGGCTTTTCAGGTAGAGAGTCAGAAGCTGGACGATACAATCTACTTTGAAATTAAGGTAATGGACCGTGCCGACTAGATGCCAGCCATGCTTGGTCAAATCATTCGCGGGCATATTCGCGCCATCGACGCGACCCGGACGCTTGTCGAAGGCGAACTGCGTTATTCGCCGCAGGTGAAATTCATTGGACTCGTATTCGCGACACTTCTTGGCGGCGGCTCGATTTGGGCCTTCCTGACAGGCAGTATACCGGCTGGCGATCCACTTACAAAAGCCCGGACCAAATGAGCGGCAAAATCAAGGCGAAACCTGCGCCCGATTAACCGCGCAATGCCTATGGCGCTCGCCATTATTTCGGATAGCCCAGCGCGTCCACAGCCGCAGCCGCAGCCAGATCATTCGCCGAGAGCTTGTTGCCGGCGTCATGCGTCGTGAATGACACCGTCACCTGTCGATACCCAATCGTCATGTCCGGATGATGATTCAAGCCCTCGGCGACCACGCCGACGCTCGACGCGAAAGCCACACCCGCCAGATAGCTGTCAAACGTAAACTCCTTGACCAGCACCTCGCCATCCCGCGTCCACTTATTCAGCCTCGCCAAGCCGCCGCTGATTTCCGCTTCGCTCAATGCCTTTGTCATGAGATTCCAATCCGCTATGCTTGCCAGTCAAAAGCATTATAGCAGCTACGCGAGCTTGTCAGGCTGCCTGCTCGCGGTTATGCTATGGCGCTATGGGCAGGATTTGACAGTGGCACGATATGGTGAGCGATAGCTTCTTCTGCGTGATTGAAGGCATTGATGGCGCCGGCAAAACCAGCATCGCCCGCCAACTCCATGACGCTCTGTCGCAGACGCATCGCGACCTCGTCGCCCTTACTTATCAGCCGCACGACGATTCAGTCATGGGTCAGGAGATACGCGCTGCCTTATCCCGCCAGCGCGACATGAATGGTATCGAGCTGGCGCAGGCTTTCGCCCTCAATCGCAGCAATCACCTCAAAACCGTTATCGAACCCCACTTGCAAGAAGAGCAAGCAGTCCTTATATGCGACCGCTACCTGCTATCGTCACTGGTCTACCAGACACGCGGAATCGTCGAGATGCGGGACGTCTATCACATGAATCGCTGGGCGCTGGTCCCGCACTTGACGATTGTGCTGCAAGTGGAAGCGCACATCGCCTATCAGCGTATGGACGATCGCGGCAAGAGAGCGCGCGAGTTATTTGAGAATGACCTGCCGACGCGATTAAAAAAATATGAGGACGGTATCGCTCTGTTGCGCGAGAAGGGGCATACCATCGTCGAAGTTGACGGCAACGGCGCAATCACAGACGTGTTCAACCTAGCGTTGGACGCGCTCAAACATCACAAGCCGCCCTGGCTGCGCATCCAGCCACCGCTAATACTGGATAGCTGACAGCCTAATTGAAGTATTCGCTCAGGTGGATCATTCGGGTGAAAACAGACGCAACTCGTGATAACTCAACCGAAAGGAGCTGAGTAGCTCGCATAGTCGACCGCTTCACCAAACCTGAGCCTCCCAGATTCTCATCAAATGCAGAGCTAATGGATTGCAACCCTTCAACAGTCTTAAGAGATTTTGATATGGTGCTCATTAGCGAATTTAACTTCAGCATCTCAGATCGATCATCGATATCACATGCCAACAGGACATCCCCCAAAGTCTGGATCAACTTATCGTGCGACCTATAAGGCTTGTCCGATAAAGCAGGAAATGAGAGAAGGTGCTAAATATGAGT
>WTGO01000022.1 GCA_011523515.1 Chloroflexota bacterium
TTCTGTATCTTGGCAATGCGGACATTTAATCATAAACCCAGTCTACTCATATCCGTAATATTCACCACTCCCCCGAGTCGGGAGTGTCTAATTTTATGGATACAGGAAATGGATGAGGTGTGCGTCATAGGCCGGGTGCTTCTGCCTGTATAACTGACGTTGATTCCAGGCGTACACGAACAGCTTGACTGCGCGGCGCAAGGCCTTCAGGCAACGCGAAAAGTAGCGGGGCCGCTGGCTGCCGGCTTCCGTTTATCCTGCTTTGCTTTGCTTTTCTGTCGCTTGACAGTAATGAGATTGGCTCATCCCTTAAGTACGGCATATCCAAAAAAATAGACACTTCCCCGCTTATCCAAAAAAATAGACACTTCCCCCGAGTCCGCAATCTTGCATCCGCCACTGCCCTGCGCTATGCTAGATTGCAAGAAATATCATTCTTAGTTTGAGGCGGGTATACAATGGCACAAATAAGCGCAGAAAGAGATGGTCTTGCTGATGGCATGCCGCGTGACAAGCGCGGGTATTGGAAACCGGACAAAGAAATCAGCCCCAATCCGGTCTTCACCTGGCCACTGCGGCCGAAAGCAATCGCGAAGTGGATCAAAGATTACATCTGGCCCGTCAATCTCACTTACATGATCGTCGCCACCCTTACCTGGCTCTACCTGACGCCTGAGATGGCGCGCATGAAAGAATTCAGCGTCGGCTGGATTGCCGAGGTGTTCATCCGCAACCAAGTCATGCTGATCGCCCTGGCGACCGTATTGCACGTCCGCCTCTGGTCGAATAAATCACAGGGCTACCAATATAAGTGGTCGCCAAACTGGATGGGCAAAAGCAAGAAATTCCTCTGGAACGACCAGGTGCGCGACAACGTCTTCTGGAGCGTCGTCAGCGCCGGCACAATTTGGACCGGCTTCGAGGTGGTCATGCTCTGGGCTTACGCCAACGGCATCATCCCCTTCGTCGACCCGCGCGAGCAGACGCTTTGGTTCATCGTGATACTCGTGCTCGTTCCGCTCTGGCGGGATTTCCACTTCTATTGGGCGCATCGCTTGCTGCATGTCAAATTCTTCTACAAGATCGCGCATCACGTGCATCACAGGAACATTGACATCGGGCCCTGGTCCGGCTTGTCGATGCACCCGATCGAGCACCTGCTCTATTACACCTGCATGCTGATTCACTGGGTGGTGGCTTCGCACCCCATCCACATGATCATGAACGGGCAGCACGCCACCTTCGCGGCGATTTTGGGGCATGGCGGCTTCGACGAGTTCGTGATCAAAGACGGCGTCAAAGTCCAGTCAGGCGCCTCTTATTACCACTCGCTGCATCATCGCTACTTCGAATGCAATTACGGCGAGATGGGCATGCCCTTTGATTACTGGTTTGGCACCAGCCACGATGGCAGCTCGGAAGCGCGCGAGCGCATGCTGGCGCGGAAGCGGGCGATGCACGGCAGCTAGGGCCGCCATCTCTCTCCAGCCCCTTCCCTCCTGATTGAGACAGCTAGACCAAAAGACGGGCGGCTCGTCTTTCATGTATCGGCTGTTGCGGGCGCCCGCCCTTTCATTTGATTTGGCTGGATGACGCAGATACGGTCGCGGCTAGGGCAGGGTGCGGAAGTGCTCCTTCTTTATGAAGCTAAGATATCCTGATTTGTCCTCGACGGCGAATTCCACATGGTGGCTGGTATCGGGGCACAAGCTGGCATAGGAAAAGCTGCCTTTACGCTCTTCAATTGCGTGGTATTGCTCCGTTCTGCCGTCGCAGTTTTCATCGTCGTCAGGGCGGATCGAAATATAGACCCATTTTGCAGCGGCGGGCAGGCGTTTCCAGTTCCAATCAAAGATCACGGTGTCGCGGCCGATGTAGAAGAAGGAAATAGAGACCAAGGGGCCGGGGGGCGGCGTAGGCCTGTGAGCTGGAACCGGCGCAGGTGGCGGACATTTTACCGTCACGCTCGCCCACTCGGATATGTCGCCTTTGGTCTTGACCCGGACTCTGGCGATATAATTTCGCCCGGGATCGCCCGCGCCCAGGTGAACGCTAGTCTCGGTACTGCGGGATTGGAGGAGGCGCTTGCCATTCTCGGCAATGAGCCGATAGCGATAGTGTTTCGCGCCCGCTACCGCGCGCCATTGAAAGAACAGTCCGCTGGCATCACATTTCAGTTGCAGGTCTTGCGGAGGGGCTTGGCTCGAAGCCAGCGGCACGAGTGCAAACAGCAGAACAAAGCAAATCGAGGATAATCCTATTCTAATCATTTTGCGATAACTCACTACTCGTCTTGATCGTAATAAGTGTAACAACTTAGGTCGCCTGGCGTCAAGCTCAACTCGACTAGATGAGACGCGGTCCGCTTGTCGCTGAAGAATTGGATACGGAGCGACAACACTGTAGACTCGCACAGGATAATGATATTTATACAGATAAATGGTGAAAGCGCTGGCAAATATTAGCGCGGAAGCGGGCGACTCACAACAGAGCCGCCCCTACAATTCCTTAGAGTATACAGATCCGAGGTCTATTCGCCGCCGGGACGCAGCTCGACTTCGACCGGCTCCCACATATCGCCGATCACATCCACATCGTCCATCGCCAGCGAGTCCAGCGCCGCTTGCGCCAAATCACTGCGATAGGCATCCATGCCCGGCTCTTCGCTGATGACCAGACCTTCAATGGACACAGCTACCGTCTGCGCCCAGAGGTCCTCGTCCATAATGCCGATGCCGGCCGGCGAGGGCCAGATCAGCTTGCTGATTTCGTTCAGCTGCCAGGTCTGGTGGCTTTCGCCCAGGGTCGAGCCGTTGTCCAGCACGATCTCGACGCATTCATCGGGATTGTCGCGGCAGTGAATCCAGCCGCGGAAGCTCGCCTTGAGGAAAGCCACGGCGATATCTTCATTGCCCTCTTCCGCCAGCCAGTCAGCGTTGACGAAAACATGATCCTGCAGCATGGCCGTACCCACATCGTTGAAGTTGATGACGTTCAGGTCTTCCGGCTGATACAGCTCGCCGGTGTCTGGATTGACCGCTTCCAGAACCTGCGCGTATTCGTTGTAGGTCATGGCTTGCGCCGCGTCCAGCTCCCCGTTCAGCAGCAGCGACATATCGAAAGGCTGCTGGATGACGGTGACGTCATCGGCGTTTTCGGGGTCGATATCCACCGCGCGCATGGCGGCGAAGAGCTCATGCTCGTTGCCGAAGCCCCAGGTGCCGATGCGCATGCCGCTGAAGTCCTCGACCGATTCGATGCCAGTATCCACGAAGGAGACTTCCAGCGTGCCGCTGCGTTGGAAGACCTGGGCGATATTGACCAGGTTGACGCCCTGCTCATTGGATTCCAGCACCTTGGGCACCCAAGCCAGGCCGAACTCCGCACCGCCGGAAGCAACCACTTGCTGCGGCACAATCTCGACCGCGCCTTCCAAAATGGTGACGTCCAGACCGGCATCCTCATAGAAGCCGAGATCGACAGCGGCGAAATAGCCAGCGAACTGTGATTGCGCCACCCACTGCAATTGCAGCTTAATCGGCGTCAGGTGCCCATCCGCCGCGGTGGCGGATACGCCCAATACCAATACAAGAACGATCAATAAACCAAGTACTCTACGCATGATGTTTTCCTCCATCACCTTTGACGAATCTTCAATCGCGCCAGGCTGAATTATAGCCCAAACGCGGACGGACCAAAATATTAGCGGCTAACCCGCCTCCCGAAACGAAACGTGCCAGGGCATCAGCCGCCGTTCCGCAAACAGCACCGCCAGATAAAAGGCAATGCCGATGATCGACGCCATCATGATCGCTGTCCAGGCTTTGGCGAAATCAAAGGCGGATGCCTCCTGCGTGATGTAGACACCCAAGGTAGCGCGCGGCCCGCCGAAGAACTCGGCCACGACAGCGCCAATCAGGCTCAGCGCGCTGGCTACGCGAAAGGCGCTGAACATGTAGGGCAGCGCGTTGGGTATGCGCAGCTTGAGCAGGATATCCCGCGGCGGCGCCGCATACGAGCGCATCAATTCCAACTGGCTGACATCGACGAGCGTCAAGCCGCGCACCGTGTTGATCATGGTGGGGAAGAAGACAATGATCGCCACAATCGCCATCTTGGAGGCCGGGTTGGTGATGCCGAACCAATTGTTCATAATCGGCGCGAAGGCGATGATCGGCACCGAATTCGCCGCGATGGCGAAGGGCATGGTCGCCTCGCTGACGATGGTCCAGCGCGATGTAATCAGCGCGACCATCACGCCGCCGCCACAGCCGATGATGAAGCCGCCGAAGGCCTCCCAGAAGGTCGCCCCGCTCGACTCAAACAAGATCGAGCGCTCGCCCGGCGCCAGCCATAGATTCACCTGATGCATGAATTCGCCGAATATCGCCGATGGTTTGGGCAGCAAGAATTGCTGAATATCAAATGCCAGGACCAGGATTTCCCAAGCCAGGATCACGCCGACGGCGATGACGATGGTCGGGAAGTAGTAGCCCAGCCGACCGCGCAGGGATGCTGCTTTGCTCGACTCAACCAGCGCCATCACGGCACCTCGTCGTCTTGCGCCGCGTCCGAGCCAATGGCGTCGCGCAGCAGATCGCGCACACGGGCGACCAATTTTATGTAGGCGGGATCGCTACGGGTACTGAAGTCGCGCGGATAGGGCAGCGTATTGTCCACGATCTCGGTGATGCGGCCCGGCCGCGGCGACATCACCACGATGCGATTGGACAAGAAAACCGCCTCGGAAATGCTGTGCGTGACGAAGATAATCGTCTTGCCGGTCTGGTCCCAGATCTTGAGCAGCTCCAGATTCATGCGCTCGCGCGTAAATTCATCCAACGCGCCGAAAGGCTCATCCATCAACAGCACGGAGGGGTCAAAGGCCAAGGCGCGCGCGATCGACACGCGCTGCTGCATGCCGCCGCTTAGCTGCCAGGGAAAGTGATTGGCGAAAGCGCCCAGCTCGACCATCTCCAACATGGCTTGAGCGCGCTTCTGGCGCTCGTCGCTGGCATAACCCATCACCTCCAGCGGCAGCTGCACATTTTTGGTCACGCTGCGCCATTCGTAGAGCGTCGCCGCCTGGAAGACCATGCCATACTCGCGATCCAGGCGCGATTGCCGGGGCGACTTCCCGTTGACCAGCAGATCGCCCGAACTGGGCTGCAAGAGGTCGCCGACCAGCCGCATCAGCGTCGACTTGCCACAGCCCGAGGGGCCGATCAGCGAGATGAATTCGCCCGCTTCAACCTCCAGGTTGATGTCTTGCAAGGCAATTACCTCTTCATCCGCGCCCAGATTGAATACTTTGTTGATGCCCTGCGCCGAGATAGCGATGTCTCTGCTGTCTTCCACCATGTCCTAATCCAACTCACGCACGTAACCACGGAGCGCGAAGCGTTCCGCCAGCGTTACCGTCACAAAAAACAGAATGCCGACCGTCGCCGCCATGACGATGGACGCCCACAGCTTAGGCGTCGACACCAGGCTGTAATCCGAGCTGAAATCCAGGATGGCCCGCCCCAGCCCGTCGCCGATGCCCGAGGGCAATTCGCCGATGATCGCGCCCACTACACTGGCGGTCGCCGAGACCTTCAGCGCAGTGAAGATGTAAGGCAGCGCCGCCGGCAGGCGCAGCTTCCACAGGATCGTCCAGCGGCTGGCGGCGTAGGAGCGCATCAACTCCACCTGTTCCGCCGCGGGCGATTGCAGACCGCGCAAAGTATTGATCGTCACGGGAAAGAACGTCAGATAAGCCGCGATGACCGCCACCGATAGCTGACCGGCGCCCAGCCAGATCACCACCATCGGCGCGATGGCCAGAATCGGCACGGTCTGCGATGCCACGACGTAGGGCAGCAGGCCGCGCTCCATCAAACGCGAATGGGCGAAAATCGCGCCCAAAACCAAGCCCAGTGCCGCGCCAAAGGCGAAACCGAATATCGCCTCGCTGAGCGTATAAATACCGGCGTCGGTCAAGATGCGCAGCAGCAGCAATTCGCCATTGCGCCGCGCCGGCTGCAAAAAGGCTTCCGCGATCATCTGCAAATGCGGCAAGTTTAAATCATTAAGAATCTTCAAGTCCAGCAGCACCAGGTTGCGCGGCGAGCTGAGGAATCGCTCCTCAGCGAATTCGCCCTCCACCGTCGCGATCGCGCCGCCAAAAACATCGCGCACGGCGCTGGCCTTACCGGCGTCTTCAGCGCGAACCGCAATGCTCAAGCGCCCGGGAAAAGCTGGCGCGATGGGCAAAAAAGCCAGGCCTTCACGGCGGTCCAGCCGCGCCAGATAGCGCAAATCCTGATAGGGCAGATTGGATGCGTCATCGTCATCCAGCGGGTAAGGCGGCATGAGATCATCCAGGTCTTTGCGGTCGGCGATGACATAATCGACCGCGCCGCTCTCCAGCGCTCCCAACGCCTCGTCCATCGACGGCAGCGCTTCATATTGCCAGCCCGCCTGCGGCAGCAAAATCTTGTACTTCACCGAATCGGCGAAGGCTTTGCTGGCCTCCCAGCCCACCAGCAAAAAAGACAGCGCCAGAAAAAACCCCAGCACCCGACCGATGCGCCCCGGTGTGATAGCCAGCGCGGCCAGCAATGTCAGAATGGCATAAACCAATAGCGACAGCGCATTATGACCCTCCAGCGATGGGATCAAGAAAAGCAGTACATCCAGCAGCAAGATTGTAACAAAGTAAAGCGACTGCACCCGGCGCGGCCTCAACACGATCGCCATCAAGGTATAAACGAGCAAGACCACGATTAAGCCATAGTAGGCGCTGCGCAGGTTGCGCATGGCGGTGTACAAGATTTCGACGTCCAATGCTTCCAGGCCCAGGTCGTTCGCCCAGTTGTCGGCATAGCGCGCCCAAGGCGAGAGGATTTCGTCGGGGTCGTTTTCGGTCTGGACCGCCATCCAGGTCGCCAGCCGGCCCAAGGTCGACTCGAGCATGGCGTCATCACCGAGCGCCAAACCGCCAAAGCTGCTCCACAAGCTTAGCGCCAGTGCCAGAGCCAAGAGCGTCAAGCCGAGCAGAGTCGCTTTCCGCATGTGTTGAAAGCGGGCATCCGGATCTGATAGCTCTATGGTTACTTCGGTCATGGAAATCCAGATCGTGTTACAAAGGTTGAAACTGATCTATTGCGGGCGTCGCCCCTACATTTTTAGGCCGTGCGGATCACGATACCTGCGCCAGCGACCGGCCGACAATGTCCATGGCCACGCCGAGATCTTCCGCAGAGACATTGAGATGCGGCGCAATGCGCACGACATTTCCGTATAACCCGCCCTTGCCCAGCAGCAGCCCCATCTCCTTGCAGGTATCGACGAAGGCGGCGGTGCGGGGCGCATCCGGTTCATTATTGTTGCCCGGCTGCACAATTTCTATCGCCTGCATCAGCCCCATGCCGCGCGTCTCACCAACGATGGGGAATTCCGCCGCGAATTCCGCCAGTCGCTCCGCCATCCGCGCGCCTTGTACAGCGCAGTTGCTTGGCGTATCGTGCGCTTCCATATATTCAATGGTCGCCAATGTCGTCGCCATCGTCACGGGATTGCCGCCAAAGGTCGAGAAGGTCAAGCCGGCCACTGCATCGGCGACTTCCGGCGTGGCGATGGTGCAGCCTATTGGGCTGCCGTTGCCCATGCCTTTGGCGAAAGTCATGATGTCCGGCTCGACGCCCCAATGTTCGATTCCGAACCACTTGCCGCCCGTGCGCCCCCAGCCGGTCTGCACTTCGTCGGAGATGAAGATGCCGCCCGCCTCCTTAACGATGGGCATGATGCGGCGGAAATAATCTTCAGGCGGCACGATGAAACCGCCGGCTCCTTGAATCGGCTCAGCCATGAAGGCGGCGATACGCCCTTCGGTGCCGGTGGCGATGGTCTCTTCCAGGTCCTGCACGCAGAGGTCAACCACCTGTTCGGGCGTCATACCCTCGGGCGCGCGGAAGGTATAGGGATTGCGCACATGTTTCACGTAGGGGTCGACTACCCCGCCCAAGCGCCAGGGCCGCTGCGCCGAGAGGCTCATCGCCAGCATCGAGCGCCCGGAGTAGGCGTGCCGCAGCGTAACGATGACGGGATTGCCCGTGTACATGCGGGCGGCGAGCACAGCGGTCTCATTGGCTTCGGTTCCGCTGTTGGTGAAAAAACATTTCTGAAGGCGCCCCGGCGTCAGTTCCGCCACCTTCTCCGCCAGCTTCACCATAATCTCATTGACGTAGATGGTCGAGGTGTGCTGCAGCGTCTGCAACTGCGCCCGCGCGCGCTCCGTGATCTCCTCATTGCAATGCCCGACGGACACCGTGAGGATGCCGCCGAAAAAATCAAGATAGCGCCTGCCTTCAATATCCCAGATATACTGATCTTTGGCATGGTCAGCTACCAGCGGGTTATCGCCGTGGTAAGGCGCCGCCGCTGGAAACATCACTTGGCGATAGCGCTCCATGATTGTAGCTGTGTTCGACATAGACGTCCTCTCGCTCCAGATATCGTATCCACTCAGTTGGCAAATATTGCCTGAGCCTACCCCGGCGCAACTCCTGCGCCTTACTTCATCTTCATTGGCGAGCCGCCGCCGCCAGAATTCGACATTAACAAAAAGATCGCGACTGTCGCGACCACAAAAATGATGGCTGTGCCCCAATCAATCTGTCCGATGAGCGCGGCAATTACGGCGACAACCGGCATGAGCAGCGCTGCAATCAACAGGGCGTTCAACGAAGATTCGCTGCCAAGAAAGACTTCGAGAGAGCCGAATGCCAGGATACCGACGAACGCCCCGGCCACAACGTGAGGTCCGCCGCATAGATAGATATGATAATGCAACGACGCCTGCAAACTCGCGGCCTCTACTTGCGCGAGGCTATCGAGCAGCCAAACATCCGCGCCAAGCGCCTTGCCGATGGTCGCGCCGGCAAATGCGCCAAGCAGCGCGCCGCAAAAAGTTGCGAACCATGCCGTATTGTCATTCTCTTGCGATGTTTCTTCATTAGTTTCTTTATCGTCGCTCCCTTGCGAAGGTCTTTCCAGCAGGCGGCCCGAAAATGCCCCTAGCGCGCCGATGAGGCCGACGGGACCCGCGCCGCCCAAAGCGGCCTGCAACACGGCCTCGCCGCGAAACACGCCCAATACGAAGGCAGCGACCGCGCCGATTATCGCGCCAAAGATCCAACCCATCACGCCCCAACCAAGTGCGGAACCAATTCGGTTCATGATGCCGCTCCATGCTCCACTCTTCACACTGTCCGATGCCGTAATACAAATCAACGCTTGCACAAGCGCACCAGCTCAAACTATAGTGTATCATATTCGAACACAGTGACCAAACAAGTTGATAAATTTGCTACACTATGTACATAGGTAGGGATTGCCGCAGGCGAGTCTTGCGACCGGCTTGCACTGGATGTAGCCCATGCGGAACAGGAAAACGCCCAAAACGTCTGATGCGCGATATGCCGCTCCGATGTTGTACAATATGGCTACCGTCAGGATTGTACATGAGTGGCGCACGTTATCCAAAAGATTACGAACACAATCAATGGTTTAGCAGATGGACATGAAAACTTCTCCCGGTAAACAAGAATACTCGGTGTCCTCGATGGTGAAAAAACTGTAAGGAATTCGCCGAGAGAAATATGTCCGCCATATTCAACACTCCCGAACAAGTGAGTATGATACGAGCAAACAGTGCAAGCGCGTCATAATGTAGGGGCGAGCCATTGGGTCGCCCGAAGGAGCGTGAAATGACCAAGACAATCAAGAATTATTTGGACGGTGAATGGGTCGCGTCAAGCGCCTCGGATTTCATGCCGGTGCATGATCCGGCCACTTGCGAGCTGCTGGCGAACTGTCCGGATTCCACACCAGCCGATGTGGATGCGGCCGTCAGCGCCGCCAAAGCCGCCTTTGATGAGTGGCGCAGTACGCCGGTCTTGGTGCGGGCGCAATATATGCACCACTTCAAAGTAATGGTCGAGGACAATTTCGAGAAAGTCTCGCGGATCGTCGTGCGCGAGCACGGCAAGACCATGGACGAAGCCCGCGGCGAGGTGCGGCGCGCCATCGAAAGCATCGACTTCGCCATGAGCGTCCCGGTGCTGATGCGCAGCGACGGCCTGGAAGACATCAGCTCCGGCATTGACGAAACTACCGTGCGGCAGCCGGCCGGCGTCTTCGCCGCTATTACGCCTTTCAATTTCCCCCTTATGGTGCCGCTTTGGTTTCTGCCGACGGCCATCACCTGCGGCAATACCTTTATCTTGAAGCCGTCGCCGCAGACGCCGCTCAGCACTGAGTACCTATTTGAGATGTTGGACGAGCTGGACCTGCCCGAGGGCGTGGTCAACCTGGTCAATGGCGGCGTGCCCTCAGCAACCGCGCTGATGGAACATCCCGATGTTACCGGCGTCTCATTCGTCGGCTCCAGCGCCGTTGCCAAAATCATCTACGAAACTTGCACGCGCAATGGCAAACGCGTCCAGGCCCAGGGCGGCGCCAAGAACTACATCGCCGTGATGCCAGACGCCAATATCGAAGCCAGCGTCAGCAATATCCTGGGCGCCGCTTATGGCTGCGCCGGCCAGCGCTGTTTGGCGGCGGCGGTCGCCGTCGGCGTCGGCGACGCCTACGACCAGCTCAAAGACGAGCTGGCCAAACGCGTCGCCGCGCTCAAAGTCGGCTACGGCCTGGACGAGACCACGCAGATGGGCACCGTCATCAGCGACGCGGCGGCTGAGCGCATCGAATCGATGATCGGGCAGAGCGAAGGCGAAGGCGCCGAAGTGGTGGTAGACGGCCGCAACTTCAGCGTTGACGGCTACGAGCAGGGCTCCTGGGTCGGTCCTACGCTGATTGCCGATGTGCAGCCAAATACCACCATGGCGAACGAAGAAGTCTTCGGCCCGGTGCTGGCCCTGATGAAAGCCGACACCTTTGAAGAAGCGGTGAACATCGTCAATCAGAGCCGCTACGGCAACGCCGCCAGCATATTCACCAACAACGGCAAATACGCGCGCGAATTCAAGTACAGCGTCAACGCCGGCAATATCGGCGTCAATATCGGTGTGGCCGCGCCATCGGCTTCCTTCCCCTTCGGCGGCCAGAAGGATTCCTTTTTCGGCGACCTGCACGGCCAGGGCATGGATTCCATCGAATTCTACACCGAGCGCAAAATCGTCATCGAACGTTGGGTATAGCGCCATGGCATCACTGAATACATTCGGCGCGATTCTCAGCCACGCGGTCGAGATAGAGTCGCGGCTAAGCGCCTATTTCACTGACATCGGCGAGGCGGAAAAGGCGAAGGCGGCCGACAAACGGCGCAAAAAGCTGGAACGCGTCCGCCGCGAAAATGTGGTCGAAATCACGCTGGAGCCGATCGAGGGGCTGAGCGCCGATGACTATGCGCTTGACCTGAACGATGGTTCGGCAGCCGGGCAAGCGGCGGCCGCGCAAGTCGCGGCGCGCTTCTACGCCGATGTCGCGCCCAAAATCAATGTGCGCGCCGCCCAGCGCGCCCTCGAGCGCTGCGGCAAGGAGCACGCAAGGTAGGCGGTCCGCAACCCGGCCGCGCGTAGAGGCGACCTATCAGGTCGCTCGTAACGGAGACAGCCATGAAAACAATAGAAAGCATTGACGTAGTTTGGCGCGACCTTAAGCGGCGCTCGGGCCGCCCCTGCATTTTAGGAAGATCTCTGAAGGTGAAATACGTGGCCCAGTGGCGACTTGCTAGCGACAAGCGCAGCCCACAAGAAATCGCCAATACCTATAGCCTCAGCCTGCATCAAGTGCATGCAGCGCTTGCCTACTACTACTTGCACCAAGCTGAAGTCAACTCCGAGTTTGAAGAGGACAGAATATTCAGTGAGAAACTGGAAACCTTAGGCGCGAAAGCAGCCGAAGACTGGCTGTTTAGCCAAGCCGTTCCAGCAAATGGCCTGCGTAAAGGCGCGCCACCCCGAACCGAAAGCATCAACTTAATCTACCGTGACCCCGAAGTACAAGACGGACGCCCGTGCCTACTCGGCGGCGACGTAAGCGTATCGGATATCGTCATGCACTTGCGGCATGGCGCTATCGACGATGAAGCGGCCGCCGCTCGCTTTGAGATTGACCTGGCGCAAGTCCACGCAGCTATGACGTACTATTACCAGAATCAGGCGGAAATCGATGCTGATATAGCTGCAAGAGCCGACAGTCTGGAGCAAGCGAGGCTTGTCTGAGCAGAAGATATGCCTCTACTTCGACGAAAACATGCCAGAAGCAGCCGCGATACAATTGGCAAATCGTGGTATTGATGTCATTACCACGCAAAAGGCCCAAAGGTGCGGTTCCAGTGATCCGGACCAATTGCGCTTTGCAGCAAGCCAGGACGCGTGATCTGTACACAGGACAAGGACTTTCTAGAATTGGCGACGACCATTCCAGTGCACTGTGGAATCGCTTTCATTCGATTCAAGAGCCGTGAGATTGGTGCCTTGGTCTATGGCCTGCGAGAGTTGCACCGTGACGAGACGACTGAGTTAATGGAGAACAGACTGGTTTATATCTAATCAGATTCACAAGAAAGGACCACCCCCATGACCGATAAACGCATCGTGCGCGCCGCCCTGCTGCAAGCCTCCTGGACCGGTGACAAAGACTCCATGATCGAGAAACACATCGAATATACGCATAAGGCGGCCGATCAGGGCGCGCAAATCATGTGCTATCAAGAGCTGTTTTACGGGCCCTATTTTTGCCAAGTGCAAGACCCGCAATTTTTCGCCTTCACCGAAGACGTCCCTGACGGCCCTACCACGCAGCGCTTTTGCCAACTGGCCGCCGAGCTGAACATGGTCTTGGTCGTCCCGGTCTACGAGCAGGACGGCGTGGGCGTCTACTACAACACGGCCGCCGTCATCGATGCCGATGGCAGCTATCTGGGCAAATATCGCAAGACGCATATCCCGCACCTGCCCGGCTTCTGGGAAAAATTCTATTTCCGTCCCGGCAACCTGGGTTACCCCGTCTTTGACACGGCCGTGGGCAAGGTCGGCGTCTACATCTGCCACGATAGACACTTCCCGGAAGGCGCCCGCGCCCTGGGCTTGAATGGCGCGGAGATGGTTTTCATCCCCTCGGCCACTTCGCGCGGCCTCAGCCAGCACCTCTGGCGCATCGAGCAGACCTCGCACGCGATCTTTAACACTTACTACGTAGGCACGAGCAATCGCGTCGGCATCGAGGAACACGGCGATGACGACTTCTACGGCGAGAGCTATTTCTGCGATCCCAAAGGCCAATTCATCGGCGAGCTCGGCAGCGCCTATGACGAAGAACTGATCGTGCGCGACCTTGACCTGGATATGATTCAGGAAGTGCGCGATACCTGGCATTTCTATTTCAACCGCCGGCCCGACCAATACGGCGAGCTGGTGCAAGACACGGTGTCAGCGACTTAAGAGCGAACGACCAACGCCGCCGTCAAAGCGCGAAGATGTAAGGCTTGTCCGCTACTAACAGATGAGAGTTTCTATTGCTCCGTCTGCTCGT
>WTGO01000114.1 GCA_011523515.1 Chloroflexota bacterium
TGCTCACAGCAGCGACACTCCCATTGCAACCGACAATCGTAAACAAAGTGTCTCTTGCTATCTTACAGATCGTTTTCCAAGGCGAACGTGCTGCTGCCGCCGTTGCATTATGTGGCCTTCGGCAACGCGACGCGGCAGGTTGTCCAGCAAAGCCTGTGACCGGTGCGGCGTCTGCCTGCGATTGACATAAACGGCGGTCCTCGTGCAAGGCGATCCGCAAAGATTGCGGTACCGGTCCGAGGTAACCGGCTCGTTCCCTTTTGCTAAAAAAGCAAATGATGCGGTTCATCCCCTAAAGCATTCCGCGTTGCACTGGAGCGCTGTCCGGCAAGTCCTCATGCCGTATACCGCGCGTCGCCAGCCGTTTCAGCCAAATGATTTTTTGCCTGGGATGAATGCCGAGACGATTGCGCGGGTGGTGGGGAATAGTGGGAAACGCATCGGGATTGAGCGCCTGTCGGCCCACGACCGGCGACTGCACAGGCGCGATTGGCAACGGCGCGCCGGCAGCGCGCCAGATTCCGGCGCCGCGGGCATCGTCATGCGGCTTGCCGCTGGAAGGCGTGCTGGTGCAAAGCGCCACCTACAACCTGGTCGCCGACTGCCAGATGACCGGAACGCTGTACATTCCGAAAGACCTAACGGTCACGATCAACGGCAACGGCTGCGAAACACCATCAGCGGCGACGACAGCTACCGGATACTCAAAGTGACCAAGCTGCTGAATCAGCCGCGCCCCACGCTGACGATCCGGAATCTCACATTAGATAACGGCAAGGCCGACCGGGGCGGCGCGGTCGGGGCCAATAACGCGCAGCTGACGGCAACGGCCACAGCCTGCGCGGCGATGGCAGCTTTACCATTCTGACGGTCTTCTCCGGCGGCAAGCTCACGCTGAATCGCGTCACCATCATGGACGGCAACAGGACGGGAGTCGGCGGCATCATGAATGATGGCACGCTCACCATCAAGAATTCGGCCATCGCCGAGAATTCGGGCGGTGTGGTCGGCGGCGAATAACAGTCAGCACGCTTTGCCGGCGCCATCTGGAAAATGCAGGCGCGTCCGACGCCGATGAGCGCAGGCGCGCCAATCCGCCCTTGATTTGGCGGCCGCTCAATCTTCCCGGGCGGGAATCAAACGGCGCCCCCAGCTATATGCGCAGTCGCCGCAGCATCGACCTCAGACTGGATACCAGGCGCAATTGACCCGCTTGCCCGCGCACAAACATCGGCCCGATATTGCCAAAAGCGTCGGTGAAGGCGCCGGTCCGCCCACCCCGGCGCCACACCACCCGCTCATGGCCACTGCGGATGTCAACAGGTTGCGCTCCACCTCGTGGACGGGGAGTTGTCCGTGATCGTCATCCGCTCGCTTTGTGACACCTCAAGCCGGGCGAAATGGGCGCCCGGCTGCGTTTCGACACATCCAACCATGACATCGCGAGCAGTGTCCATAATGACATCGGGCATCTCTGCAGGCGGCGCAGCATCGCGCTCCGCTCCGGCGCTAGCAGCCTCGTCCGCGCCGGCTGCCGGACGCCAAGACTGTCACGTATGCGCAGCTATAGAGCAGTCAGCCGGGCGGCTGCTGCAAGCGCGACACCGTCGCCCGCTGGTTGACGCGCTGCCCAATCTGATCGCCACCACGAACACCGCCGTCGGCCACAAGCGGGCGGCTGCGAGCAGATGCCGCTGCGCTTGCGCTCGCCCTGCCACGGCTTCAGCGAGGCGCAGTTTCATGCTCGCAAGCATCTGCTGGAGCGCAAATACGCCGCCTGGCTGCCCGATTGAGCGCGCGGCGACTAGTCCGCCAGCATCTGATCCAGTTCGGCGCTGGCATCCTTCAGGATGTTAATCAGAGCGAAGTCACCGCCGAAGGGGATCATCAGCGAGCCCTGTTGGCGGTAGCGGTCGACTTCGTCGATTGACACGGCGGTCCTTCCCCAGACTTTGTTGTGCTTGTCGCAGGCGGCCGCCACCTGCGCCACCGCTTCGTCCATGGTCAGCTGAATGTCGGGGTAGGTTTCGAGCCGCAAACCCAGGTCGCCAGGTCCCACAAATAGCGCGTCTATGCCGGGCACGGCCGCGATTTCATCAGCGTTGGCGACTGCCGCCGGCGTTTCGATCTGCGCGACGATGAAAGTCTCGCGGTTGGCATCTTCAATGTAAGTGCTATCGGGTATCCAGGTATCGCCGCCGAAGTTGCAGTCCAAACCCGCGCCATCCAAACCGCGATTGCCGATTGGCGGGAATTTGGTCGCTGCCACAATCTGGCGCGCCATCGCGGCATCCGACACGAAGGGGATCATCAAGCCGGCGGCGCCATCTTCCAGGTAGCGATACAGGCGCGTGCGCTGTACGGTCGGCGGGCGGATCATGCAATCAATATCGTAGAGATGGCAGAGCGCCAGCAAGTGCTGGATTTCGCGGGCGTCGAAGTTGCGATGCTCCATGTCCAGCCAGATGCCGTCATATTTGAAGTGCGCGGCGTAGCGGATGAAGAAAGGCAGCACGTGCCCCATTCCGCAGAAGCGAGCGAACTGACCTTTTCGCCACTTCGCCAGAACTTTGCATTTTCTCATAAAGTCCCTCTCCTTTAGGATGCAGTCCGAACCGTGTGAATAGCAGGCGCGCTTACAGGCGTAGCGTCGCGCCGATCGCCAGCTGCGTCAAGGTGTCAGGCCTCTTTGTACATATAACCGTCTTCGACACTCGTGATCGTTTCGGTAATGTAATCCGCCTCGGCCGAACCGGGAATAGCGGACGCGCTGCCGATTTCTGCCGGAGCGACCAAGCGAACCCAGGGCAATGCCCGCCCGCTGCCGGCGCCGCCCACGTTTTTGATTTCGCCGCCCGCCGCAGCCAGGTCGAGGCTGTCGGGTCGATCATTTAGGATGACCGTCACGCCGGGGCGCAGCAGTGACAGGGCGCAGCCTTCGCCGATGCCGCGACCAGCGCCGGTGATGAGCGCTGTCTTGCCATGCAGGCTCGAATCTAAAGGCCATTTTCTCGCTTATCATGACCCGCTGTCCGCTGGCGCTGCTCGCTTTCAGCGCGTCAAGGCGGCGCAGTATCTGTACGCCGTCGCGCAGGGGACGTTTCCACTCCTTTCGCGAATCCAAAGCCTCGAGGAAAGGGCCAGATTCGTCAATATAGGCTTGCTCGAAGCTGTGGCCAATGGGCAGCAAGTCGTCGACTTATCCGCTGGCGTTGAGCTAGCGCCGGGCGCGGGCTTTTGCTACTGGATCGACAGTATCCGTTTGGCCTAAGTCGGTTTCAACCGCGCGGCCCGGGCCGAATTCATCTTGCATGCGTCGATGTCGATTATTGGCAAAAAGGCACCGTGAAGGAGTATACGTCACAGTCGATTTTGGCGTTGAAGCGGCTTTATCATGTAAACTTTGCAAAACGGTAAGCAATGCGCCGCGATAGCATCGCGACTCAAAGACCATATATCGGATTAGCGCAGTGGCTTGGAGGCATGGTATGCTTGAAATCTGAATCGATCCCAATTGGCTAAAGGCATATGCAATTCACGAGAAAGGACCAACGCAATGAACCGTTTTAGCAGAATACTCCTATTGGCAGCCACGGCAATTATGCTGAGCTCCGCTTTGGGAACGGCTTCCGCGCAAGACGAAGAAGTTACGCTCGACCTGTGGATGTTTCTGGACGGCACCGGCTTTTTGCCCTCAGTGGTCGAGGCCTTTGAAGCCGCGCATCCTAACATAAGCGTCCAGATTACCGATGTTCCTGAAGGCGAATATGTCACCAAGGTCGACACGGCCTTCCTCGCCGGGCAGCCGCCTGATATCGCCTTCCCCTATGTTATCCGCTGGATAAGAGCCGGCTTGGTCGCGCCAATCGACGAGACTTTAGAAGCTGCTGGCGTTGATATCGAAGACTACAATGCCGGCGCCGTATCGAGAAATTGCTCGCTGGACGGTCGAGTGTACTGCCTGGGCACGTTCACGGCTGGCTACAATATCTTCTACAACAAGGATGTCTTTGATGCCGCCGGCCTGGCGCATCTTTCGTCGACGGAGCCGGTCACGATTGACGAATATGCCGATCTCGTCGCCCGGCTTTCGGTGTACAGCGATGATATGTCGGAGCGGGTTTGGGGCGGGACGCTGCCTATGCCTTGGTGGACGGACGCCGCCAATTACTTCAGCGACGATGGCCGCAGCGTCATAGGCTATGTCAATGACGAGGCGACCGCTCACTTCTACCAGGTCGTGGCGGATATGGCCGGCACGGAAGGCATCCTGACGTCGGCTGACCTGAGCCTGGCGGGCAATTCTGCCAATGATATGCTGGCGGCGGGGCAGCTGGCGATGGCTATGGCTGACAGCCCGATCGCCCAGCCTTTGCTGGAAGCGGCCGGCGTGAATTGGGGCGCTGCGCCGCCACCGGTGGAATCGGAAGGTGATCCGGCCTGGGTGTACACCGGCTCTGATGAATTGATGGCGCTGAGCGGCAGCGACAACCTGCAAGAGGCGCTGCAATTTATTCTCTTCTGGGCGACGGAAGGCAACCGCTTGCGGGCCGAAGCCGGCGGGCTGCCGATGAATATGCGCATGGCTGAGGAGATGAATTGGGCCGAGGGCAGCGAAGGCCGCCAGGAATTGCTGGAAGCCATTAATTTGGGCCGCTCGACCGTTTTCGTTCCGACTGTCTGGGGCGCTTATGGGGAGATTGCCGAGGCGATCAATAGCTTGATGATCGAAGACGGCATTCCCGCGCAAGAGGCGCTCGATGAGATCGCGCCCGTCATTCAGGATGACCTGGATCAGCTCTGGGAAACCTGGGACACATTCGAGTCCTAGCAATTGCTCTGCAGAACCGGCGCTGCGGGACACAGTAAAGTCAAGTTAGTCATGCGAATGACGATCTCGCGAACAAAACTCCCCTTCCCCGATGATTCGGGGAAGGGGCCGGGGGATGGGGTAGAAAAACCGCAATTCCCAAATTCTCATTGCTATCTTGAAACTGCTGCCGCGTCGCTATGCTTGTGACATCCTAGCTTATGCAAGCTATTCAAACGTCTCGTCTGCGGGGCCGGATTCAACGCGGTCGGACCTTGGGCAAATTGGAGCGGCGCGAAGAACGCGTCGCCTACCTCTTCCTGTTGCCGTGGCTTATTGGCCTGGTCGTTTTCATCATCGGTCCGGTCATCGCGTCCTTGCTAATCAGCTTGACGAACTGGAACCTGCTCACACCACCCAAGTGGGTTGGGCTGGAAAACTACGAGAAAATGTTCTCCGATCGCGACTTTTATAACTCGCTTCGGGTGACATTCCGCTTCGTCATCATGTCGCTGCCCGTCTACACGGTGGTCAGTCTCTCGCTAGCGCTGCTGCTGAATCAGCGCATACGCGGCATGTACTTCTTCCGCACAGTGCTGTTCATGCCGTCGGTCATCGCCGGCACCGCTGTCGCCGTCTTGTGGTCGATTCTGCTGAATCCGGATGTCGGCGTTGTCAATCAAGTCTTGGGGGCGATTGGCATCGCGGATCCGCCTCGCTGGCTGGCCAGCCGCGACTGGGCGATTCCGGCGGTAATCCTGATGGGCCTGTGGGGTGTGGGCGGCGGGGTCATCATCTACCTGGCCGGCTTACAGAATATTCCGCCGCATCTCTATGAAGCCGCGACTATTGACGGCGCCAATCCCTCACAGAAATTCCGCTTTGTGACGCTGCCCATGCTGACGCCGAGCATCTTTTTCCAGCTCATTACCGGTCTGGTCGGCGCCTTTCAGGTCTTCGATGTCGCTTATGTTCTGGCTGGACGAGGCGGTACTCGCGCAAGCGCGCTCCAATTCTATCTACTCAATGTTTATGAAGAAGGTTTCCAGAACGGGCGCTTTGGATATGCCTCGGCGCTGTCCTGGGTATTGGTAGTTATTGCGACGGTTGTCATCTTGATCACTTTTCGCACATCGGAACGCTGGGTGTATTACGAGAGCGAGGAGGAAGAGTCTTAGCCATGCAAGGCAAGCCTGCGCTAGATTTGTCTCGCGCTGCTGCCCGGCAGCGGCTGCGCGATCTCGCCATCTCCCGCGCGCGGAAGCTCTTGCGCTTGCTGCTGCTCTACGCGCTTCTCATCGCCCTGTGCGGCTTTGTGCTGCTGCCGGTGTCCTGGATGTTGACCGCGGCGCTAAAGCCGGACAGCGTTCCCTTTTACAGCATCCCGCCGCATTGGTTCCCCACCGAATACTTCGAATGGCGCAACTTCGAGACCGCGCTCCTGGACCCGGTACGCCCATTCTTGCGCTTCACGCTAAATACACTGATGATCTTCGGCGGCAACGTCATTGGCACGATCTTCTCCTGCACGCTGGTGGCATACGCCTTCGCCAGGCTGCGCTTTCGCGGCAGCGGATTTCTGTTTAACATCTTGATTATCACCATGCTGATTCCCTGGCAATCACAGATGATTCCCCAGTTTTTGCTTTTCCTTGAACTGGGCTGGTACGGGACGTATCTGCCCTTGATCGTGCCGTCATTTACCGGCAATGCCTTCTTCATCTTCCTGATTCGTCAATATATGCGCACTTTCCCGCGCGATTTGGACGAAGCGGCCAAGATCGACGGCTGCAGTTACCTTGGCATCTTTCGCTTCATCATATTGCCTTTGTGCCGGCCGGTGCTGGCGGTGGTCGTGGTTTTCATGTTTCTCAGCTCCTGGGGCGATCTGCTGGGACCGCTGATTTACCTGAACAACACCGACCAATTCACCATCGCCATCGGCCTGGCAAATTTTGCCACGCGCTACAGCCCCAACACGAATCTGCTCATGGCGGCCAACCTCGTGATGATGATTCCGCCAATCCTGGTCTTCTTCTTCGCCCAAGAGCAGCTCATCGGCGGCATTGCCTCGGTGGGCTTGAAGGGTTAACTCAGTTTCTAAAACACAGGTCTGACCGACACATCATCAAAGTAGATACAGCCCGTTTGCGCAATCAAGGCAATGCCGCCGCCAGTTAGCGCATTGTCCGGATCAATCGCCTCCAGCGTTCGCTCGCCATCGACGAAAGCGGTCAGCTTGTTGCCGGCGACCTGTAGTCTGAGCGAATAATTCTGCTCGACGGCCCAGCCTGTGTCGGTTTCGGCCAGCACCGTTTCTCCGTCCAGGACGCGAATGATGCGCGTCCGTTCGTGATCCAGCAGTAGGGCATAGTAGCGCTGCAGGCCCTGTACGCGCACGGCGATGCCGCCGGCTTCGCAAACGCGCGGCATGACCGTGGCCGCCAATTGATAGTCGATCCAGTCGCGCGCGCCCTGAATCAGCAGGCCGCGGCCTTCATTCTGTATCAGCCGGTAGGCTTGAGTCCAGTAGTCCCAGGCATCGAAGCGCTCGCTGGAATCCAGCGCGTAAATCCAGGCTTTCTTCCAGAATTTTGGGCGCTTGCGTCGCTCTTGCCCGGCGTCGCTGATGGCGGGGCGGTTCAGTTGCATGTTGGGCGCGCCCTGCCAGGTAAGCCAATCCAGGTAGACGGCGCCGCTGGCGCCATTCTCGCCCGTGATCTCGATGCCGATGGCGGCAATAGGCTGGTTGCCGGTCTCCGGTACGCGCCATGACAAGTCGACTTCTGCGCCGGGCGGCAGCCGGGCCGGCTCGCCCCCGATGATCGCCAGCGCATCATCTTCGTTGTAATGACGCGCGTAGAGCCGCAGCTTCACTGTATCGGCATTGGCCGCGTCCGCCACGAGCCGGGCGCTGACCACTTGACCCGGGTAGAGCGTGGGCGACGCCAGCAAGCGGTAACCGCGCTCGTCAAAATAATCGGCGATTTCTTTTGAGGGGATGAAGGCGGGTGTGGCGGCGCGGGCAATGCGCCCCGGCGCGAGCCGATGATAGCGCAGCGCCAGGGAACGGTCGCCGCTATTGCTGTGGCCGGGCACATTTTCGATGGTTACGGCATTGGCGGATTCGCGCCCGGTTTCAGACTCAAATCCCTGCACCGAACCGGGCAGGCTGAAATGGTAGCGCGCGCCGTTTTTCGCGGCCAGCGGCGCCAATCCGCGCAGCCCGCGCGCAATATTGACCAGTTTGTATGTTTCGCCGACCGCATCGCTGATGCTGTTACCGCCATCCGCCGTTGGCAGATAAAGTCTATCGGCTACCGGGCCGCGCCAGTCGGGTCCGGCGTCGAGCCCGGCGAGGCCCTTCTTTACCCCCATGATGCAGCCGACATTGCCGGAGTTGCAGTCGGAGTCAAAACCGGAGGTATTGACGACCATAAGAGACTTCTGAAAGTCGTCGTCGCCATAGAGCAAAGCCAGAATGATGCGGGCATGGTTGGGGACGATGTGGCAGTTGCCTGGATAATGGTCGCGGCTGTAGTCGCTGTCGATCCGCGCCAGAGTCTGATGCCAGTCAGGCTGCCCAGCGTGCCAGTCGCGCAGCTTCTCAATCATGCGGCAAGTGGTCGAATCGGCGGGGATCATGGAAACGGCGCTATCAATCATTTTGTTGATGTCCGGCTCGACAAAGGCCAGAGCGACCAAGGCGGCGACAACCTGCGCGCCGTAGATAGCTTCGCCGTCGTGGCTGACGCAGGCGGCCCGCCGGGCCAGATCCGCCGCCAGCTCGGGATCGCCCGGCGCGATCAGGCCCCAGCTATCAATGAAGATTTGCGCTCCAATCTGCTCGGCCATAATCGGACCGTTGAGTTCAATTGAACCGCTGCGCGGCGGCTGGATGCCACGCTTGAGCCGGAGATAGGCGGTGTGTTCGGTAACATCGCCGATGCCTCCCCACCATAGTATGGTTTTGCCTTCGACGATGTAATTGAGCCAGGTCTGGCCGATTTGTCCCGGCGTCAGATCGAGGCTGTTGCCGTAGTCCGACATGGCGCGCACAAAGGTGAAAGTGCCGGAGAGATCGTCGTCGGTCACGATCAGCGGCTCGCCAAGCGCCTCATGTACATAGTAATTGATCTCGCCAAAACGCTTCATGATTTGCTCGTATGACCAGCCTTCGATCGGGCGACCCAGGTAGACGGCTATTATTTTGCCCAATACCCCGGCATAAACTCGTTCGACATAATCCGACTGTAGTGTCATGGTTGAATCTCCATCGAAAATTGATCAACGAACTCGGCTTTTCAGGCGACGCCACAAGAATTGGCAAAGCCGCGCCTCCAGGTTTGGTTGCGGCGGCTCGCCCCCCAGCAGCGCAATCAGTTGTCGCGCTGCCGCACGGGCAGTTTATAAAGCTGAGCCGCCGTCCGCCACATCACCGGCTCCAGCAGCTCCTTCGGCAGGATGCGCATGGAAAAGTCAGGCGTGTCGCCATCCCAGTGGGGAAAATCGGTGGCGAACATCAGCATCTTGTCAGCCGGGAACATCGCCAGCAGTTGATGCAGATGCCGGCCATTCGCGCCGGCATGGATATCGGTATCAATTATCATGCTTGGTCTCTTTAGTTACGCTTCCGGCTTATCATACCGAAGAATGACGCGGCCGCCCAAGCCTGCGCGCCCTGCTGATCACCCCTGTTTGAATCACGATTGCCGATTGGGTATCCTTCACTTGGTGAAGCCGGAATACAAGCGTCGCCGGCGCCTGGTCACAAGCGCAGATGCTGCGAATTTGTTGCTGAAATGCTTATCGTGGAGAGCGCTCATGCCTGAACGTCTCAACATATTGTTAATCCTCGCGGACCAGGAAAATGCGCGCATGCTGAGTTGCGCCGGCAACCCCTGGCTGCGCACGCCGGCGCTGGACTCAATCGCCGAGCGCGGCGCCCGCTTTGAGCGCGCATACTGCATGAACCCGATGTGTGTGCCTTCGCGCTTCAGCCTGTTTACGGGGCGGCGCGGGAGCGATATCGGGCTGATTAACAATGCTGCCGCGCATATCGACGAGGTCCCCGCGGCGATACGAGAAAACGCCATGGGCTGGCGATTGCGCCGCGCCGGCTATCAAACGGCTTTTGGCGGCAAGGCGCATTTCCCCTTTGGGTTGACGCCCGAAGACTACGGCTTTGAGACGATTTCGCGCGATGACCGCGATCGACTGGTCGACGACTGCGGCGAGTTTCTCGCGCGCGCTCATGACCGGCCATTTCTGCTCGTGGCCTCGTTCATCATTCCCCATGACATCTGCCACATGGCGATTCGCGACTTTGCCGAGACACCGCTTGAGCGCCAGCTGTCCCATCCCGACCGTATCGAGCTCAAGGAACTGGATCTTGCCTTGCAGATTCCGGACGGGTTAACTCGCGAGGAATTCTTCCGCGACGTATGCCCGCCCCTGCCGGAGAACTTTGAAACCCCGGCGGATGAAGCGGAGGCGATACGCCTCATGCAAGCGCGCAGACCTTTCAAGCGCAAGGCGCGCGAGCGTTACAGCGAGGAAGACTGGCGCATGCATCGCTGGGCTTACGCTCGTTTGACGGAGCGGGTAGACGGCCAGATCGGGCGCTTGCTGGAGGCGCTGCGAGGCAGCGGTCTCGGCGATGATACCGTTGTCATATTCACCAGCGATCACGGCGATATGGATGCCAGCCACCGCATGGAGCATAAAACTGCCTTCTATGAAGAGGCGGCGCGCGTGCCGCTGCTGGTTGCGGCCCCCGGTATGGCGGGCGGCGCGGTCGACGCCGAGCATGTCGTCTCCAACGGGCTGGACCTGCTGCCGACGCTTTGCGACCTGGCGGGAATCGAGCCTGACGGGGATCTGGAAGGCAGGAGTTTGCTGCCCCTGCTGGCGGGCGAATCGCCGGGGGACTGGCGCGAGGCTGTTCCCGTGGAAAGTGAGCTTGGGCAGATGGTCGTGCGCGGGCGGCAGAAATATATCCGCTATTATCAGGGCGAGAACAGCGAGCAGTTTATCGACCTGGACGAGGATCCGGGCGAGATGCGCAATGCCATTGACGACGAGTGTCACAAGGGCAGCGTCGCTCGTCTGCGCGCTGCCTTTTGCGCGGAGTTTCCGGCCGCTGCCGATCCTTTTGCGCCGAGTGGGTAAGGCCTATGCCATGAAGCGATCTATCGCCGGCGGAGCTGTCAGTCGCTGACGACTACACCTTCAGCCTCAGCTTTGATGCGCCTGACGCCGGCGCGGTGGCGGCCGCCTGCAGGACGTCAGCAGCGGCGAGCCGCCCGAACTGCGGCTGCCGGGCGTTTTCGATTGATGGCGTTCGGCCGGGCGGGAGGCGCTTTCGGGCATGCCCTGGGTTTGCAGCGCGCAGATTGGTCGGCGCTGTTGTTATCTGTCGGTTTACGATATATTTGCTTTATCCAAATGGCGAATTGTGGCAAGCGGCGGTCCAGTCCAGCGAGTGAATAGGCGACTGCGCCGAATCGAGTAGACGCGCTGCGCTCGGCGTAGAATCGGAGTACGGTTACGCGCGACTTACATGGCGCAATTGAGGTGATAGGCAATATGAAGATCAGCGGCATCCACATTACGCCGGTGGCCGTGCCCGACCCGCCGCTGCTGAACGCGGCCGGCTTGCACGCGCCCTACGCGCTGCGCCTGATCGTCGAAATCGTCAGCGCTGAGGGCATCGCCGGCTGGGGCGAAATCCCGGGCAGCGAAGCGACTCGCGCTGCCTTGGAGCTGGCTGCCGAGCATCTGATTGGGATGGATCCCTGGGGTCTGAATGCGATTGACGTCACGCTGGAGTCGCTGGCGCGGCCGGACGCGCGCGGCGCGACGCCCTGGGATCAGCGGACCTGGGTGCACGTCCGCAGCGCTATTGAAGTTGCCTGTTACGATCTGATGGGCAAATCGGTCGAGCGACCGATTGTCGATTTGCTCGGCGGCGCGGCACGCGAGCGTGTGCCCTTCGCGGCTTACCTCTTCTACAAATACGAAGGCGCGGGCGGGCAATTCGGTTTTGGTGTGGATGCCGACGCGAGCGGCTGGGCGGCGGCGCGGCAGCGGGCGGCGCTTGATCCGGCGGGCATCGTTGCGCAGGCGCAGGCCATGGTCGATCTCTACGGATTCCAGTCGATTAAACTCAAAGGCGGCGCCTTCGAGCCGCAAGTAGAGGTGGATTCGATATTGGCGCTGCGCGAGGCCTTTGGTCCCAATGTGCCGCTGCGGCTCGACCCCAACGCGATCTGGCGCGTAGATACCGCCGTCGCCGCCGGCCGTCAGTTGGAAGGCGCGCTGGAATATTTCGAAGACCCGGTGCGCGGTCAGAAAAACATGGCGGCCGTGGCGCGCGCGCTGGATATCCCGCTGGCGACCAATATGTGCACCACCTCGTTTGACGATCTGCCCGGCAGCGTGGCGCATCAATCCGAGGCGATTATCCTGTCCGATCATCACTTTTGGGGCGGCTTCCGCGCCTCGCTGGATTTGGCGCGTTTCTGCGCAACATTCGGGCGCGGCATGTCGATGCACTCCAACAGTCACCTGGGTATTTCGCTGGCGGCGATGGTGCAGCTGGCGGCGGCGACGTCTAACCTGACTTACGATTGCGACACGCACTATCCCTGGCAGGACGGATATGATCTGCTGGTGAAACCGCTGACATTCGAGGAAGGCGCGGTCGCTGTATCGCGGGAGCCCGGTTTGGGTATTGAGGTCGACCGCGACAAGTTGGCGCAATTGCGGGAGAATTACGAAGCTTGCGGCTTGACCGAGCGGGACGATGAGATTGAAATGCAGAAGGTAGAGCCGGGCTGGGCCTTCCAGGCGACGCGCTGGTAGTCGACTCGAACTTGCATCGCAAGACTTGCCTGTATCTGTCTCAAAGTTGAAATGGGAACCGCGTTCTCGGCTTCAAACGCGACCATTTAGTCGACTCTCACATCAAGTCTCATGCTATCATTCCGACCATGAATACCGCGCAACCCACTCCCGAGAGCGCGCGCGTCGTCTGCAACCGCGTTGTTGAAAAGATCTTCGCTCCAAAGCGCATGTATCTATACTGTATCCATATGGTAATGCATTTTGGCTTAATATTTCCGGAAATATATGCTATATGAATGGAATTTACTGGAATCTGTTGCTGCTGGATTGGAAATAAATGGAATATACTGGCGCTCATTTGGCTTTATGCAAGCAGCCCGAAGTCGCCATGGCTTTCCGCGCTATGGTGGCGCGCAAACATGTCAGTCGTAGGGGCGGCCCTGTGAGCCACCCGCGTGAAGCCATGCGCCTAGCGATTCGGATTCAGGAATAGCAAGTCTCCCCTCTCTAATGATTTGGGGAGGGGCCGGGAGAGGGGTTGTAGTGGTCCCGAAAAACTGGACACCTAGTAAAGAGAGTATACTGGATGA
>WTGO01000012.1 GCA_011523515.1 Chloroflexota bacterium
GGGGATGGGGGCTATTTCTTGCTGCCGCGGATGGACGGCTCGCGGCAGAGCTTCTGGCGCAGAATGTCCAGCGGTCCGCCGTCAGCGAGAATGGACTCGGGCAAGCCCAACACTTCGCCGTAGAAGCGGTGGTCGAGGATTTTGCGATTCTCGTCGATGTCGAGTTCGTGCAGCGGCTTGAGCGGCAGATGGCAAGTTTCGTCGAAGATCTGCGCGGCTCGGGCGAGTTGGTCGGCGTTGAGGGCAGTGACGTCGAGGACTCGTAAGTCTTGCAACGCGGATTTAGCCAAGCTGCCTCTGCCAGCCTGTTGCTTGGACGCGTGCCACCAATACATCAGTAGTCCAAGCAGTGAATTGCCCCATAAAACCAATGTTTTTTCGAACTCTGCAGTGTCGAGCTTAATGGAAATCCAGGCGCGTCCACCAATGGTTTTGACCTCTGTGAATTGCATTGCTGTTGATTGAGCATTAAACTGAAAGTCAACGTTGTGATGGCAATGGGTTGCGGTATTAAATACTTGTCTGGCTTTTGCGTTGACTATTTCTTGTAAATCAATCGAACTGACATGTCGCGGCACACCTTCACAGTCCGCCTCGAACAGTAATGTTCGTTCTCGTTTAAGATTATGCGCCCACAATATTGGGAAGGTCGGCACACCCCCTCTTCTAATTTGACGCAATTCGAATGGTCCGCGAATAGAACCGTCTGGATTTGTTCCGTTGATGTCTCGTCCAATAGGTCCGGTTTCACCAATTGACCCAACATTTGACATCGGAATTTCGAACGGGCTTTTCTGTCTAGGTAGCCAAACTTGACGATTTACAGCCAAATGATATGCGCTTTGCGCTAAGGAAAAATCACCAATCCGCGCGATCTTCCAACTACCTGATTTTGGCAGAGGCGCGTCGATCGCCTGCCCGACTTGCTCGCCGCCGAGAACAATGTGCGTACCGCCAACTGGGCTGCCTTCCAGACGCCTTATGGCTTTGTCTTTGATTAGCTTTAGGATGCGTCTGGCTATCACGTCGCTGAAAGCTGGGTTTTCCGGCGATTTTTCTAGCACAATAAAAGTAGCTCTCGATTGTCTTTTGCCATTGCGCTTGCCAATGACCAGGCATTCGGCCATTCCAGTATCAGCCGAAAAAGACATGGACTTACTGTCGCTTCCGGCAATAGAAATCAATATGAGATTGTCATATGATTCGGCTAAGCGCACACGGCATTTGTGCCAAGAAACCCCGGTTAGGAGTGTAAGCGGCATAACGAGAGCTAACATACCGTCTTTTGCCAGCTTACGGTCCGCTAGCGCCAAGAATAGTGAGGCTTCGCCTGCATTGCCATGATAGACAGTGCCTCTGGCCAGTCTTTTTGTTTGATTTGCCATTGCTGACTGCTCTTCGGTGCTGGAGCCAAAAGCGGCGAACATGGGATTCGGCACATTTTCATGCCGACCTTCATGATTCGTCGGCCGTGTAAAGGGCGGATTCATAATCACTAAATCAAAAGAAACATGTGGCGCGCTTCGCCAAGCATCCATTTCTGCTTCGCCTAAACCTTCCGCTGCTTTCGCCGTGATTTCTGAGCCTTGGAGAAGCGCCAAATCGCGCAGCAAGTCAATCGCGCCAAGAGCGACGGTCCCATCTTCCTGTCTCCCATAGCGCAAAGTGAAGATGCGTCCGCCTTTATATTGAACGGTTGGATGCGCGCCTGAAAGCATAGAAGCGGTTAAGTGAGCGGCGGCCGGCAGGATGTCGCACCCTAGAAGCGCGTTTTCAATCATGTCTGCGTGAATGGAGGCGGCGTCTCCACCATTCAGTTCGTGCAGTTGGCTGATGCGTTGGTAAGCGCTGGAAAGCAGCGTCCCGGTGCCACAGGCGAAGTCGGCGATACGCAGCGATTTCACTGCATCAGCTTTTGACCAATCACCACTGTTGAGCATTGTATCGGGATTGACCGCCAGGCCGACCAATAGCGCGGCTGAAGCAGGTTTGGTGTAGAACGCGGCGAGAAACTTGCGGTCGGCGATGAGCTTCTGAAACACGGTGCCGGTCAAATCATGCGAGCGCATCAAATTGTTGCGCATTAAGCCGCGCGCTGTACGGACCAGTTGTTCGATAAGCGGATAGCTCGGCGGAGTTGGGATTTCCCTTAGCATTCGCCGCGATATATCAAAGATGGGCCAATAGTTCACCTCGAGGATTTTCCGCCACTCGCGCAAGATATCGGCTTTTTGCAAGCTGTCAGGCTCGTCTTCTAATGCGTCAAGCGAACGCACGTGCTCCAATTCGCCACTTCCGCCAGCAAGATGTTCATGGAACAAAAATGCGTTAATCAAAATTGTCATTGCCATCCGCCGCGTCTGCGTACTGTCCTGTTGATGCAATGCCGCTGCGATGCGCTTTACCGCACCCTGATGGCTTTCTGATATGTTCTTTAGGTGATATGCCGCTGAGTTCACGCCTATTTCCAAGATATTTGCCGCTTCGTCGACAAGAAATGAAGGCATGGTCGCCGACTGCGCTAGTACCGACAGTTCATGGATGCCCCCGCTCAGCCAGCCGCTATTGGGTCGGCGGGTGAAATTGTCGGGACCGCGCCCGGCAAAATGAGCGAACTCCATATCTCTTGAGGCAAGGATGGACTCCCGTAACATATCGCCTTGCGCCTCTCGAAGTCGTGGCGGCAGGCGCAGGGCAATGGTGGACACGATCGTTTCATCAGAACCGCTCAATGTTTTGCCCAATCTCGACAGCGCTTCTTCTTCGACTGTTTGCGCGGGGAGTATTTCCGTTTCGATGACGACCGCAGCAGTAAAGGGCTCTTCAATCACAATGTCGGGGCGCAGTCCGCCAGACTCGGCGAGCAATTGCGTCGTTTCCGAACGGACGACGTTTTGACCCCGCCAAGCCCAGCGCGTCCCGCGCAGCAATTCCGCAATCGCGTCATTGATGGTATGTTCCGTCGTCGCCATCTATACGCCCTATAACATCGAACAGAGGAATCTGCGCCTATTGTACAAAGTCGAACACCTTGCAAACAGTGATAACCCCTCTATTATAATATTGACGCCGCCGCAAGACTCTGTTCACACTTGCCGCATACGCTAAAGTCGACAAAGGAAGCGAAAGGCTCACTCATCATGATGGAGAAAGTCGTCAAGTCCGATGCCGACTGGCGCCGCGAACTCAGCCCGCAGCAGTACGCCGTCCTGCGACAGCAAGCCACCGAACGCCCCTTCACCGGCGAATACGTCAATTCCAAAGCCGCCGGCGTTTATACCTGCGCGGCTTGCGGGCAGGAACTGTTTTCGTCCGACACCAAGTACAATTCCTTCAGCGGCTGGCCCAGCTTCTGGGATGTGGTCGACGACGGCAATGTCGGCCTGCGGGAGGACAACAGCCACGGCATGCGGCGTGTGGAGGCGGTCTGCAACCGCTGCGATTCGCACCTGGGCCACGTCTTTGATGACGGCCCGCGCGACAAGACCGGCCTGCGTTACTGCATCAATTCCTGCGCGCTCGAGCTCAAGAAATCACCCCCACCCCAATCCCCTCCTGCCATCTCTATGGCAGGCATCCCATAAAGAGGGAGGGGCTTCAACTGCTGAGTACACGATAGAATGCTCCCCTTCCCTCATCTTGGGGGACGGGGACGGGGGATAGAGGGCAATGGAACCCAAAGACGAACGCCGCGCGCATTACCCGGTCATTCGCCGCATCCCCACCCGCTGGCGCGACAACGATGTCTACCACCATATCAACAACGTCATCTACTACGAATTCTTCGACACCGTAATCAACGGCTACCTGATGGAAGCCGGCGGGCTGGACTTCAGCGGCGGCGCGACTGTCGGTTTCGCCGTCGAAACGCACTGCCAGTTTCTGCAGCCGATCCAGTTTCCCGATGAAGTGGACGCTTGCTTGCGCGTGGGGGTGCTGGGCAATTCCAGCGTACGCTACGAGATCGGCATCTTCAAAGCGGGCGTGATCGAGCCGGCGGCGGTCGGCTACTTTGTGCACGTCTTCGTCGACCGCCTGACGCGGCAGCCGGCGCGGATCAGCGGGCAGCTGCGCGAGGCGATGGAGGCGCTGCAACGCTAGTGCACCCCCAGATAGCCCTTGATCGTCTCCTCATCCGCCAGGCACTCGGCCGCCGTGCCTTGAAACGCCAACTGCCCCTCGCGCAGCACATAGGCGTAATCACAGTATTGCAGGACACGCCGCGCATTCTGCTCCACCACAATCAACGTGATGCCAGCCTGGCTTAACTCCTGCAAGACGCGGAAGACCTCGATAGCGATGGCGGGCGCCAGGCCCGCGCTCGGCTCGTCCAGCAGCATGAGCGTCGGGCGGCTCAGCCAGCCGATGGCGATGGCCAGCATCTGATGTTCGCCGCCGCTGAGCAGACCGGCGCGCTGCGCTCGGCGGCGCCCCAGAATCGGGAAGAGCTCAAGCAGCTCGTCCAGCGCGGCAGGGCGTTCTTCCCGCGGCAGGCTGCGGCTGCCCAGCTGTAAATTGTCCAGCACGGTCAGCTCACTGAAGATATTCTCGCGCTGCGGCACGTAAGCCAGGCCCAGGCGGGAGATCGCTTCCGTGGGCATGCCGACCAACTGCTGCTCCTCCAGGTGAATCGAGCCGGCGAAGATGCGGTTGACGCCCATAATCGCTTTCATCAGCGTGCTCTTGCCGGAGCCGTTGGGGCCAAGCACCGCGCTGAATTGCTCGGCGGCGAAGCTCAAGCTAAGGTCCTGCAAGATCTCTAGCTTGCCGTAGCCGGCGGTGAGGCGGTCGACAGTGATCATGCCCTCATCCTCCGGCCCCCTCTCCCACAAGCGGAGAGGGGGAGATTGCCTGTGGAAACCTCGCTTATATGCCTTCTCCCCCTCCCTGATGATTCGGGGAGGGGGCCGGGGGGTGGGGTAGACCAGTTAATCCCCAAAATACACCTCGCGCAGAGTGGCGTCTTCGGCGATATCGGCCGGCGCCCCTTGCGCCAGCAGATTGCCCAGATGCATGACGTATACAGTGTCGACAAAATCGAAGAGGATCTCCAGACGGTGCTCGACGATCAGAAAAGTTATGCCGTAATCTTCTCGCAGGCGCGCGATCTGTTGGAAGATCTCGTAAGCCAGTTTGGGCGCCACACCGGCAGTAGGTTCGTCCAGCAGCAGCAGCCTGGGTTTGCCCATCAAGGCGCGAGCGATCTCCAGCAATTTCATCTGCCCGCCCGACAAGTCGGCTGCCAGCGTGTCGTAGTGTCCTACGAGCTGCACCTGCTCAAGTACCTCCATGGCGCGCTCGGCCTGCGCCGCTTCTTCGCCCTGCCAGCTGCTCCAACGCGGCGCGTGCCAGGGTTGCTCGCCGCGCTGTTCCTTTACCGGCAGCAGGACGTTGTCCAGCACGGTCATCTTAAAATAGAGCGACGGCTCCTGATAGCCGCGGGCGATGCCGCTGTTGTAGACCGCGTCGGGCGTGAAATCGCTGATGTCGTCGCCAGCGAAGATGATGCGGCCCGCCGTGAGCGCTTCGCTGCCGGCGATCAGGTTGATCAGCGTGCTCTTGCCCGAGCCGTTGGGGCCGATCAAGCCGATGATGGCGCCCTCGGGTATCTGCAGCGACACATCGTCCACAGCGCGCAATCCACCGAAATCCTTGCGGATATTCGATAATTCCAGCAGGGGCATCATTCGCTCTTTCTGTCCAGCATGACGCCGGCGCGATGCCCGGATATCACCAGGGCAGGCCGCACAAATCCAATTCCGCACATTGAGGCAGCATTTTCCCAGCCGGCTTCACCATGACTTCATTGTGCGGAAATAGAGTCTTCACACCGCGCTGCCGCACGAAGGTATCGCCGTCACGAGCAATGAAACCCAAGCGCTGATAGTAGCTCAGCATGTTGCGTCCGCAAAAAAGGAGCGTCATATCGACTCCCATTTCCTGCTGCAGGTAACTTGTCGCCCGTCGTACGCCTGCGCCGGCGTAGCCTTTGCCGCGCTCCAATGGGTGTGTTTTTACACCGCCGATCCCGCCGATGAGGATCTCTTCACCCTCACAAAAGCCAAGTCGAGTCAAAACGCCGACATGAGAAACAAGTTGCTGATTTTCATCCCTAATCATGATGCTCCACTGCGGACGCGCCCATTCTGGCTGCGAAGTTGTTCCTTCGGGGCGCGGTTTCGGCGGATATACCGCCGCGGTCAAGGCTTCGAGCGCCTGCCTATCTTCAGCGCTGAGCAGCGAAGCTTCAATGATATCCAGGCGCATGTCGAAATGTCCTCTTTACCCTCGGATGAATTATCATCCCCGCAGCCGCCGCGCCACATCGTGCGCGTTGGTGGTCAGCGGCGATTCCGGCAGCAGCCCGCCCGGGCGATAACGCAACATCAGCAGCAAGATCAGCCCGAAGGCGATGAAGCGGACGTAGTTGAATTCGATGGGCGAGTTGCTCATGTTCAGCGCGATCGCCCCCACCTGCGTGAAGCGGTCGAGGATGGCGATCAGCGCCGCGCCCAGCAATGCGCCGCGATTGTTGCCGATGCCGCCCAGCACCACCATCACCCAGATATCCAGCGTCAGCGTGACGACATAATCGTTGGTGTTGACGAAGCCGGTGTTGAGGGCGAAGAGTACGCCGCCGACCGCCGCAATCGCCGAGCCGATCAGCATAATCTGCGCGCGCGCCAGTGAGATGCCTTTGCCCAAGCCGCGCGTGACGTCTTCGTTTTCGCGCAGACCCTTCAACATGCGCCCGAATGGCGAATGCACCAGCCGCTGACTGTAGAGGTAGGCGATTAGCGCCAGGGCCAACGCCAGCAGCATGAACAGCAGGGAGCTGCCGCGCGCGTCGCCCAGGAAGTAGAAGGGCTGCGCCATGCCGGATATACCGTTGTGAGAGCAGATCAGATCGTCCGCGCCGCGCACCACGATGCGCACGGTCTCGCCACCGACCAGCAGCACCAACGCCAAAAACCACTCTTCTTTCAGTCGCAGCGTCACATAGGAGACGGCGAACCCGACCGCGCCCGCCAGAATCGCGGCGATCACAAACGTCAGCGCCAGGTTGATGAAGCCGGCTACCGGCTGCGCCGCCATGATTTCCGAGCGCAGCTGCAGCGCCTGCCCCATTGTAGGACCGCAGGGATGCACGCTCTCCAGGCCGGCCAGCAGCGGCAGGATGCGTGTATAGGTGACGCCGGCCGTATAAGCGCCGATTGAGACGAAGAGCGCTTGCCCGAAATTGGGTACGCCGGCCACGCCGTACTCCAGATTCAGGCTGATGGCCATCAAGCTGTAGATGCCGAAGAGCGTCAGGATGGCGACAGCGGTGGCGCCGATGTCGATATTGATCATCGCTGCAAATCCCCGGCGCGCTTGATCAGCTCGGTGAAACCTTGCGGGCGGATCAGCAGCACGGCGATGATGATGACGAAGGGAATGGCTGGCTTGTACGCCAGGTCGAGGCCGAAATTATAATTGAGGAAGAGCATGACCGTATTTTCCGAGAAAGCCACAACATAAGCGCCCAGGATGGTGCCGGCGAAGCTGGACAAGCCGCCCAGGATGGCCGCGGCGAAGACGGAAATAATCGCCACCCAGCCCATCAGGGGGCTGACGGCGGTCTGCAAACCCCAGAGCGCGCCGGCCACGCCCGCCAAACCGCCCACCAGCAGCCAGCTGTAATTCTTGACCCGTTCGACCGGGATGCCGATCACCCGCGCCAGCCCCGGATTGTTGGCCAGCGCGCGCATCTCCCGGCCCAGCGGCGTTCGGTTCAGCAGCAGCGTCAGCGCGATGACCAGCAATATGCTGCTGGGCACGACCCAGAAGAAGATATTGGTCAGGATCAGATAGCCCTCTCGCAGCATGATCTGCAAGGGAATGCGAATCCGCGTATCAAAAAGATTGAAATAATCCGCAATCATGAACAAGATATAGCGCAGGATTAACCCCACGGCGAATGACGACAGAATGAGCGTATAGAACGATACCTCGCGGCCTTCCAGCGGTTTGAAGACGGCGACGTGGCTGGCCAGCGCCGCCAAGGCGCCGACGACAAAAGCGGCCAGCATGATGACCAGCGGATTCACTTCGCCGGCCATCGACACAATCAGCGCGGCGAAAGCGCCAACGGTGACGTATTCGGCATGTGCGAAATTGGGCAGCTTCATGACGCTGAAGGTGAGCGTGATGCCCAGCGCCATCAGCGCATACAGACTGCCGATCTGAACCGTGTTGACGAGCGATGTCGTTAGCAGTGCAGGTGGCATGGTGGTAGTTTGTCCGCGAATGGGCGACCCACCGGGTCGCCCCTACAAGAATTTTCCTGGCGAGTCGGGAAACATAGCTGGGGGATGGGGGAACCGAAGTCCCCCCAAATCTGCCGCTAGTTATACGTAATGGTGTCGGTATTGCCGTTGTACGCGCCGACCTCGTCAAATGACGACAGGTCTTCGCTGACCTGGTAGAGCCCGTAGCTGGCGATGGCTTGATCGCCGTTGTCATCCAGGAAGGCTTGCACCGCGGTGCCAATATAGTGGTTGGCGATGAAGGGCAGCATCGACTTGACGGCCGCGCCATCGTTGCCGGCGGCCAGCATCGTCAGCATGGCGATATTGGCGGCGTCAAAAGCGTAATTGGTGAAGATGCCCGGATCTTTGTCGAACATGGCGTTGAAGTCATCAATGAAAATCTGCGTCAGCGGCGTCGACTCGCTCGAGAAAGATACGGTGATGAAGTCGCCGTTCGCCAGCGTCTGCGCATGCCCCTGGTCGGCCAGAATCTCATCCGCGGTCATGGCCTCATTGCCCATCCATTGCACCGAGGTCAGAATCGGGTCGATCTGCGCCACTTGCAGGAAAGCCTGCGCGCCCGACAAGAAGCAGACGCAGAAGAAACCGGCATTATCGCCGAAGCCGGCCAGCGCAGCGCTAACCGCCGCCGCTTCACTGGAGAGCTCGGTGCTGCCCGGCGTATAGGCGAAGGAAGCGACTTCGCCACCACCGCCGGCCTGGAAGTTAGCCGTGAAGCCTTCATTCATGCCGTTGCCGAAGGGATCGTCCAGGTGCAGCACGACCATATTCTCGTGGCCGCGCTCCAGCGCGATATTGGCGTAGGCTTTGGAGGCGAAGACATCCGGCGGATAAATCACGCGGTAGATATTATCGCCCGGGATCGCGCCCGCAGCGCCGCTGGATGCCGGCGCCACGATGACCACGCCATTCTCGTCGGCGAATTGCTTGGCGCCCAGCACTTCGCTGGTCGTCAGCGGACCGACAAAGACCTGCGCGCCTGTCGTCTGCACGACGGTGGCTACCGCGCGCGAAGCGCCTTCAGGCGTGTTCTCGGTGTCGGCGCTGGCGATCTCAAAGCGGATCGATGAACCGGCCGCCTCCAATTCGGCGTTGACCTGGCTGACGGCAAGCTCTACGCCGCGCGCGAAGTCTTGGCCGAAGGTGCCGAGGTTGCCGCTGAATGGCAGGGCCACGCCGAGCACGTAAGTCTCCATGTCGTCCTGGGCGCTTGTCGCGCCTATTGCCGTCGCCATCACGAGGATGAGACATAAGAAAAGCAGTTTCTTGAACATGATCGGTTTCCCTTCTTTGTGTTTCAATACCTGTGGGCACGCGACGAATAGTATAGCGACTGGCGGGCGGCGCGACAATGAACAGCTTGTATGCTGCGGCGCGGCAGAGCCTTTAGTTCTTCGCGACTAGCGCGGGAGATATTCGCGCAGCGCGGGTATGACCTGCTCGCCAATGAGGCGGATGCCGGTCGCCGCTTCATTTACCCCGTGCGGCGTGCCCAGCTCGATGCGTTGGGCGCCGGCGTCATACAGGCGGCCGCACTGCTCGATGATATCGCGCGGGTCGCCGGCGAAGATGAAACGATCGAGGATGTCATCGGGGATGAGCCGGGCGGCCGCTTTGTCATTGCCCGCGTTGACGCGCCCCTGCACCCGCGCCATCAGCTCGGGGTCGATTTCAACCGTGGTGTCCAGCTTCGAGACAATCGGCAAGTAGAGCGCCACCGCTTTCCGCGCCATCCAGCGCGCTGCCTCGCGATCTTCATCGACCACCGAGACGGCGCCGATGACGACCTTCACGCGGCCGCGCGCCCGCCCGGCCCGCGCTTCGCCGACTGCGATATAGTCGGCGATGAGCGGAATCACAGCGGGATTGGCCGAGCCGCCGATCTTGACCTCATCGGCCACTTCGCCGGCCAGCGCCGCCAACTTGCGGCCCCAGGTGCCGATCTGCAGCGGAATTGGCGCGTCCGGCAGCGGATAGGGCGCGCGAACGTGCTCGGCGATCTGGAAAACGGCGCCAGCATCTCCGGCGGATTCGCCCGCCAGCATCTTCCGGATGATCTCGGCCGCTTCTCGAATGGCGCGTATGGGCGGGTCAAGCTCAGTGATGCCATGCTCCGCCAGCCAGCCGCCCCGCACCAGCCCGATGTAGACGCCGCCGGTCGCCAGATCCGCCAGCAGCGCGGTTTGCGCGGCGATGTCGAGCGGGTGCATGCGCGAAGGCGCCACTCCGGACGGCCCAATCCGCGCCCGCCGGATATGCGGCGCCATCAGCAGCAGCGGCCCATAGCTGGGATGGTAGGGCGCGTCGCAATAGACTGTAACGGCGTCAAACGCGTACTGATTGACCAGCTTGGCCAGGGCGATGTACTCGCTGGCGCGCTTGTCCGTCTGAAAGGCGATGCTCAATTCGCGATTTGGCATGCGCAGTCGGCTTTCGATATCATCTCGGTAGATGCGAACCATTATATCAAGCCGCGGGCGCTACCATCTGTGGCGCATTTGCCGCTGATTTCCCGCGTGCCGCGTACAACCGCAAAAAGTTGAAGAATCGCGTCAATTATGCTATTGTTAAGAGTGTTAAGCTGAGTTTAACAGGATTCGCGATCATTATGACTGACAGTACGCAGCCAACCATGGAAGACATGAAAGCGGAACGCAAGCAACTGGCTACGGCGCGCGGTTTGCTGACCCGCGAACGGAATAAGCTGGCGCGCGAACGTGAGCAAACGCAAGCGCTGGCCGCCGAGCTGGAGGAGCAGAAGTCCGAGCTGGCTGATGAGCGCCGGCAGGTGCACGATGCGCAGCGCGACGTGCGGGCGCGCGAGGCGTCCGTGCGCGAAGTGGAAGGCCGGCTGTCGGCGGTCGAGGCGGAGCTTGAGGGCATGCGCTCCGACCTGGCTGGCCTGCAGAGCGAGCTGGCGCAGAAGGAAGAAGCGCTCGCGGAAGCGCATGCTGAAGTCGACGCCTTGCGCGCGCGCCTGGCGACGTTGATGGTCAAGAATATGAAGAGCCTCAGCAAGAAGCAGTTGTTGAAGCAGCTCGCAAAAGCCGGTGCGAAGGCCGCTGCGAAATCGAGCAAGAAGGCGCTGCGCAAACAACTCGCCGCCGAAATCCTGTCCTAGTCTCTGCTTTCGGGCGCGGTCGCCCCGTCCCGCAGCCGATTCAGCAGGACATCGGCGCGCTCCTTGAAAAGCGGCAACTGCGCCCAGAAGGGATTGTCAGCGTACGCGACGTCCGCGTGGAAATGCAACACGCCGGCGCCGGTGGTATCGTTGTTCGTCCAGTTCATCCTCAGGAAATACTCGAAGAAATCGCCGCATAGGGGCAGGCGCGCCCAATTGCGCTCGCGCCAGACGAGTTGCGCCTTGTTAAAGGCAATGTAACCCGCCAGCGACTCCACCACGCCAGCGGCGAATTCGACCACATGCCGTGACGCCACTCAAGATGCGCGTGACTGTAGGCCAAAACATCATCCATGTTGCGAAACTCGCCAACGCGGTCAAAGAGATCATATATGTCGTCGATCCTGTGGCTCAAGGCGGCTATTTTCGCCGAGGAGCAAGCCGGCAGGTCACCATCTTCAGTTTGCGTCAGCGAAACTGCAGCCAGCAGCGCAAACGCAGCCAGTATCACGATCACGCGCATAATGAACCCCCAGCTCCGAGCCCGTATTCTGAGACATTGTAGCCGATGACTGCGCCGGTGTGTTCGTGCTCGGCCGATTTGCAGGGCAATCGTAGTGTTCTGCCTAGCCAAAGATGCTCAGCGGCATGTGGAACGCCACCACCCAGTTGGGCGCGTCCACAATTTCCGCAATCTTCAAATCGCCCGCTGTGCTGCAGATGCAGTAGGCCTGGCTCTCGCTCAAGCCGTAATTGGCGACCAGCCACTCGATCATATAACGCACGGCGTTCTTGCTATTCTCCATCAAGTCGGGACCGTGCGCGGTGGTGATGTGATAGCCGGCGCTGTCAGTTTTTGTCATCGGGCTCGGCCGCTGAATCTGCAGCTCGCGGATGTTCAAGTCCTGGCGCAGATTGAAACGCATGGTGACGGTCATGGGCGATTCGATGCCCGTGCCGCTGACCTCGCCCTGCCCTTGTGCGCTATGACAGTCGCCGGTGGAAAACAGCGCGCCCTCCGCCAGCACCGGCAGCCAGAATGTGCTGCCCACGACCAGATCGCGCGTATCGACATTGCCGCCGTTGATGCGAGGCGGGATGGTCGTCAGCCGGCCCGCTTCCGCCGGCGCCACGCCCACGCAGCCCGGAAAAGGCTCGAAAGGCAGGCTGATGCCGCCAATGCCGAAATGGCAAGTATCGCCGTCCAATTCCCAGTGATGGATGTAGGCGTAATCGAAGTCGTCCTGCAGCAATCCGAAGGCCGGGATATGCCCGGTCCAGCCCCAGCCCTTGTGGCGCATATCCAGGATTTCCACTTCCAGCGCGTCGCCGACCGCGGCGTCCTTGATATAGATGGAGCCGGTCAAGGCGTGTATCAAGGAGAAGTCCAGGTTGGCCAAATCGTCGGCGCTGGAGTCGGGCGTGACTTGTCCCACCGGCTCGGCGCACTCGATCACGACCGTGTCGCCCGCCTCGATCGTCAAACGCGGCGTGACCGAGTTATCCCAAAATGGTTGCGTGACGCTGTCGTCCAGATAATGTTCAGCCATGATTGTCTCCTACAAATTTTGCCACCGAGTACACAGAGTGATTTTGAGGGCACAGAGACTGTGATATTGCTTTGACGCTCGCGCAGCTCATATCGCCGTCCGTAGGATGGATCTGCAGCCGGCATGATTTTTTTCAACTGTAGTGGTCCTCAAATGTTGGACACGAAAATGCAGAAATTTAGGGAGGACAT
>WTGO01000127.1 GCA_011523515.1 Chloroflexota bacterium
CTGCGAAGTGCGGCCCTGGGCGGACCTCAACTTCCGCCATAGCCCGCCTGGCGGCTCGGTCCTCGGCGTAACCGCCAGCAGAAACTGGCTGCCCGCTAAGGAAAAACGCTACGGTTATTTCAAAGTCTTGCTTTGGGGCGTCGAGGGCTGGATCAGCGGCGATTATGTCTACACCCGCGGGGATTGCGGCGTTTGAACGGCAACGCTGAATCTTGGCGCGCGCCTTCCTGGGCAGATAGCGCTCGGCGCAGGAGAGTTGACTGGCAGACCTGAAAGCGGTTAAACTCTCCTGCGAGACGTTTTAGTCACAGCCGTAGCGAAGCAAAACTGACGAGGGAGGAACTCATGTTCAGACGATTACTGCTTGTTTCACTATTTCTGCTGATATTCGGCGCCTTTGCCGGGCAGGCGCAAGATGAGATCACCATCTTCGCCACCGTCGGCGCCTACTATCCCGACGAGCCGACCGAGAACAACCCCAATCCGCCGCAGATGATGAACGAAATCGTCGCCGAGTACGAAGCGGCCAATCCGGGCGTCAATATCGAACTGGTCGATGTGCCTTCCAACATCTCCGGCGATCAATGGCGCAGCACCGTCTTCAACGGCCAGAACGAACCGCATATCATCGTGAACAATTACATCCGCGTCTGGCAGGAGCAGGGCAACGACTGGTACGTGCCGCTCAACGATTACATCGAGCAACCCAATCCCTACATCCCCGAAGGCACGCCGGGCCACGAACGCTGGGCGGATAGCATCCCCGAAGTGGTCTGGAATACCACCTACCATACCGGCAGCGGCAATCAATACGTCGTAACGGTCAACGCTGTGGCCGTGGGCTTCTTCTACAACATTGACTTGCTGGCGGAGATGGGCATCGACACCGAATTCGACATTCCCTATTCGCTCTGGGCCGACTGGGAAACCATGATCAGCGAGATGGGCGCAATCGCCGAAGCCGGCACAGAGCCGCTGGCGATGAGCATGTCTACCGCCTCGCCCTATACCTACAATTGGTTCGACGGCACCAGCCTGACCAGTATGTACATCGACCATATCGAAAGCTGGTGGGAGCCGGGCGCCAGTTGGCACGCGCTCAACCAGCGTGAATTCGCCTGTGCGATTCAGAATGGCCTGATCAGCGCCAATGATGACGCCTTCGCCGATTGGATCCAGTTGCTGGCCGATTTCGAGCCGATGTGGGTGGATGGCTACGCCACCATGACTTGGGACGAAGCCTATCGTCTTTTCATCACCGGCAAATCGCCCTTCCTGCTGGGCAACGCCGCCAGCCAGACCCTGAATGTCACTCGTGACGCCGACTTCAACTGGGGCATCAGCTACTTCCCGCCCGTCACCGAAACCACCAGCGCGTATGCCGCCAGCAACGAGAGCGCCTATCTGGTCGGCGGCTTCACCGCCGGCTTCACGATGACCGATCGCGCCCGCCGTGAAGGCATTGAAGATCAAGTGATCGACTTCTTCATGTACCTGACCGCCCAGCCACAATGGGGCCGCATCGTCACCGACTCGCCGCGCAGCATTCCCACGCAGCTGGGCCTGGATGTGCCCGATGCGCTGAAGCCGACCGTGGCCTTCCTTGAGTTGCCGATCCGCGCGCTCAAAGATCCGGATCCGCGCCTCAGCAGGCGTTACGGTGAAGATCACCGCCGTCTGATGCAGGAATACTTCACCGATCAGATCGATTTCGATACGCTGATCGCCGAAGAAGACCGCCTGATGACGCGGGAAGCTCGCGTCGTCATCGCCGAAAACGAATGGACTTGCGACTTCCAGATGGAGTAAATCCGGACAGGTTCGGGAAAATTCAGTACACGACAAGGGTCAGCCATCAGCTGACCTGTACCGAATTCTAGACACGACGAATTTGTAGGGGCGACTCTGTGAGTCGTCCGCGTCCACACGCGAACTTGCGACTTCGGCCATGTTAAGACGACTTGCCACCAGCCCTTCGGGCGCCAAAACCAAACACGCCCGCCAAAGCCCGTTTCACCTGCGCATTTGGCGGGCGAAGTGGCTATATGCCGCGCTGCTGATTCCCGTCGCCATGCTGCTCATCTTCGAGTGGCTGCCCGCTTTCAGCGCGCTCTATAACTCCCTCTACATCTGGAATGGCGGCAAGGTCCATTTTTACGTGGGTCTGGAGCACTACGAGCGCATGCTGAGCGACCGCACCTTCCGCGTCGCCATCACCAATCTGGTCGGCTTCGTCTTCTTCCGCGTCATCATGCAAACGGTCTTGCCCTTCTTCGCCGCCGAGATGATCGTCAATCTGCGCAGCCAACGCTGGTCCTACTGGTGGAAGATCATCTTCGTTTTTCCGATGGTAGTGCCGACGATTCTCAACTATCTGATCTGGCGTTTCATCTACAACCCGCAGGTCGGCTTGCTTAACGAAGGGCTCAAGCTGATCGGCCTGGGCGAATACACGCATGCCTGGCTGGCCGATCCACTGACGGTGATGTGGGCGCTGGCATTTGTGCGCTTTCCCTGGTTGCCGACTTTGCAATTCCTCATTATCCTCGGCGGCTTGCAGACAATCCCGCAAGAGGTGCACGAGAGCGCGGCGATCGACGGCGCCGGCTTCTGGCGGCGGCTCTTCTATATTGACTTGCCCATGACGCGGCGACAGATCACCCTGGCGATGATCTTGACCATGCTCTTTATGACGCAGCGCTTCGATCTTTTCCTGGTCATGACCGACGGCGGACCCGGCTACAGCAGCATGGTGCCGGCCCTGCAACTCTATCAGTCCGCTTTCCACTTTCTGGAATTCGGCTACGCCTCCGCCATTGGCGTCGTGCTTTTCGTCGCCATGCTCGCCCTGACAATAATCAATCTGCGCGTCTCCGCCGGCGCTGCCAACGACTGATGAAGGGTCGACCCTTGGTTCGCCCGCCGAGCGATTAGGACTTGAGCTTGAAACATCGAAAACGCCTGCGCCTGGGTAACCGCGATCTGCCATTTCAGATGGTGCTGCTCGCCTTTGGCATCGTGACCTTCTTTCCGCTCGTGCTGGTCGTCATCACATCTTTCAAGAGCAATACGCAGTTCTATCACAATTTCTGGCTGCCGGAGCTGCCCTTGCACTTGGGCAACTACACGTCCGCCTTCAGAATTATCTGGCGCTTTATCGTCAACAGCGTCATCTATTCCGGCTCGACCATTTGCTTAATCGCCGCTATCGCCTCGGTGGCCGGTTATGTCTTCGCTCGCTTCCGCTTCCCCTTCAAGACCGTCCTATTTCTCGGCTTCATCACCCTGATCATGGTGCCCGGCGTACTGACGCTGGCGCCGCGTTTCGTGCTGGTGCGCGATCTAGGCATGGTCAATACGCCCTTCGCGCTGATTTCGGTTTGGGTCAGCGGCGGCCTGGTACTTTCGACCTGGCTGATGCGCAGTTATTTCGAGTCGCTGCCACAGGAGTTGTTTGACGCCGCCTACGTCGATGGCGCGGCCGAGTGGCAAGTCTTCATCTACGTCTCGGCGCCACTGGCCCGTCCCATGATCGCGACCGTCGCCATGACCACGCTTATCGCCACCTGGAATGATCTGATCTGGCCCCTGGTCACCATCACCGACAAGAGCCAAATGCCGCTGGCCCTGGGCTTGATGCAATTCTCCTCAGACTTCGAGACCGATTGGGGCACGCTTTTCGCCGGCTACGTCATCTCGTCGATTCCGCTGCTCTGTGTTTTCGCCGTGGCCATGCGCCAGTTCATCAGCGGTCTGACGAGCGGCTCCATCAAGGCCTAGCGGGCTCAAGGCGATTGCAAGCGGCGCTCCATATAGAGCAAATCATGGTTTTGCCCGTCCACCCGCAATTCGCGCCGCGCCCGCCCCAAATGCTCAAAGCCGAAACGCTCATACAGGCGTATCGCCGGCGGACAAGCGCTGTTGACGGTCAGGCCGACTTTTTCCAAATGCTGCAGCGCGGACAGCTCGTCCAGCAATCTGCCCAACATTTGTGAAGCGATGCCCTTGCCGCGTTGCGCCGGTGCGACGTACACGCTGTAAACGGTCGCCACATGACGCCTTTTCTCTCGCGCCTGCCAATATGCTCCCGCCATTCCCACAAGCTCGCCCTTAAGCTCGGCATACCAGGTCATATTGTGGTCTCGCTGGAATGCCGTCGTCAGCCGCCCTATCCAAACCTCATCGCTGAAGGCTTGTTCATCAGCCAAGCTTGAGGCAAAGGCGGCCGGTTCCCGGCGCAGGGCTTCAAGGCGCAGTGTTTTTGCTTGCCGCCAGCGCTCAGGCGGCAGCACGATGATCTCGGCGGCAGTCATATCCTCGCTTGATTCCGGCTCTTCGGTTGATGTATCCAAGGCTCAGGCAGCCCCGTGAATTGTACCGCATGATTCTGCTGCCCATGCGCCCGGCGCTTGGATGAGCCCCGCGCTTCCGCTAAGATAGACTCAGTTACGCACCAGACGAGGAACAGCGCATGACCTCCTTGCGCTTGTGGCGCAGGCTGGCGGCCATGGACATCAACGATCCGATCTTCCGCCGGGTCAGCGAAATTCGCCGAGTAGCAGGCGCGCCAAAAGCGGGTATGCGCACGCCGCGTCCGCTCATCATCGCCGCCATTCCCGCGCTAGTCGTCGTCTTGGCGCACATGCCAGAACTGCTTGTGCTCATCCTGGTGATACCCATGCTGATGCTGACGCTGATGGTCGCGACGCCGGTTTTGCTGCCGCTGGTCGTCATCGTGGCCAGCGCGCGTTTGACGGTCGATGTCATCGGCGGCATCTACCGCGAAAAGCATCAGCATACTTATGAGTTGATATGCGCTTCCACACGCGGCAAGCTACAGGCCAGTTGGTCCTTCGGGGCCGGCATCCTGTACCGCAGCGACTGGTTTCCGCCCCTGCGTTGGGGCACACTGCTGGCCACCCGTCTCGGCCTGGCTGCGCTCGCCGTGCTCAGCGCGTTTACGCTCTTGGTCGCGCTGCGGACACCACACGCGGTCGGCGCCGAGCAATTGCGACTGCTGGCGCTTCTAGCGCTGCTGCTGGCCCTCTACCTCAGCAATATGACGCAGACCCTGGTGCTGAGTTTGCTCGTCGGTCTGTATGCCAGCAGCTTCGACTGGTCGCGCAATGACAGCATGACCGTCGGCCTCTTCCTGCATCTCGCGCTGACGAGCCTGCCGCTGGCGGTTGGCGGGTTGGCATTTGTCGTGTTGGGACGGGCGACCTTCGAGAGCGATCCGCTCGTGCGGACGCTAGCCGAGGGTGGTTCGCTGCTGCTGATCGCGGCGCTGCGGGAGGCGCAGATCGCGCTGCTGTGGCAGGGCCTGGCGCGCCGGCTGGAGTGGGGGCGGGGGTCGCCCTTGCCTTACTTGGATGACTTCTCGCGGTTGCACTTGCGGCAGAGCATTTGACAGTTCTGCTCAATAGTCTTCCCGCCTTCGGACCAAGGCGTGATGTGGTCGGCTTCCATTTCGGAAATTCCAAAGTCTTTCTCGCAAATTGCGCAGATGCCGTTCTGTTTCCTGTACAGTCTTCGCTTCATTCGCGCGTCAAAGGCGCGCAGATTCAGGTGCTTTTCTTCACGTGTGAGAACATACGGGTATATGCCCGATTCACGCTGAACCTCTTCATCGTCGAGCAATGTCTCTATTTCTGCTTCAAGCTCGTCCGGGTCGATTTCACAGTCTTTGCATCTTTTGTACAGACCGCCCCAATCCACGCCCTTCATGGATTTGCGGTATGTCGTAAATGTCGCCTTAATCCAGTCAATAACAGCCTGAAAATACTCCCACAACGGCGCGGCGCTTTCGCACTCCTGATTTAGCCGCATATACTCTTTGATGTTGTTTTCGCTAATCCACTTGATCGCTGTTTCCAAGTATTCTTGACGTTCGACCTTTACCGAATTTCTTAGATAATCCCTGCCAATTTGATAGGCCGGGCAGCCGCGCTTGCTGAAATAGCGCTTGGCGTCAGTCACCCAGGAGCCATGATAAATCGCATTCAGCAACTCTTGATTCGATAGCCGTTTCCCGGCGATGTTGATAATCTCAAACCATTCCAGCTTCTCGCTGTCCGTGCCACTGCAAACATAGACCATCAACTCGTAATTGAGTATTTTCTCTTTAATGTCGGATTGCAGATTGTCAAAGCCCAGCCCTTCGAACGAGAAGCCCGGTTTTTCCGCCACATATTGAGCGATTGAGATGGTGCGCTGCTGACCGTCAATAATCTCGAAACGACCGTCGTCTCGGCTCGCCCAGTACATGACATTGAGCGGGAAACCTTTGAGGATCGAGTTGATGACGGCTTTGCGCTCTTTGTCATCGTAGATGAACTCCCGCTGAAAGGGCGGGCGGATATCCAGCGCCCCGCCGTAGCCGACCACGCCGCCCTCGCCATCGTCATAGTAGCCCTCGATGAGATCGCGCACTGTGAGGTCAAGCTGTTGGATTTTCACCGCGTCGCTCGCTCACCGTGCGCCTTCATCGCCTAGTCCAAATTGATGTCAAGATGCTTGATGATGGCGTCCACCTTGCGATCCACGCCATCCACCTTGCGATCCACGCCATCCACCTTGCTCTCGATGCGCTGCTGACCCTCTTGCAGCTCCACGAGAATTTGCCCTTGCAAGACCGCCCTGCGGTCAATGCGGTCGAAGCGCGCGTCCATCTGGTCAAAGCGGGTGTCAATCTGGTCGAAGCGCGTATTGTGTTGTTCTACTTGTCGAAGTCGTCTTTCAAAGTCATCCATCCGCGCATAAACGTCCTGAGCCTGCATAATTCTGGTCCCCCATTACTCAAGGCTTTGCCTATTCTAACGCATTTTTTTCCAGTCACGCTTCCCAATCGCCATTGTCATGGTAGCCGGCGACGAGATCGCGCACGGTGATTTCGTGGAGCTGGATTTTCAATTTCGCTCCTTTACCACGAACCTTTTGGTAGTCCTTCTTTCGAAATTATGGCCTTGACAACCGAAATCTTCGCACTCTGATGTTGTTCGGGGATAGGCGTGTCATTATAGAAATTATCTATTCGGTAGGCAACGAAATAAATAAACAGCCGTCGACTGATTTGTACAACATAAGCTCTCCCCTGCTCGCCCTGGCTTTTGAACCTGACCATCACAAAAACACTACGATTCAGCGTGTTTTCATCATTATCATTTCGACTTGGAAGATCAAAATCAAACAGTGTTTGCGGCACATAGCCTCGGTGCATAATGCGGTTATAAAAGTCTCCTGAAAGTCTCTGAATGTAATCTCTTGGGAGGGCATCTCCAAAGAATTCTCTATGTATGTCAGTCCATTTACCTTTGTATAGGAGCTGTCCAGTTTTTTCGTAACGCTTAAGCAGATATACACTTTCCATAAATGGCAGCAAGAGATTTAGCGATGGGTCGAGTTCGTTCTCGGATTTCGCGGAATTAGCTATTGATACTATGACACTCTTGTAGACATTGTTCCAAGAGTTCTTTGACTCATGATACCAGTTGTGGTGATCAAGATTTTCTGGCAACTCCATTACGTCCCTCTATTATGCCGAATAACAATCCGCGCATATTTCTCCGTGCCATTTAGCCAGAAGCGACTTACTTTGCCTGTCAACTCGGTCATTATCGGCCTGTCCATGCCAAGAATCTCAAACTGCTCGGGATTGTACTTATCCAGAAAACTAATCGGAACGCCCATCGCGCCGTCATAGTCTTTTGGAATCTCGGCTGTCTTTGACACTTCAATCGCATTGTAATTGTCGTAAGTGGGGTATTCTTCTGGACTGTATCTTTTCCACAGAATCAACTCCTCGTGGCGTTTCTTGTGGTCCAGATTGGTGAACCAGCGAACGCCTTTAACTCGGATAAATCGGTTGCCGTCCGCGTCAACCCGAGTTGTCGCCGCGGCCAGCGGGTAATGCTTTGGAACGCCGAACTCTCGATCGCCGCTCGAAATACTCGGTCCGTACCACATTCTGTTCTTTTGAAATAAGGGAAATATCTCCCGGTAGGTGGTGGCGTTCATATTCCCAATGATGAGAAACTTTTTGTCATACTCGATCAGTTGCGCCACGAAATCGCGGAACTGAGAAAAGGGCGGGTTCGTCACCACGATGTCGGCCTGCTTGAGCAGCTCAATACATTCCTCGCTGCGGAAATCGCCGTCGCCTTCGAGATAGTGAATGCCAATGTCTTCGACTGCGGGAACGCCGGTCTCGTTCTGTGTTCCATCATATTCCAGCCAAATCGCCTTTTCCGCATCGTGTTGGCTGAACATATCCATGTGCTGGTTCTTGTAGCAGGTCGTAATCAGCTTCTTCAATCCGAGCACGCGGAAGTTGTAGGCGAAGTAATGAAAGAAATTGCTCACGCGCGGATCATCGCAGTTGCAGTAGACGACTTTTCCGCGAAAGTGCTCGGTGTAATGGCGAAGTTCGTTTTCAATGTCGACAAGCTGGGTGTAGAACTCGTCCTTTTTGTTGGACTTCGCCCGGTGCAGGTTTCTATTCGCGGACATATTCGCTCAAGTCCTCTCTCGGCATCTTGCGCTTGTCTATGCCGCTTCGCAGTATAACAGATGGTATCGCTTGGCTTGTCAGGCTCGGTCAGTGAAGCCGCTTGATTCCAAAGCCCGCTCATACGCCGCCCGCGTATCGACATCCAGCAGCACGCCCGCGTCCTTCACATCCACAAGGCGCAGCCGCGCCCCGCGCAGCCCATCCCGCGGCCGCGCCTCCGCCGGCAGCGCCAGCATCGACCGCCAGTTCGCTCGATCCAGCAGCACCGGATGCCCGCGCCGCCCTTCAAATCGCGGCGCCAAATTCCAGCCCGGCTCATGCGCCGCGGCCAGCGCGCTTATAACTGCCTGCGGCACACAGGGCATGTCGGCCGGCTGAATGAAGGCGCCCGCCAGATCGCCTGGCAGCGCGCCCAGGCCTGCTTTCACCGACGACAGCATCTCGCCGCCGGCGAAGTCGCTATTGTGGACGCAGCGCACATCGAGGTCAGCAACGGCGCCGCGGACATCGGAGGCATCGCGCCCGGTCACGACGAGTACCGGGTTGATGCCTGTGTTCGCGAATTTCGCCGCGACATGAGCCACGATCGGCCGACCATCCCGCCAGGGCAGCAGGACTTTATTCTCGCGCATGCGCGTGGACAGGCCCGCCGCCAGGATCATCGCGCCAAAGCGCGGGCGATTCACAGAATCGCCCCTACATTTGTCACGCAGCGTGGAATGGGAGGCATGAATTCAGTCCGTCTTGCTGCGCGGCATGGGGCGCTCGGCGATATCTTGCAGCAAACCGCCGTGCCCCATCGACACTAGATTGGCGCGGGTCAAGCGCTCGCCGCTGAGCAGGCGCGGCAGGATCCAGTCGATGACATTGGTCTTGGGCGATTTGATGCAGCCTGGCGCGCCAACCACCGGCACGTCGCCCAGGTAACCCATCATCAGCAGCGTACCGGGGTCGACCGGCACGCCGTGCAGCGTGATGCTGCCGCCCGCGAGCAGCAGGGCGGAGGGCACGATATCCTCGCGGTCGATGATCGCCGATATGCTCGCCACCAGAATCAAGTCAGCGCTGGCTTGCGCGCGGATCGCCTGCGCGACCGATTCGGCATCGTGAGCGGTATAGGTCGGCGCGAGCAGTTGGCTGCCCCAGCCTTCAATCCGCCGCCGCACCGGTTCGTGAAAGCTCTTGAGCAGACGCTCGCGCGTCGCCTCTGTGCCGGAGACGATCAGCGCCACGCGCATAGCTTGCAGCGGGCGCAGCTGCAAGACCGCGGCGCTTGCCTCCGCGATGCGCTCGACATCCACCACGCGCGCGGCCGGCACGCCAAAGGGCACGACTTTAACCAGCGCCACCATCTCGCCGGCATCCACCAGGCTGTAAGCGCGCCGCGTCGCGATGGTGATGCCGTCATAGATATTGTTGATCAATTCCAGCGCCGGCGCGTTGACGTGCAAGACGCCGCGCTCCGCCGCTGTGAGATTGGCGCGGCCGACGCCCGGCCCGCGCATACGCACCTGCGGACCGGCAACCACTGCGCCGATGCGCGCGGCAGCTTCGTCCTCGTGCAAATCGGCGCTGCTCAATTGCGCGACCGTAACCCGCTCCAGGCCGCGCTGCCGCAACCGAGCGATGTCGTCCGCGCTCAATAGACGCCCTTTGTTGAAAACCATCCTGCCGGCATCGTCATAGAGTTTATGCGCCAGGATTCCGCCGACAGCTTCGTCCAGCGCGACCTCGCCGAACTTCATCGCGCGGTCCCCGCCGCTTCCAGGCTCGCGCCGTTGCGCACGGCGATGATCTCAGCCAGGATGCAAACGGCGATTTCTTCCGGCGTGCTGGCGCCGATGTCAATGCCGATCGGCGTACGGATCCGCGTAATCAAGTCATCGCTGAGGCCCGCTTCTTTCAGCCGCGCGACCCGCTGACGATGCGTCCGTCCGCTGCTCAATACGCCGACATAAGGGATATTGGCCGGCAACGCGGTGATCAGCGCCTTGTCGTCAATCTTGGGGTCATGCGTGAGAACGGCAAGATACGTGCTGCGATCCAGGCCGAGCTGCAGCAGCGCTTTGTCGGGATAGCTGTGCAGGATATTGGCCGCGTTGGGGAAGCGTTCTTTCGAGGCGAAAGCGGAGCGCGGATCCACGATCGAGACGCGAAAACCGACCTGGCTCGCCATGGCCTGCAGCGGGATCGAGACGTGGACGCCGCCGATGAGAATCAAATGCGGGCGCTCGACTTGCATATCAATCATGACGCGTGTTTCGTTTTCATCCTCATTCAATGTGACGATGCCGCTCTTGCTGCTCTCTCGCGCAGCCGCTTTCAGCCGCGCCAGCATGTCGTCCGGCAGGGCGTCAGTCTGGTAAAGCACGACGCCGGCGGAGTCGAGCAGCGCCTTCTCGCCGATATAGTCGCCGTCCATGACCGTGACCGTCACGCCGAAATGGTCGCGCGCCGCCAGGTCGGCCAGCGCGTCCCACCACAGCGAATCCAACGGCTCGACGAAGACTTCAATGCTGCCGCCGCAGGTCAAGCCGACTTCCCAGGCCATATCATCCGCCACGCCAAACTTGAGCAAGCGCGGCTTGCCGTCCTTCAAGCCTGCCAGCGCTTCTTCTACCACAGCGCCTTCCACGCAGCCGCCACTTACCGAACCGGTCATCGCCATTTCATCCGTAATACCCATCTTGGCGCCTTCGCGGCGCGGCGCCGAGCCCCAGGTCTTTACCACAGTCGCCAACGCGATAGATCGCTCATCCTCAAGCCAGCTGTTCATCGTTCCGAGAATGTCGCGCATATGCACTCTCCTTTCTAACAACATCGCCCGCCCAGGCGTCTGTAAGACAAACTCACAAATGGCATGCTTCAAGCGATGCTCCCCTTCCCCCTTTATGGTGGAAGGGGCCGGGGGATGGGGGCCAGATAGCGCTTGCGGTAGGGCTCGGCGCTCGGCCGGCTCTTGAGATTCTGCAGCGCCTTGACGATGGCCTCAAGGTTGGACAGATTCGTGATCGGCAGAAAGTCATGCACATAGGGCAGCATCGCCTGCGCGCCGCGGGTCAGCGGCTCGTATTCGGGCACATCCAGCAGTGGATTCAGCCAGATCAGCCGTTTGCAAGTCAGTTGCAGCCGCGCCATCTCCCGATGCAGCAGCGGGACATCGCCCCGATCCCAGCCGTCGGTGATCAGCATGACGATGGCGCCGCGGCCCAGCACCCGCCGCGACCAGACCCAGTTGAAGCGGTGCAGGCACTCGCCGGTCATCGTGCCGCCGCCCCACTGCAATACTGTTTGCCCGATATCTTCCAGCGCATCGTCCACATTCTTCTGGCGGATCTGCCGAGTAATCCGAGTAATATCGGTGCTGAAAACAAATGATTCCACGTGATATAGCGAGCCGGCCAGAGTGTGCATGAAGTGCAGCAAGATGCGCGTATAACGCTCCATGCTGCCGCTGATATCGCAGAGCAAGACGACCGGGCGTGGCTTGTCCTTGCGGCGATGCGTCGGCAGCCGCGTCACATCCCCCTGCTTGCGGATCATATCTTTCATCAGGCGGCGCATATTGATCTGCCGACCCTTGCCATTCTCGAAGCGGCGCGTCCGGCGCATGCCCAGTGAATCGGGCATCTTGGCGATCATGCGCTTGGCCATTACCAATTCATCCGCCGTCATGTCGGCGAAGTCTTTGTTCTGTAAACGCTCCTGGCGACTGTAGGTCGGCACCAACGCGATCATGCTTGAATCGAGCTCGTCGGCTGAAGCGCCGTTCTCGCTCGGGCTCGCCTCCAGCGGCGGCAAAAACTGCGTCTTCTTTTTGCGCCGTTCTTCACCCAGCGATTGCAAGTTCAAGGTGGTGAATCCATCAGAAGGCCGCCGCCAGAACAGATCGAAGGCTTCGTCAAAATAGTCGATCTCTTTTTTGTGCGTCACCAGATGCGTCCGCAGTGTGAAATAGAAATCCTGCTTGCGGCCCAGTTGGATATGCGCCAGCGCCCGTCCCACATCCATCATGCGATTCGGCGTCACATTCATGCCCAGCGCCCGACAGACGCGCCCGAAAAGAATCAGATTGTGCGCCAGCTTGCCGCCGCGGTAGTCATGCGGGTTTTCCGCGGAACCGAGGTAAAGACTATTTATGGGTGGATCGTTGGACATGCCTTGTCAAGCCCTCACCCTAAATCCCTCTCCCAAAATGCGAAAGAGGATTTTGCAGTCCGCTGCGGCTGGGAATTCGACTTTTATGTTTGGTCTCGTGGCGAGGTTCTGACATTTCTACCTGCCGCATTCTATCTTGCTCCCCTTCCCTCTTGATGGG
>WTGO01000069.1 GCA_011523515.1 Chloroflexota bacterium
CGCTGGCGCAGGATGTGACCAACATCACCTTCGGCGGTTGGGGCGGCGTCGCCGAGGACGAGGGCGTAAAGTCGGCCATCGAAGTCTTCGAGGCGGAGAACGACGATATTACGGTGGAATGGCTGCACAACCCGAGCGCCGGAGACTACGGCCGTGTCCTGCTTTCGAGTATCGCCGCCGGCACTGCGCCGGACACCGGCTTCATCTTGTCCGACAACTACGAGACGCTTGCGGTCGGCGGCGCCTTGATGGATATCACCGATCTGGTGAAGAATGATCCGCTTCTCGGCCAACCGGGTTACTTCCTTGAGCCGCAAGAAGCCAATCGCTGCGAGGTCAACGGACGCTGGTATGGGATCGGCTCAACCTGGGTCGCCCATCACTTCTATTACAACGCTGAGATGTTTGAGGCGGAAGGCATCACGCCGCCCGGTTTCCAGGATGACGAGATCTGGGAATGGGACGAATTCCTGGAAGTCTGCAAGGTATTCACCAGAGACAGCGCGGGCCGTCACCCGGGCGATGCCGGTTTCGACAGCGAAGACATCGTGCAATGGGCGGTAGACTGGCCCTTCTGGTGGATGCCGCTGGGCCTGGCCGCGCACGCCAATGGCGGCGAATTCCTGACCGAAGACGGCTTGATCGGTTTGGACAGTCCGGAAGCGATGGAAGGCTTGCAGCGAATTTCGGATTTAGTCCATAAGCATCATGTGGCGCCGCGTGGCGCTGCCTTGGCCAGTTTGGGCATGAACAACACGCAGATGGTTGACAGCGGCCGCCTGGCGATGGCGGTCGATGGCTCTTGGGCGCTGGCCTGGATGAATCCGTCAATGATGAACGTGCCGTTGGGCACCGGCGCGCTGCCCAAGATGCAGAAACCGGCCAGCATCATGCAGGCGCATTTCCACTCTGTGCTCGCGGGCACCGAGCATCCGGAAGAAGCCTGGCGCTGGGTACGCTTCCTGGCGACGCCCTTCTATCAGGAACATTTCTGCAAGATTGGTCTCTGGGTGCCCAACCAGTCGGCTATGCTGACCGAAGAGGGCTTGAAGGGCTGGATCCGCGAAGGTATCCATCCTCCGAACTATTCGCAGTTCGCCACCGATTATCTGCCGACGCATGGCGTCGCTGTAGCGATACCTCCGGGTTACATCGAAGCAGCCAACGATTATATCAATCCGGCTTTTGAGGCGCTGGCAAACGGCGAAATGGCGGTTGACGTTATGCCTGACGCTGTTCGCGCGGCAAACGAGATCTTGACAGCGGCCAAGGAAAACATGTAATGCGCTGCTCAAACTTGGCGCGTCCGCGTTTCAATTGAGTTGACTTCTGTAAGGGCGGGAGAGCTAAAAACTCTCCCGCTTCGCCTATGTATTGGTTGGGTTCACCTTAGGTCATAATGATTTCGCCACCCGCGAAACGGGAATCAGAACCGGGCTTCTGGTTGACCCGGCTTTATAATCGCTTGACCCTCAAGCAGCGTCGCATGCTGATGGGTTATGTCTTCATTTCTCCCTTTATCCTGGGCTTCTTGCTCTGGTGGCTGGGCCCCGCGGCGGTCGCGGGCTACCTTAGCTTTCACAAGTGGAACTTCCTCGCGGCGCCAAAGTTCGTCGGCATGGCTCACTTCAGCAAGATGGTCGGCGACCCCATATTGGCGCAGAGTCTCAAGGTAACCATCGTCTTTTCGGCAATTTCCGTGCCTCTGGGCCTGGTTTTCGCATTTTTTTTGGCCAACTTGATCAACGCGAAATTTCGCTTTATCGCCATCTTCCGCACCATTTACTTCTTGCCCAGCATCGTTCCGGCGGTGGCGAACGCCATCCTTTGGGCTTGGCTGTTCAACACCGAATTTGGCTTGATAAACTTTGTCATTCGCGCTCTAGGCGGGCCGAAGATCGGCTGGCTGCAAGATCCCAGTTGGGTGATGTTGGCTTTTGTTATCCTGACCGTCTGGGGCGTCGGCGGATCGATGATCATCTTCTTAGCTGGCTTGCAGGGGATCCCGCAGATATTTTATGAAGCGGCCGAGATTGATGGCGCCGGTCGTTGGCAGCGGCTGCTTTATGTGACCTTGCCGATGATGTCGCCAATTATCTTCTTTAATCTGGTCATCGGCTTCATCAATTCGTTTCAAGTTTTCGTCAGCGCGCTATTGATCACCAATGGCGGGCCGCAGCGGGCGACGCTCTTCCTCGTGCTGCATATCTGGCGCACCGCCTTCAGCAGCCAGAAGATGGGATATGCCTCCGTGCTGTCCTGGCTGCTCTTTGCGATCCTGATGGTGCTGTCGTTCTTTGTCTTCCGATATATCGGATCCCGCGTTTATTACGAGAATCCGGGCGATTAGGAGCTATTGTCGTGGGCTTTAGCGAAAGACCGGCCGATTTCGTCGAAACGAGACGTCAACCAAAGTCCTACGGGGACATTTTCTTCCACTGGCTGACGGTGTTTCTGCTGGTATTTTTCGCTGTCGTCATGGTCACGCCCTTCATCTGGCTGGTCTCCAGCTCGCTGAAAACGCAGATCAACATCTTCCAGTACCCGCCGCAGCTGATACCCGACCCAATGGTGCCTGAGAACTACGTCTACGCGTTGACCTACAAACCATTTGGTACTTACTTCCGAAACACGATTCTTGTCGCCGGTCTTAACGTTGTCGCAGTCGTCTTCACTTCATCATTCTGCGCCTACGGATTCGCCCGCATGCGTTTCCCCGGCCGTGATTTTTGGTTCGGCATCGTGATGGCGACGCTTTTCCTGCCATACGCAGTATTGCTGGTACCCAGTTTCATTGTGTTTTCGCGCTTGGGCTGGGTGGATACCTTCCTGCCGCTGGTGGTGCCGCCCTTCTTCGGCGGCGGCGCCTTCAACATCTTTCTCATGCGGCAATTCTTCCGCACGATACCGGAGGAGATCGCCGACGCGGCGCGGATCGATGGCTGCAGCGAGTTCGGCGTTTATTGGCGTGTCATGATGCCCTTGTCCAAGCCGGCGCTGATTACTATTGGCATCTTCACTTTTCTTTTCGCCTGGAACGATCTCATTGGACCGATCACGTATCTGCGGTCGCCGGACAACTTTACGATTGCTGTTGGGTTGGCGTCCTTCCGCAGCCAATTCGATGTCAGTTGGGATTTGCAATTGGCGGCGTCTTCAGCAGTCACCTTGCCCGTTATCGTGCTCTTCTTCTTCGCGCAGCGGTATTTTATTCAGGGTGTGGTGATGACGGGGCTGAAGGGTTAAACTTCGCGCGGAATCATGCCCAGAATGCCTTTTCCAGGTCGTCAAACTCGGATGCCGGGCCTTCAAACTTATTTCGCCCCAACTCAAGCACATAGACATAATCGGCGATCTTGAGCGCTTCGCGGATTTCTTGATCGACCAGTAGAATGGTCAATCCTTCTATGTCGCGCAGGTCGATCAGCATGCGGTAGACTTCTTCGCTGAGCAACTTCGCCAAGCCGGCTGTCGGCTCGTCGACCAAAATGACTTCGGGGTCAGTCATCAGCGTGCGGCCGATTTCCACCATGCGCTGCTGCCCGCCGGACAGACTACCGGCTTGGTCGTGCTGCTTCTCGCGCAAAATCGGAAAGCGCTCGTAATTCTCTTCAATCTTGCTTTCCATCCGTTTCTTGTCGTTCTGGAAGGTCCAGGCGCCCATCATCAGGTTTTCGCGCACGCTCATATGCTTGAACACGCCCGGCTGCTGCGGAATATAGCTTATGCCCAGGCTGATCAATTGGTGAGTCGCTGTACCGGTCACATCTCTACCATTAAGCAGAATCTGTCCACTGTGCGGGTTCAGGAATCCGTAAATGGCTTTGAGCAGGGTCGACTTGCCGACGCCGTTCGCGCCCAGAATCGCCGTAATCTTCCCGGTTTCCGCCGCCAGGCTAAGCCCGCGCAATATATGCAAGTCTTCGTAATAGCCTACATAGAGATCTTTAATCTCGAGCATGGCTAATCGTCCTCATCATGGCCGAGGTAAGCGTCAATCACCGCGGGATCATTTTTCACCGATTGTGGATCACCATCGGCGATCAGCGCGCCATGATGGAGCACCAGCAGCCGCTGGCTCAACTCAAACACGGCGTTCATGTCATGGCTGATGAAGATGATTGCCTTGCCATTCTCATGAACGCGATGGATGTAGTTGGAAATGGTGTCTTGCAAAGTCGGATGAACGCCGGCGAAGGGCTCGTCCAGGATAATCACCGCGGGGTCCAGCATTAGGAGTCGGCCCAACTCCAGTAATTTTCGCTGCCCGCCGCTAAGCGCCCGGCTGAATTCGTGGGTCAAGTGGTCGATGGTCAGCAAACCCAATATATCGTGAGCCCGTTCTTCCAGATCGGCTTTGCGCGCGTTGGGTCTCAGCGCCAGGCCTGGCACCAGCATATTTTCCATCACCGTCATGCGGCCCAGCGCTCGGGTGATCTGGAAGGTGCGCCCCAAGCCGGCGCGCGTCACATCATAGGCCGGGTGGCCGTCAATGCGCTTGCCGTTAAGATATATTGTGCCAGAGCTCGGTTTCAGCATACCGCTCAACACGTTGGTCAGCGTGGTTTTCCCCGCGCCGTTAGGGCCTATCAAGCCGATCAGCTCGGGTTTGGTGACGGAGAACGAAACGTGGTCGACCGCCTGGTTGCCGCCGAAGCGCATGGAAACCTTGTTGAGTTCCAGGTTGATGTCACTCATCATCCGGCTCCATCGGATCGACGATGTCGTCGTCATCGTCTTTGCGCTTGGATACGGATTCTTTCATTACCAAGTCGCGACCGCTGAACCATGTGATGAAGGGGTAGAGCAAGCCATTGCGCATATAGCGCAGGGTAAAGACCATGACCAAGCCGAACAAGGCAAAGCGCCAGGCGCCCGTCTCCCAGACGAAGGCGTCACTCCCGTCAAAAGTCGTGAGCCCAAAGGGCAGCGTAATCACAACTTCGCGCATCGCTTCCAGCATATAGCGTGAAATGAATGCGCCGGCCGCGGCGCCCACCAAACTCTCCATGCCGCCGATCACGGCGTAGGCGATAATCAGCGACATCTGCAGCACTTCCAGCTGTTCGGGGATGATCCGCTCCGAGCCGACATCGCTATAGAAGATGGCGCCGGCCAAGCCCACAATCATGCTGGTGAAGACGAAAATCAGGATCTTGTATCGCACAACATTGACGCCCAGGGCCGAGGCCGCGTCTTCATCCTCGCGCATGGCTCGCAGAAACAGACCAATGGGCGAATTGGCCACCCAGTGCATGACCAGCAGACAGACGATCAAGAGCGCGAACATCAGATAATACTCGACCTGCCGCGCTGTATCGACGTCAGCGATTTGCAGCAAGGGGCGCAGAGACAAGCCGTTTGAGCCGCCGGTGTAGTCGTATTCAGTCAGCATCATGATGCGGAATAACTCGGAGAAGGCGATGGTGAAAAGCGCCAGATAGGCCGAGCGCAGCCGCAGCAGCAGCCAGCCGATGACCAAGCCGACCAAACCCGCGACCAAGGCGCCAATGATAATCGAACCCAGCGCGGAGAACGATTCCGGCGTAATCGCGATCCCCAGCATCGCGAATACGATACCGTCGCGGGCGATCAAACCGGCGACGTAGGCGCCGATGCCCATGAAGGCCATGTGGCCGAATGAAAACTGACCGGCGATGCCCGCCAAGAGCGCCCAACTGGACGACATGATGGCGTAGAAAAAGCCGCTGATGAAAACTGTCTTGGCATAGTTGGATTGCGAGGTGTCGTTGGGGAACCACAAGAAGAATAGGATAATCAAACCCAGTACAATGTAACCCAAGCGGCGGCGGCCGATGCCCTTATCAATTCTGGCCTCAAGTTGCCGTAAGAAATCCATGACTAGTGCTGCTCCTGGCCGAAGAGTCCGGTGGGTTTGAGCAGCAACACCAGGGCGAATATGACCAGCGCAAAGGCTTCCTTATAGGCGGCGCCGCGGCTGGGGTCCGGGTGGCAGCCTGCGCCCAGCGCTTCCACGATGCCGACGACGATGCCGCCCACCAGCGCTCCGGGCACCGAGCCCAAACCGCCCAGCACCACAATAACGTAGGAGCGCCCGACCATTTCGGCCCCCACCCAGGGTACCCAGGCGAAAATCGGAATCAGCGCGGCGCCGGACATGGCCGCCAACATCGAACCCATTCCGAAAGACAAGGTGTTCATATTGGTCGGGTTGATGCCGGTTACCGCGGCTGCTTGCCGGTCTTGGCTGGTGGCGCGCAGCGCCCGGCCGGTCCAGGTGCGCTGCAAGAAATAGAGCAGGGCGAAGATGAGAACGATGCCTACGACCATCGCGAAGGCGCGGTCGCCAATGATGTTGATGGGACCAAAGGCAAACTCGTCGGTGATCTGCGTTCGTTGCAGGGTGAAGCGACGAATGTCGATGAAGCGGTTGGTGCGTTGCGGGAAGGGCCCGGCGACCGCCAGGGTGGTGTACTCAATCACGAAGCCGAAGCCAAATGTGATCAATATGGCGTATTCCGAAACCCGCTCGATCAGCCCTTCATGCATCGGCTTCAAGAAGATACGCTCGAAAACGGCGCCCATCAGAAATACGATAATCGCCGCGACCGGTATACCCCAAATCGGATTCACTTGTACTTCTGTACCGGTCAATTCACTGAGCAAGTTGCCGGCGTGCAGCAAGAAATAGAATGAGAAATAACCGCCCACCATATAGAGCTGCCCGTGGGCGAAACTCACGATGCCTTGTACGGAATAGATCAACGTAAGGCCGACTGCCATCAAGGAATAGATGCAGCCGATGACCACGCCATTCGCCGTCTGCTGCGTTAAATACGTGACCGAGAAGGGCGCTTGCACGCAGGGATTGGTCGGGTTCTGTATGGCAAAGAGCGTATAGATTTGCCAGGCGCCCAGCGAACCCAGGACGATCATCCAGTCGCGATTGATCTTGGGCGTGGTCTTCCACATCAAACCGAAAATCAAGGGGCCGATCGCGAAACCACCCAAGGCGGCTGCGGTCAAGACATTCTGATCGTCGGCTTCCTGATCGCGGTAATGACGGGGAATGAAATAGGCCGCCAACGCTGCCCAGAGCGGGCCGGCCAAAATCAGCCAGAGCGCGGAGGGAAAATGCGGATCAACGACCCGCACCATAACTTGTGAAGATAGGAACACGGTAAGTACGACGCCGATGGTCAGGGTCGTCCGGCGAATCAGCGTCGGCTCGAAATAAAACAATCCAAGGCCGACGGGCCCCAAGGCGAATCCGCCGATGACGCCGGCGATCTTAAGGGTCGTGTCAGGTATCAGGTCTTCGTTTTTGCGTCCGCGGTTTACGCCCGGAAGCAGAAACAGGCCCAGGACCGCCCACAGCGGACCCGCCACCATGAGCCAAAGTACAAACAGGGTATCTTGAATGACCATGCGCTCGCGCTACCTGATGTTGGCGGAACGACTGGCGCATCCGCCGGCTTCGACAATGAAAACAGCAAACAAGGGCGACCAGTTCAGCCGCCCTTGTGATTGCGATTCCTTAGGGTGAGGTACCCGGCTCGATATAACCGGTGCCGTGGGTTTGATAGACCTCAGGATAGACTACAGCCGCATCCAGACCGCTTTGACCCGGCTCATAGTATTGCATGACCGTTACGATGGGGTCGGGCCACTGATGCCACATAAAGGCCGGCGTGCCTTCCGGCAGGTCCGGATTATGCGCGCCATACGCGAAGTAGTAGCGACCTTGGGACAGCTCGATATCGACCGACTCGATTGCTCCCACGATAGCGGCGGCGTCATCGTAGCTGCCGGCGCGCTCCATCGCGTCCTTCAGGATGTAGACAGCATCGTAAGACGCCATGGCGAAGCTGGGAATGATATCTCCCCAGGCCTCCTCGTACTTGGCGTTCAGTTCAACCGCGGCATCGCTGAACAGACTTGGGATAATGCCCACGCGATTGAAGGCGCAGTAATTGCCATCGGGGACGGTCGCCCAATACTGATCCGATTGGAAGGCAAACTGATTGGTGACGCAGATCGTGTCTTCGCTCGGCGCGATGCCCAGCTCGGACATCTGCTGCGTCAGGTTGAACGATGTCTCGCCGGTGACAAGTATGCGGATGACATCCGGCGCTTCCGCGCGGGCCTGAATCCGGCTCAGAATTGGGACGAAGTCTTCCGTGCCCAGTTCGACGTCAATCTTGGTGACGGTGGCGCCGGCTGCTTCAAAGCGAGCCGCCTCGTCCGCCGCCGCCGGCTGACCATAGTCCGTGTTCTCCACGATCAAGACGACGTCATCGACGCCCAGGCTGAGCAGCCAGTCGACGACAACGCTGCCGACCATCGAGCTGGCGGGAGAAATCCGGAAGATGTGATCGATGCCGTCCTCAAAGCGCGGCGGCGCGCCATCGTATTCACGGATGCCGTTGGCGCTGACATTGTCATTCCAGGGCTCAGAGAATACTGTCGGAATCTGGTTCGCTTCCAGCATGCCCATGGTCGCCAGGCCGACAGCGCTGTGATATACACCCACCATCGCGTCGACGCCGTCTTCCTGAATCAAACGTTCCGTAACAGCCTGGCCGCGCTCGGGGCTGCCTTCCGAATCGCCGGTGACAACATCAAGCATGTAATTGACGCCGTCAATCTGGACGCCGCAGTCGGCGTTGATATCGTCCGCCGCCTGGTTGAAAGCCCAATCCATGGCGACGCCGCCGGCTACCGCGCCAGGCGCTGAAAGTGGCGCCAAACCGCCGACAGTGATCGTGTAATCTGCAAATTCGCAATGCCCGTCCGCCTGCGCGATGCCCATCGGCAACAAGGCGAGCAAAGCTATCAGGCAAATTAAGATAGTTTTGCGTTTCATGTTGAAGTCCTCCTTGGATTCAATGATAGACGGCGACTACGGTGGATTGCCGCAGAATAACGCCGCGCGTACTTCCGACGTCGCGTCGCGCTGCCTGTAGCATCGAGCGATTCAAGTCATTGAAAAGTCTGTATATTGCCGATTGAGCAATTGAGACAGCCACTTCAGAACCTGAGGGCTGGGGCTCGCCCAGCACAGCCAGTGCTGCGACAGGTCGAGATTAGCTTGAATAACCGCATTTGTCAAGCGAGCACGCTTTTCCTGCACGCTCTCCTGGTTTGACAGGCTACCTCAGATGGAGTACATTTTCACTCATTATTCGACCGGGTGCGCCGATGCGTCTGCGAGCGATCGCTGGGGAATCTGGAGCAGGAGCGGCCACTGGTCGGAAAAGATTCATTGCTTGTCCGGCAAAGTAAATCAGGGAGGAATCGGGCGATAAACTGAGTTTGGAATGAAATGCTAGCAATCAGTGAAAGGAAAAAACGATGAAGCTGTTTAGATCTCTAGCGCCGCTCGTGCTGATCGTGGCGCTGATAGTCGGCATGGGCATTGCGACTACTGCCCAAATGTCGGAGTCGGTTCTGCGCTCGGCGCATGACGCCGAGTGGACGGGGCTGGATCCGCATGTCGCCAGCACCGTGTCGAGCTTCCACGTACTGGCCAACGTCGTGGAGTCGCTTACGACCAACAATGACAATCTCGAATTGACGCCGCTGCTAGCCACCGACTGGTCGCAATCTGACGATGGTTTGACCTGGACTTTCAATATACGCGAAGGCGTGAATTTCTCCAACGGCGTAGAGATGACCTCAGAGCACGTGGTCTTCTCGATGAATCGCATCCTTGATCCGGATACCGGCTCGGGTCGCGTGGCAGCCGTAGGCGGCGCCGGTACGGTCTGGGAGGCCATGGGCGACTATGCTGTGACCGTCACCACGCCCGAACCGAATGCCATACTGCCGATTCTGCTGTCGAGCCGCGCCACAGCCATCGTGCATCCCGACAGCGTCGATGAGAACGGCGTAATTGTCGTGCCCATCGGCACGGGTCCCTTCACAGTGGAGGACCTGGACGGCACCATCAGCATGACCCTGGCCAAGAACGAGGATTACTGGCAGGAGGGCTTGCCCCTGCTGGACGCGGTTGAAATCACCGTTATTCAGGAAGACGCGGCCCGTGAAGCAGCGCTGCTGGGCGGTGAAGTCGACTTTGTCACCAGTGTTGCGCGCCAGGCGGTGCAGGCCCTGCAAGACAACCCCGATGTGAATGTGCTGGTGTCGCCTGCGCTGGCTTACAAGTACATCGGACTGAATCTCATGCGCGAGCCCTTTGACGATGTGCGCGTACGCCAGGCCATCGCCTACGCCATCAACCGCGACGATCTCTGCGCCGCGGGCGACTTTGGTTTGTGCACGCCGCTCTACGGCGGTCCCATCGATACTGCCAGCCCCTGGCACTTCGACTACGCGCCCTACTCGCAAGATATCGAAAAGGCCAAGGCGCTGATGGCGGAAGCCGGCTATGCGGATGGCTTTGAGATGGAGCTGATGCCCACCTCGACCTATCAGGATACGGTGCGGCAGGCGCAGGTTCTGCAAGCGCAGTTGGGCGCCATCGGCATCCGCACGACCATCAACGCGCCAGAGTGGGCTGAATGGCTGGAACTCGAAGGCAACTTCCGCTACGACGGCTACATCTGCAGTTGGAATGGCTTGATTGATGTCGAGCAATATTACTACCTGCAGCATCGCACCGATGAAGTATTCAACTTCACCGGTTACAGCGATTCCGCCTTTGACGCGCTGGTCGAAGAAGGGCGTACAATCTCTGACTTTGACGAACGCTACGCCATTTACGAGCAAGCCAATCAGATCCTGGTTGATGCGGTGCCCTATGTGTACTTCTACAACCCGGCCTTCGTGCGTGCGATGAGCCCGAGTGTTCAGGGTTATGTCTTGCGCCCCGACAACAACAATCTCTACATAAACACCTGGCTCGAAGGATAGCCGCAACGCGGGGCGGGTTGGCGCTGCCAGCTTGCCCCGCATCGACCCTCCCCAGCCAACCGCAGAGCGCTGAGAGGTGTGAGCATCTTGAACTATCAGTACGTATTGCAGCGATTGTTCACCGCACTGATAGTTGTGCTTGGCGTCACGTTTGTCGTCTTCATGATTATGCAAATCGTACCCGGCGATCCGGCTCGCGTCGTGCTGGGGCCCTACGCCAGTGATGAGTCGGTTGCGGGTTTGCGAGAACGTCTGGGGCTGAATCGGCCCTTTTTTGTGCAGTATGCCTCCTGGCTGGGCGGCGTCGTACAGGGCGACTTCGGCCAGAGCCTGCTCAACGGGCAGGAGGTGGCGCCGCAGCTGTGGGGGCGGGTGGGACCCTCATTTGAGCTGGCGATGGTGTCGCTGTTCGTTGGTTTGGCTATCGCCTTCCCCGTCGGCATGATATCCGCGCTAAAACCGGGCAGCGCAATCGACATCGTGGCCACGCTCTTCAGTCAAATCGGCGTATCCGTGCCCACCTTCTGGATGGGCATCTTGCTGGTGATCGTCTTCGCGCTGAATCTAGGCGTGCTGCCACCTAGCGGCTATACGCCCATCACCGAAGACCCGGGCGATTGGCTGGCGCATATCGTTCTGCCGGCTTTCACCGCTGGTTTCGTCAGCGCCTCGATACAGACGCGCTTCATCCGCAGCGCCATGCTGGATGTCTTGAGCGCCAACTATGTACAGACCGCGCGCGCCAAGGGCCTGGCGGAGCGGAAAGTCATCGTTAATCACGCGCTTCGCAATGCGCTTATCAATATCGTGACGATTATCGGCTTGCAGATTACGGCGCTGTTCAGCGGTATCGTCATCGTCGAAGTGGTGTTTTCCTGGCCCGGCTTGGGTCGGCTGGCGCTTAACGCGGTGCTGGAGCGGGATTATCCGCTGCTGCAGGGCGCCGTCTTTTTTGTCGCCCTGATGGTGACTGTTGTGAACCTGTTTATTGATCTGCTGTATTTCTTTCTCGATCCGCGAATTGAGTTTGCTTAGGGCAGCGGGGCGATGGCAGCGAAAGGCTCAAGATCCTTGGGCAAGCGGAAGCAGGCGGACGAAAGTCTGGGTCCGGCCAATACTTTGTGGCGCGACGCCGGCCAGCGCTTGCTGCGACACCGCTTGGCGATGTTCGGTGTCCTGGTGCTGCTGACCGTATTGGTGATGGGCATTTTCGGGCCAGCCATCACGCCTTACGACCCGAACGGCATGGACTTCGCCAACCGTTTTGCCGATCCGTCCTTCGCCAATCCCATGGGCACTGACGACTTCGGCCGAGACATATTCTCGCGTATTATCATCGGCGCGCGCGTCTCCCTGCAAGTTGGCTTTGTTGCTGTAAGCGTCGCTACCATCATCGGTACCGGCCTGGGTTTGATCGCCGGTTATGGTTCGCGCCTGACTGACGAAGTCATCATGCGGGCCATGGACGTCTTGTACGCTTTTCCGGCGATACTATTGGCGATTGCCATCATGGCGGCCTTGGGCAAGGGCATCGGCAACGCCATGATCGCCATTGGCCTGGTCTATATTCCTATATTCGCCCGCATTGCGCGCGCGGCGGTCTTGGGCATTCGCAACGAAGAATTCATCATCGCGGCCAAAGCCATGGGCGCCGGCGATGCGCGCATCCTCATTTCGCATGTTTTGCCCAATGTGCTGTCGCCAATCATCGTCGAAATCACCTTGAGCCTGGCCTTTGCCATCCTGGCCGAGGCGTCGCTGAGTTTCTTCGGGCTGGGTACGCAGCCGCCCGACCCCAGCTGGGGACGCATGCTCTCCGAAGGTCGCGATTTCTTCCGTCAGTCGGGCTGGATGGGGGTGTTCCCGGGCCTGGCGATCTTCTTCACGGTCATGGGCTTCAATTTTTTGGGAGACGGGCTGCGCGATGCGCTGGATCCCAAGCTGCGGCGTTAGGCGGGCGCTGTGAATCCCTCGGCGCCTCGACAGCGTTTGGTCGGCACGGCGGTTCTGTCGGCAAGCGCGCTCTTGCTGGAAATCTCATTAACCCGGCTCTTTTCCGTAATCTATTTCCCGCCTTATGTCTATTTCATCATCTCGGTGTCTATTCTGGGCATCGGCATAGGCGCGGCCCTACCCGCGACCCGCCCGGCGCTCGCCGCCAGTAGCCGCTTGGCCATATATTGCATGGGCGCGGCTGGTTCAACCTTCCTCTTGCTCCTGCTGGCGACCTTGGGTCGGGCATCCCTCATTCAATTGCCCTTATTTGCATTTCTGGCGCTGACGTTCGCCTGCTTCGGTCTGGCGATTTCATCCATCTTCACTCTACATCCGACAGCGGGCCGAGCGCTGTATATGGCGGACTTACTGGGCGCGGGGATCGGCGCGCTGCTGGCAATCCCGCTGCTCAACCAATTCGGCGCTGTTAATGCTATGCTCGTCGCCGCTTTGGGCTTCTCTCTGGCCGGCCTCTATTTTGCGGCGGGACGCCTGGCTGTGGTGGCGATAGCCGCGCTCGGCCTCTCTGTTGTGGCATTTTCGGTCAACGTAACTACGACTGCTTTGCAAGTGAACATGGCCGCCGTAACCAGTGAAAAGCCGATTGTCGCGGCGCTGCAAGCCGGCGGAAAAGTCCTCGAAAGCCGCTGGGATGCCTTCGCCCGCACCGATTTGCTCGATCCTGGCGACGGCGAATCGTTGCGCATTTATGTCGATGGCGGCGCCGCGTCGATCATGCCCAGCGCAACGCACGCTGCCGAATTGATGCGCGACATCGGGTTTTTCCCTTTCGCCACCGAACAGCCCGAACGCGTCTATATCCTGGGGCCCGGCGCGGGGCTGGATGTTTTCTTCGCGCTGCAGGGCCGCGCCAAGGTCGTCACGGCGGTGGAGGTCAATCGCGCAGCCGTAGCGATGGTGGACGAATGGCGCGCCTACAACGGCGGTGTATATGATTCGCCGGGCGTCCAGGTGATTGTGGACGATGGCCGGAGCGCGCTGCGGCGATCTGATGACCAATACGATCTCATTTATCTATCGCAGGTTGTAACTCTGGCGGCGGAGCGCGGCGGTTATGCGCTGTCGGAGAACGCGATCTACACCGTAGACGCCTTCGCTGAGTATCTGTCGCATTTGGCTGAGGGCGGACAGATTGCGCTCAAGCTCTACGACGAAGTCACCTTGACCCGCGCTTTGTCAACGGCGCTGGCGGCCTTGCGGCGGCAGGGTATGGACGACCAGACGGCGCTGACACATCTGATGGCCTTCGTGGACGAACGCAGCGCACAGCCGGTTCCGTTGCTCTTGATCGGCGCGCAGGCCTTTGAAGAAGACGATTCGCTGGTGCTGGGCGCGATCGCGCGCGATGTTGGCTTTAGGCCGCTGCTTCTGCCCCATGTAATGGTGCAGTCTCCTTTGGACCAGGTGGCGGGCGGAGAGCAAGCTTTCGCCGCCATCGTCGCCGAGTCTGAAGTGGACATTTCCGCGCCGACGGACGACCGCCCCTATTTCTTTCAGCTGGAGCGCGGTGTACCAGCCGGCCTGCAGCCCCTGGCGGCCATAGTCGCTTTGCTGTCGCTAATTCTGCTCGCTATCTGCCTGGGTTATGTTCGACATGAGCGGGATACTGCCGCGCGGCGCCTGCCATTGTATTTCGCCGCGCTCGGCGTCGGCTTTATCGCCCTGGAGATATATGCCATACATCAGACACGCTTATTTCTGGGACATCCGACCATGGCGGTAACCCTGGTCTTGGTCACATTTCTGGTCGGCGGCGGAATCGGAAGCGGGCTCAGCCAGCTGTCAATCGCGCGCGCATTTCGACAGCGGCCGCCATTGGTTACCGCGCTGGTTGTCCTGCTTGTAATCGGTTGGAGCGCAGTGTGGACCATTGTCAGCCCTGAGCTTATTGCAACCGAGGTTGAGCTGAGGGCTGCAGCGGTTATGTTGTCCTTGCTGCCCTTGACACTCCTTCTTGGTATTCCTTTTCCACACGCGCTGGAGATCGCGGGCGCAGCCGGTCCGCGGCAGATTGCCATCGCCTGGTCGATGAACGGCTTGATGACGGTGGTAGGCTCGGTTGTCGCCGTCGTTCTTTCTATCTCCTTGGGATTCAGCGCCGTTCTCTTTTTGGGCGGCGGCGCCTATGTCGTCGCAACCCTGATTTCGTTAGGGATGCTAGGTCGGGAGCCAGCATGAGCCTTGTTCGAGAATCTACGTCTGCGGAACCTATCAGGCTGATGGCGAAAGTAGGCAGCTGCTGGTCGCCCTCCTTTTCGCCGATCGGCCAGAATCTGGCCTTCATCAGCGACATGACCGGGAGACCGCAAGTTTGGTGGCTGCCGTCATCCGGCGGATACCCGCGCGCGGTGACCGCTTTCGCGGAACAGATTAGCGAGGTCGTCTGGTCACCAGCGGGCGACTGGCTGGCGATCCAAGCGGCGCCGGGCGGGGGTATGAACTCGCAAATTGACCTCGTCCGTCTCGATGGCTCGGGGCGCCGGCGCATCACCCCCGGAGGCGCCAGCAACAATTGGCTGAATTGCTGGACGCCCGACGGCGGCGCAGTGATCTTCTCATCGAATATGAATGATGTCAGCTCCATGGACAGCTATCTGTACTGTATCGAGACAGGTGAGACGCGCCGGATCGCGGCCAATAGCGGCGCCGGCGTCGTGGAACATGTCGCCACGGATAGCCGGCAATTGCTGCTAAACCGCATGGTCTATCGCGGTGACAACAACGTATATTTGGCTAGCCTCATCGAGGACGATGAGCATTTGCTGACCGAGCATGAGCCGCCCGCTAGCTTCAGCAACGCGCGCTTCTCGCATGTCGATGACTGCGTGTACATGATTTCCAACCGCGACCATGACCTGGCTAGTTTCGTCCGCGTATCCCTAACGCGCAGCCCGCTGTGGGAAACCTTGCGGTCGCGCGCGAATGCCGAGCTGGAGCAATTCGCGATCTCTGCCGAAGACCGGCTCGCGGCGCTGGTGTGGAACAGCGCCGGCCGACACGAACTGGAATTGCTGGAACTTGAGGAGAATCGAACTGCCGCGAAAATCGATCTGCCGGGCGAGATCGTCGAGTCGCTCACATTCTCAGATGATGGCGCCAGGTTGGCGCTGACAGTCTCCGGCGCGAGGCTGCCACGGGACATCTGGCTGCTGGAGACGGCCGATCGCAGCATGCGACAGCTTACGCACAGTCCCCACATCGGCGTCGACCTGACGGCGCTGGCTGGCGCAACATTGCTCGAATACGCTGCGCATGATGGGCTGCCCTTGAGCGGCTGGCTATACACACCGCGCGAGGGCTGCGCGCCCTTTCCCACGGCGCTCAGTTTCCATGGCGGGCCCGAGGGCCAGGAACAGCCGCGCTTTCGCTATGAGTATCAGGCGCTGGTTGCCCAAGGCATCGCCGTCTTTGCGCCGAATGTCCGCGGCTCAGCCGGTTTTGGCAAGCGCTTTGTAAACCTGGACAACGGCGCCCTGCGTGTGAATGCTATTCAGGACATCGCCGCGACCGCGCAATTTCTGATCGACAGCGGCCTGGCTGTATCAAACCGAATCGGCATTATGGGCGGGTCGTACGGCGGCTACATGACCATGGCTGGGCTGACGGAGTTTCCGGACATGTTTGCTGCCGGAGTCAACATCTACGGTCTGGTCAATTTCAAGACCTTCTTCGAACAAACAGAACCGTGGATGGCGAGCATCTCCAAGATCGAATACGGCGACCCGGAGACGGAGGGCGACCTGCTGGACGCGCTTTCGCCCATTCACAAGATGGACCGCGTCACTGCGCCAACGCTGGTGCTGCACGGCGCCAACGATACCAATGTACCGGTCTACGAAGCCGAGCAAGTCGTGCAGAATCTGCGCGAGCGGAATGTGCCGGTCGAGTACATCTTGTTCCCGGACGAAGGTCACGGATTCCGCAATGAGGAAAACCGCATCGCTGCGGCCATCGCCATCGTCGGTTGGTTTGCAAAATACTTGCTCTGACGTTGTTACGGGTTAGCGGCGTGCGTGTTTTCCTCAGATTTGCTAACATGGGGTGGTGCGGAAACATGGATCGGCCAAGGTGAAAAACATGGGCGAAATGACAATCGGCTGCGCGCTTTGGACACTGGGGGCCACCCCGGACGTGGCAAGTTTGGCGCGACAAATGGAAATCGCGGCGGAGATCGGCTGTACATCCGTGCAGCCCTGGGTCGTTGACTTTGAGTACCGTCCCTGCATACTTGATCCCGAGGTCGGCTCTGCGGCCGATCGGCGGGAGGTCCTGCGGATTGCCGAGTCGCTTGGACTGTCGTTCAGCGGCTTCTGCGCGCAACTGCAGGGCGCTGTGACCTACGGCGGATTGGAAGAGCGCGACGGCTTGCGCTGGCGGATAGACAAGACCAAGCAAGCGCTCAATAGCACAGCCGAGCTGGGCGGCAACATCGTGACGACCCATGCCGGCGTGCTGCCGGAGGACAAGTCCGACCCGGCCTATCAGATACTCCTGGGATCGGTCGGCGAGATCGCGGAACACGGCGCCAGTGTTGGCGTGTATTTCGCCTTGGAAACCGGGCAGGAATCGCCGCAAGCGCTGGGCGACTTAATCGACGAAGTCAACAGTCCCTGGCTGAAGGTCAATTACGATCCCTGCAACCTGCTCAGATTCGGCTCTGAAGCCGGCACGATTCGCGGTGTTTATGACTTGGGCGACAAGATCATTCACACGCACGCCAAAGATTGGAATCCGGAGACGCGCCAAGCTACCTGCGGCGAGGGTCTGGTGCCCTGGGACGGCTATATTCAGGCGCTGCGCGACATCGGCTACCAGGGCGTATTAGCCATTGAAGACGAGACCGGAAACGAAGACATGATCGGCTCGATTTCGCGCAGTTACGCGTTTATACGAGGCTATCTCAATGATTAACGTCGGAATCCTCGGCGCTGGCGGGATCGCCGCGCTGAGCCACTTGCCCGAGATCGCGGAAGTCGACGGTATGCGCGTGACACATATCTGTGGGCGCACCGAGCGCCGTCTGCGTCTGCTCTGCGACCGCTTTGACGTGCCGCGCTATTCGACCAGTTGGGTCGATCTGCTGGCCGATGATGAACTGGACGCGGTGATTGTGGCGCTGCCACATCCCTTGCATGCCGACGCCGGGTTGGCCGTGCTGCAGCAGGGTTTGCATCTCTTCATGCAGAAGCCGCTATGCACCACGGTAGATGAAGCGAATCAACTGGTCGCCTCCAGCGAGGCGCGGCCTGGGCAAGCTGTATATTGCCGCCCTTCATTTGACCCGGTCGTTTACGAAATGAAACGGCAATTGGCGGCTGGCGCAGTCGGCACAGTCTCGGGAGCACTGGCGCGCCACAGCCACGGCGGGCCGGAGATCTACTATGCCGAGGTGACGGACAGCTTTGAGGAGCCGCGCGTCGAAGACGACTTCTGGTTTTTCGATGCCGATACGGCCGGCGGCGGCGCGCTGATCGACATGGGCGTATACTCAATCGCCAATATCGTAGCGCTCTTGGGCAAGGTGGACCATGTGACGGCGCGTATGGCCACAGTCGCCAAGCCGACCGTCATGGAGGATACCGCCACGCTAATACTGGAAATGGCGAGTGGCGCCTTGGCCACCGCCGAAACTGGCTGGTGCGACCCTGCTCGCTCATCCTACCTGCGTGTACATGGAACCGCCGGCAAGCTCATTAAACGCGATGAATCGATTGACTATATTCGTCCGAGTTCATTCGAGCGCGAATGGGCCGAGCCGCTGGTCGACGAAATCAGGCCGGCGCCCGTGGTCAATCAGCATGAAGAATGGCTGCGCTGCATCGACAGCGGCGAGCAGCCTCAGCTATCAAACTTGTGGGTGGCGCGACATGTCACCGAGATCATGCTAGCGGCGGTCGCATCACACGACAAAGGCGCGCGCATCGCGGTCAAGACCGATCCCCAACTTTTCTGACGCTTACACCTCAACGCCCAGTGCAGTGAATGATAGCGGCGGCAAGCTCATCTCGGCTTTGCCGTCAATAATCCGCGGCGCGTAAATGGCCTGCGTCGTCAGTTGATTCGGGTTACCCCAGGTGTTGGCGGCTTTGGGGTCCTGGCCAGCCAACTGATGCGCTGACGAGATGCGCTTCGGCGCGATGTCTTGCCAATGGATCTCCAGCGGCACTCTGTCGGTTTGGCTGCGATTGACGATAAAAATTGTATTTTTACCCGCCTCAGCATCGTAGGCGGCGGACACATCCAGCAGCGGCATATCCCCGAATTTCTTTGTCTCATAGCGCGGCGAGTCCACCAGCAAGTCCAACGAGTTTCCACTGGCCATCTGGCTGAACATCAGCAAGGGATAATAGGTCGTTTGCTTTAGCACGTCCTCTCGCGTCGTAAGTATCGGTGCGATAACATTGACGATCTGCGCGATGCAGGCGATTTTCAGCACATCGGCTCTGCGCAGGAAGACATTCAACCACTGGGCCACGACCAACGCGTCTTCGAGGTTATAGACCTCTTCAATCAGGTGCGGCGCCTCGGTCCAGCCGCCGCGTTTGTCGCTTAAGTCGTTCGCCTTGTACCAGACGTTCCACTCGTCCCAAGACAGGTAAACATCATGCTTGGAACGCGTCTTGGCTTTCACGTAGCGCAGTACGGCGGCGACTGTGTCGACGTAGTCTTCGAAGGTGGCGCTTAGCGCGAGGAAGCTGGCTGTATCGTCGTCCAGATTGTCGGCGTAATAGTGCATGGAGTGATAATTGACGAGCTCCCAGCACATTTCGAGGCCGATGCGATCCCATTCGGGATAGGTGGGCATCTTCGAGCTTGATGAGCCGCAGAGCACCATTTCGATCGAGCTGTCGTGCAAGCGCATCAGCTTGGCCGCTTCGCGCGCCTTCGTTCCGTACTCGGCGGCTTCCAGGTGGCCGATTTGCCAGGGACCGTCCATTTCGTTGCCCAGGCACCAGTACTTGACGCCATACGGTGCTTTGTGACCATTTGCCGCGCGCATATTCGCGTAATGGCTGCCTGGCTGCGCATTGCAATACTCGACGAGGTTGGCGGCGTCTTGAATCGTTCCCGTGCCCAAGTTGACCGCCAGCATCGGCTCCGTCCCGATTTCGTGGCAGAAGTGGATAAACTCGTCCGTGCCAAACTGGTTGGTCTCGACCGACTGCCACGCAATTTCCCGCCGGCGCGGCCGCTGGTCTTTCGGTCCGATGCCGTCTTCCCAGCGATAGCCGCTGACGAAGTTGCCGCCGGGATATCGCATCGAACGGTAGTTGAGCTCGCGTAGCGCCGCCAGTACGTCTTTACGCAAGCCGTTTTCGTCGGCGTGCGGCGAGGCTGGATCATAGATGCCATCATAAATGCAGCGGCCCAGGTGTTCGGCGAAACCGCTGAACAGCAGGGGCGAAATCTCGCCGATCACTCGTTTGGAGTCCACATAAATATGGGCGGTCGATTCTTGACTCATTCGCTTGCCTTTCGAATCATGCCATGCGCAACTCTATGCCAATTGCTGTCCCCTGCAACGCGCGATCAGCTAATCTCCTCGGACCAGATCCAGAATCGACGCTTGCCAGATGTCGCGATTATATTCCGCGATTGTCCGATCCGACGAGAAAAAGCCGCAGCGCGCCGCATTGAGAATGGACATTGTCGTCCATCGTTCAGGGTCAGCGTAGGCGTCTGCGACCTGCCGTTGGCATTCCAGGTAACTGGCAAAGTCGGCGCAGAGCATATACTCGTCGTGATAGAGCAGCGAATCGACGATGGGCCGGAAAATCTCAGTATCGCCGCCGGAGAATTGCCCGCAGGCGATCCAGTCGATCGCGTCGCGCAGCGCGGCGTTTGATTCAACGAACTCCCGCGGGTTGTAGCCGCGCGCTTTGGTCTCGAAGACTTCTTCGGTGGTCAAGCCGAACAGGAAAAAATTCTCCGCGCCGACTTTCTCGCGGATTTCGATGTTGGCGCCATCAAGCGTGCCCACGGTCAGTGCGCCATTCAGCGCGAATTTCATATTGCCTGTGCCGGAGGCTTCCTTGCCGGCGAGCGAGATCTGTTCCGAGATATCCGCGGCTGGATAGATTAGTTGGCCGCTGGTGACATTGAAATTCGGGATGAAAACCACACGCAGGCGGTCGGCAGATACTGGATCGCGATTGACTACATCGGCGATCGAATTGATCAGCTTAATGATCAGCTTGGCCATGTGATAACCGGGCGCGGCCTTGGCGCCAAAAATGAATGTGATCGGGGTTTGCTCGGCTTCAGGGTTGTGCTTCAGCCGCTGATACAAATGAATGATGTGCAGCGCTTTGAGCAGCTGTCGCTTGTACTCGTGCAAGCGCTTTACCATCACATCAAACATTGAGTTAATGTCCACGGGCTGGCTCAGTCGGTCGTGGATAAAATCGGCCAAATGCTGCTTGTTCGCCGATTTCATGGCGCGCCAGGCTGCGCGAAACTCCGGGTCATCAACGTAGGCTTCCAGCTGCGCCAATTCGTCCAGATTGGTCAGCCAACTGTCGCCGATTTGTTGGGAAATGAGATCGGCCAGGATGGGGTTGGCCAGGCGCATAAATCGTCGCGGGGTGACTCCGTTAGTCTTATTGCCGAATTTCTCCGGCCACATCTCGGCAAAGTCGGTGAAAACCCGCGATTTAAGGAGCTCTGACTGGAGCTTGGCAACGCCGTTGATCGAGTAGCTGCCAATGCAGGCCAGGTTTGCCATGCGCACTTGTTTTTCCGCCGCCTCTTCAATAATGGACATGCGCTGAACCCGACCCGCGTCGTTCGGGTAGGTCATGCGTACTTGGTCCAGGAATCGGCGATTAATCTCGTAAATGATCTCCAGGTGACGCGGTAAGACACTCTGCATCAACCACACGGGCCACTTCTCCAGCGCCTCCGGCAGCAAAGTATGTTGCGTTGAGGCGAAGGTAGATTTGGTGATCTTCCAGGCGCGTTCCCAACCGAGTTGAAATTCATCGATCAAAAGACGCATGAATTCGGCAATGGCGATGACCGGATGCGAATCGTTCAGATGGATGACAGCCACCCGAGGCAACTCCTCCCACTCGGCGTTCTTGATCATGAAGCGTTTGATGATATTGTTCAGCGAGCAGGCCACAAAGAAGTACTGCTGCTTCAGGCGCAGTTCCTTGCCCTGGGGCGTATTATCATTGGGGTAGAGCACCTTGGTGACATTCTCGGAGCTGGTCTTCTGCTCGACAGCGCGCGAATAGTCGCCCACGTCAAAGAGCTGCAAGTCGAATTCGCGCGTGGCGCGGGCGCCCCACAGCCGTAGCATGTTGACGGTCTTGGTGCGATAGCCCGGCACCAACGTGTGGTAGGGCTGGCCCATGATCGTCTGCGCCGGCGTCCAGCGTACGCGATACTCGCCCTCATCGTCCTTATAGTGCTCGGTCTTTCCGCCAAAGCCGACCTCGACCATGTCGTCGGGCTGGGGGAATTCCCAGGGGTTGCCATAGTAGAGCCACTCGTCCGGGCTCTCTATCTGCCAGCCGTCGCGGAAGGATTGGCGAAAGATGCCATATTCATAGCGAATGCCGTAGCCGACCGCTGGAATATCGAGCGTGGCCAGTGAGTCCATGAAGCAGGCCGACAGCCTGCCCAGGCCACCATTACCCAAACCGGGTTCTATATCGAGGGCGATGAGGTCGGCGAGGTCAATGTCGTGCTTTTCCATGGTCTGCCGCGCCAAGTCATAAGTATCGGTATAAAGAAGATTCTGCTCCAGTTGCTGCCCCACGAGGTATTCGGCGGAAAGGTAATAGACAAACTTGGGATTCTGGCGAAAGTAGCAGTCCACATTCTGCTGCCAGTTGTACATCATGTAGTCGCGCACAGTAAAGGCGAGCGCCTCATAGAGATCGTGCTTGGTCGCTGTATAGATGGCTTGGCCTCGTGTGTAATACAGATTGTCGCGGAACGCCTGTGCAAAGGCTTCCTGCGAACGCTCCACACGAGTGATATTCTCGAAGTTCGCGATGACCATGCGATTCCCTTTCGTCTAGCTGCTGTTGAACGCAATGCCGCGCGGCTGTCCCCGTGCAATGCAAAGCCGCCAAGTCAAGAAAGTACCTACAATAATAGTCCGCAGCTGAGGTTTTCGCCAACATTGTTCTTGCGCCGCGGTCGCCGCGACCGTGCTAGAATGGTGCAGATTAACCAACGTGGGAGTGCAGCCATGAGACGTCCCAATATCCTTATACTTTATACGGATCAACAGCGCTGGGACGCTCTGGGCGCCAACGGCAATCAAGAGGTCATCACGCCGAATCTTGATGCGCTGGCGTCTGACGGCGTCAGCTTCAAACGTCACTTTGTGCAAAACCCGGTCTGCATGCCTAGCCGAATTAGTATGCTTTCCGGCCGCTATCCTTCGACGCTGGGTATTACGCGCATGGGCGTACCCGTGCCGGAGGATATCGTGACCTTGCCGCATACGCTAAAGCAGTATGGTTATCGCACGGCCAATATCGGCAAGCTGCACTTCCTGCCTCACGCCAATCGCGATCATAGCTTGCCGCACCCGGCCTACGGCTTCGATCATTTGGAGATCGCCGACGAACCGGGCGTTTACGAGGATGCCTATCGCGCCTGGGTACGGCGGCGGGCGCCCGAGCAAATTGATAGCATCAGCGCGGGCATACCGCCGGCATCGCGCGTTTGGCAGCGCACGATGGGAATTGACGACGGCGTCGTGCATCGGGGCGACCCAGAGGGACGGCACGACTTTGACCGCGCCATCCCCTTCGCTGCTGACGCTGGCTTGACGCACAGCGCCTTCGTCGGCGAGCAAACCATTGAATTCATCGGGCAGACGGGAGAAGCGCCATTCTTATGTATCGCGGGCTTCTATTCGCCGCACGCCCCTTGGATGGCGCCGCGGAAGTACCTCGAGCTGTACGATGTGGAGAAGCTGTCGCCGCCCGAATTTCCCGACCGCATCAATGCGCAACGGCCGCAAGCACCGGAAGCGCAATTCTCCGACGCGCAATTGCGGCGCGCGCGGCAGGGTTACTACGCCATGATCAGCGAAGTGGATCACTATGTGGGCAGGATTCTCGACAGCCTAGAAGCGAACGGAAAGCGGAATGACACGATAGTCGTCTTCACGTCCGACCACGGCGAGTGGCTGGGCGACCACCTGCGCTACGGCAAGGGCTACCCGGCCGCTGACGCCGTCAGCCGCGTTCCGCTAATCATCTCCGCGCCGGAGGGACTGCGTGACCAAGCGCATAACGGTGTGGTAGAAGCTATCGACATCGTGCCGACCTTATTGGAGCTTGCAGGGATTCAGATTCCGACATTCTTGCAGGGACAAAGCCTGGCCGGCCTTATCGAACGGGGGGACCAGCCCGGAAAGTCAATCGCGCTCACCGAAGGCGATGGATGGAAGTGCTTGCGCACCGACCGATATCGTTATCTGGTTCACGCCGACGGGCGGGAATCCTTGTGGGATATAGAAGCCGACCCGGGCGAGTATTTTGATGTCGCGCCACGCGGTGACTACGCGGGCGCACTGGCGGATTGCCGTAAAACGCTCCTTCAGCGACTGCTGGAAATTGAGCGACCGCGGCCGCGCGCCTGGGCCTACTAGCGGAAGCTTGCCTGGCGCTAGTGGAAGGGAAACTCAGCGACAGTCTGGTCAGCGATGCGCTGCCAGAGGCTCTCTACCGCCATAATGTCATTTTGATTGAGGCTGATCTTCTGCGGATCGCGCGCGAAGGGCGAGTCAATCACCCCGCGCCGCCACAAAACATACTTGTGCAGCGAGACGCCGTAGACCATGGCGTAATTCAGCAGCGGCAGCAAACGAAAGTGGATGCGCTCGGCTTCTTCTACATTGCCCTGAACATATTGATCGTGAATCCTGACCTGCACGTCGATCATGCCGCCGGCGGGCATATTGCCGCAAGCGCCTCGTTTCAGTTCGCCTGTCAGATAGATGCCGTTGGCGCCGCCGAAGACGCCCAGGCAATTGCCCGAATCGAGTTCGAGAATCTGATCGATGTGCTGTAAAATCGGAATCGTCTCTTCTTTGATGTATTGGATATTGTCTTCGGCCGCTAGTAGCTCAACCAGTTCACGCGGCGACAGCGGCGTGCCGATGGGGGCGGGCGCGTTCTGGATGATGAGCGGGCGATCGAAGTTTGCCAGCTGGCGATAATATTCGCGCACCGCCGGCTTGGGCGCCTTGCGCAGGTAAGGCGGCATGGCCATTAGCGCGGTCGCTCCGTGCTGGCAGCCGTGCTCGGCGAATTCCAGCGCCAGCTGCAGATTCAGCCCCTGCACGCTCACGACGTAGGGAACGCGCCCGGCGATCTGCGCCCCGGTAAACTCCACAACTTGCTTGCGCTCGCTGTCGCTAAGCGTGAAGAACTCACTGGCCAAGGCGGGCGTGACCAAACCATGCACGCCGCCGGCGAGACAGTAGTCGATCTGTCTCGCCAGACTCGCCCAATCAATGTCGCCGCTGTCTGCGAAGGGCGTCTGAAGTATCTGAAAGATTCCAGCTAGCACAGTTAAGCTCTCCTCAATTGGGATGTCGTTGCGTATTAAGTGGCAATCTCCTACACTATACTCGTCCCGCAGTATCGAATCTAGCGACAGGAGCTGTACAGTGCAAATAACGCATGTCGAAGCCATCCCTGTTCGCATCAAACGGGACGAGGCCTATCTGGGAGCTTTGCCGCCCGAGGCTGATCGCGAGGCCTACTTCTTGCGCCCGCCGTATCGAGCGCTGTATTCCGCCTATTTCGAGACGGCCTTTGTCAAGATCAGCACGGAGGACGGCGTAGTCGGCTGGGGTGAGGCGCTGGCGCCGGTTGCGCCCGAAGTCGTGCAGCAAATCATTGAGCAGCTGCTGGCGCCGGCGCTGATCGGTCGCAGTCCGCTTGATGTCAACGTGCTGTGGAATGTCATGTACGACCTGATGCGCGAGCGGGGTTACTATGGCGGTTTCATGCTCGATGCCATCAGCGCTTGTGATATCGCGCTCTGGGACTTATGCGGCAAGATGCTGGGTCAGCCGGTTTATCAGTTGCTGGGCGGCGCCTTTCGCGAACGCGTCCCCTGTTACGTTTCCGGCTTGCCGCGGCCGACCGCGGCTGGGCGGGTTGAGCTGGCGCAGACCTACACCGCTCAAGGCTTTGACGCCTTCAAGCTGGCGGCTGGGCACGGTGTCCGCGCCGATGCCAAAAGTGTCGGCGCGCTGCGTGACGCGCTGGGTGATGAGACGACGCTCCTGCTCGACGCGCACTGGGTGTATGCGCTGGACGAAGCCGTGCAGTTGGGTCACGCATTGACCGACCTGGGCGCGGGCTTCTTTGAAGCGCCGATCAATCCTGAAGATGTCGAATCGCACGCGCAGCTGGCGGCGGCGGTTGCCGTGCCCATCGCCCATGGCGAGACCGAGCGCACGCGCTATCAATTCCGGCCCTGGCTAATGCAGAAAGCAGCCGACATCTTGCAGCCCGATGTAGGGCGCGCGGGCATATCGGAAGTCTTCAAGATTGCGATAATGGCGGAGGCCTTCAATGTAAAGATGGCGCCGCATCTGAGTGTTGGACTGGGCATCTGCATCGCTGCGACGATTCAGGTGGCGGCGGCCATTCCCAATCTCTACCTGCTGGAGTATCAGCCGCCGGTATTCGATATCGCCAATGCCTTGCTGGAGTCGCCGCTGGTTTGCCGCGACGGCTGCTACGAAATTCCATATGGCGCCGGCTTAGGCGTGGCGCTGGATGAAGACCGCCTGCGCCATTTGCAGGCTTGAGAATTGGCGTCTAGTTGGGCACGAGCGGCGCTTGCGGGCGCACGATCTGCAAGCGCTCCGGCGTCAAGCGCGCGATTAACTCTTCCGATACCTGGTAGCCATGCCTGAAAGCGCCCCAGGACGGACCGTAACGGAAGACAATGATGCGGCGCTCGCCGGGATTGACACGTTCAGCCGAACCGTGGCAAATGGCATCAACAAAAAGCAGCACATCGCCGGCGTCCATGTCCGGGCGAATGGCGCCCTCCAGGCCGTCAACCGATGGCGTTTCTCCGCGCATCTGGTGCTTTTCCTCGTCAGGATGGGGAAAATGCGCCTTGTGGCTGGCTGGCACGACCATCGTCCCGCCATCGCCGGGGCCAATGTCCGTCAGCGCCATCAGAATGTTGATCTGTCCGCAGTGAAACGCCCCATTGTAATAGCGGAACTGCGTGCGCTTGGTACCCTCATGGCCGCCGGAGTGCAGCCCGATCGCCTCGCCCGGCCCGCGGATATTGGCGAAGCATTCGTCGATGAATAGGGGGCCGTGATTGTAGTCAAAGGTATCTGCGCCACCGACAAAATACTTGACCTTTTCGATCCATGACGGATGGTCGATCAGACGCTCGAAGGCTTCGCCACCCTCGTAAATCTGCTGAAGGTTCAGGCCGTCGCCGTCGTCATAGTTGTGGCCGTGCACGTAGCCTTTCCATTCGTTGTGCTTCACCGGCAGCAGCGCGTCGATTGCGGCGTTGACATCAGCGACTTCCTGTTTGGACAGCGCGCCCTTCAGCAGCAGGTAGCCGTTGAGATCAAAGAAATAACGTTCTCGATCTGTAACTTGCATCTGTCTATTCCCCTAAAAGCATTTATTCGTAGCAATGCACTGCAAACACGGCGGCTGGGATAACCTCATGTCCGTTGACAACTTCCAACTGCAAGTGATTCGTCTCTACTGGCTGATCAAATTCGATCGTGTTCACTGTCTGATGATTGTCCCTGACTTCCGCCAATAGCGCGCCGGCGCCGTCCTTGATGCGATAATGCCGTACAGCGAAAGGCATGACAGCCTCAGGATGCCCGCGTAAAGTGGTTTCCATCGCGTGGTCAAAGTCCGTATCAAACATCAAGGTCACTTTGCTGATGCTCTGTGGGACGACCCACCTGATATCCAGCTGCGGCGCCGGATCCTGAGGATCCGCGACCCAGGCATTGGCTTGGGAGGTGGGCCGGGCGACGCCGTTGCAGATGTTCTGCGGGTCGAAACCGTTGATCGGCGGCATGAATGTCATCGCCAGATTATGGCCTTCAGGCCGGCGCGGCGGCGTCCAGAATTCAAAGCGCTCCACGCCGATATCCTGCGGCGGGGTTTGCGTCCGCCGGTATTCAAGCGCCAGCAAACCGCTGACACGCATCTGGCTCAAATGCAGTCGAACTGACGGATTCTCCATGACGCAGACGAAGACGTAACGACCATCGTCGACAAGCTGGTCGAAGTCGAGCTCGACGACCTGATTGTCGCCAGCAGGCAGGTCGAAGCGCTGTGACTTCAAAACGCCATCAGGACTGTGGTTGTCCACTTTGCTGCTCATGCGCAGCTCTACCTTGAGCTCGGTCCCTTGGGCGGCGTCAACCGTGATGGTCATGCGTGGCACGCGACCGCGCTGCAAGGGCAGCATCTGCGCGTAAGGACGCTCCAGCGCATGCAGCGGCCCATCGTCGGGCAAGTTCTCCAGGCAGAGTTTGCTCGACGCCGTTACTGTGGCTTGCCTGACCAGGTTTGCCTCGTCTTCCAGTTTAAATTGCGGGATGTAGCCGCCGACGCGCTGCAAATCGCGCTGGAGCAGCTTTACCCGCTCGGGCTGGGCGATATCGCGGGGCAGCAAATTGCGCTGCACGCAATGCGCCGCCGCCAGGCCGACCGACTGCGCTGCAGAGGCCAGGGTCAGCATGACGCGGGTCGAGCCGAAAGCCACGTGCGAGGCGCTCATAATGCGACCCGTTATGAAGAGGTTGCGGATATTCTTGCTGTATTGTGTGCGATAGGGCACCTGGTAGACGCCTTTGGCATGCCATTGGTCGCAGCCGGGCAGCTCGCTGAAAACGCCGTCCGCCGGGTGCAGGTCGATCGACCAGCCGCCGAAAGAGATGGCATCGTAGTGCTGGCGCTGCTCGATGACATCTTGCTGAACCATCATGTAATCGCCTTCGAAACGCCGGCTTTCGCGCTTGCCCGGAATATGACCCACCCATTCCAGCGTCAGCGTCTCGGCATCGGGGAATTCGCCCGAATTCTTGATGTAATTCCAGACGCCGTAGACGACCTTCCACAACTGCCACTTAATCGTCTCCGTCTCGTGCACCGTGTCCAGGCGTCCGCCGTACTCGATCCACCACAGCCGGCAGCCGTCAATCGCCGAGTTGAAGCTGCGGAAGCGCGGGATCTGCGTGATATCGTCCAGCGCATAACTCGGCGGCACAAACTTGACTGGTTCGCCGATGTCCTTGCTGTAGAAGTAGATCGAATGGCCGAGCAAGTAGCCGTATTCTTCGCTCGGCGCGAACTTCTCGCCAAATTCGTCCCTCGACTCCGCGCCCATACGAAAGGCGGCGCCGGCCTGAAAGGCGACAATGCCATCGCCGGATGCATCGCAGAATAGCGGCGCATAGAGTTCATATTGAGTGGAGTTCTGGCTGCAGAAGGCCGTCACCGACTCGATCGTCTCGCCGTCCGCCTTGCTGACGCTGATGGCGGCGGTATTGAGCAGCAGCGTTATATTGTCCTCGTTAACCACTTTTTCCAGCAAGACGGTATCAAAGATCAGCGCATTGCCTTCTTTGTTGCGATACATATTCTCGACCAGAATCTCGTCGATGACGCCGCCCTCGCGCGCCCAGCGGTTGTTGTTGTTCATATGCGACGTAGCGCCCAGGGCCCACAAGCGGACTTCGCTGCTGGCGTTGCCGCCAAGCACCGGACGGTCTTGCACCAGCGTAACTTTGATGCCGGCGCGCGCGGCCGTGATTGCGGCGCAGGTCCCGGCAAGTCCGCCGCCGACGATGACCAGGTCAGTGTCGATGCGCTTCGTCTTGGGCAGGCGCGCCGCGGCGGAAAACGGTTCGCTAAGCATTCTTGGGATTTGATTGTCTTGTTTCATGCAGTTTCCTTTTAAGTTACAGTTGCCAGCCAGCCTAGCAGCAGTGATTGCAATTCGCTGCGAATGGTCAGATATTGCGGATTATCCCACAGATTCAGCAATTCGTGTGGATCATTTTGCAGGTCATAAAATTCACCAGCGCCGCCTTCCTCGTCTACCAACTTCCATCTTTGATCGCGAAGCATACGAATACGCCCGGAAAGCGCTACTGGATTCCCTTCCCAGGACAAGCGATCATTGGCCGGATTCGTGAATAGCCGATGCTCAAATCCCTCGTTAACCAGGCGTTCTTCGTCATAAGGCGCGCCAGGTGTCCCGTATTCGCTGAAGGCAAACGGTCGTATCTCGCTGCCCGCTGCGCCATCGCTGAGGAAGGGCAGCAAGTTGACGCCTTGCGCTTGCGGCGGGCAAGGAAGGTCAGCCGCGGCGGCGAATGTCGGCAACAAGTCGATATGCGATACGAAGCGGTGATCACGCCGGTTCGCGTCGATTTGCCCGTTCCAGCGCACGATGAAGGGCACGCGGACCAGCGCATCATATAGTGCCGGGCTCTTGGCGATCAGCCCGTGGTCGCCCTGATAATCACCATGATCGCTGGTGAACACCAATAGCGTTTCCTGCGCCAGTCCGCGCTCATCCAGGAAATCGAGGATCTTGCCGATTTCGCCGTCAATCAGCGTCACCATGCCGTAGTAAACCCGTCGCATTAGTTTGACTTGACCTTCCGTGAACGGGATGACCGCGTCATTATTGCGCTGATGAAACTGCTGTCGGAACGGTTTGCCCGCCTGCGCCAAGCCGCCTGCTTCAACCTTCGGCGGCGGAAGCTCCTGATACATCGAGAAGTATGGTTCTGGCGCTTCATAGGGCGTATGCGGATAGAGATAGGACAGCCACAAAAAAAAACGGCTTGTTGCCGCTGTTGCACTGCTCCATGAAGCGTAGCGCCGCCGCAGTCTTGGCATGTTCCGCCGTGATCGAAGTCCAGACTGGCTCTTCTGCCAGGCGCGGATAGCGCTGCTCGCGATGACGCGCCCATTCCTCATATTGACCCCACTCCGGATGATCGGGCAGAGTAGGCGCTTCGTCCCATTCGTCCATGTCAGCCGGCGTCAAGAAAGAGTGATTCTTGCCACACAAGCCGGTTACATATCCCGCGCTTCGCAACACATTAGGTATATCGGTCGGCGGACGCAGGCCGGGATGATGATTGGAAACACAGCGGTTCCTGCTCGACCATTGCCCGCTATGCAAGCACCAGCGGTTCGCCAGGCACACAGGTGACGGTGTCGTCGCCTGTGTGAAAGCTACACCTTCGCCGACCAATCGGTCCAGGTTCGGTGTATGTATATGCTGATTGCCAAGCGCGCGAATCGTATCGAATCGCTGTTGATCCGTATAGATCAAGAGGATGTTTGGTTTCACGCTTTACAAGCCAAGCCGGTCCGGCTCCACACCGTGCTCGGCGCACCATTCGTTTAGCGGATTGAAGCCGCCGCTAGGCTGAAACTCGAGCGTGTCGTCCACCTCTTCGCCGACGAGATATCTCTCAATATCGCTGAGCTTCTCCAGGAACGACAATTCCTGCTTAATGTAGTCCATCGGCTTTAGCCAGCGATAGCAATAGCCGATCATCACCGCTTTGCGCGTCAGTTCGCTGAAATTCGGCGCGCCGGCGTGCCAGGTACGATACTCGAAAATGACGCAATCACCCGGATTCAGCAGCGGCTCTATGGCGTTGGCCGGGTCGGTTGCGCCTTCCGGGATCTCGATACGCTCAGTGAGCTGATTGCTGCCCGGCGCCAGCATGGTCACGCCCGAGTTAGGCTCGCTCAGATCCGTCAGATAAAAGGCGCATTTCAAGCCCAGGCGCGGGTAATTTCTCTGTCCCAAATCCAGTTGCGTACGACCGCCATCACGATGCCAGCCGGGCCGTCTAATGCTGTCCGGCGTTCCGGGCGGGTCGGGATAACGATAGATGAGGTGGCTGGTGGATAGCTGCAAGTTGGAGCCAAGCAGCTGGATGACCAGCGGCAAGGCAGTCGCGTTGGTCAGCAAGGGGATGAAGGCATCGTCCTGCATGATGCAATTGCGGAAGCCGTCATAATACTCGCTGGTTTGATAGCGATTGAGTCGCTCGTCCGTGGCGATGAGCCGGTCACCCGCTTCCAGCAAATGGCTGATCAGGTCCTGATCCAGCGCGTTGCGGACGATCAGGTAACCCTCGTCGCGAAATTGCTTGCGCTGCGCCTCGGTAAGTTCGACATAACCGTTCATACTTCCGCTCCAGTAACCGTCTGATTTTTCAGTTTGCGCTAAGTATAAGTGAAATAGGCCGTGGCGACACAGTCGTTTTCGCTGCGGATTCGCGCCCAGTGCGCGCTATATCCCGGCGGGAAGGCGTGATGGCTATAGCCCTTCGCTTCAACCGAAAAGCTGCCATAGTGTTTCCACTTGCCATTGCCCAGGAAATCGACCTCCAGCGCGAAGTCGGCGGCGCTATCGCTTTCGTTGCTAAGGTGCAGCACCTTCTGGTCAAAGCCGGTCATCAGATAGGAATCTGACGTCTCGCCGGCGCCCACCTCATCCTCCCACCAGACGCCGCCCCAGCCGGACGGCTTGCCAAATTGCCAGAGATCGTCTGTTTTGCCGAAGTACAAGCCCGACTGCGGCTCCCCCGCCAAATGATTGGCGCCATGATGCGGGCTGGCATTGTCCGAACCCAGCACCAACATGCCGCGATAAGTGCAGAAATCGCCATGCACCCAGAGATGCGTCGAAATGGGGCGGATGCCCCAGATGTGATTCTCGTAGGCCCAAGGCGACAATTCGTAAAACATGCCGTGACAATCCATGATGAAGCGCTCGTGGTCGACTTCGCGGATGCGCGGCCACTCCGTCTGCCACATGTGGTCGAAGCAGTGGCTGGCCTTGGGCAAGCGGTAGCGCTTCCATTCTCCGTTGGCTTCCGTAAACACCTGCAGAATCGCCGAACGCTTGTCCCAGCCCATGGCGAAAATCGTGCCCGCGAAGTCGCCGCGGCCGTTCACCTCGATGAAGGGATTGCGCTCAATGATTGTCCATTGCTTGCCGTCCCATTCCGCCAGGCGACCGGCTGCTTCAACGCCGGTGAAGTCGCGTTCGTCATAACTGTTATTGACCACCACGACCCGCCCGAAGTTGCTGTAGGCCGCCTTGAAATGCGCGTACGCGTGGTCAGGTACGCCCAGCTCCACCGTGAGGTCGGCCAGTAGATTCGTCCGCAAAGTATGCACATTCATCTCATAGAATTCGCCCTCCATACCCAACATGTAAACCATGTCGTTCGGGCGAGTCAGATGGCGCATGGTCGAGCAAATTCGCACCTCAACCAAGTCTTGAACAGTGCGCACATTGCCGGCGGCGTCAATGACATGCGGACCAATGATGAGCTGGTTGGACTGCCAATGCGCCATGCGATTGGTGTAGGTGCCGACATAGCTGGCCGGATGCTTGCTCATTTCAAGCTGTTCGTTGATCGAGTAGAGCCCGGTGCCGACGCCGCTGGCTGATTTATGCGAGACGTAGGTAACCAGCCAGAGTTTGCCGGCCCAGGCCATCATCGCGCCGATGCCGCACTCGCTGCGGGGCGGGCCCAATTCCGCCGTCAGCGCCAAATGCGGGAAAACGCCGCTCGCGTTCAAGTATTGATTGTTTGCCATGCCATGTCGCTTTCAGGTTGAGTCGGAATCACTGAATCACTGTCGTTTTGCGGCTCGTTTCGCGCTAGCCGCGCACGCCAAGACGACAGCGTTTGGAGCAACCGCGCCTGAACATCCGCGCAATCTGGATCGTCAACGCGATTGCGGAGTTCATACGGGTCATCAGTTACGTGGTAAAACGCCGCCGGTTCCAGAGAACGCCCGCGTGTGATCAGCTTCCAGTGCCTAGTGCTGGCGCAGAAGTCGTGATATTCGCTAATGACGACGCGATCCGCCAAGCCCGCGCTGCCTTCCATCAGCGGACGCAAGGAGAGACCTTCAGATGATTCATCCAGCCGGCAGCCGGCGTAGTCGAGCAGAGTCGGTATCAGGTCGATTGTCGAGACCGGCGTGTCGATGCGCTGGCCTTGCTGATGCCCGGGCGCCCGCAAAATGAGCGGAACGCGCAAAGCCTCTTCGTACATCACGCCCTTGCCGAATCGGCCCTGCGCGCCCGCCATCTCGCCGTGATCGGAAGTAAATGCGACCAGCGTATTGTCGCGCAAGCCCAGGCGATCCATTGCGGCCAGCAAGCGCCCGAAGGCCGCGTCCAGTTGGCTGATCTCGCCGAAATAGAGCTCGCGGAAGCGCTGCGCATCATAGTCGGCCCGCCAAGCCTCGTGCTTAAACCAGGCCTCGCGATCGGCATTGGCTTCCGTGACGAGGTCAAGCTTCTCGTAGGGCTCGAGGAATTCAGCCGGTGGAGAGCAGGGCGGGTGCGGCGCTTGATAAGACAGCAGCATGAAGAAGGGCTCGTCGGCCGCCGCGGCAACTTCCAATTGCCCGATGGCGATGTCGGTCAAGCTGTCAGTCTCATGCCCGGGCATCTCGATGGCGAGGTCCGGATCGTCCGACCAAATCAGACCGGCATAATGATCGATATGATGGCTCTCCCAGCCGATGAAGTGTTGGAAACCCGCTCGCTGATCCGGCGGCGCCCAGCGATTTTCCTGCGGAGCTCCGCTTAGATGCCACTTGCCCGCATAATAGGTCCGGTAGCCGTCATCGTTGAAATGATCAGCCAAGCTCTTGACGCCACGCGGGAAAGCCTGCCCGTTGTCCAATACGCCGGTCTGCGATGGGTATTTGCCGCTAAGCAGGCAGCCGCGATAGGGCGTGCACACGGGAGATGTCGAAATAGCCCGCTCGAATATCGCGCTTTCGGTCGCGAACCGTTCGAGATGCGGCGTCGATACCAGGGGATGACCGTAAATCGGCAGCCAGCGCGCGCCCAGCTGATCCGCCAAGACGAAGACTATGTTGGGAGGCGAATCCACAGGAACGCGCCTCAGCCCTTCAAGCCGGAGATATTCGCGCCCTGGATGAATTGCTTCTGGAAGAGGAAAAATACGATCAGCACCGGCAGCACCATCATGGTCGAGGCCGCCATCTGCTGGTTGTAGATGCCGCCTTGCCCCGGCAAAGATGTGAACTTGTACAGCCCAATCGCCAGCGTATGCAGATCCGGGTCCTTCAAGTAAATCAGCGGGCCCAGGAAATCGTTCCAACTGTTCTGGAAACTCAGGATGGCGATGACGACGATAGCTGGCTTGGCCAGCGGTATCATCACTTGGGTAAAGATGCGCACTTCGCTGGCACCGTCAATCTTGGCGGCGTCGAGCAAGTCTTGGGGTATGCCGAGGAAGAATTGCCGGCAAATGAAGATATAGAAGGCGTTGCCGAAGAAATTGGGCACGATCAAGGGATAAAACGTGTCGATCCAGCCTATGGCGTCGTACGCGGCATAAACTGGTATGAGACGGACGGCAAAGGGCAGCATCAGAGTCGCCAACAGAATCAGGAACAGCGTGTCTCTAAAGGGGAAGCGAAAACGCGCGAAACCGTAAGCCACAATGGTGCAAGAGCCGATATCGCCAACGATAGAGAATGCGGTGATAATCATCGTGTTGCGGAAGGTTGTGCCGAAGTTCCAGAATTTCAGCGCCTCCGTGAAATTCTCCGGCATCCAGACGCGCGGGATCCATTGCACCGGAAAGACACCAACTTGGTCCAGGGGCATGAATGACGACATGAACATCCAAAACAAGGGCGCCAGGAACCACAGACTCATTACAATCAGCAATCCGTAGAGAAGGATGCGGCCGACGATGCGCGTCAGCCGGAAAACCGGATCCCGATGCAGGAAGCCAGCTTGGATTTCACGCGGCGCCATCATTCGCCGTTCTCCCCGCCTTGATAAAAGACCCAGCGCTGCGAAGTCGTCACGATGACTGCCGTAAACAAAAAGATGATCATGAAGAGTATCCAGGCCAGCGCGGCCGAATAGCCCATCTGCGGCGGCAGATATTGAAAGGCGTGATCGAATAGATGCAGAACGTAAACCCGGGTGGCGTCTCGCGGTCCGCCCGTGCCATCGGTCATGATGAAAACTTGAGTAAAGACCTGAAAGGCGTTGATGATATTGATGAGGATGTTGAGATAAATGGTGGGCGTCATCAAAGGAATGGTCACGCGCAGCAGGCGCTGGAATACATTGGCGCCGTCTATTTTCGCCGCGTCATAATACTCTTCTGGTATACCCTGCAAGCCCGCCAGGAAAATGACCATCGTCACGCCGACCCAGGTGGTGCTCATGATCAGGTAGCCGATCATGGCGATATCGGGATCGGCGAACCAGCGAAAACGCGGCAAGCCAATCGCGTACAGCAGCGAGTTGAGCAAACCGGCGCGCGCATTAAGCACATATAGCCAGATCACGGACAGCGCCACTATGGGCACCACAGAGGGCAGATAAAAGAGCGTGCGCCAGAGCCCAAGAAAGCGGACTTTGGCGTTAAGCAGCAGCGCCAGCGCGAAGCCCAGCACAATTCTAATCGTCACCGAGCCGCCGACGTATACGCCGGTGTTTCTCAATGACTTCAAGAATAGCGGGTCATCACTGAAGATATGGACGTAGTGCTCCGTGCCAATCCATTCCGGCGGCTGAACGATATTGTATTTGGTGAAGCTCAGCAAAAACGAGGCGACAAAGGGAAAGAGCGAAAACAGCAGCACGCCGACAATCCAGGGGCTGATGAAGAGCAGGCCCATCTTGGCCTCGCGCTTGCGCAACGGCGACAGGTCGCGCCAGCGTTCCCGCCGGCGACCGCGCATCGCGCTGAATTGAGAGCCGAATGATGTGGCCATCTGCTATCCGCTGGAGTTGCGAGCCGAGAAAAAGGCATGGGACATCAGATGATGCCCCACACCGTTTTAGCTTGGCTCGTTCTAGCTGTATTCTTCCCAGAATGCGTCCAGCAAGCCTTGGATTTCGCCCTCGGCGCTGGCCAGCGCGTCTTCAGCGCTGCTGTCGCCGAAGAGCACATCTTCGACCATGCGATTGATAATTTGTGATGCCTCCGGCTGCACTGGCGAGACTGGAACGAGGTTATCCAGCGCGGCGACGCCCAGGAGCGCTTCCGCCCGTGGATGCACGACGCCATCCTTCTCATAGCCGTTGCATTCCACCAGCGGCGAGGGGCGCTGCTGCTGTTGGATAAACCAGCATGCGCCATCCCCTTCGACCTCGGCGGTCAGCCACTTGACCAGCTTCCAGGCTTCATCCGGGTGCGCGGCATTCTTCGGGATCATGTAGCCCCAGCCGCCATGTGCGGAACCGCGGCGATCGGCGCTGCCATTGGGCCCGAAGGGAATCGGCGCGATTTCATAGTTAAGACTGTCGGCATGCGATTCCACCTGGAACAGCGTCCAGGAGCCATTAATCTCCATCGATACCAGCCCTTGGATCAGCGGACCTTGGTCAAATTCGCCCGCCATCTCCCAGAAGGCGTTGACTTCTTCGATGCCGTAGTTGATTTCGGCCATCGCTTGCATAAACTCCAGCGCCTGCACACCGGCTTCGTTGTTGATTGTGATGGTGCGCAGATCAGCACTGATCCAGTCCTGTCCGTTGGCGTTGAGCCAGGTGAGGAATGCGCCCGGGCCGCTGGTAGATTGCGCGTTTAAGCCGATGCGCTCAAGGAAGCTGCCATCGCCTAAGCGCAAAGCCTCGGCAGCTTCAAGCATTTCGTCCCAAGTCTGTGGGAATTCTTCAATTCCCGCTTCCGCGAAGTGATCGGCATTGTACCACACGATATTGTAGGCGCCGCCGCCCGGCAAGGGCAGAATCCAGGTCTTGCCGTTGAACTGCGTGCCGGCAAATTCAGAAGCGTGGAATATCGCCGGATCAACGCCGTCAGCGGCCATGTAATCATCCAGCGGGATGATGGACTCGGTGGCGGCGAAGAAGGGCAGGTCTTGGCGTCCGAACATCGTCACGTCCGGCGGATTGCCGGCGGCGATGGCGGCCAGCAGATTTTGCAAGCGGTTATCCCAGGGCAAGAATACGTTGTCGACGCAGATGCCGGGGTGGGCATCTTCAAAAGCGGCGACTTGATGTTCCTGCAAGGGGATGCGGTTGCCGCCCCAGTGGTGCCAATACGTCAAAGTTACATCGCCCTCGCAGTCGGGGTTCTGCGCCGAAACGCTCATCGAAAGCGGCAGCATCGACATGAGCATAACCACGGCGAAAAGCAAGAGCGTGGATTTCTTAAACATGGAAACGTCCTTTCATTCCTGATCGTGATTTGGACAAATGTGATTAAATTGAAAAATTGCCGGATGTCATCAGGCTGGTGAGACCGATGCGCACATCGCTGGCTACACCAAACACCTCCCGTCTGTAGCTGAATCGGTCATGCGAATAAAATCTAATGCGACGAATTTTGCGCCAATTCGATTCATCGAGTTGATCCGACGCGAAATCGCACTTTCTTCGAAAATATTGGCCTAATATAATGAAAATTGCTGAACACTGCAACAATTGGCCTGGAATCGTGCCAGCGCTTCAGTCCTCAACGTCTTTGCATGCGCTGCAGCGCGCTCATAAGCAAGTCGCGGCTCGCGCCGAGCGCTCGGGACGGATTGGGCAAGCTCGGATTCAGCTCCAGGCTAAGCGCGCCCTGATAGCCGATTTCCGCCAACGAATGCAATGTGGCATCGAGCGACTCCTCCGTCATGACGCCGTCCAGCAGCGTCCAGTGCAAGTCGCTGATGCCGTCGTTGTCGTCAAAATGCATGTAACCCAGTCGATCGGCGGCGTTCGCGATGACCGTGGCCGGGTCTTCGCCTGTCATTTGAATGTGCCCGCTGTCGTAGAGCAGGAAAAGATTAGGGTGACCAACCTGGCGGATGAATTCGAGTGTTTCGCCAGCTGTGGAAAGAGCCGTACCCGGGAAGTGCTCAAGAGCCAGCTTGAGGCGATAGCCGAACGCGTCGCTTGCCAGCGCCTCGACGGCCCGCGCGAACCGTTCGAGCGCCTCGGGCTTGTCGTCCGCGCCCGGCACGATATAAACCGTATCCGCGCCAATTGCCGCCGCGTGATCCAGCGCCCAGGCGACGTGATCAATCGCGGCGCGCCTTTTGCCGTAGTCAGCATGATCGAGCGACGCGCCCTTCGGCATATCAAAGGAGGCGCCCAGGCAGGAAACATGCAAATCCAGCTCCTGCGCCAGCAGCCGGCTTTCAAGCGCGCCCAAGTGAGTCGGCTGGATGTCTATCCAATTGAATCCGAGCGCGCGAACCTCTCGCAGCACGTCAGTCTCCATACCGCCCAAAGCCCATACACAGCAGGCGATCTTCATTCGGCATCCTTTCCCGCAGCTACATCTCCGGCAGCGATACTAGCGCATGCCCGGCCTGTTGTCACGGTTTGACAAGGCGGCGGACCGGTCGTACACTTGGCGCAGTTTTCTTTGAAATAGGAGAGACTATGGATCGAAAAGTCGCGCTCATTACCGGGGCCGGCTCGGGCATTGGCCGCGTGACCGCCCTGGCACTCTGGGAGGCCGGCTATTCCTTGGTACTGGCCGGACGCCGCGAGAACAAACTACGCGAAACCTGGTCAGCCGCGAGCGTTGACGGCGATCGCGCCTTGATCGTCCCGACCGATGCCAGCGACCGTCATGCTGTAGTTCAGTTATTCGCCGAAACAAAAGCGAGATTCGGCAGGCTGGATGTTCTGTTCAACAATGCCGGCGTCAATGCGCCAGCGATCCCGCTGGATGAACTCAGCGAGGCGCAGTGGCTGAATGTCGTCGCGGTCAATCTCACCGGCGCCTTCTGGTGCTTGCAAGAAGCCTACAAAATGATGAAGGCTCAGCGACCGCAGGGGGGCAGGATCATCAACAACGGCTCGATCTCCGCGCATGTGCCTCGCCCTCATTCAGCGGTGTACACCGCCACAAAACACGCCCTGACCGGGCTCACCAAATCTACATCGCTGGATGGCCGCGCTTTCAATATCGCCTGCGGACAGATCGACATCGGCAATGCCCGTACCGAGATGTCGGACAGGATGCAAAAGCGTCTGGAGTCCGCGGCGCTAACGCCTGAACCGCAGATGGACGCGCGCCACGTTGCGGACGCCGTGGTCTATATGGCCAGTCTGCCGCTCAATGCCAATGTCCTCTTCATGACGGTCATGGCCAATGGCATGCCCTACGTGGGCCGAGGTTAGCGCGCATGAGCGAACTGGTTTGGCTTACGGCGGTAGAGTTGGCGGCCTTGATACGGCGCGGTGAGGTCTCTGCCGTAGAGGTTTTGACGGCCCATCTCGAGCGGATAGATGCGGTCAATCCCGAGCTGAACGCCATTGTTACTTACTTGCCGGAAGAGGCTCTCGAATTGGCGCGATTGGCTGATGAAAGGCAGGCGCGTGGCGACCAGCTCGGTCCCTTGCATGGTCTGCCGATAGCCCATAAGGACTTGTTCGAGACTGCCGGCATCCGCACTACCATGGGTTCACCGGCCTTCAGCGATTACATCCCCGAATCCGACGATCTGATCATCGCGCGCTTGAAACAGGCCGGCTGCATCACCCTGGGCAAAACGAACGTGCCGGAGTTCGGCGCGGGCTCCCACACCTTTAATACCGTTTTTGGCGCGACGCGCAATCCCTACGACACATCCAGGACCTGCGGCGGAAGCAGCGGCGGCGCGGCGGTGGCGCTGGCGGCGGGCATGATCCCCATCGCCGACGGCAGCGATATGGGCGGCTCGCTGCGCAACCCGGCCAGCTTTTGCAATGTCGTCGGCCTGCGCCCCACGCCCGGGCGCGTGCCTAGCTACCCCAAGAGCAATGCCTGGTCGACGCTCGGCGTGGACGGCCCCATGGGGCGGACGGTGCAAGATGTCGCCCTGATGCTTCAGGCCATCGCCGGTTACGACAGCCGCGCGCCGATCTCATTGCAACAGCCGGCGTCTGACTTTGCTGCTGAATTGGAGCGCGACTTCGCGGGCGTGAGACTCGCCTGGAGCCCGGACTTGGGTGGCTTGCCTGTTGACCCGCAAGTGACCGCGACAATTGAGAGGCAGCTTCCGACTTTCAGCAATCTGGGCTGCGTGGTAGAGCATGCCGAGCCGGATTTCCGTGACGCCTACGACATCTTTCAGACTCTGCGCGCCTGGAACTTTGAGCAGTCTTTCGCTGAGCATTTCGCAGAATTCGGCGAGGAGGCGTTTAAGGAGACCATTCGCTGGAATGTTGCGCAGGGTAGAATACTCAGCGCCGGGCAGATCAGCCGGACGGAAGCCAAGCGCACTGAGCTGTTCCACCGCGTGCGAGAATTCCTGAAGCACTACGAGTATCTATTGCTGCCAACGGCGCAATTACCTCCCTTTCCCATCGAATGGGAGTATCCCCGCGAAATAGCTGGCATTGCCATGAACACCTATATCGACTGGATGATGACTTGCGCCTACATCACGGTCACGGGCTTGCCGGCGATCTCCGTACCTTGTGGCTTCACCGCGGATGGCTTGCCCGTCGGCTTGCAGATTGTCGGCCGCCCGCGCGCGGATTCCGCCGTTCTGCAGCTGGCCTACGCCTTCCAGGAAGCGACTCGCATCTACGAACAGCGCCCGCCAGTCAGGGGCAGCAATTAAGCGCGCATCGACTCGCGGCAGAGCTTCTGGCTGTCGCTAGCGCCCAGGTCCGCAGGCTAGCAGGGCGACAGGAGAAAGCGCTTGGACCTCAACCCGATCAATTGGCTGCTGGCGCTGCTTCCGGTCCTTACGGTGCTGCTGCTGATGGTGGGCCTGGGCTGGGGCGGCAGCCGCGCCGGTTTGGCTGGATTCGTCGTCGCGCTGGTCCTTTCATTAACCGTATTCGGCGCTGAATTGCAGCTGGTGGCGGTCGCCATCGGCAAATCCCTTTTTCTCGCGGTCGACGTCTTGTACATTGTCTGGATGGCGCTTTTCTTTTATAACGTGACCAACGAGGCAGGCGCGGTTGCCTTGATCGGCCGAACCTTGCCGCGTTTGACCCCTGACCGCGCCGCGCAGAGCTTGCTCATCAGCTGGGTATTTGTATCGCTCCTGCAAGGCGTTGGCGGCTTCGGCGTGCCGGTGGCGGTGGTCGCGCCTCTGTTGGTCGGCCTGGGTTACACCGCGACGCAATCGGTAATCATGGCTGCGCTGGGCCATGGCTGGGCGGTGACCTTCGGTTCGCTGGGCACCTCTTTTGTCGCCCTGACCGCCGTCACCGGGCTTGCGGGCGAGGCGCTGGCGCATGACGCGGCGCTGGTTTTGGGCTTGGCCGGCTTCTTCAGCGGCGGCCTTGTCGCCTTTGTCAGCGCCGGCTGGAGTGGATTCCTGCGCTCGCTGCCCATGCTGCTCGTCGTTGGCGCCGTCATGGGGTTGACACAGTGGTGGATCGCGACCAACGGCTTGTGGACCCTCGGCTCCACCTCGGGCGCGCTGGCCGGCGCTTTCGTCGGCGTTGTTTACGTTTTGTCGCCGCTGCATACGGGGAAATCTCAGCCGGCGCCTGACTCTGATAGCGAGCGACCTCGCGACATCGCGCTGGCCCTGGCCGCCTACGCTATCTTGTTGGTCTTGGCCTTTTCGGCCAATCTGGTTGGCCCGCTGGAGCAGCTGGTCGATGCAGTCCGCATCCAGGTCGAGTTCCCGGCGGTGGCGACCAGCTACGGCTGGCGGATTCCCGCCGAGAGCGGGCGCAGCATCAGCGTCTTCGGTCACGCCGGCGCGATTCTATTCTACGCCGGGCTAATCGCATTTCAGTTGTATCGCCGCGCCGGCTACTATGAGCCTCACAATGTCTTGCGCGAAATATGGGGCAAGGTGCGCCGCTCCGCATCCAAGTCCACCGTGTCCATTCTGGCGCTTGTGGCGATGGCGGCCCTGATGACCCATTCCGGCATGACTCAAATTATCGCCCGCGGCATCAGCGAGACCTTCAGCGCCGACTTCTATCCCCTGGTTTCGCCATTCATCGGCGCTCTGGGCGCATTCATGACCGGAAGCAATACCAATTCCAATGTGGTCTTTGGCGCGCTGCAGCAAGAAACTGCCACCTTGCTGGCGCTGAGCGTGCCGGTGGTGCTGGCTGGTCAGACGGCCGGGGCTTCGCTGGGCAGCGTGCTTGCGCCGGCCAAGGTCATCGTCGGCTGCAGCACGGTCGGCTTGGCCGGGCAGGAGGGTCCAGTGATCCGACGCATGCTGATTCTCGGGCTGATCCCCGTCGCCTTCGTCGCGCTCTTCACCTTCTCCAGGCTGGCCGGCTCATGATGCGCCTGGCGCTGCTCGGGACGGGAACAATCGCGCATGCGCATGCCGTGGCTGCGCAGTCAATCGCCAGCTGCGAGTTGGCCGCGGTCGTCAACCATCGCCCGGGGTCGCTGACGCGTTTTGCAGCTGAATTCGGAATACCGCGACAGTATGCGACTCTCCGCGCGCTGATTGCCGACGGCGGCATCGACGCCCTGATCGTGGGCACGCCCAACGCCTTGCACGCCGAGCAGAGCATAACGGCGCTGAACGCGGGCATCCACGTTTTGCTTGAGAAACCGATGGCGCTGAACGCGACTGAGGCGCGGGCGATCCTTGCCGCCAGCGAGTCGTCAGCCGCGCTGCTGCAGGTCGCGCATTGCCTGCGCTTCATTCCGGATCTGGCGGCGCTGCGCGAACGGATTGGAACTGGCGCGATCGGAGAGGTGGTCCGGACGCACGGCTACGGTATTCACGCTAACTGGGGACCTGGCGGCTGGTTCACGCAGCGAGAGCTCGCGGGCGGCGGCGCGCTGGTCGATATGGGCGTGCACGCCATCGACGCGGTTCGTCATGTTCTGGGCGACCCCGCGCCCCGCTCCGTGATTGCGCGCATAGGCAGCTACTACGGCGACTATGATGTCGACGATACTGGCCTCATTGTTGTTGAGTGGGCCAACGGCGTCTTTTCTACGGTAGAATTTGGCTGGAATCAGCCGCACGCCGAGGGCGTAGTCGGCTCGACGCACTTTTACGGCCGCGAGGGCTACGCGCGTCTGTTTCCCACGTGGCTTACTCAATCCGAAACTGAGGACACTGACTCCACGCTGCCGGCCGCGAATATCGCTGACCTGGATGCGGTTTTTGCCGAAATGTATCGTGAGCAATTGCGGCATTTTGTCGCCTGCATCGACAGCGGCAGCCAGCCCATGCCCGGCGCGCGCGAGGGCTATCAGGTCATGCGGATTGTGGACGCCGCTTACGAAAGCAGCCGCTGGGGACGGATAATCCATTTGGAGGACGAAAGATGAGCGAGCTGGCGCTATTTGGGGGCAGCAAGACAAGGACGGCAGCCTATCCGAGCTGGCCTGTGCACGATGAGCGTGATGTCGAAGCGGTCGCCGAGGTCGTGCGCAGCGGCAATTGGGGCGGATTCCCGTATCCGGGTCCGCAGACTCAGCGCTTCCTCGATGCCTTCGTTGCGATGCATCGTGGTGAATATGCCGTCGCGGTGATGAACGGCACCATCACCATGGAAGTCGCCTTGCGCGCGGCCGGCATCGGCTGGGGAGACGAAGTCCTGGTCCCCGCCTACACCTTTCAGGCGACCGCCTCCGCGCCCATGATGGCAGGCGCAATTCCCGTGCTGGTGGATATAGATCCCGACACCTTCTGCATTGACCCTAAGGCCATAGAGGCCGCGATCACCGAGCGGACGCGAGCCATCATCCCCGTGCATATCGCGTCGCAAATGGCCGACATGGACGCCATCATGGCCATCGCCGCAAAACATAACCTGATCGTCATTGAAGACGCGGCCCACGCTCACGGCGCCGTCTGGTCCGGCCAAGGCGTCGGCACGCTCGGACACTTTGGCTCCTTCAGCATGCAGTCAACCAAGATCATGACCGCTGGCGAGGGTGGCGTATTGCTCTGCCGCTCACAGGAACACGCCTGGCGCGCGGCCAGCATTATCGACTGCGGCCGACCGCACGATCCGGCCGGCGAGATATATACGCAGGGCGGCAACTTTCGTATGACCGAATTGCAAGCGGCGCTGCTGAATGTCGCCTTGGAGCGATTCCCGGCGCAAGCCGATACGCGCGAGCAGGCGGCGAACTACATGGACGAAGCGCTGAGCGAGATCGAGGGCGTCCGCGTCTTGCCGCGCGATGCCCGGCATGAAAAGCGCGCGCTCTACCGCTACATCTTTGCGGTTGCACCCGAGTCCTTCGGCGCGACCAACAAGATTATTGCGCGCGCGATGCAGGCTGAGGGCATCCCGTGCTGGACCGGCTACGATCCTATGTACCGTTACGATCTGTTTCGACCTAATGACTCGCGTCTGGCTGTGCCGTCCGCCTTCCCGGAATACTTTGAACTGGACAAAATGCGTTTGCCTGTCACCGAGCGCATCAGCACACGCGAGGGGCTGTGGCTGGATGAGGAGATCTTCCGCGAGGGCGAGGGCGCCGTGGATGAAGCAGTTGCCGCGCTGAAGAAGGTGCAAGGGGCGCTGGCGGACGATCCGGCGCTGGCGGGCCGCATTCGCGCGCTCGACTGATCAACCAGCGTTCACCGTCGTCGGGTATCCGACCGGGTCGACCATCACATCGATCAGCATGGGAGCGCGCCGGGACAATCCCGCTTGAATGGCGGCGTCGCAATCAAGTCTTGATTCCACGCGGCGGTAGGCGATGCCGTAGGCGCCGGCGACAAGTTCGAAATCGGGGTTGCGGAATTCGGTGCCAAAAGCGGGATGCTGCGCGCGTACCTGCGCCGAGCGAATTAAATCCAGCGCGGCGTCATTCATGATGATCACCAGGACGTGCAGCTGCCGCTCAACCAGTATGCCCAACTCGCCCATGACCATCGCCAGACCGGCATCGCCCGTGATGCAAACGGCGGGTTCACCGGTCGTGGCCGCCGCCGCAATGGCGCTGCAGAGCCCGAATCCCATAACCGACAGTCCGTTCGAGACGAAGTAACGATTCGGCTTGCGCGCCGGCCAATGAAGCGCCGCGAAGATCTTGTGCGAGCCGACATCGGTGGTCACTAAAATATCGCCCGGCGTCTGATCCCGCAGGGAAGCCAGGAATGTCTGCGGCAGTATGCGCTTGGCGTTTGGAGCAGGCAGGTTGACCTGGCTCTGACTGTCACGAAATTGTCGAACCCTCGCTGCGCCCCAGGTCTCGTACGCCCGGCAGCTGACATCCCTCAGCGCGTTGAGGATGTCGTCGATGGGGCCGACCGCTGCCCATGCGCAGGCAATTTGCGGGTCATTGTTTTCCCAGCTGGCGATCCAGACCAAGGGCGTTTCGTAGTCCCAGGGTTTGACCAACTCGACCACATCAAAGCCGATGGCGACGATGCAGTCGGCTTCATTCAATAATTCGTAAACCGGATCGACGCGCGTCAGCCCGACGGTCCCAGCGAAGAGCGGATGATCCGCTGAAAGCGCGCCTTTGCTCTTTGGCGTGTCGATTAGCGGCGCGCCCAAGCGCTCGGCGAGACCGCGAATGGCGTCATACGGCGCGCCCGGCTCCAGACCCAAGCCGACCGCGATGATCGGTTTCCGCTTGTCGGCAAGCAGAGCGCGGATGGCGCTGATATCAATATTGCCGTGGGGCGCTGGCGTTGCCTTTGACGGTTCACCGGCGAGCTCTGCTTCTTGCCGGGCAATGCGATTGTGCAAGCTGATATGGACCGGACCGGGCCGCCCGGCATTTGCCACGCTCAGCGCACAACGAATGGTCCGGGCCGCATTGGCCGCCGAAAGTTCCGCCGACAGCTTGCAGATGGGCTGGAAGAACGCAGCAAGATCCAGCACTTGATGCGTATGACGGCCAATCAGGTCAGGGTCGGTAGTCGCCGTGATCAAAAGCACAGGCGCCCGGTCCAGATGCGCATGCGCTAACCCGGCGGCAGCATTGGCCGCGCCCGGGCCAAGCGTGGTCAGCGCCACACCTATTTTCCCGCCCAAGCGCGCCTCGGTCGCCGCCATGAAGCAGGCGCTGCTCTCGTTCTTGACCAGCACAAAGTCAATCCCGCGCCGGCGAATCGCGTCCAGGATTTCGACGTTTTCGCCGCCCGGCAATCCGTACACGCGCTCTACGCCCACGACCTTAAGTTGTGCTGCGAAGAAGTCCGCGACCGTCGCCATGCTTAGGCGCCTCGCAACTATCTTTTCCAAGCCGTCATTATGCACGTTGCAGATTCAGTGTCAATTCAGTGTGCCCGGTTGCGAACATGGGTGTATAATCTGGCGGAAATTGCGGCGCGATTGTATGGAGGCTTATCGACAGCTATGGCCTTCATGAAACTTGCCAAATCCGGCACACTCTCTCTCAACGAGACAATGCAAGATATGCGGAATGCCGGGCGGCGCGTATTTCAATTTGGTTTTGGCGAATCGCCCTTTCCGCCGCCAAAACGCGTACAAGAAGCCTTGCGCGAGTGGGCGGGCCGCACTGAGTATACACCGGTCGCCGGTTTGCCACCCTTACGCGAAAAGATCGCCGAATTCCACCATGAAGCCGACCGCTATCCCATCGCAGCGGATCAAGTCTTGGTCGCGCCGGGTACGAAACCCTTGCTCTATAACATCATGCAGGCCTTCCAGCCTGGCGAAGTCTACTTGCTGGGACCGTCGTGGGTGTCTTATGCGCCGCAGGCCGCACTGGCTCGCCATCAAGTTGTGCCGATCCGCACCACATTTGAAGAGCGCTGGCGTGTAACTTCCGAATCATTGGAAGCGGCGATTCGGACGCACGGCCTGGCCGATCGCCAAAAACTGATGGTCCTGAACTATCCTGGCAATCCCGACGGCTTGAGCTACAGTCGCGCCGAGCTCGAAGGTTTGGCCGAGGTCATGCGCGCTCACGGCCTTTGGGTAGTCTCGGACGAAATCTACGCCTTGCTCGACCACACAGGCCAACATGTTTCACTCGCCACGATTTATCCAGAGCGTACGCTGGTGACGACCGGCGTATCCAAGTGGTGCGGCGCCGGCGGCTGGCGATTGGGCGCGCTGATCTTGCCGCCCCATGCGCCCAAAGCCCTTCTCGACGCGCTGATTGGCCTGGGCTCGGAAACCTATTCGTGCGCCCCGGCGCCGATACAAGGGGCTGCGCTAGCCGCCTACCAGCTGGATTCGGAAGTCCATCAGTTTCTGAACGCCCAGCGGAAGGTGCTTTCGGCAATCGGCGCGGTAATCTATCGCTCGCTGGTGGATGCGGGCCTGCGCGTGCATCCGCCTCAGGGTGGCTTCTACCTGCTGCTGGACTTTAGCCCTTTTGCTGATCAGCTTGCGCGGCGCGGCCTGTCAAGCGACAAGCGGCTTTGCGAGCGCCTGCTTGAAGAGAGCGGCGTGGCGCTATTACCCGGCAGTTCCTTTGGCATGCAATCCGAAGCGCTTACCGCGCGACTGGCCTACGTCGACTTTGATGGGCGGGCAGCCCTGCGAGATTTCGCCGCATGCCAGTTTCGCGCCGCCCGTCATGCCGCCAATATGTTGCAAGGTATCGCCGAGATCAGCAATTGGTTACGCAGTTGTTGAGCAGAAGATATACGCTCAAGACGAACAGCGGAATCATCATCATCCACTCAAAAACTTGTTGATTTATGCGATCAATCAGATAACGCGCGACCATCACCGCCGGCGGTATCAGCACAAACACCCAGGCGATGCCGAGTAAGCGCTCGACATCAAACAGGCCGATCAGAACAAAACCGGGCAGCTTGGTCAAGTTCATAACGGTGAAAAACAGCGTTGTCGTGCCGATAAAGCGTCGCGGCGTCATCTTGGGTTGCAGCAGCAAGTAAGCCGTGAAAGGCGGCGCCCCAACGTTGGCAAGCGTCGAGCCAAATCCCGATGCCAATCCGGCGAAATAGCCGTGCCATTTGCGAGGGCGGTATGTCAACGCGGCCAGGCGGTCGCTGGCGATCTTGAATACAAGGGCGAGCAGCGTCAAGCCGCCGATGACGCGCTTCAGTGTAAGGGCATCAATGTCCTTAAGCACGACTGCGCCCAAGACCACGCCGAGCAATCCGGGCAGGATCATGAGGCTGATATAGTGCCGATCCCACTGCTTCCAGTAGAAAAAGAGAGCGAAGCCATCGGCGAATATGAGCAAAGGCAAGACCAAAACAACGGCGACCTGCGGTTCGATGAACAGGGTCAGAATTGGTACTGTCAGCGCGACCGGCACTGGACCGCCCAGACCGCCTTTTGAAAAGCCGATCAAGATGCCTACCAGCGCGAACACAAGAACTTCGTTCGTCAAAGCCGAATCTTTTCACAAGCGATTTGAGCCGCAGACATTATACTGTATTTGCAGTCTAGTTCCGACTGTCGGGCGACGTGACGGCATATTTGGCTGCCGCATTTTTGCGGGGGCCAAGCGCGTTAGAATCAGGTTAATACGACACATGGGAGAATCCGCCTTGGACATCAAGCAACTGAATGACGAAGGTCGTGACCTGTGGAACCGCAAAGCGCGCTTCTGGGATGACCTGTATGGCGTTACGGGCAACAACTTTCATCGCCAGTTGGTCGAGCCCAGCGTGCTGCAGCTGCTCGACCTGCGCGCCGGCGAATCCGTCCTTGATGCCGGTTGCGGCAATGGCGTAATGGCGCGGCGGCTGGTCCGGGACGGCGCGGTGGTGACGGCCTTCGACTACAGCGAAGCGATGCTGGAGCTCGCGCGTACTCGCGACCGCGCGGCCGGCGTTCGCGTGGATTACCGCCTCATCGACGCGACTGACGAAGCAGCGCTTCTGCAACTGGGAGCGCGGCGCTTCGACGCGATTACTTGTTCGATGGCCTTGATGGACATGCCGGCGATCAATCCGCTGTTTGCGGCGGCCAGCCAACTGCTGAAGCCGGACGGCCGTTTGGTCTTCGCGACCATGCACCCGGCTTTTAATTCCAACAATCCGGTTTTCCTGCATGAGAAAGAGGACCGCGACGGCGACGTCAGCGAGCACTATGCGCTGAAGCTGCGCGCTTATCTTGACATGCCGCCGGTCAAGGGTTCGGGCGCGCCCGGCGAACCAACGCCGCATTATTACTATCATCGCCCGCTTGGCGATATGCTCAACGCCGCCTTCGCCGCGGGATTCGTCCTCGACGCCTTGCTCGAGCCGGCATTTGAGGACGAAATTTCGGCCAAGGCGAGCAGTCTCGATTGGACCAGGTTTCGCCAATTCCCGCCCATTCTCAGTGGGCGCTTGCGACCGCGCTAAAGGGAGGGATTCCCTCCATCGAGTACGCCGGATTTGTAATCTCCGCCGGCGAATTCGTTCAGCAGCGCCAATAAATCGCCCAGGGCGGATTCGATGTCGGCGCCGCCGCCAGCATGATGCGCCTCAACCGTGATGACGGCGTCGGTCGTGCCGGCATTGGCGGCGCTGGTTGCGCTCTGCCGCCAGCACCAACGGCGCGCCACGACCATCTTGTTCTCATCAGAGAAGACGACTTCGCCAACTTCCGGGCGCATCGCTTCGCCGCTGGCGAGTTCTGTATACAGCTCGCTGCCGTCGGAGTAGTGTACGGTGATCGGCGTCGCAATCTGGCGCGTGTCGAAGATAGCGACCGGCAAGCCATAGCGGATGCTGACGAGATTGCCGATGTCGACCAAGGTGTTTATGACCGGGATATCCCCTTTCTTGGTCAGACGTCGCAGTAAGGCTTCGGCGGCGCTGCGATATTTGGTAGGCGATACGCCAAATGCGCTGAACGCTCGCCGCCAGGCGCTCAGAGACGGCAGCTCGCTCAGAGGCGTTTCGCCTATCCGCGACTTGACCGCAGCTTGTTCCGCCTGGTAGCGGTCTCTCAGCGCCGCCGTTGTCGGCGCGTTGGTTACGCCCCGCGCGACAATGGCCCCGCCCGTGAGATTCGGATAATTGCTTGTGATCTGCTTGTCATATTGAAAGCTCGTCATCCTAACCTCCTGCGGCCAATTCCGGGGCGGCCGCTACCTTTCCGATCTTGTTTTTGTCCAGCCAATAGACAATGCGCAGCCATAGGACCAGCGGCACGACCGCGGCCAGCGCCGAAGCATAAACGATCGCTCGCATGCCGCCGTCGCCCACGGCGTCGATTGCCAAGCCGACCACGAGAATGCCCAGGGTCTGCACCAACTCGAATCCGGCGAAATCCAGCGAAAACATACGGCCCAGGTACTCGTCATGCACCTGCTGTTGGATAATCACCGAGCTATACGTCCAATTGATCGAGCCGCCCATCGCCCGTACGACCACCGCCAGCGCCAGAAACTCCAGCGACGGCGCCATACCCCAAAACAGCCAGCCCAAGGCAATCAAGGCGAAGCCGACCCCGATCAGCCGGCGCAGCACCCGTACCGAATCGTCGCTGAAGCGATTGGCGATCAGCGGGCCGATGATGGCGCCCACACCGAAAGCGGCCCAGAGAATTGCCATCGAAGTGATACCCCGGTCGCCGAGGACAAAAACCTGTGTGCCGAAGAAGATGAGCAACGCGTCCGAGCTGGTGATGCTCTGGCCGGCTTTTACCATTAGCGCGGCAGCTGTCTCCGGATGACGCCGCAAATAGCGAAAGCCATCCATGACGGTTCGTTCGGCCTTGTCCCTGACTTCGCGCGGCTGCTGACCGATTTCGGAGCGCGGGCTGTCCGGTATTACGATTAGCATGACCAAAATCGCCGACAAGACGAAGGTCATGGCGTCTATGAGCAGAGCGATCTGCGTTCCGAAGATCTCCGCCACCAGCCCGCCGCTGATGGCGCCGACCGCCAACATGGCCGACCAGGTGACACTGCTGAGCGTATTGCCGACGATGAGCTGATGCCGGTACAAAATGCTGGGCATAATGGCGTTGCGCGCCGGCTCAAAGACCGAGGATATCAAGAATTGGATGATGACTACCACGTAGATCAGCGGCAGGTAATCGCGGCTCTGAGAGGCAAATAGCAGGCCCAGGACCGCAACCGCGCGCAGCAGATCGCTGAGGATGAGCAGGCGCTTGCGGTCGAAGCGGTCCGCCAGCACACCGGCCCAGGGCCGCACAAGCAGCGGCGGCAGCATGCGGGCGATCAGGAATCCGCTGACCGCAATGCCTTGATATCCGGTTCCCTCAGTGTAGGAAATAATCAGCGCCGAGACGACGATGGTGCTAAACCAGTCGCCCAACAGGCTGACGAGCTGCGCCCCCCATAGCTTGGCGAAATCACGATTGCTGTTGAGAAGTCTGATGTAATCCATAGGCGGTCTCGCGAGTGGAGCGTCAGTGTACAGCACATCGTTGAGGGTTGCACGGCGCAAACGCCAGCCCGGCGGACAAACTTCTCAACCACTCCCGATTTGCGGCAGGGTTCAGGCGCCGCTAGACTTACCTAGAATTGACTCAATGCCAGTCGGGGATATGAGATGGAGAGCCTGTTATACGTTGGCGTCGGCGGCTTCCTCGGCGCTAACGCTCGTTATCTGCTGTCGCTCGGCTCGAATCATGTACTTACTCCATTATTGGGTAATTTCCCGTATGGAACGCTGGTGGTCAACGTCGCTGGTTCATTTGGATTGGCGCTTTTTGGCATCTGGTTCGGCGCGCGTACCGGATTGTCGCCTCAGTTGCGCTTGCTGATTGGCAGCGGCTTCTTCGGCGCCTTCACCACCTTTTCGGCTTTCGCCAATGAAAGCTACATCTTGGCCGACGATGGCAGAATTACGCTGTTTCTGCTCAATGCGATGCTGAATTATGGCTTATGCTTATTAGGTGTCGCGTTCGGTATCCTGCTGGGGAGCCGACTCTTTGGCGCGGCCTGATTGCTGCTGATCGCTTGACGATTGTTTTGCCGATTTCATGACCGAAGACATCATCAAAGTAATTGTCCTGGCGCTTGTCGAGGGCGTGACCGAGTTCCTACCGGTATCATCCACGGGGCATCTCATTGTAGGTACGTCGCTGCTTGGCCTAAATGGCATGGGCGCGGTATTCGAGGTATTCATTCAATTCGGCGCCGTCTTGGCAGTTGTGATGTACCACCGCAAGACCTTGTACGGGCACACAGTTAAACTCACATCATCGCCCGACGTGCGCCGATTCTGGTCGCTGGTGGCGCTCAGTTGTTTGCCCGCCGTGCTGCTGGGCCTCTTGGCGGGCGAGCACATCGGGCGACTGCTGTTCTCGCCCCGAGTCGTGGCCATATCGTTAATTGCCGGCGGCGTCGTATTCCTAATTGTAGAGCGCCTGCCCATCTTTCAGTCCCGCGCGACGGATCAGGGCAGTATCACGCAGATCACAATGAAACAGGCGCTCCTGGTCGGCCTGGTTCAAATCCTGGCGCTGATACCTGGCGTGTCCCGTTCCGGCAGCTCGATAATCGGCGGCATCTTGTCCGGCCTGGATCGGCGACAAGCAACGGAATACTCATTTTTCCTGGCCATTCCATTATTAGGCGGCGCGACGCTCTACCGTCTGGTCACAGTGATTTATACGCTCGACCATGGCGAACTATTCTTATTGATGCTTGGCGCGGTCTTTTCTTCGGTATTCGCCTGGCTATCTATGGATTGGCTCTTGAGATTTGTCTCCAACAACAGCTTTGTTGTATTTGGCTACTATCGTATTCTAGCCGGCTTGCTGATACTTGCCGCCGTCGCTTCCGGATTGATCTCCTGAATAGCGGAAACGAATCAGTCAAACAAATATTGTCCCATTCTCGTTTGTCCGTTATTTCGTCTCTACCTATAATGAACTGCAAGGATGTATATCGCATCTCCGGCGTTTGCGGTCAAGCAGGAAGCGGTCAATGTATTTGTTGATTGCATCTGCGATGAGGAGTAGCCGATTGATGTCTGACTTTTACCGGCGCTTTCAACTCATGCTGCTGCTGACAGCAGTTGTCTTGCTAGCGAGCGCCTGCTTTCGCGATACCTCCGAGGCGATCCAGAATCAGCCTGTCGCGCGCGAAAATCCTTCGCCGACGGCTGTTCAGAACGAAGAGCCGACAGCGCTCCCGCCCACGGCTACGGTGGAACTCGTAGCGACTGAGTTGCAAGCGACCGAGCCGGTAGCTGATCAATTTGCGCTTACGGCGACCGCCCTGATTGCTCTGCAGACCCAGTCAGTTGCTGGAGCGGATTCCTCGACAAACAGCGGCGCGACAGCCGGCGAAATAAGGGCAGGCCAAACGGCGGCCATCCAACTGCCCCGCGCGACCATCCCGCCGGGGGAGGACTGCGCGCATGAGATTCGCGCCGGTGAGACCTTGTTCCAACTCTCGCTGGCATACGGGGTGACGGTTGACGCCATCGCTGCAGCGAGTGGAATCGACAACCCGGATCGGATCGCCGTCGGACAACATATCACGATTCCACTTTGCGGCACGACTGGCTTTATCCCGCCGCCAACATCGTTACCGACCGCGACGCTGAGCCCGGCTGCCATTCTGGCAACGAGCGAACCGGAAGAACTTGAAATCGCCAGCAGCGATGACACGCGCAGCGCCCTGATCGAGCAAGCGCAAGCGGCGCTTCTTGATAATGCGGTGCCGCAGCCGGGTGAAGTCTTTGGCGCTCAGGCTGCCGCGGCGACGCCCAGCCAAACCTATACCGTGCAGCAGAACGACACCTTATTCGAGATTGCAATCCAGTTTGGGACGACCGTGGAAATCCTTGCTGCGCTGAACAATATCGCCAATGTCGACAGCTTAAACGCGGGTGATGTTCTGCATATTCCCTAAGCCGGCAGTATTTCAGTTGCGCTTGTTCCGCCTCAACTGAAATGGAATCCGCCAGACACGGGCTTGCTCTTGCCTTGTCAAGGCAGGCTGTGCTACAATGCCGCGACTTCTGATAAACAAGCAAGCGCCTTCGGGCGCATTTCTGCGAGGGCGTGCCGCCATGAGCCAGGAATTGATGCAAGCGCTGGTTGCCGAGAACAATCGGCATCCGAAAATCGAATCAGGCGATACCGTGAAAGTTCATGTACGTATCGTCGAAGGAACTCGCGAGCGGGTGCAGGTATTCCAGGGTGCCGTAATTCGGGCGCGCAAAGGCGGCAACGAAGCCAACTTCACCGTTCGGCGCATCGCCAGCCATGGCGTCGGTGTAGAACGCACCTTTTTGTTGCACAGCCCACGTGTCGAAAAGGTCGAGATACTGCGTCGAGCCAAGGTGCGTCGGGCGCAACTCTATTATCTGCGAGACCGCCGCGGCAAGTCCGCGCGCCTAAAAGAACGCCGCTAAGTCCCTAGCGGTTTCAGCAAGTTGATTCAGGACGCGCTACGGCGCGTCTTTTTTGTCCGCGGATGAATCGCGCAGCGTATAGTGCGTGCCTTTGTTCGCGCCCAATTTATTGAGAATGCCCTTTTCGACGAGATCCGCAAGATCCAGACGCAAAGTCTCCGCGGATACGGAATGGATCAGGCTGCGGTATTCTCGGTTCGTGATCTTGCCTCGGTCGCGAATGTACTGTAGCGCGCGGGCTTGGCGGTGGTTGGTATCGCGCGCCCACTCGGGCACTCGCGGTCGAATGCGCCCGTTGTGCAGCGCAACCGCGAAGCTGTAAGGGCGGGCGTCAAATCGCGGCGGAGAATGCCCGGCTTGCTCCATGACCTCCAGCATCCGGTCAATGCCCAGCCCAAGCTCCTCGATATAGCCCCAATGGAACAATCCCCCAACCAAACGCGGATTGCGCGAAAAGTGCTCATCCTTGATGTTTTCTACAGTAATGAAGCCGGGCAGGCCGCCGGGCGATATCACCTCTAACCGGTCGGAAAACATGCGCACCTCAATGCGGCGCCCGCGCAGTCGATAATCGCGATGGCAGATGGCGTTCACCAAGGCTTCGCGCACGGCAAATTGCGGGTATTCGAATGTTTCCTCGCGTTCCAGGCCTTTGACCACAGCGCTAATCGCCATCTCGCTCCAGACCAGATTCCAGGTCGCTTCAATGAGACGCGGCACCGACCCCGTGATTTCCTCGCGGCGGGTGTAGCCCGCAAAACCGTGCTCCCCGCGCGGCGTCGTGCCGACAAATCGGGCGAAGACGACGCTGCTCTGCGGCAGCCAGCGCTGCGGATAATCGCTGAATAGCAGCAGGCCGCAAACCGTGGGCTTGCCATCGGCCGTAATTGCGCCAATCTCCGACAGCAGCCGATTAATATCGCCGGTGGAAGCGCGCTTCATGCGTTCGGCGCGCTTTTCCAGGTACTCGTCGATGATCTCGCGATTGAAGTCGTCGATAGTGGCGCCGGGCACTGCTTCCGTCTCGAAGTCGCCCGTGTTCTTGGCGCTGGCCAGGCGCAAGATCTCCTGCCCGCCCAAGGGACGGTTGCCCTCGCCGCTGCGAATGAGAACGCGGCCGTCGGCCAATGCATGTAACTCGGTGCTGCGTGGTACGCGGATCGAGAACGCCGGTACCATCGGCTCGGCTTCCGTGGACTCGTGCGCTGCGCTTCCAAGATCGGCCCCATGTTCATTGACATCGCTGCCGTCTGGTTTAAGATGGATCGTCTCACAGCCGTCGATGACGACCGGCGGATTGTACAGATTGTCGGCCTGGCCCAGAATGCGATCGATTAATTCTCGCGCCGGGCGCTCCTCCGCAGGTGTGCCGTCGGCATTGACGCCGACCAAAATTGTACCGCCCTCGGTGTTGGCGAAGGCCACCAGATTTTCGGCGATGGCCTTGGCGTCCACGGTTCGAAGGAAGGCCATCCTTGGGCCCTCAACCGGCTCCATCAATGTGTCGTTAGACATCAAATCGTCCGCCAAGCTAATTGAGTAAATGTCGGTCAAGCACGTATATGGACCATAATCGCATTATGAATTATCTGACATTATAATGGGGATTTCACACGGAGTGACTGACTTTCAAAGTCATATTCGAGGGCTCAACCTAAATGCTTGACCTTATCACGCCGATGTCGCAAGTGTTGCTGAGTTGGCTGCTGTTGTTTCTGCTCTTCAGCGGTCTAGGTATGCTGCTCCTGAAACTGCTTGGCAAATCTTTCAAATCCGGCTGGGATTGGCTGGACAGCTTCTGGTTGGGCTGGGCGCTTTCGCTGGCCGTATTGCAAATCTGGCATTTGGTCTTGCCCGTCAATGAAACGATTTTGCTGCTTCTCGCATTAATCGCGGCCTATCAACTGTTTTCTCTGCGAGCGTCTGCCGCTCGCCTGCTACACCGACTGAGCAACGAGCGCGCCTACATGCTGGTGATGGCGCCGCTGGCCTTGTGGATGTCGAATCGCGCGCTGGCTATGCCGACCGCTTACGACACTGGCTTCCGCGACATCCAGGCTGTTATGTGGCTCGACGCCTATCCGATTGTGCCGGGGCTCGGCAATCTATTTTCGTCCCTGGCGTTCAATCACTCCGTCTATCTTTATGACGCCTTGCTCGACGCGTCGATCTGGACCGGACGCTCCCATCATATCTCTACAGGTTTGCTGCTGATGGTCTATCTGGCGCAGGCGACAAGATCGGCCCAGAATCTTCTTAACTGTCGGGCTGAGGGGGCCGTCCGCTGGTCTTGGATTCTCGCCGCCTTAACGATCCCGTACATCTTGTTCTACACCGTCGGACGGAGCGGCATTACGCATTTCTTGACCGATACAGTTGTCGATGTGGTTGGATTTGTCTGCGTGGCGTATATGTTGGATTTCTTCCAGGACCGGAATCTTCGCGCATCGGACAGGCGCTTTCTGGTCTCGCGCCTGGCGATTCTAATTCTCGTGGGGCTGACCATCAAACAAACCTTCGTCGTATTCGGCCTGGCGCTCGCGGCGACGGTCTTGCGCGTCTGGCTGAAACGGGGCGGCTATAGCCAGGATCGCGCGCGCGCTGCCCGGTCGCTAAAATTGACCACGGTCTTGGGCTGCGTCATTATCGTGCCCTGGTTGGCCCGCGGTGTGCTTACAAGTGGCTATATTGCCTTTCCACAACCGGTGGGACGAGTAGAGGTAGACTGGGCCATTCCGCACGACCAGCTGCTAAGCAGGCAGCGAACCATGTCGACCAACACCCGTATTCGCGGCGGCGCGCAAGCTGAAGTACTCGGCTCTTGGGATTGGCTGGGGCCATGGCTGCGGAAGTTCGTCAGCAATATCATGCCCACCATGCTACCGTCTTTGATTTCTGCGGTCGCGTTCGGATTGTTCACGCTGGGCCGATTCCGCAACCGCGGCATGAATCGAGCGCGCGATCCCGGCGTGTTGGCGTTGGCGCCCATGCTTATCATGCTGGCTTTCTGGTTCTTCACATTTCCCGAACCCAAGTATATTCGCTATATGCTCTGGAGCCTGGCCGCGGTTTCGGTCATACTGGTGTTTGAAGCGTGGTCGACGGTCAATTTACGACTGCGAATCCTTGCGGTAGCCGGATTGGCCGCGCTCTGCCTGGCCTACGTCGCGCTGCTCATCGTCGGTCGTCAAAGTTATCCGCTGCCAGCCGGGCCGGATGACGGTTATTACGACCATTGGCCCGTACCCTACGATCAATACGTGACAAACAGCGGTCTTCAGCTTAATGTACCCAGGGGAGACGGGACGCAATGTTGGCAAGTGCCATTGCCATGCACGCCTTATCCCGATGCCCGCCTGGAGGAGCGTGTGCCGGGCGAGCTGCGCCACGGATTCAGGATTGCAGGTATTGCAGAGGCGGCCACGGCCAGTGAATAATGTCGCCACAAGCGCTATGCTAAGTCGTCCGATGAATGGCGCCGGAACCGCCCAATGATGACCATATTGCCATTGATAATGTTTGCGGTGTCCTTGCTATTCTTGCGCGCCTGCTTGATAACGCTGGGCTTCTACAAGGAACCCATCTTGTCTGCCTTTCAGCAATACGGCGACGAAGTGGGATTCAGCCCTCTGTTTGATGCCTGCCTCTGGGGGCTTGTGCTTGCCTACTTAATCTTCACCCTGCTTGTGCCCTCATCGCTCTTGGTGCTGCTGGGCATTTTCGCCTTCGTCTTCTTCTTTATGCTGTATTGGCGTGTGCGAGACAATATCCTGCAGCACCCCGAGATATTCTTGCGCTTTCCCGGCTGGTACCGGGAAATCGTCGACCGCACCACGCGCGAGGAACGCCGCAAGCTGTCATATATGTGGCTGGGCTTGCCGCTGCGGACGCGCCTGCTTTACAACGCGCAGCACGAAGAATTCCGCAAATGGGTGGAACTGGTTGTGCTATCCGTCGCTTGACTTAAGCGCTGTAGCCGCGCCAGCGCTAGAAGCACAAACGACCCGGTTGATATCCGGGTCGCGATTTCAGCTGGGAGACCTGGACTCGAACCAGGAATGGCGGATCCAGAGTCCGCTGTTTTGCCAATTAAACTATCTCCCACCAACTGGCCACCATGCTAGCAGCGATAGCGAGATCATTCAAGACTCGGGCGGGCAAGACTGCCAGACTCGCTTAGACAGCGACAGCAGAAGCGCGAGCAGCTGGCGCTTAAGATGCTGGCTGGCGCAGCGCCTGCAGCGCCAACTCAATGCGCCGGATAGACTCCGCGCGGCCCAGTATCTCCATGGTTTCGAATGTCGGCGGCGATACTCGCTGGCCGGTTACCGCCGCGCGCAGGGAGCCGAATACCTGTCCGTTCTTGTAGCCGGTCGCCTTCGCGTAAGCAGCCATGGCGCTGTATTGCGCCTCGTGGCTGAATTCGTCCAAATCCTCCAACACTGGAAGTGAGCCGCTCAGCACCGCGGCTGTACCGGCGCTATCCATCTTGCGCTGGATTAAAATCTCGGTCGGTGGCGCTTCGAATGCTTCCCAATCGGCGAAAAAGAAGCCCGCCATAGGCACGACTTCATTCAGCGTCTTCAGCCGCACTTGCAGCAGCGGCACGACGCGGCGCAGCCTATCGTCATCGACGGCGTATCCCGCCGCTTCCAGCACCGGCTTCAGTCGCCGCGCCAGGTCGTCAACGGTGGAATCCTGAATATACTGACTGTTTAGCCAGTCCAGTTTAGCGATCGGGTAGGCGCTGTTGGCCGGGTTGACTGCCTCGAGTTTGAAGCGCTCTATCGCTGCGGCGGTGGAGAACACCTCGCGATTGTCTCCGAAATTCCAGCCGATATTGGTCAAGAAATTCATCACCGCTTCGGGCAGATATCCGGCGTCAATGAACTCATGCGCGAGCACGGGTACGCTCTTCCCATCAGCGGCGAACTGCTGTTTGCGTTTGCTGAGTTTGCCCTTGCCGTTGGGGTTCAGCAGCACCGGCAAGTGGGCGAATTGCGGCTTGTCCCAGCCCAACGCCTCCCAAATGCGAATATGCAGCGGATAAGACGGCAGCCATTCCACCGCGCGCGTCACATGCGATATCTTCATGTGGTAATCATCTACGATATGCGCCAGATGATAGGTGGGGAAGCCATCCGACTTTAGCAGAACCGCGTCCTGCAATTGGGCATTATCAAAGACGACATCGCCGCGAATCAAGTCGACGCCGGTAGTCTGTCCGCTCCGGGGCATCTTGAAGCGGATGACATAGGGCTTGCCCTGGGCTTCCAGATTGTCAGCCTGCGCGGTTGACAGGTCTCGATAGCGCCGGTCGTAGCCGCCGCCGGACGCGCGCATCTCGGCCAATTCTTCAGACGTGGCGAAACACTTGTACGCCTGTCCTTTCTCAACCAGCCATTTAGCCCAAGTCTGATACAACTCCAGGCGTTCCGACTGAATGTAGGGCCCGTACTCGCCGCCAATGCGCGGCCCTTCGTCGATATCCATGCCCAGCCACGCGAAGGACTCCAGTATACGTTCCAGCGAACCGGGCACGCTGCGTTTTTGGTCGGTGTCTTCGATGCGCAGGATAAACTGACCGCCGTGATGACGGGCAAATAACCAACCGAACAGCGCCGAGCGGATGCCGCCTATATGCTGAGGACCGGTTGGGCTGGGGGCATAGCGCGTCCGCACAGGATTGCCAGGGCGTATGCTCACGGTTGCAACTCCTAAGGGTGTACGCGAAATATAGGGCTTGGCTGCTCGGTCAGATGTTGATGCGCCGGCGGCGCACAATGACACTTTGCACCAGGCCGATGCCCACCATGGTAAACAGCAGCGATGTCCCGCCCGAGCTGACGAAAGGCAGCGTAAGCCCTGTCACCGGCAGCAGGTTCAGATTCATGCCGATTGACACCGTCGCCTGAAAAAAGATCATGGCGGCCACACCGTAACATATCATGCTGCCCAGCGGGTCGCTCGCCTCTCGGGCGCCCTTCAGAATCCGCGTGAGCACGATGGCGAACATACCCAGCAGGGCAACGCCGCCGACCATGCCAAACTCATGCGCGATCACGCTGAAAATGAAGTCAGTATGGCGGACGCGCAAGAAACGGCCCGTATTCTGCGAGCCGACGTAGTAGCCCTTGCCCAGAACGCCGCCCGACCCAATGCTGATTAGCGCCTGATTGATATTGTAGTAGGCGTCAGACGCCGTATCCGGCGCCAGAAATGTCTCGACCCGCAGCCGCTGATAGGGCGGCAGCAGCGGGAAAACAGCGACCAGGATTATCAGCCCGGCGCTAAGAAAAAGCGCAATATGACGCAGCCGCAAGCCGGCTGACCAGATGATCACCGCCCAAATCACCAGAAACACTATCGTCGTGCCCAGATCGGGCTGGAAGAATATCAGCGCTGCAGGTAAGGCCATATGCAGCATGCTGCGCAGCACGGTCGACAGCCTGCCGAGATCGAGATAGCGCTCAGCCAGGTATTGCGACAGCGTAATGATCATCATGATCTTGCCGATTTCCGAGGGCTGCAGCCGTATGCCGACGTTCAGCCAGCGCTTGGCCCCACCGGCGCCTTCGACGCCGAAAACCTGGACCAGCAGCAGCAGGATGATCATCGCGGCGTAGATCCAGGCGCTGATGCCGCCCAGCAAGCGATAATCGATGGCCGCCACAACGATGGCCACCGTAAAGCCTATGAGCGCGTAGTTCCGCTGATCCGGCACGCGGCTGATGATGTCGTCGTCGATCGCGTCCTGCGTGGCGCTGTCGATCATCAGGATGCCGAATACGACCAGAGCAACCGTGGCCGCAAACAGCACATAATCGAATCGGCGCCAGAGACTGATCGGTTCCATCGGACAGGCAATTCTACGTCAATAGCTGAACAACAATTATACTGTATGCGTGGCTGGCAAACAGGGTGGACGTGATTCGCTGCGCGCGGCAACAGTCCGCTGGACGACGAGCGCCGCAGAACGTACGCAGCGCAATAGCGCGCTTGACCAGGGGATCTACCTTTTGTCCGCGTCCTCGGCTTCGTCTGTCTCGGGCCTGCTTTCTCCATCGGCGGCGGTATCGGCATCGTCGACTTCGCTCTCAGTCGACTCAACTTCAAGATTGACTACGTCATCGCTTGCTTGGGGCGACTTCCCCGCGCCATTTGATTCAGCGCTGGATGAATCGCTGGCAGCGCTCTCGGGGCGCAACTCCATTTGGATTTGCTGCTTTTCCTTGGCAAAAGGAATCTCTGCCACCAGCTTGCTATGCGTGCGATCGCGCTGCTCCAAGGCGATTTCCACCCGGTCCTGATCGACGACCAAGTACTTGACGATCACCGCCAGAATCTCCCGCTTCATCTCCTCCATGCGCTGCGGCGGCAGATTGATGCGGTCGTGCTGGAGCACAAAATGGAGCCGATTTTTCGCGGTGGCGCCGCTGCCTTTTTTCGCTCGACCAAACAGGCGATTCAAGAGGCTGGTCATGGGTCAATCCTTTACTGGTAGCACCTGCTAATGATGTTATGTATGCGGCTTGTCTCTACCGACCTTCGATTAGCCTCACCAAGCGTCGGAAAAACCCGGCATCTTCTTCAAGGTTCATAAAAGGCACGTCTTCCCCGGTCAGCCGCCGCGCAACATTGTTGAAGGCCATACCGGCTTTGGAATCCGTATTCATGGTGACCGGAACACCGCTATTCGATGCCGAAAGCACCAACTCGTCTTCCGGAATGATGCCGATGATCGAGAGGCCCAGAATGTCGATTACATCGTCCGACGAGAGCATCTCGCCTTTCTTGACCAGTTCGGGTTTGATGCGGTTGAGGATCAGGCGGCCCGGTCCCTTCTCCGCCGCCTCGATCAGGCCGGTAATGCGATCGGCATCGCGCACCGCCGATACCTCTGGATTGGTCACGATCAGCACTTCGTCCGCCGGTTCCAGCGCATTGCGAAATCCCCGTTCAATGCCGGCTGGCGAATCAATCAAAACAAAATCATGCTCATCGCGCAATTCGTCGGTCAGCTTGACCATGTCTTCCGGGCTGACCGCCATTTTGTCACGCGTTTGCGCCGCGGGGATCAGAAACAGGTCTTCAAACTTCTTGTGCTTGATCATGCTCTGCCGCAGCTTGCTTCGGCCTTCAACGATGTCGACCAGATCGTAGACAATCCGGTTCTCTAAACCCATGATGACGTCCAGGTTGCGTAAACCGATATCGGCATCGATTACGACAACTTTCTTGCCCAGGCTCGCCAGGGAAATCCCAAGATTGGCGGTAGCGGTGGTCTTGCCGACGCCGCCTTTACCGGATGAAATCGTTACAACTCTCCCTGCCATTCGGCGTCCTTTCTCGGTTCAGTCTCGGGTTTCCACGATTATCTGATTGTCTCGTACGAACGCGACTTCCGGCATGACTTTGCTGCGTTTGCCCGGCGGCGATGTAACCAGGTGACCGGCGATCCTCAACTGACTCGGGCTCATATCCAGGGCGCAGACTACAGCCGATTCGTCGCCATTGGCGCCGGCATGCACATAGCCGCGTAGCTTGCCCCATATCACGATATCACCCGCGGCGATCACTTTGGCGCCCGGATTGACGTCCCCGTATACGACAATGTGCCCCTCGCTGTGAATCGTTCTGCCGGAGCGCAGCGTACGCCGAAACAACGTGCCGTAAGTTCCCGTTTCTTCTGGATTTACTGGCGCGGTTTCTTGCGGCGCCAGCGCTGGCGTTGGCGCCTCTAATTCAACGCTGTTCTCGGTCGCCACCTGCAAGGCGGTAGCGGAATCCCGTGTCGTTTCGCTCTCGCTCTGCACTAGCGACAGCGTCAGGCCGCGCCGTTCCAACAGCGCTTTCAGCGAACTGAGCTCGTATTTTGGCACCGGCCGCGCTCCGAGCTGAATCGTAATATTGGCGCCGGCGAAGAATTCGGCCTTTGCATCAATGCGCGCAGCCAGATGATCTGTAACCATTTGCCACTTTTCGGTCGTGCTGAGCGCGATCAGCAAACCGTCATTCACACCTTTAATGGCGATCAGTTCTTCTTGCATGCTGGAAATCTTCCACATCTGCGCGCGGCATAGCGAACAATGTTCAGTTCAATATACTATTTTTTGAATAATCTGCTGGGCGCCCAAGCCGTCAATTCCACAAAATTGGCGTCGAGGTAGATGATCAAAATGAACGCGGCTGGCGCGGGATTGTTTGCGCTGTCTGCAAGCTTAGGGATTCACGATGTTAAAGAGCAGAATCGCCGGCGCCACAAAATAAACTGCCGAGACTATATGAATCCACAGGCCAGTATCATTCTCAAGCGATTTATTGACCCACTGGCCGAAAGTATTGACCGCGTACGTCATCCAAATGACCTGGATGATCATTAACGGCAGCAGCAGAATTTCGCGGTTGCGGCCCAGATAAACCAGGCCAAAGAACACGAAGGCTGCGTAGGCGAACAGGGTGACGACGCCCAGCGGCGGATACCAGCGAGCGAGCCGTGCCAAGCCTATGACGCCCAGCACGATGCCCAGCGCGCTGAACTGCGCTATCACAAGTTGGCCCAGCTGGATCCAGCGCGTCGCGTCCCGCCAGCCCCAGATGTCGACGGCCGGCGTCGGCGTCAAGATGTAGGTCCGCGCGAGCAGAACGAGACCGGCGATTACCGTCAGAATCATCGACAGCCAGAACCAGGTGGGCAGCCGAGCATAAGACAGGAAAAGCGCCAGCAGAATAGCCGGCGCAAACAGCACGACCAGAGGATCGTTGACAGTGCCGATGGCGAGCAGCAGCAACAGTCCCAGGGTCTGCCATGACTTCGGCGACTTGGCCGGCTTGATGCCCGGTCTGGGATTGGTCAGCATAATCATATCAACCAGCAGGTATAGCAGCCAGGCACTGACGAGGCCGGTTAGCCTCAGGCTCTGCGGCGTGCCGATCTGGCTCCAGAAGAGGATGACAAAAACGCCGATACCCAGGCCAATGCCCAGATCCTGGCGCTTCAGAAGCATCGCGCTCACAAGCATGGCGAAGAGCGCTACCGCCACCGCGATGACGATGGTGGCCGGCTCCGTCACGCCGCCGCCAGTCTGCGACCAGAACACCGGGCACAGCGCCAGCGTCAGTCCGCCGGCGGCAGAGGCGACAAAACCCATCGGCCGCATGCTCGCCGTCACGCCGAAGATGGCCAGCGCCAAACCGCAGGCGCGCGCCAAGGGAGTTTCGCCAAGGGTCATCAGCAGCAGCCAGGAGGCGCCTGCGGCCATAACCGCCGGGCCCCAGATTCGCAGCGTCTTGCGGCGCTCCGCGGTCAGCAGCTTCACCCTAGGCCTCGCCTGTCGGAGCTCGCCCATCAAGCGTGGATGTACCGCGCTCGGCTTGCAGGCGATAATACTCTACCATGGTCTTGCGAACGATCGGGAGGGCGGTCCGCGAGCCTTCGCCGCCGTTGTAGACGAAGGCGATGATGATGATTTCAGGGTCGTCGTAGGGCGCGTACCCGGTATACCAGGCGTGAGACGGCCATTGGCCGGGCACGCATAGGTTCAGCGGCCGCGCGATATCGTCACAGTATTCCGCGGTTCCCGTCTTACCCGCGACTTCGACGAAAGGCAGCGCCGCCGGCTGCGCGGTACCACCTTCGCCAATCACCGCCTCGCGCATGCCCTCGCGCACGAGCGCCAGAGTTTCATGGGTCACAAAGGCGGGAATGTAGGGCTCGCTCGGGGCGCGGAACCTTACCGGCTGGCACACCGAACCGTTAAAACTGTAATTCAGCGGGATGTGAATGCGATAGGTATGCAGGTCTTCTATGCCGGGATCGGGATGTAGATCGACGGTGTTGCGATAACCCACCGGGTCGCAGCGATTAGGATCGTACCACTGCGAGTTGGGCTCGCAAACGCAGGCCAGGCTCGACTCGCGCTTCATCAGCATATCTTCCAGCAAGAGTAGCGTGAGCTCATCGCCCCTTTGCATCATGTCTCGATTGAGCGTGCGCAGTACATGCGGCTCAAAGGGGTCGATGACCTGCCGCTCTTCATCGAGGAATGCGCGAATGACCGTCGGCTGATAAAGCACGCCGCCATTAATCGCGGCCGCGACTGAGGCCAGCAGCTGCAAAGGCGTGACGTTCACATAGCCCTGTCCAAAAGCGGCGTTATAGGTATCGCCCGTGGACCAGCTTTCGCCTTCATTGCGGCGCTTCCAGTCTTCGTCCGGCATGCGATTGGGATTTTCAAAGGGCAGCTCTATGCCGAGTTCGCTGCCGATGCCAAAGGCAGTGCCGTAGCGAAACAGATCATCGATGCCCAATCCACCCGGGCGAATCGTCCGCGCCGAGAGATTCGGATTGCCGCCGCCAATCTGATAAAAATAAACATCGCAGCTCCAGGCGATGCCGTTGATCATATTGACGCGCCCGTGCCCCTCGCGCAGCCAGCAGACAAATCGCTGCGACGCGGCCCGGTCGTTCGGCGCATAGCGATTCTCGACCAAGATCTGCCCCTCGTCCAAGAGCAACGTATTCGGGTCAATGACATTTTCTTCCAGGACGGCGGCCGCAGTGATCACTTTCCAGACCGACCCCGGCGGATAGATGCTCTTGATGGTATTGTTCACCAGCGGCCGCAGCGGATCATTGACGACTTCGAGGTAATACTCCCCATCAATCGCGCGGGCAAAGCGCGAATTGTCGTAGCTGGGGTAGCTGACCAGCACCAGAATCTCGCCCGTGCGCGGATCCATCGCGATGACAACGCCTTGCCGCGAGACCGTGCGCCCCAAAAGAGTATTCAGTTCCTGCAATTGATCGATCAGCGCCTGCTGCGCGAAAGCCTGTAGCTCGGTATCAATCGTCAACCGTACATTCTGCCCTGGAATCGGCTCCACCTGGTCAATGACGCGAACCACCTCGCCGGCCACATCCACTTCGCGCAGGACCGTTCCACGCACTCCCGCCAGTCGGTCTTCCAGATAGCGCTCGATGCCCTCGTAGCCGATGCGGTCAAAGGCTGGATTGTAGCCTTGCGCCCTTAATTCCTCGGCTTCTTCCGCCGGGATTGGCCCCATATAACCAATCACGTGCGTGGTCAACTCGCCCGTGGGATACTCCCGCACAGCGACCGGTTCGACATCGACGCCGGGCATATAGATGCGTTCTTCCAGTATCTGCATGGCCACCAGTTGCGGAACGTCCCGCGCGACAATGACCGGCCGAAATGGTTCGATACCCGCGCCTTCCTGCACCAATTCTTGAATGCTGCGCACAAAGCTGCTGGCCTGCTCAGCGATTTCTCGCGTGGGCGGGACGTTGACCAGGGCCGACAACCGGTTGTACACCGCCAACTCCGCCTCGTCACCATCCGGCAGCTGCGCCGGAATGATCGTCACGTTAAAAGCCGGTACGTTAAAGGCGAGCCGCCTGTCGTTGCGGTCGAATATGGCGCCGCGCCTGGCGGCAATCGGCAAGCTCTTCAATCGGTTTTCATCGGCATCTTCTTGATAGTCGCTATGCCGAACGACCTGCAACTCGTACATGCGTATCGCGAAGATGAGAAAAACGGCGAATATGACGGCCTGGAAAAACGTCAGACGCCAAGTCTGGAATGGTATTAATCGGTTTGACTTCATGCTTGATCCATCCTGCTGGCGCTAGGCGTCAAGCTCTGCGGCGCAATCTGCAATCCGCCTTCCAGCCGCCGCTGTATCAGACGGACAAGGGCGTACACCGGCACTACGGCCGCCAAATTGAAAATTATCGTCGGCGCGACAACGATCCGTAGCAGCGGCAGAATATCGTAGTTTAGGCCCATAAGCGCCAGCGCAAACGTGGTAAAGAGTGTCAAGACGACGGTGGCTACCGGCGTGACTACAACCAAAAACAGCACACGGACGCGGAAGAGTTGCCGAGCGACGCTGTTGATGAAGAAGGCGAAGAGAATGAACACAAGCGATGTCACGCCCAGCGGCAAGATCGACAGCAGATCGACGGCCAGACCGCCGATCAGCGCCCAGATCAAACTCTCAGTCAACTCAGCGCGCACTGACCAGCACAGCACAAATAACATAACCAGGCTAAGCTGCCCGCGCGTCTGCTCGAGAATTGGGACGAAGCTTCCCAGCAGGGAGACCACAAATGTAATTGCATGCGGAATGATGCTTGCCGATAAGGCCGCCGAGAGACCCAAAACCACGAAGGACAAATAGCGCCCCATCTCAGTTCGCGTCCAATTGATCGAATACAGTCAGGTCAATCGGCTCAAAGCTGGTAATCACCAGCACAAACTCCAGCGTCTCAAAGTCGATGAGACTGCGGACTTCTGCCTCCTGGAAGAGTTCAAACTCGAACTGCCGCACGCTGGTTACCTGACCTACCACAATGTCGGCTGGGAAATTTCCGCCCAGACCTGATGTGATCACCAGATCGCCCTGGCGTATTTCCTCGTCCAAATCAACCATCGTCAGGCGCAGCACACCCGAAGCCTGGCCGATAATGCTGCCGTGCGCGCGCGATGTTTGCAGTCTTGAACTGACCGCGCTGTTTTCATCGTTAATCAGCTGAACCTGCGCCGCGTTGGCGCTGACGCGAATGATGCGCCCCACCAGACCCAAGTCTGTCGTGACCGGCATGCCCACCGCAATGCCATCGCGCGTGCCGCGATTGATGATGACGCTGCGGGCGATGCCCGTCAGCTCAACCGCGATGACGTCTGCCGTGAGAAACTCCTGGTTTTCCAAAGCCGATGTATACGACAGTAGATCGATCAGCCGCTCGTAGTCGCTGGCCGCCTCGCGCAATTGAATGGACTCGATCTGTCTCCGCGCGAGCTGTTCCTCCAATTCCGCGATCCGCTCGCGCAATTGGCCCAAATCGCTGAGTTCTTCAACTGTCGAGCTGATGGACAGCGACAGGCGATTGAAAACACCCGACAAGCCATTCAGCGGCGCCGCCGCGATAGCTTCCACCGGGGTCAGCGCGCCGGCGACGCTCAGCGCAATCAAGCCGCCGCAGAGGCTCAGCATAAGTATCAGCAGCAGTATTCGGCTGGGGCGCCCGAGCGATCTCAAGCCCACGTCCTCAAACTAGCTGGAACAGTCTAATTCTAGCATAGATTGGGGCCGAGCCATTGTGGCGCCCGACGGCGACTCGCCATGTCGCGCGCCAGGTCGGCAATTGTAGCGCTCAGTGGCGGGTGCTTCCGCGTTCCGGGCCAGTCAGCAGGCGGCGCAAATTGTTGTAGTCTTCGAGTACGCGGCCGGCGCCCCGCGCCACGCACGTCATGGCATCGTCCGCCAGCCAGGAACGGATGTTGACCTCTTCGCGCAGCCGCTCGCCCAAGCCGCGCAATTGGCCGCCGCCGCCGGCAATGGTGATGCCGCTCTCCATCAAGTCAGCGACCAGCTCCGGCGGCGTATCATCAAGCGCGTCTTTCACCGTATCGACAATGATGCTAACCGAGCCGCCAATCGCCTCGCGTATCTCAATCGAACTGACTTCGACCGAATCGGGCAATCCGGTCGTCAGATTTCGCCCCTTGACCATATACGTGCGTTCTTGGGGCAGGGGATAGGCGGAGCCGATGTCGATCTTGGCTTTCTCCGCCGTCGGCTCGCCGATCAGCAGATTGTGCTTGTTGCGCAGATGCTGCACGATATCCTCGTCCATTTCGTCGCCCGCCACCCGAATCGAGCGGCTGATGACGATACCGCCGAGCGAGAACAGAGCCACTTCAGTGGTTCCGCCGCCGATGTCGACGACCATGCTGCCCCGCGTCTCCAACACAGGCAGGTTGGCGCCGATCGCCGCGGCCACCGGCTCCTCAATGAGATGGGCCTCGCGCGCGCCCGCATCCAGCGTCGCTTCAATAACCGCGCGCTTTTCAACTTCCGTAACCCCGCTGGGAATGCCCACAACGACTCGCGGCCGCGGCACCGGCACCCAACTCTGCTCGTGAGCCTTCTTGATCAAGTAGTCCAGCATGCGCGCGGTGATTTCATACTCGCTGATAACACCATCGCGCAGCGGCCGTACAATCAGGATATCTTTGGGGTTTTTGCTCCACATTTCTTTGGCGCGGGCGCCAACTTCTATGGGCGTTCGCGTCTTGCGATCAATCGCGACAAATGAGGGTTCGTTGATGACGATGCCCTTGCCGCGTACGTAAACCAAGGTATACGCTGTACCCAAGTCGATGCCGATGTCGAGCGAGAATAGCCCAAACAGGAAATCCAGGGGACTTAGCACTGATGAATCCTCGACGTGTTGCGTACGCGCCGCATTATATCACAATCAAGCACAATCAATTGCAAACCAAATCCAACGCCACACAAACTTTTGCTGCATACGCGTTCGCCTAAATTCAATATAGCACCGAAACTCGTATGTTTCCCAATTTATAGGCACGAGGTTATGATTGATACATAGTTCGAGTCGTCGGTAAATCGTAGAGATTCGCGCGATGATTCCCGTGCGCGTACAGCAGATTCTGGAACAGAGCGGGGCCATTGCTGGCGCTGCGAAGCTCATCGTAGCGGTATCCGGCGGCTGCGATTCCGTCGCGCTGCTACATATACTCAATCATCTGCGTGGCTCGCTCGCTGTTGAGCTGCACGTCGCTTCGCTCGATCACGGCTTGCGCGGCGCGGCAGGCCAGGGCGACCTGGACTTCGTTCGCCAGCTGGCCGGGCAATGGGACCTCCCGCACACGCTTGGTCAGGCCGATGTGCCGCTGCTATCCCAGTCATGGGGAACGGGTGTTGAGGAGGCGGCGCGGCGCGCGCGTTACGACTTTCTGGCGCAGGTCGCCAAGCAGGAAGATTGCCAAAATGTAGTTCTTGGCCATCATGCCGATGACCAGGCCGAGACTATCCTGCTGAATATCGTTCGCGGCAGCGGCCTGCGCGGCCTGGGTGGGATGCGGCTCGTTTCTCCCCTGCCCAATCATCCGCAACTTAAGCTGATACGCCCCTTACTAACAGCCCCCCGCGCCGAGCTCGAAGCCTACTGTCGAGCGCAGGGCTTGAACTACCGCCGCGACGAAACCAATTGGGATACCACATTCGCCCGCAACTACCTGCGCCACGAAGTCATGCCCAGGCTGGCGCGCTTGAATCCCAACCTCGGCAGCGCCTTGCAGCGCCTGGCGGAAGCGGCCGTCACCGACTTGGACTTTGTGGGCAGCCATTTGGAATCATTGGAGCGGGCGGCCGTTCGCCGCTGGCATGATGGCTGCAGCATCAGCCGGGCGCTGTTCCTGGAAGCGCATCCGGCCCTGCAGCGCGGCCTGCTGCGCCGGGCATTTAATCAGATTGCGGCGGGCGAGTCGTTGTCGCATGAGCGCACGCTGGACTTGCTCGACTATTGCCAGAGCGCTCGAACGGGCAGTGGACGCGACATCGGCGCCGGTCTCGAGTTGCGGATTGGATACGACGAGTTTCGAATTCAGCGCAAATGCGGCCAAGATCCACCGTCTGGCTATCGCCTTATTCCAACGGGTACAAACATCGTACTCGGGCCAGCGGACGCGCTTGAACTGGGTGGGGTTTCAATTGCTGTCCGCGCGCAGCCCTGCGACTGCGAATCGCGCGCGACGCTAGTCCTCCCGACAGACTGTGAGTTGCGACTGCGGACTCGCCGGGCCGGTGATCGCTTTAGGCCAAAGGGCATGGGCGGTCGTTCGCGCAAGCTCAAGGATTGGATGATCGACCGCAAGATTCCCCGCCACATTCGCGATCAAATTGCGCTGCTTTGCGCGGATGACGCCATCGTCGCCATCTGCCTCGGCGTTGACTGGCGCCTAGCGGACTTGGACGCCTTGTACGGCAGCGCAAGATCCGGGATCCTCGTCTGTCTGGACTAGTCTCCACGCTACTTCCGCCAATTCTCGCCATGTAGGGATTTGCGCCTTTGCTATAATTGCAGGCAACAGAATGGTTCTGAACCGGTGTTTAAGATGGCTGAGAGACAGCTAATGCGACTTCTGCTGGTAGATGGCGATGGCGTTAGTCGATACACCGTAAGCAAGGCGCTGCAGCGGGTCGGCTATATGGTTGGCGAGGCGGGCGCCGGTGAAGCCGCGCTGGATCGCTTCGCCCGCGGCGACTATGACCTCGTCCTGTCCGAAATCGACCTGCCCGGCATGAGCGGCATCGAACTCTTGCAAGCCATCAAGAGGCGCTCGCCCGATAGCATAGTTATTCTCATGACCGATACCGTGAGCGTCGAAACCGCAGTCGAAGCGCTGCGCTACGGCGCCCGCGATCTGCTGATCAAGCCCTTCTCCAGCGACGACATTCGCGACAGCGTCGAACGCGGAATCGTGACCGCTCGCAGCTTGAGACGCCGCCGGCGGCTGCTTGATACCATCGCAAGGACGGTCTCCGACCTGACGCGCGAAGTCGCCTTTGCCTCGGGCGACTTCGACGCCGACGACATCGAATCGGCCCCAGACCCGGCGAAGCGAGGCGCGGGGCGGGCGGCGCATCGGAATGTCATCAGCCTGGGGCTACTGTCAGTCCTGCCCGGCAAATATCAGATCGCGGCTGGCGACCGATCGGCCAGCCTGACGCCGACCGAGTTCGACTTGCTGCTCTACCTGGCGGCGCATCGCGGCCGCGTCGCCTCCTGTCACGAGTTGGTCCGCGAGGTACGCGGCTATGTCACGGACGAGGAGGAAGCCCGAGAAGTAATTCGCCCGCACGTCAGCAATCTGCGGCGAAAGCTCAAAGGGCTGGGCGATATCGACTTGATCGTCAACGTGCGCGGCGTTGGCTACCGTCTCGCCGAGATTGCCGACGAAGACTGACACTCCTCTCCCATTAGCATTGCATTGTGATATGATTCGGCGCGCCGTCGATTAACGCAGCGCGGAGTTGGAGGACTTATGCGCTTGGCGCTTTGCCTGATGCTGCTTTGTTTGCTGCCACTTGCAGTCCACGCGCAGGAAGGGACGTGCAGCGCGGCGGGTACGCTCTCCCGCGAGACATACCTTCGCGGCGCTGGACAAGACCATAGATTCCATATCTATCTGCCGCCCTGCTACGAATCGACGTCCGCCGACTATCCCTTGCTGATGCTGCTGCACGGCTCCAACGCCGACGACCTGCAGTGGGCCTTGTTGGGTTTCCTGCAATCGCTTGAGACTGCGATTCACGAGAACCATGCCCCGCCCATGATCGTCGTCATGCCCTTCGGCGGCGAGGCAGCCAACAGCAATTCCTTCGGCGCCAACAGCTACGATGTGATACTTCTCGACTTGCTGGCAAATATATCGGAGCGCTATCGTGCTGGTGAAGCGCGCGCAATTGGGGGCATTTCCCGCGGCGGATTCTGGGCTTATCATCTCGGCTTGCGCTTCCCTGATCACTTTGTAGCCATCGGCGGCCACAGCCCCTTCTTCGACGCTGACCACGTGCCGGCTGCCTACAATCCCCTGAATCTGGCGCGGGAACTCTCGGCTGATACCCATCTCAGCTTGTGGCTCGACCGCGGCACGAACGATCACGCCGCGGCCGGCATTGAGCAAATGCACGTCAATTTGCAGGCGGGGCAGGCGGCGCACCAGTATGTCGTTTATCCCGGCGGCGATCACAGCGAGGCTTCTTGGTCGCGAAACATCGACGATTATGTAGCCTTCTACTCGCGCGCGTTTTCGCCTGCTGATGCCGCGCGCCCGGCTGCCGATCCCGGCGGCCGCGACCAATTCGAACTGTGGCTGCCCGCCGTCGGCTTTGGGACGCTTCTTGCTTCCATCGACTCTGCCGATCTGGCGGCGATGTTGGCCGGCCACTACGACGGCCGCCTGATACTTAGCGAATCGGCCGCGGCCCGCTTGCGTCATCACGGCTTCAGCTTGCATGCGGCAACGAGAATCGTCGCCCACGATCAGCGCTTTAGCGCTCTATGGCGAGACAAGCGCAGCTTCACACTTTTGCCGGCCAACGAACTCGAGACGCGTCTTCGCGTCTTATGGGTCGATGACCTGCCCGTGGTTGACCAACTGGACCGTTATCCGCTGGCGTTCGAGTCCGACTTCCCCAACTTCAGCCCTGACAAGCTGACGCGCATTACCCTCTCGGGCACGACAGCGCTCGCCCGGCATACGCTTCCGGCCGTTGACGCAATTGGCGTGGAGCGCGCCGCCAGCGGCATACGCGACTACGTGCTGCTGTCGGATTATTTTCATATCACCAACGAGGCGTCGCTGGCGCCCGGCTGCCCCGACCTGGATATCGTGGGCTTTTTCGGCAGCAACACCAGTATGTGTATGAAGCCCGAACATGCCGCCATCTTCGACCTGCTTGATGTCGATGTCGTCGACCTGACCGGCAATCATATCAATGACTTCGGCTTCGATCCACTTCTGCGCACGCTGGACTACTTCGCGGGGCGAAACCTGGCCGTGGTCGGCGGCGGGCGCGATCTGCGGGCGGCGCGCGAGGCTTTGGTTCTCGAACACAAGGGCTCGCGAATCGGTTGGATCGCCTGCAACGACGTCGGCCCCGCCTTCGCCTATGTCAACGAGGATCCAAACTCGCTCTACGGGCAGCGACCGGGCGCCGCCGCCTGCGACCGCAATTGGCTGCGCGAGGCGCTGGCTGTCCTGGCTGCCGAAACGGACCTGGTGCTGATGACCGTTCAATACCGTGAATTTGAACGCTTCACCCCGACATCATCGCAGCAATTCGACTACCGCACCTTCGCTGAATGGGGCGCTGATATCGTGGTCGGCACCGCCGAGCACAAGCCGATGACCTTTGAATTCTATCCCACAGGCCGCGGCGAAACCGCCTTCATTCACTACGGCCTGGGCAACCTCTTCTTCGATCAGCAGCTATGGGGCAACAGGCGCTTTTTTCTGGATACGCTCTATATCTACGATGGCAGACTGCTGACGGTTGAAGTCTTCCCCGGCATCATCGACGACCGCGCGCGCCCACGCCTGCTCACCGGCGACGACCGCTTCAACTTTCTGCATTTTATGTTCATCCAGAAAAACGAATTCTAGCTGTGTAGTCAATTGTGGAGAGTCGCGCAGTTTTTCTGACGCAATTCATACGCAAACTGCTGCAAAATGAATTGTCGTCGGCGTACTCCAAACTATGCCAGCGGTACTAGGCGAGGCCTGCGCGCTTGGGCTATAATGGCGCTGCTCCCGACGACTTGTGCTGGGAATCGGACAGGGACTTGGTCATTTCATGTCGACACTAAATCCTGATCTCATCTCCAAAGATATGGACGCCGTCCTGAACGACGCCGTGCCCTTGCTGGACGCGCATCGCAAATCGTCGATCATGCCGGAAATGGTGCTGCTCTCGTTGTTGCGGCGCAAAGATACCGCCGCACATCGGCTGCTGGCCATGTTTGAATCCAGCCGCGGCGTCGATCTCGAGCGGCTGGAGCGCCAGGTCAAAGTCGCTATTCAATCGCGGCGCGACCCCGACGGCAGCCTGGACTTTGTCGCCATCGGCAACAAAAAGGTGCCGCTCAGCCGGCAATCCATTGTCTTGCTCGATGACGGCTTGACAGTTGCCAATTCGATGAACGAGCAGAAAATCGACACCGACCACGCCCTCGCCGTGCTGGCCGAAACCTCAGTCAGCACCGGCGGCATCTTGCGCCAATTCAGCATCACGCCCAAGTCGATCAAGGACGCCTACAGCGACGCCAGCAAGACCATGCCGGCTCGCGAAGATAGCACCACGGTCGATTACGTCAAGCGCGCCCGCCGCGGTCGGCTGCGCGCCGTGCATTTCCGCGAAGACTTGCTGCGCAACATGATCAACGTGCTGACGCAGTCGGTCAACCGGCACATCATTCTGATCGGTCCCGATGGCGTCGGCAAGCGCACTCTGGCGTACAGCCTCGCGCTGCTGATGGCGGAAGACAAGGGACCGGCCGGTTTGCATAACCTGGTGCAGATCAGTGAAACCGCCCTCCTTGACGGCGATCAGGAAGCCTTTCGCGCGGGCATGAGCGCGGCGCGGCATGGCATTCTCTTCCTGCCGCTGATACATCGCTTCTTCGGCGGCCCCATCAAGGCCGACTTCAACAAAGCGACTTCGCTGGTGCAGAAGGCATTTCTTAGCGACGATCCAGTCGTCATCTGCACGACCAGCCTGCAAGAATTCGAAGCCCGCATTCAAGGCGTAAGCGCCATCATGGAGAACAGCCAGGTCATTCGCGTCGACGAGCCGTCGCTGGATGAAACCGTGCGCATCCTGGAGGTGGTGGCGCCCCATCTGGAGTCCGACTACCAGATTTCGGTCGATCACGACGCGCTCAAGATGGCGGCGCGCATGGCGCAACGCTACCTTACCATCAATCCCTTGCCGCAGAGCGCCGAGCAATTGCTGCATCGGACCGCGGCCATGGTCAATATGGGCAAGCAGGCGCACCTGGCCTTCAAGCCGGAAAATAACGACGCCCGGCTCGACGTGGAAGATGTCACCCTGGTCACCAGCCAAATGACCGGTATTCCCGTGACCAAGCTGGGCGCTGACGAACGCCTGCGCTACGCCAACATGGTGGAGCACCTCAGCGAACGCTTGATCGGCCAGGAGGAAGCCGTCCAGCTCGTCAGCCGCGCCATCAAGACTGCTCGCGTCGGCCTGAAAGACCCGCGCCGCCCTATCGGCACTTTTCTGTTCCTGGGCCCTACCGGCATCGGTAAAACCGAGTTGGCGCGCGTATTGGCGGACTTCATGTTCGGCAGCGAAGAAACGCTCTTCCCGCTGGATATGAGCGAATACAAGGACGAGAGCAGCATCAACCGCCTCATTGGCTCGGCTGTCGGTTATGTCGGCAGCGACGAAGGCGGCCAGCTCACCGAGCGGATTCGGCAGCAGCCCTATACCATCGTGCTCCTGGACGAGATCGAAAAGGCGCATCCGCGCATCATGGACGTGCTGCTGCAGGTGATGGAAGAGGGCCGGCTCACGGACGGCCGCGGCAATGTCGCGCGTTTCAGCGAGGCGGTCGTGATCATGACCAGCAATATCGGCTCTGAGCATCTCATGGTGCGGCAAATTACCGATGACCTGCGCGAGCGAATCATGGACGAAGTGCTGGATTTTTTGCGGCCGGAATTTGTGAATCGTCTGGACGAAGTCATCTTGTTCAACGCGCTAAGCGACGACGACTTTGTGCTGATTCTGGATTTGCTGATCGCCAAAGAGAATAAGCTGGCCGCAGAAAGTGGCCTAACGCTGACCTTCACGGACGGCGCCAAGAAGTGGCTGCTTGATCAGAACGACGAGCCCGAATACGGCGCTCGTCCGCTGCGCCGTATTCTCAGGCGCAATCTGCGCGAGCCGCTGGCGGATTTCTTGCTGCGCGCTAATCCTGAAGCAGGCGCCGAGGTGCGCATTAGCTCCAGCCGAAAGCGTGGCGGCGGCCTGGAATTCTCGTTCCGCCAGTGACCACGACTTGCAGTATGACTTCATCATCAACGATATATAGATAGAGGAATCCATGGCGACACTCGATCGTTCAATCTTTAGAAAATATGATATTCGCGGCACCGCCGCGGGCGACTCGCCGCAGTTGACGCCCGAGGTCGCTCTGCTGGTGGGCAAGGCGCTGGGCGCCTACCTGCCGCGCCAATTCGGCTCTGAACGAATCTTCGTCGGCTCCGATAATCGCCTGACATCGGGCCCGCTAAAGTCAGCGGTCATCAAGGGTCTGGCATCGGCTGGATTGCCCGTCACCGATATCGGCGAAGTGCTTACCCCCACCGTATATTTTGCGTCTGCCTCGTACGATGGCGCGGGCGCCGGCGTAATGATCACGGGCAGCCACCTTGACACGCGCTACAACGGCATCAAGATGGCTTACGGCAAACTCGCGCTGGCCGGTGACCAGATTCAAGACTTGCTGCGGATTATCAACGAGGAGTCGTTTGCCGAGGGCGCGGCGGCGGTAACGCAGGACGCCGACATGATTCACCAGCACATGGCCGCCATACAAAACAAAGTCACCATGGCCAAGCCGCTGAAGGTCGTGCTGGACGCCGGCAACGGCTTGAGCGGTACCCACCTGCCGCCCGTGCTGGAAGCGCTCGGCCTGGATGTCGAATGCCTCTTCTGTGAGCCGGACGGAACCTTCCCCAACCATTTGCCCAACCCCGAAGATCCCGAGATGACCCGCGATCTGGAAGCCAAGGTGGTCCAGCTGGGCGCAGACCTTGGCCTGGCATTCGACGGCGACAGTGATCGTTGCGGCTTCATCGACAATCACGGCCATCACATCGCGGCGGATCGGCTGCTGGCGCTGTTGGCGCGCGACCTGCTCGGTCGTCATCCCGGAACCCCCATCGTCTTTGATGTCAAAGCGTCGCAAGCCCTACCGGACGAGATATCCAAGTACGGCGGCGAACCGGTCATGTGGAAGTCCGGCCACAGCTTGATGAAACAAAAGATGAACGAGATCGGCTCTCTCCTCGGCGGCGAAGTCAGCGGACACCTTTTCATCGGCGAGGACTACTACGGTTTCGACGACGCGCCGCTTGTCGCGCTGAAAACCCTGGAGATTATCAGCCGCTCCGATCAATCGATCGCCCAGATCTTTGAAGATATTCCCAAGCTGGTCGCTACGCCCGAAATCGTCCTTTCCGCCCCGGACGATCTGAAATTCAAGATGATCGACGAGATGACCGAGAGCTTGCAAGATCAATACGATGTTGTGACCGTTGACGGCGCGCGCGTAGTCTTCGAGAGCGGGTGGGGTCTGGTGCGCGCCAGCAATACGCAGCCGGCCGTCACGCTGCGATTCGAAGCCTACACGCGCGAACAGATTTCCCAATACATGCGCATATTTGAAGCGCAGCTGCTGCGATATCCACAGATCGACCGCGGCCGATTCGACGCGCTCCTGGTCGAATTCAGCGCCTGATCCCTTACCGGACCATCACTGCAAACTGCAAACCGTGTCAGCGCGCCGCGACTTCTACCGAGATATCTACCGCCATCAGGCCATGCGCTATGACCGCCTGGTGGCGCGCGAAGACGCCCAGGGCAATCTCTTCGGCGCGCTAAACCAAATCGTCCCGCTCAGTGGAGTGGATGTGGTGGAATTCGGCGCAGGCACCGGCCGGCTGACGCGCTTGCTATCCATACAGGTGAGGCGGATTTCCGCTTTTGACATCGAGCCGGCCATGCTGCGGCAGCTTGCCCCCCAAATGCACGCGACCGGCATGGCCAATTGGGCGGTGGCTCTGGGCGACAACGGCATGATGCCCCTCGCATCAGGCTGCGCCGATCTCGTAATCGAAGGCTGGAGTTTCGCCCATGTCCGCGAATGGCATCCGCAGGCCTGGCGGCAGCATACTGATGCCATGCTGAGGGAGATGGAACGGCTCTTGAAACCCGGCGGGACAGCAATTCTGATCGAAACCCTGGGAACCGGCAGGCGTCATCCGCAGCCGCCGGACAATCTGGCGGAACTCTATCAATACTGGCAGGAGCAGCGTGGCTTCAAGTCGCGCTGGATTCGCACAGACTTCCAATTCGCCTCGCCTGACGAAGCGGACGAATTGACTCGCTTCTTTTTCGGCGACGAGCTGGCCGACGAATGCCTCGCCGCCGGGAATGTCATTCTGCCGGAGTGCACCGGCATCTGGTGGAAGCGCTATCCCTGAGGCCTCGCGCGTGCTGAGCATATGCTCGGCCCGCCCAGTCTGATGCGCTCAACCGCCTGATGCGCTACTATTGAAACATGCGCGAATTCGATTATCATGTTGGACTTATGCGATCCTCTTTCTCCAGCTCAGTAACCAGCGGGAGCCGGTAAATTGCAAAAGCTAGGCCCGCCCGGCGAAATGCCCAGCCTCGAATTTGAAGTCGATAGGGAACACTCCGGCGTTCGCATGCTGGGTTGCCTCACCTTCTTTTTTGGCGCGATCGGCAGTTACCTGATTATCAATACCATTTTCCCCAACGGCGGGTTGATTACCCTGGGCGCGGCCTTGGCCATCGCCGTTGCCTTGACTTACGGCGCCGACTACCTGAGCAAGATGTACTGGCCCAGCAATCGCGCCATTCAATTCATCGACGATGTGATCTTGCTGGTCAAAGGAAACAAAATTCAAGGCGAGATAGACGCCGCGCAAAACGTCAACTTGCTGCAATGGCATTTTGAAGCCAAGCGCCATCCGCGTGTGCCCAAGGGTTGGTACGTTGTGGCCAATGCGCTGGAGCAGGACGGCGAATACATCGTCAGCTACAGCATCGTTTCGCCGGCGGACTTTGACGCCTTGCCGCTGTCGCGCTTGTCGCAGAAGTATCAGCGCAAAAAGAACAAGAAAGATGATACGCGTGATCTGCGCGAAGCCGGCAGCCACCGCCGCATTGCCCAGGCCGAGTTTCACCGGGGCGAATTCGGCGCGGAATTGTCGCTCGAAGACTACCACGCCTACCTCGATTATTTGGCGGACACTTATACCTCCTGGATGCCCAAAGAAAAATGACGCTGCAGGGCAGGCTCGTATTCTGCATTATCGGTTTCCTCGTGATCATTTCGCCTCTGCGAGCGCAAGGCGCCAGGCTCAGTCTCGGAGACATCGTCGAAGGCAGCCTGGCCGCCGGTGAAACCCATCGCTTTTCCGTCAACGCGCTGGAATTGACGCTCGTGTCGATCCGAGTCGAGTCGTTGGACGGCGCGCTGGACCCTGTGGTCGAGCTCTTCGATAGCGGCGACGAATTGATCCACGCGAGCGACGATTACGACTATTCCAACACGCGCGACGCCGCCATCCAGGCCTTCGTTTTGCCCAAAACCTCAACCTATTCAATCGCGGTGAGTGGACATGCCGGCAGCAGCGGCGACTACCGACTCTATTTTATGCCCGGTTACGATGTGCTGGCGTTGCACGACGCTACTATGGACAAGACCAAATGGAAGTTCGTCTACAGCGACACCGCTATCGATGTGTCCGAGTCGAGCTTGTACGCGGTTGAACTGCAAGGCTTCGCTCGCTCGGCAGGTGTGCTGGGCGAACACTTCCCCCAAGCGCAGGATTTCTACTTCCAGGCGACATTTCATGAAGTCACATCAGCCGCCGATTGGAACGTGGGTCTGCTCTTTCGTTACATCGACAATCAGAATTTCCACCGCCTCTTGCTCAGCAAGACTGGCTTCTGGCGCCTGGACCGTATCGAGAACGGCGCAAGCATACAACTTAAATACTGGTCGACTCATCCGGCGATCCGGCCCGGCGAAAAGGATTTTCGCTTGGGCATTCTGGCCAGCGGGCAGCACTTCGACGCCGTCTATAACGGACAGGTCGTCGGTTCCGCCTCCGACAGCGCCGAGCCGCAAGCCGGCGGCATGGGCATCGCCATGCGCACAGACGAAGTGACCGGCGGGCTCATGTCCCTTGCAGTACTGGAAGCCCTGCTGACGCTGCCGACCCGCGTTAACGACCGGATTTTGTTTCCGCAGCGGGTGGTGGAACGGCAGACTTACTTGATGGCGCGCGACCTGGCGCGCAAACAGTTGGCGCCCGCAGGCCGCAACGTTGGCTTCGTGCAGCCCGAGAGCTCCGTGCGTCATGTGCGGACCGGCGTGACCCGCATATCCATAGCCTCAGAGCGAACTTATGAACAGTTTGCGCTTGGCGCTTCCGTGACCCTTCAAACTTCCGAGGCTGGAAATGGCGGCTGTGGCATTTTCTTCCACTTCAATGACGACAATCACTATACACTGGCTTACTTGACCAAAGACGGCGAATACGGCGTCTCAAGGCGCGCGGGTGATGGCTTTGAGCCGGGCATCTACGGCAAGCGCGCCGCTCCTGACGATGCCGAGCATTATCTGCTGGTCATCGCGTCGGACGCGGAGATACATTACTTTCTGGACGAAGTGTACGTCGGCAGTATGTCGTCGCAGCCGCGTACCGGCAGCATCGGCATTGCCGTGGTCAACTATGAAGCGGTAGAAACCACTTGCCGCTTTGGCGACCTGTGGGTGCAAAGCTTCGACGAATAATGTTTGCTGCGGTCAATGAAAGCTTGTAAAACTCGTCTAGCGTCGCAGTCATCACAGGCGCCAACGTGTAAAAGGCGACTCGTAGAGCCATACGACATTCAGTGACACTAATTGCCCGTGAATTCCGGCGGACGCCGTTCTCGAAATGACGCGAGTCCTTCTTGGGCGTCGTTTGTATGGGCGGACAGCGCGTCGGCGAGCGCTTCCAATGTAGCGCCCGCTCCGCCTTGAAGCCCGCCGTCGACAGCCTGCTTGGCGAATTGCACCGCCAAGGGCGCATTGGCGGCAATCTGCTGTGCGAGCTCGTCCGCGCGCTGATCCAGGCGCTCCCGCGGCAGGACTTCGTTGACCAATCCCCACCGCTCGGCGGATTGCGCTGAAATGCGTTGTCCGGACATGATCATCTGCTTGGCGCGACCAGGCCCAATCACGGCGGGCAAACGCTGTGTGCCGCCCCAGCCCGGCACAGTGGCGATGGATACTTCGGGAAAGCCGAGTTCTATGCCTTCGGCGGCGAGGCGCATATCGGCGGCCAGCGCAAGTTCCAAGCCGCCGCCCAAGGTAAAGCCGTTGAGAACCGCAATCACGGGCTGTCGCAAGCCGGCGATGCGGTCAAACAGCCGCTGCCCGTCACGTGTCCAACGGCGCCACATATCGAGGGGCGCCAGCGCTGTCCACTCATTGATGTCAGCGCCGACGCAAAAGGCGCGGTCGCCGCGCGCCTGAATTATCACGACGCGGATCGAGTCACTCCGATCGATTTGCTCGACGATAGCCGTCAGCTGATCCAGCATTTCAACATCGATGGCGTTCAGTTTGTCGGGACGATTCAGTTCGATCCGCGCGACAAATCCATTGACTACGAGCTTGATCTTGCTCATCAAGCGTCCTTTTGCGATCCTAGACTTAGTGTCATCAGCTCGGGAGAGAATAGACGCGCGTCCATCTCGCGGAGTTGGGCGCTGACGCGCAATGAAACGCCGGCCTGATTCAGTACATCTTCCTCCAGGCGAATACCCGGCACGATCTCGGTCACTGTCAGCCCTTGCGCCTCCAGCGCTATGACGCAGCGCTCCGTAATATAGGTCACGTTTTGCCCGTTCTCGCGCGCCCGTACGCCGCTAAAGGTAACTTCTTCAATCTGCGGAACAAATTTTTTGAACCGCCCCTCCTGCAGAATGCGCAGTCCACCGTTTACGATATCAAGCTTGAGCCCGCCAGCTGTAAAGTAGCTGCTGAAGACGATGTGCCGGGCCTGCGCCGTGATATCGATAAAGCCGCCGATACCGGCTGTAACATGAGGTTTGGACGCCAACCGTGATACATTCACGCTGCCCTCCCCGTCCACTTCCATGAATGAGAGCAGCGTGCGATCAAAACCGCCGCCCTGGAAGAAGGTGAATTGATCGGGCGACGCGATAATGGCTTCGACATTTGAGGCGCAGCCGAACTGAAAGTCTTGCAGGGGAAGCCCGCCGATGGCGCCTTGCTCAATGGCCCAGGTGACGGCGCCGTGCAATCCTTCTTCGAGCAGAATATATGGCGCCAGCGCGGAAATGCCGAAGCCCAGGTTGACCGTTTCGCCGGCCAAAAGCGTCATGGCTGCGCGCCGCGCGATAATCTTGGAGACGCCCCAATCCACCGGGGCGAAGCTCGCTAATGGGCGGGGCTGCTCGCCGCTGATGTCCGGCTCATATCGCGTCTGCGTGGTCTGCATCTGGTCTGGATCCAGCACGATGTGGTCCACCAGTGTACCCGGCACACGAATCGATTGGGGCGGCAGCGTCCCGGTCGGGACGATACGCTTGACCTGAGCAATCACTCGGCCACCGTTATTTCGCGCGGCCAAGGCCTGGTCCATTACGCCCAGGTAGGCGCCTTCGTGCTCCATGGACAGGTTGCCTTTCTCATCGGCGCTTGTCGCGCGGATGATGGCAACATCGACCGGAATTGATTTGAAAAACAGCCATTCTTCACCGGCGAACTCAACGCGGGTGACGATATCTTCCGTGGTGACGCGGTTCATTTTGCCGCCACGATGGGCGGGGTCTACAACCGTATCCCAGCCAACCTTGGTCAGGACGCCCGGGCGTTTGGCGGCGGCTTCACGATGCATATGGAAAATGATGCCGCTGGGCAGGTTATAGGCTTCGACTTCATCGCGGTGAATCATTTGCCAAATGCGCGGCGATTCTCTTGAAGAGGGACCGCTGGGATAGGAACCGGCGATTGCGCGCTTGAGCAAACCCGGCCTGGCGATGTGATCAATGCCATCGATGCCGTACATATCACCGGCGGCGATAGGATGGATCGTGGTAATTTGTCGCGGCCGGCCGGATCTTGCAAAGCGCTCGCCAATTGCCTTCAGGGTCGCATCCGGGCATCCCAGGCCGCTCGATGAACTGACCGACACGACCGCGTGGTCCGGTATCAACTCAGCAACCGCTGCCAGAGATGTGAGTTTGCTATACGCCATTCAGTTTTCCCGTCGAGCTGCCGCTCGCAAACGCTCCGCAACGCAGAACACTGCCTGATTTCTCCAAAGATAATAGGTGGATAGGCGCGCGCTGTCAAAAAGTCGGCCAGCCATGAATGGCAGATCGGAGCGCGACAGCTGGCGGACGTATATCCGCGTTAACGACAGCCGAGCCATGCAGCGGCTGGACGCAGGCGGGTCAGGTCAACTAAACTACCTGCGCGGGATCAGCATACTTCGGACAGCGCGTAAGGTGGCGATGTGATTCAAGATCGGCAGCGGTTTGCAGGGCGCATTCGCGCAGCCCTAAATTTCGCAGGGCGGCAATTGCGCCATCTGGTCACCGTCCATCCAGACTATTTCCCGATGTATACGGTTGCGGGCAAGTGGAAGCACGGCGGCGAGGCCTGGACAAATTGGTGCGAGGGATTTCTGGGCGGGCAATTATGGCTGATGTTCGCTTACACAGGCGATTTGTGGTGGCGCGATTCAGCTGTACATTATTCGCGCCTGATTGAGCACCGAAAGACAGATGACTCCGTACACGATCTGGGATTCCTGTTTTGGTCGACTTGGCGGCGCTGGTACGATTACGCGCCGAACGACTCCATCAACGCTGTTCTAATTGAAGCGGGGAAGACGGCCGGCTCGCGCTTTCGCGAAAATGGACAGTACCTGCCCTCCTTTGTCTCCGCCGAAAGCAGCTTCATCGACATTATGATGAACGTCGGTATCATATTCTACGCGGCTGAGCAAAGCGGCGATGCGGCGCTCGCGCAAAGTGCGGCCAGGCACTGTCACACCACTCGGCGTTATCTGGTGCGCGGCGACGGTAGCACGGCGCACGAAGGGCTCTTCAATACCGACACTGGTGATTTCCTCCGCGCAAGCACGCATCAGGGCTGGCGAGACGATTCGTCGTGGGCGCGGGGCTTAACCTGGGCCATTTACGGTTTCGGAACCGCGTACCAGTTTACGCGGGGCATTCGCTTTCTGCAGACCGCCGAAGCCTGCGCCGCGTATTACATTAAACACACAGCGACGCACGGCGTGCCGCCGAACGATTGGTTGGAGCCCGATCCAGCAGACCCATTCGAAAGCTCGGCCGCGGCCATCGCTGCGAGCGCGTTTTTGCAGCTGGCCGAACTCGCCACGGACGCCGTTAGGGCGCGCATGTATCAACAGTATGCCTTCACAATTTTGGACAGACTGCTGCAGCCGGACTTCCTCGCGCTGGAGACGCCGCAGTGGGAGGGCATACTGAAGCAGGGAACGTACCACCAACGACTGGGTTTAGGCGTCAATGAAAGCGTCATGTGGGGCGAATACTTTTTCCTGGAAGCGCTCCTGAGCGCGCTGAATATCTTGACTGACGGCGGCGGCGCTGTTTCGGCACGTCCGGGCGGCTAACGACGATCTGCCCAGCTGTCAGTGCTCTCCCCGGCGCAATATCCGGCAGGTCTTTGCGCCAACGACATCGGGTTCCCCCGCCAGCCCGATAGCGTCGATAGTTACATGGCCTTTGTCCCATACCACCAGGCCAGCACCTATTCGCTCGATCTGTATTCGGCCGTCCGGGACTTCAAGCGTTAGCGCCGAATGCTGGGGACCGTGATAAGCGGCGACCCATAACTCAGCCTCCGGCAGTCCGACCAGCCAGGCGGCCTCCTCCCCGCAACTCAATGTAGCGTGGCCGACTTTGATGACGCCGGTCCGACTTTCCCTGGCCAGAGGCGAAGCGAGCATCGGGAAGCCCAGGTCGCCGCCATGGGTCCAGCGCCGCTGAATCCGCCAACGCATGAGATCGACCTCAATGCCAAGTTCGTGATCGTCGCCTTGGTAAACCACGCTCCAATGCCGTGAATCTACTCCGTCAAATGTACGAGCGTCGGCGACCTGCTCCTTTAGCCTCCCGCGCTTGAAGGCATTGAAGACTGCTTTGCCATCGGCGAAGCGGGAGCTGGCGACCACCTCCACATAGAAGCTGTTATGGACATAGCCCTGGAAGAACGCGCCAGGATTAGCCAATTCCCAAAATGTCTTTTCCGGACCGAGGTAGTTATACATCTCCAGGACGAGGCTGCCGCGATGCTCCACGATGCGAACCGGCGCGTTTAACCCTAGCCTGCGGCGCGCCAGCGGACAGACCACAATGTAGACATTGCCGCAGGCGACCACAATGGCTGATCCCTCAGGCACTTCCACAGGCATGTCCTGTATGCGCGAGCCGTCAATCCAGAGCGCATCGACATCGTCCGCCTGGTTCCAGATCAAGACGGCTTTGGCGCTGAAACAACGCGACCAGGCGTCAAGTTCGCGCGATGTATACAGGCCGATTGCGCGCGAGCCGGCGAGCACGCCGCGGAAACTGCCTTCGTCGCGGAAGACGCCGTCGCTCGCGCGCGACGGTGTCGTCCGGAAGTCTCCCAGCCACTTGTCGTTGATCAAATAGCGGGAGAAGACCACACCTGGCGTGGTCTGGTTTTCTCTGGTGTAGTGGATCGAGAAGACATTGGCTTGATTGCTGATGAAACGGTTTGACTGCGTCGCCAACTCTTGTGTCGCCACGCCGATGCTGTAGTCGGCATCCAGAGTGCTCGAAATGACGACGCCGGCCTCAGCATCGGATGTTTCCTCCACCATCATGGGCGTGGCGCGCTGGTTCAACACGGTCTCAAGCCAAGCGGGAACCTTGCCCTGGGCCAGCATCCGGGAAAATATCGATGCCTCCGGGGGCGTCTGAAATACGAGATGGGGATAATAAGCGCGGCAATGGGGCGGGGCCAGCCGACCGGTCTTGGCATGCAGGCGCAGGCCGACACTGAGCCCGACGCGCGCGATAACCAACTTGGCGAGCATGCAGGCTTCCGCATGGCGGGACAAGACGACCACCTTGTGCAGCGCTTCAATCAACACGAATGAATATGTCGGGCTGTTGTACTCGTGGGGGATACCGCTCCGATTGATGACATTGAGCCAGTGGCGAAGTTTGTCCGCGCCGCGCCGCGTATATTCGGGCAGGTTCAATAGCTGGCCGCCCAATAGTGAATTGGCAATATCCTGCGCCACTATATTGGAATAGACGGGTGAAACGTCGATCCCGCGAATGGCGTCCAGGCCGAGTTGAATACGCGCTCGGGTACGTTGTACTAACGGGTCCGACAAGCGATCGGAGTGCTTCATTAGCAAGGGTATCAGGCGAATAAGCACGAATTGGACGGCGTTCAAGTCCTCCACCGCCTGATCTTCGCGCTCCCACCTGAAGTTGCCGTAGTGCGGCGAATGCGCGTCCATATCCTGGCAGCCCATTACGGCATCTATGATCGCTTCAGCGCGCCGGACCTCGGCTGGCGATCCACGCTCGACCAAAGCCACGGCGTACTCGGCGGACATCCAGGCCGAGTGGAAAATGCCGTTGTCGATGACGTTGGCGACAAGCTGCGCCTCCGGGTTGAAATAGTGTGGCGCCGCATTTGGGCTCGCTTGCGGAAAGAGCTCGGCGGGTTCTAGCATCTTGTGACGACCTTTCTAGTGAACAGCCTGGTGTGCAGGAAGCTGGGCGCGCGTCATGCGGCCGGTCGGGGCGCGTTCAGCCGATATCATTGCTTGCCGCGCCAATGGATTCAAAGCCGCGTAGCTCCAATTCCTCGGCAAAATGGCAAGCCACCCAATGATTTTGGCCAAGCTCGCGGACGGGAGGCTCTTCGAGTCGGCAGCGGTCCTGGGCGAATCGGCAGCGCGGGTGAAAATAACATCCGCCGGGCGGATTGCCGGGATCGGCGACCTCTCCCTCCAAGCGGATTCGCACGCCTTTGTTGCGCAGACGCGGATCAGGCTTGGGCACTGCCGACAGCAGCGCTTCGGTGTAGGGATGCAGCGGATTATTGAAGAGTTCCTCGGTCGAGGCCAGCTCCACGATTTTGCCGACATACATCACGGCCACGCGATGGCTGATATGCTCGACAACGCTGAGATCATGAGCGATGAACAGATAAGTCAGGTTGAATTCTTCTTGCAGGTCTTGCAAGAGGTTTAGTATTTGCGCTTGAACCGAGACATCCAGGGCCGAGACCGCTTCATCGGCGACAATTAGGCGAGGGTTCAAAGCCAGCGCGCGGGCGATGCCGATGCGCTGGCGTTCCCCGCCGCTGAAAGCATGCGGATAGCGCCGAATATACTCGGGTCGCAGGCCGACCCGTTGCAGAAGCATCGCCACACGATCTTCCAGTTCGGATCCGCTGGCGACTCGATTCACCTTGAGCGACTCGCCGATGATCTGGAGTATCGGCAGCCGCGGATTCAATGAGGAGAACGGGTCTTGAAAAATCATGCGAATCTGGCGCCGGAAGGGTCGCAATTCTCGATTGTCCAATTCCGCCAGATCTATCGTTTCTTGTTCGTCCACGCGGTAGATGATCTGGCCTGAGGACGGGCTATATACGCGCGCGATGCAGCGGCCGGTCGTCGTCTTGCCACAGCCGGACTCGCCGACCAGGCTCAAGGTTTCGCCAGGCAGGATATAGAAGCTGACATCGTTAACCGCATGAACATAGCCGACGGTCCGCCGCATCATGCCCCGTCTGATGGGGAAGCGCATGTGCAGATTGCGGACCTCCAGCAACGGACCCCGGCTATCAACCGGCGCATTGACAGCTGAATCAGGCTTCAACTTGGCAGCTCCTTGTCCGAATTAAGCTCGGGCGCGCCCGCATAAAGCAGGCAGCGTACGCTATGTTCGCGGCCGATGAATTGGCGGGGCGGGTCAATGCGATCGCATTTATGGGCGATAAAGTCGTCGCAGCGCGGATGGAAGGGACAGCCACGCGGGCGATCAAATGGATGCGGGACGATGCCTTTGATCGAATACAGCCGTCTGCGGTCATGGTTGCCATAGCGCGGAATCGATTGGAGGAGCGCGCGCGTATAGGGATGTTTGGGATCGTGGAAAATGGCATCGACGGCGCCGCTTTCCACATCGCGTCCGAGGTACATGACAACCACTTCATCCGCAATCTCGGCGACTACGCCCAGGTCGTGCGTGATAAAGAGCACGGACATGCCGGTAACCTGCTGCAAGTCACGAATGAGATCAAGTATGTTGGCTTGTGTGGTGACGTCCAGGGCCGTGGTTGGCTCGTCCGCTATGAGAACCTGCGGCTCGCAGGCGAGCGCGATGGCAATCATGGCGCGCTGGCGCATGCCGCCTGAGAGCTCGAATGAGTATGCGTCAAGCCGTTCGCTGGCGCGCGGAATGCCGACAAGATCAAGCATGGCTGCGGCGCGTTTGCGCGCTTCCCGTTTCGTCACGGGCAAGTGAAGCATAATCGCTTCCATGATCTGGCTGCCGATCGTATGCACTGGACTCAGCGAGGACATGGGTTCCTGGAAGATCATGCTGATCTCACCGCCGCGGATTCGCCGGATCTCACGCCCTTTGGGGTTCATTGTGGCCAGGTCGATTGATCCGCCCTGCCGTTTCCTGAAGTTGATCTGCCCGGAGACAATCTCTCCCGGCGCCGGCACAATGCGCAGAATCGAGCGCGCAGTCACCGATTTGCCGCAGCCGGATTCCCCGACGACACATAGGGTCTGGCCGCGTTTCAGCGTCAAATTAACGCCATCAACGGCCTTCACAACACCTTCGTCGGTGAAGAAGTGCGTCTGCAGATTCCGCACGTCCAGCAGGACGCCGTCTGCGGCTGGCGCGCTGTTATCAAGCCTGGTATGGATCGGCTGCATCTCTCAGGCCGTCTCCTAGAAAGTTCATGGCCAATACGGCGACGACAACCGCCAAGCCCGGAAATAGCAGCCAGGGCGCCGTCGCGATAGAACGCACATTCTGCGCTTCCTGCAGCAGCACACCCCAACTAACCACTGGCGGCCGCAGCCCGATACCCAGGAAGCTGAGGGCTGTCTCGGCGAGAATCATGCCCGGAATCGCCAGCGTCACGGAAGCGATGATATGGCTGGTCATCGACGGCGCCATGTGACGCAGGATGATTTGCAGCTCGCGGACGCCATCCAGGCGCGCGGCGATGACGAAGTCCTCGGTTTTGAGTGAGAGAAAGCGGCCGCGCACCTCGCGCGCCAGGGCGGTCCAGCCGATTAACGACAGCAGCACGGTGATGGCGAAATAGACGCGTACCGGCGGCCAGGTCAGCGGGATGGCGGCGGAAAGCCCCATCCAGAGCGGGATTGTGGGCAGCGAGCGCAATATCTCGATCGTGCGCTGGATCAAGTTATCGACAATGCCGCCGTAATAGCCGGAGATGCCGCCCAGTATCACGCCGAGCAGCAAGCTTAAGCCCACGCCAACCAGACCAACGGACATTGAAATTCTAGTCCCGTATATCGTCCGGCTCAGTACATCGCGGCCCAGGCGATCGGTGCCCAGCAGGTAGACAGGGTCGCCATATTGCGCCGCGCCGATCAGATGCAGGTCGAGCGTAAACAGCCCCCAGAGCTCGTATTCCTCCCCGCGAACGAACAGGCCAACCGGATAAGTGACGGTCTCGTCAAGTACGTATGTGCGCTTGAAAGAATCGGGATCCACTTCCACTTGAAAGCCGTAGACGTGGGGATATAAACGCCAGCCGGCATCGGTCTGTTGAAAGAGATTGATGCTCTGTGGCGGGATAAATGTATGCCGCGCGCTATAGGTTCCGGCTGAATAGGGCGCGAAGAATTCTGCGAAGGCGGCGACAACATACAGGAAGATGGTGACGACGCCGGCGGCCATCGCCAGTCGGTGTTTGCGAAACTTCCACCAGATCAACTGCCATTGGTTGGCGACGACAATCCGCGTTTCGGCTGTGGATTCAGCCGCTGGGTCAGCAGACGCGTCCTTCAGCGCGCGAGTCGGCTCCTCGGTCATTGGAGTTGTATCCTGGGATCAATCCAGGCCAGCAGAATGTCTGATACTAGGGTGCCGATGATGGTGAGTACGCTGACCAGCAAGATCAGACTGCCGGCCAGATACATGTCTTGCGCCTGCAGGGAGCGATAGAGCAAGGGACCTGTGGTCTGCAGATTCAAGACAATAGACGTGATTGCGGAGCCGGAAACCAGCGCCGGGAAGACCCAGGCCATGGCGCTCACCAGGGGATTCAACGCGACCCGAACCGGATACTTGAAGAGCAGCTTAAGTTCTGAAAGCCCGCGCGCTCGGGCGGCGTCCACATACAGCTTTGACAGTTCGTCCAGCAAGTTGGCGCGCATAACCCGAATCAACGCGGCCGTACCGGCGGTCCCCAGAATGATAACCGGCAGCCACAGATGGGCGAGCAAGTCCAGCACACGTTGGTAGGACCACGGCGCCTCGATGTAGTCGGGGGAGAACAAGCCGCCGACGCTTTGGCCGAAATAGCGGAAGGCAATATACATCAAGACCAGGGCGAGCAGAAAATTCGGAATCGCCAGGCCAATAAAGCCGATGACAGTCACCAGGTAATCGCCGATGGTATATTTTTTGACGGCCGAATATATGCCTATGGGAATGGAAACAATCCAGACAAAGGCCAGCGTGAAGAGTGAAATCACCATCGTCAGCGCCAGACGCTCCCAGATCAAGTCGCTGACAGGCCGATTCCACTCGAAGGAGTCGCCGAAGTCTCCCCGCAGAACAATACCGCTGATCCATTTCCAGTACTGCACATAAATTGGATCATTAAGACCGTACCGTTCGCGCAAGGCATCAACCTGGGCTTGGTCGATCGTCTCTTCCGCTTTGCTGATGAGCGAGGCGAGAAAGTCGCCGGGCGGCAACTGAATCACGATAAATGCGATGATCGAGACGACGAGCGGCGTCGGAATCAGATACAAGATTCGACGAGCTATGTACCAGAGCATCGGTCGGGCTTTCCTTGCGTTTATACGATGTCAGTAGCCTGCATTCTGATAGTCGGCGTCGGCGTTGGGTCCATAGCCGAGCTCATCGCGACGGCGGCGAAAGGCGGCGACAGCGTCGGCGTAGCCGGGGTCGTCCATGAAGTTGCGCGTCTCTTTAGGATTCCGCGCCAGGTCAAAGAGGACTTCGGGCATGTCCCGCCCATAGTATTGATATTTGAGTTGATCGCGTTTGATCATCAGATTTTCGTAGCGGTCGAAGTGCGCTTCATGGCCGAGATTCGTGCCACCGTAGTGAGAAACAGTTTCGTTGTTCCAGGTGGCGTAATTGCCGGTGAGCAAAGGTACGAGGCTGCGGCTGTCCAGCCCGTCAGTCGCGGGCACATTGGTCAACTCGCATATCGTCGCAAACAGGTCGCATAAATTGACATTGTTTTCCACTATACGTCCGGCTTGCGCACGGCCCGGCAGACGGATAATCAGCGGCGCCTTGACGCTGCCCTCATAAAACTTGCTCTTTTCCCAAAGCGTATGCTCACCCAGCATCTCACCATGATCGCTGGTATAGATGATGATCCAGTCGTCCAGATCCTGGCCGACATGCTCAAGCGCCGTAAGCACCCTCCCGCAGTCCTCGTCAATTCCCTCGACCATACCGTAGTGGGCTGCTGTCGCCCGCCGAATTTCACGTTCGCTGACATCCGCGCCCTGTTTCACATGTCTGCTGCTGAGAAAGGGATGATCAGAGATCGTTTGGTCGATGTAGGGTGTGACGCGATTCAAGTAGTACGTGAACTTATCGCGCGTTGTAAGGAAGGGTACGTGGGGCCGCGCGAAGCTCACCATCAGCATCAGCGGCCGCGTCGGCGTTGCGCGATCGTAATAGGGATTGGCGAAAAACCCGTCTATAAATCGCAGGGCGCCGCTGAGCGTATAGTCGTCCGCGTCGTTGATGGGTCCGCCGCCGATACCGGCGCGTTTGACTTCTTTGGCTTGCGACCACTTGTGCTCGGTGGCGAGGGGCAAGTCGCGAAATGCTTCGAGATTGCGGCCTTCTATATATTCGTGACGAACCGCCATGCCATCGCCGATGCGGCGCGTCCAACCGCCCATTTGGTCGGGACCATTGTGGTGCAGCTTGCCACAAGCGACTGTGGCGTATCCGTACTGCGAGAGTCTGCGCGCGAAGGTCATATGCCCGGGCGCAAGATCATCGCCAAACAACTCGCAGCCGCAGGTGCGCGGCAATTGACCCGACGCCATACTCTGCCGGGCGGGAACGCATATCGGCGCGGGCGTGTAAGCGTTGCGAAAGGTGACGCCGGTGCGCGCCAATTCATCGAGGACCGGGGTTCTCACGACAGAATCGCCGGCATAGCCAGCGATATCTGCGCGATGCTGATCGCTCATCAGAAACAAAACATTCGGACGCGCCTTCGCCATCCGGCAAATCCTCGAATTCCGGCTGAATTGGACAATAATCCGTCAGGCACTGGCTTGTGCCTGACGGACACTAGTTCAAGCGATCGACTTACTGCTGCGCGCCTGCTTCTATGTAAAACAGCGTGGTATTGATTGGCGCAGGCCACGGGAATTTCCACGAGCCAGTCGATGTCGCCGGCACGTTGCGGAAATAATTCCTGGCGATGCCATAGCCGCCAGGGTTCGAGTTGATTCCCATAACATAGAATTCTTCTTTCGCGATCGCCAGCAGTTCGGCCATTAGCTCGGCCTGCAGGTTGAGGTCGCCAGTGGCCTTGATCTGGTCGAAGAGCTCCATCTGCTTCTTGGCGGCTTCGGGCGGCTCCTCACCGGTCTCGGGGTCGAAATACCATTTCGTCCACAGCGGCGCATAGGCGCTCTCTACCGGGTCAGAGGGGAAATACCAGATGGGCGTGAGGTATATATCCAGCCCGCCCGACGCTCCCCAGATTGTGGCGTCATGTTCGCTGTTGACTTTGCGCGACACCAGGAGCGAGCGGTCGATGATGCGGGGTTCCATGTGGATGCCTACCGCTGCCCAATAGCCTTGCATCAGCTCCAAAACATCGGGCCAGCCGCGGCCGAACAAGTCACCGGCTTCGACGATGATGCTAATTCGTTCGCCATTCGGACCTAAACGGAAACCCTCGCCGTCACGGTCGGTGTAGCCGGCCTTGTCCAGATGCTCGTTGGCAAGCTCGACGCTGTATTCAGTGTACTGATGGGCGAATTCTTCATCGTAGAAGGGCGAATCCGCCTGTGGCGCGATCTGCCGCGGTTCGCCGCGACCGAGGTAGACGATGTCGACGATCTCCTGGCGGTTGATAGCGTGGGATAGCCCGATGCGGAAGTCTTTGTTCTGGAAGATTTCGCGCTTGACCGGATCCAAATGCGTGAGGTTGATCGCCAGCGCTGTCATGTTGGCGTCCTCACCGACCACGCCATACGCGTAATAGTCGCCCGCCTCGCGATTGTCGTACACAATCGGCCGGTTGGCCGCCGAGTTGAAGTGACGCGCCATCATGTCGATATCACCGTTCAGGACCTGCAAGAGCAGGGTCTCCTTGTCCTCGAGCTGGTCGAAGATCATGGTGTCGATGTAGGGCAGCTGATTGCCTTCCGGGTCTACTTTGTAGTAGTAGGGATTGCGCTCCGCCACGACACGTCCGCTGCCGCCGCCATAGGTGGATGTCAGTCGCCAGGCGTGCATCGTCGGGATTTCGGTCGTCTGCCAGAAGCTGGTGTTGGTCCAGAAGCAGGGCTCAACCCCGCCCTTGGATTGGAATAGCTCGACCCAGTCGCTGGCGCCGGCCTCCGCGATTTTCGCGTCAATGTCCGCGGCGTAATTAACGTGGTAGGGCTCTAGGTAGTGACGCGGATAACTGGCCGGTCCACAACCGAGGATGGATGCCAGGTTTTGAAGGAACAAGCCATTGGGCGTACTGAAGGTGAATTTCACGGTATAATCGTCGACCTTCTCGACATGCAGCGGTTCGCCGCCCGAAACCAACCAGGTCGCTATAGTGGGCGTCAGGTCTTCATTCGTCAGGACATCGTCATACCAGAAGATGATATTGTCCGCTGTGAAGGGCGCGCCATCCGACCAGCGCAAGCCCTCGCGCAGTTCAAAGGTGAATTCGGTGGCTGCGTCGTTTCCCGCGAAGGCTTTGGCGACGCCCGGCATCAGGCCCGACCAGTCCGGCGTGAAACGAATCAGATTTTCGTACGCCATCAGGCGGATCATCCAGATGTGATCCAGTCCGCCAACCATGGCCGATCGCCATTCGCCGCCGTAATCACCGGTGCGGTCATATGGTGTAATCACCAAGGGTTCGGTTGGCAGCCTCTCTTCAACGGGCGGCAAATCACCCGACTCGACTAGCTCCGCCAACATCGGCGCCTCACCGTACATATGTCTTGAGCGAGGGTGGGTGAAAACAACAAAAGCAAAAACAGGATCAGGGACATAAATGCTGTTAGCTTCTTCATGGTATTCCTCCAAAAATAGCTAATCGATTCGAAATTGTTTTGGCAATTGTAATCCTGCTAGCGAAGCCTTGTCAAAAAAGCGCGGTTTCCCAGAAAGCAACCCAAAAGGCTCGTACCATGATTAAATTGATTATTTGCCGGGCATTGGGTCGCGGATTGCCGGAGTGCTATGGTCGAGCCAGCAAGCTGCGCCATTTGGGAACCGGCGCGCTAGGCCGCTGCCTTCTCCCGTTGTGCATATCAATGCCGGCAGCAATCTCGTCTAGCAATTGGATCAGCAGCTGTTGTTTGACTTCGGAGTACGCCGAGTCATGCCAGTGATTCCGCATCTCCAATGGGTCGCGCTCTCGGTCTATGAGCTCGCCCCAGTCTTGTCCAAAGTAATATGTGAGTCGCAAGCGAGGCGTAATCAGGGTGCGCATCCGCAGCGCGGCGAAATCATCGTCGTTTTCCACCAAGGCGACGCCGGGACGGGGCTGGTCTGCGCCGCTGAGCAGCTGCGACAGCGAACATCCCTGAGTGCCCTCCGGTTCGGCTATGCCTGCGAAATCCATGAGGGTCGGCGCGATATCGAGCGTGGATTCCACGCTGCTAATCGTTCGACCGGCGGCGACGCCCGGACCGCGGTAAACGAGAGGCGTTCTCAGGGCGCTTTCGTAAGGCAGGCCCTTGCCGTACATGCCGTGATCGCCCAGATAATCGCCGTGATCTGATACAAAGACGACGAGTGTATTGTTTGTCATGCCGAGCCGGTCGACCGTGTCAAGTATGCGGCCGACGCTGTGGTCAACCAGGGCAACCATGCCATAGTAGATGGCTTTGACCTGCCGCCAGTCGTCTTCATCGTATTGTGCGTAGTTGTGTGGTGGCGTTCCGATGACACGATCTCTGGGGCGCCCACCGTCTGCCGCTGGCGATCGCGGTCCACGATAGACGCGCTCGTGCAGTTCCGGCATGTCGTCTGATTTCGTCACCGGCGGAATCGGCGGCGGCATGTCGGCTGGATCGTAGAGGCTGGCCCAGGGCTCTGGCACGGTGAAAGGATAGTGGGGATCGGGAAAGGCGAGATGCAGAAAATAGGGCTGTTCAGTAGCGGATTCCAGGAAATCTATGGCGCGGTCGGCAATATAGTGGCTGGAATGGACATCCGCCGGCAGAGTCCAGCGCCAGCAATTCACGCCGGTTTCGTAGGGCACTGCATTCGCTTGCAGGTCGTCTGAGTCCCTTACGCGTGCGCGCAGCCAGTCCGTGTAACGATTGCCGAAGCAGCGGCTGCCATGCCCGTTAACAAGATCGACCTCTTGAAAGCCGTAATAAGTCCCGTCTGCGCTGGCGAGCGCTTTGGCGAGGGCTGCCGGCTCGGCAGCTTGCGGGACCAAGTGCAGCTTGCCGATCGACGCAGTGCGATAACCATGATCTGACAGTGCGCGCGGCATAAATCGCGGATCGTCCGGCGTATAGCAGCCGACCATGCGCGTCCGCAACGCGGAGGGATAGCAGCCGGTCAAGATCGAGGCTCGGCTGGGCGTGCAGGTGGGTTGCGTCACGAAACACTGCGAGAAGCGCGTTCCTTCCCGTGCCAGCCGGTCGATGTTTGGTGTTTCTACGATTGGATTGACGTAACAGCCGAGCGCGTCGGCACGCAACTCGTCGCACAGGATCATGATAATGTTCGGCTGCTCAGGCATTATCGGCGGCGCTCTCCATCAGCCACTCCAGATCAAAGAGCGCCAACGTCAAATGGTCGTCAGTATCTCCGCTGGACCCCTCGCCCCGTTCAAACAGGCAGAGTACGGACCCGTCTGCGCAGACGGTCAGGGCGCTATAGCCGGCGAGCCCCTTTTCTATGACTCTCGAAAATGCCCAGCTCCGGCATTCGTCAAGCGAGAGCTTCACGGTCAGGTTTCGGCGCGTGCGGAAAATCGAGGAGCCTTTGGCATCTTCGCCATCAATGTTGTCCGGGTTGCAGAAAAGGATGCGGCTCGCGCCTTCGTTCGCCCAACTGTGCCGAAAGAGCGTGCCTTGGCAAGTTGGCTCGTGCAATTGCGGGTCGAGTTGCGGGATGGACCAGCCGCTGATGCCATTCGGGCTGCGGCTGATCACGCGGCGCTGCACGCCGATACCGTTGCGCATGTTAAGCGCGACCGACCCGTCCTCCAGCTCGACGATGCCGGTTTCGTTGAGATTGGGCACGACATCGGGAACCATCTCGCCGCGCTGCCAGGTGGCGCCGTTATCGTCGCTGTAGATCGTGGCGCAGCGGTTGGGGCGATGCGCGGTTGTTCTGGATGTTGAGAGCCAGACCGGGATAATCAGCCGGCCCGAACCCCGCATGCGGATGCCATTGGGCAAACCGATTGCGAGCACGCCCCAGTCGTATTCGTGGCGAAAGTCTTCAAAGGTTGCGGTGATTTCGCGCGGCGGGCTGAAACTTGCGCCATCGTCGCGCGATCGCATGGTATAGGCGCGAACGTAGCCGTAGCAGAACAGAACGTGCACGATGCCGTTTTCGCGATCGACAATGGAATTTACATTATGCAGCGGACCCTCGCCAAAGTCGCGGTGGTCGAGGATTCGGCGCGGCTGGTCCCAAGTCAAGCCTCCGTCAAAACTGCGACGCATGACGATGTCAATCTTGTCCCAGTCTCCGCCGCGACCGAAGCGCGCTTCGGCATGCGCCTGGACGACTCCCCCGGGCGACACGAAGATGCCCGGGATGCGATACATGGTGTAGCCGCCGGTATCGCGCGAGAAGAGATCTTGCCGTTGAAAGAGCATAGCAATTAATGCCCGGTGACTTGCTCGGGGCCGGTATCGGTCGCCAGCGCCAGCGCGTCAAAGCTAAGCTGCATTAGACTGAGCTTGGTCTCGGTCTTTGCGGCGTCATCCCAGAGATTGTCGAATTCATCCGGATCCCTTTCCAGGTCGAACAGCTCGCCAATGCCGTGCCCATGATAAACCACCAGCTTGTAGCGATCATCGCGGAGCATGGTCGCGTAGGCGCCGTTGATGCCTTCGCGAACCGCCGGGTTGAGCGCGTGGTAGTACTCGCAGCGCGCGAAGTCACGATGGTGGTCTGCGGCTTCCGTGTCCATGAGCAAGTTGCGTAGGGACATGCCTTGCATGCGCTTCGGAACTGGGACGCCGGCCAGCTCAAGCAAGGTAGGCGCGATATCGATTAACTCCACCAGCCCTTTCCGCCGCACGTTCTGGAGGAACTGACCTGGCCAAGATATGATTAGCGGAACGCGCACCAGCCCCTCGTAAAAGCGGCAGCCTTTAAGCAGCAGACCGTGATCGCCCAGCGTTTCGCCGTGATCGCTGGTGAAAATGACCACTGTGTTTTCGAGCTGTCCGCTCCCTTCCAACGCTTTCATCATCCGGCCGACATTGTCGTCGATCTGCTCAATCATGGCGTAATAGGCCGCCTGGATGCGTTTGGCGTCAAAGGCTTCCGGCCGGCGCGCTTTTGTCTGAAAGTCAATCTGGCTGAGTTTGGCTTGCGCCGCCAGATCGCTCTCGCGGAATTTGGGGCCGGGCATCGCTTCGGGGTCAAAACGATCCATATAGGGCTGCGGCGGATCAAAGGGCGAATGCGGATCAAAGATGTTGACGCTCATCAGCCAGGGCTTGCCGGCGTGATCAGCCTCGATGAAATCAATGGCGCGGTCGGTACACCAGGCGGTCTGATGCAGCTCCGGCGGCGTATCTTGGGGATGCTCAAGCATTTCCGCCAGTTCGCGCCCTTGCTGCTGCAGCCAATCAGCATAGTCGTGGCCCGACTCCCAGCGGGCGTGCGGGCCGTGGCTCCAGTGAAAGACGCGATAACCGTCGTGCTGCGGCCGCGGCTCAATGCGCCCTTCAGCGCCGGCCAGGTGCAGCTTGCCCGCCAGCGCGCAATCGTAGCCGCCATCGGCCAAAAGCGCAGTGACCAGCGGAGCAGCCTCCGCCCAGTAGGCGTTGCCGTTGCCACAGCCATGCACGCTGCTTGGGTACATGCCGGTCAGGAAGCTGGCGCGGCTGGGTGTGCAGATCGGGCTTTGGCAATAGGCGCGCTCAAAGCTGACACCAGTGGCGACGAGTCGATCAATGTTGGGCGTGCGCAAATGCGGATTATTCAAGGCGCCAATGGTGTCGTAGCGCTGCTGATCAGTGCAAATCCACAAGATGTTGGGCCGCATTAGCCAATATCCTCCGAGTCTATCGTTAGGCCGACCAGGTGAGCAGTATCGGCGATATCGCCGGCGTTGGTGTAGTCGACCAGATAGATGCTGCCGTCCTCGCGTTGCAGCCAGGACGAGTAACCGTGGTCGGGCCAAGGCGCTTGGGCGGGATGATTGCCGTGCAGCTGAATCATGCGCTCACGCTGATACTGATCGGGGTAAGCGCCGGATGCGGCGTCCCACGACCATTCGAAACCGGGCAGATTCGGGTTTCCCAGCGCGTATCTGACTCGGCGCCAGTAGCTGCGGCCGCTGTCGCCGAACTGGCCAAATTGTGTACGCCGCAATGGGTTGCCGCCATGAAAATCACTGGCGGGCCAAGCTTCGCGAAATACGCATCTGTGCATCACCGTTTCGCCATCTAGCTTGACTTGCAGCCAGCCACGGTGATGGTGTAAGCCGACGCGGTGGAAGCGAGTCATATCAGCGGGGTGGCGCATATCATGCCGGCCGCGGCTGATCGCGATGTAGTCGGGCGCGATTGTCAGCAGTTGGCCCAAACGCGAGATGGACATGAAGGCGACCCCGCTATGCCCAGCTGAGGCTTCCACGCGGACATCCGCCTCAAAGTCGACCGTGCTAAAGGCCGATTCCGGCGGCAGCAAGGTGTAGCGGCACTCGTGCTCGGGCAGATTCTCGATGAGCAGCGCCCCATTGTGTAGTTGGGCGCGGTACTTGCGCCGGGGTCCACCGATTGCGTATTCACCGGCTTCTTCCGCCAGGTTGCCCACCCAGGCGTAGGTACCCAGACCGCCGTTGACGTGGCGCCCGGTCACCATGACCCGGCCGTCTTTTAATTGCTTGGCGTAGGGTCGATGAAGCGCAAAGGGCAGCATTTGCGGATCCGACCAGGTATGCCCATTGTCATCTGAGAAGGCGACGAAAGACGGGATGCCGCCCGAATGATTCTCGCGCATGACGCAGGCCAGTCGCGTGCCTCCGTCCAAAACGACAATGGCGCCTTCGCAGAAGCGGTGATAACCGTCATGAGCGATCGTGCTGCGTTCGCTCCAGCTGCGCCCGCCGTCGTCGGATGTCCACAGCACCTGGGCGAATTCTTGCGTGGCGCCGCGCATAAGATGCGAGGTCACACCCAGCGCGCCGTCGGGGAGGTCAATGACGCGATCGGGTTCAAAGCCGCCGATGCCACTTTCAGTCTGCGCCGGCGTCCACGAATCGCCGTCGTCATGGCTCCAGTACAGCCAATTGCCGGCTGGCTGGTTTTCGTGAAAATGGCCGTCATCGTCATGGTCGATGATGGCCACCAGGCGTCCGTCACTGAGCCGGCTCAATCGCGGTGTGACCAGGCGCTCGTCGCCCTGCGTCAGGTCGGCGCGATCAATCTCTCGGTGTTTGAACCAGGACTCGCCTTGATCGTCACTGGCCAGCAAAGTCAAGACCTGGTCTTGCAGCGACCAATGCGCGTCTACATCGCTATAGATGAGCATATAGCGCGCGGATGGCAGAGCGATGATATCGGGATTCTTGGTGAAGCGCCCGGGGCTGCGCCAGATGTCATTTACCTTGTGGGCGAGTGATCGCGTATGTATCAGCACTCGAGTCTCCTTAGGCTTTTACCAATATTAATGACGTGGCTCGCGAATGCACCTAAGGCATCGCCCTTGTCGCGCCCCTCAGCGACTAGAATCCAGCTCAATAAAAGCCAGGCGCAAGAATTCGTAAGGGTGGCTCTCTCCGCCTTCGTAGAGGCACAGGACACGACCGTCGGGCGCGGCCGCCAGATCTGAATAAGCGCTGGGGCCGCCGAAAAGCGTGACATGGCCGGGCCAGGTCGCGCCTTCATCGCTGCTGCCACGCAGGGTCATATTGACGCGCTCGCTGGCGCTGGCCGGGTTGGCAAAGAGAATGATTCCGTTTGATTTCGGACAGTTGATAATGCTCGCCTGACAAATGGGTTCAATCAGCGCCGGATCAGTTCGCTGGTCGCCCCAGGTCAGGCCGCCGTCCGCGCTGCGCGCCACTTGCCGCGCCCGCGCGCCGGGCGCATAACTGCGCATATTCAGCAGCAGACGACCGCCACCGAGTTCGACGACTTCGCACTCATTCACTTGGGGCCGAGGCGTGCGCCCGCCCAGATTCCAGCTCGCGCCATTGTCGTCGCTATAGATGATATGCGAGTAATAGTCCTTGGTCTCCGATTCGATATGGTCGCAAGGAATAACGAGGCGTCCGCTATATTTCCCGTTTCGAATCTGAATGCCGTGTCCCGGCCCGGTCGCGTACCAGGTCCAGTCAGCCCGCTTGACATCGCCTGTTATTTCATTCGGCAACGACCAAGTCAAGCCGTCGTCAATAGAAGATGTAACGTAGACGCGACGCGTGTCGTGGCTGCTGCCGGCGATGATGTCACGTTCATGGTCATCGCCGCGGTTCCAGGTCATCAGCAAGTGGATTGCGCCGCTGTCGCGGTCGACTACCGGCGCCGGATTGCCACAAGTATTGCCAGCGTCATCCCACACGATTGACTGGCGGGACCAGGTTGCGCCGCCGTCGGTCGAGCGCTTGACAAGCAGCGCGATGTCGCCGAAATCGCGGCGGTGATGTTTGCGCCCTTCGCAGAAAGCAAGAATCGTACCGTCTCTGGTGACAGCCAGGGCGGGGATACGATAGGTGTGGTAGCCATCGCTGCCGCTGCGCCAGAGGTCGAACTGCTCGACATTCTGTTTAAACATTCGTCTTAGCCTTTGATTCCGCCGATCATGATGCCTTTGACAAAATAGCGCTGCACGAAGGGGTAGATGAAGAGGACAGGCACCGTGCTGACGATTATCAGCGCCGAACGCAGGGAGGCAGCCGGGGGCGGGTCTTCAATGAATGCAAGTTCCTCAAGGCCTTGCATATTGGTGGTTTCCAGCAGGCTGCGCAGGATAATCTGCATCGGCTTCAGGTGAGATTTGTCGATGTAAATCGCGGCGTCGAACCAGGAATTCCAGTGCCAGACGGCGTAGAAGAGCCCGATGGTGGCGATGACGGGCATGGACAGCGGCAGCACGATGCGCAGCAGGACGGTCGGTGGCGACGCGCCATCGACAATGGCGGCGTCGAATAACTCTTCCGGCAGGCTCATAAAGAAGTTGCGCATAATGAGCATATTCCAGGCGTTGATCAAGCCGGGGAAGACCATCGACCAGAGCGTGTTGCGCAGGCCCAGCGCATCGACCAGCAGAAAGCGCGGTATCAGTCCGCCGCTGAAAACCATGGTGATGAAGACGAATATCGTCAGTGGCACGCGGCCGGGCAAGTCCCGCTTCGCCAGCGCGTAGGCCATTGTGATTGTAAAGGCGAGGTTGAAGCCGGTTCCCACAACCACGCGGAAAAGCGTGACACCGTAAGCGTTGAGAATGACCTTGCTGCGTCCAAAGAGGATATCGTAGGCGCCGGAAGAGAAGGCTTCGGGGTAGAGTACGTATCCGCCGCGGCGAGCGAATTCGGCATCGCTGATGAATGAAGTGGAAAAAACGATGATGAAAGGAATAAGGAATGCCAAGGTCAACAGTATGAGCAGCAGGTATATGGTAGCGTGAGCGAGCTTTTCGTTGCGCGATAGCTTGAGCATGCGCCTTCTCCTACCACAAGCCCGGCTGGCCCAATCGGTTGGCCAGGGTATTCGCTACGATTAGAAACAGGAAAGCCATGACGCCTTTGAACAAACCTACCGCCGCTGCGAACGAGTACTTGAGCCCCAGCAGACCCTCGCGATAGACGTAGGTATCGATGATATCCGAGACGCTGTAGACTGCCGGCGAGTAGAGTAGCAGAATCTGTTCAAAGCCGGCGTCCAACAGATTCCCGATTTCAAATATGAAGAGAATGGTGATGACAAAGGCGATGCTGGGAAGCGTGATATGGCGCGCCATTTGGAAGCGGTTGGCGCCGTCGATAGCTGCCGCTTCATAGAGAGCCGGATCAATCGCGGACATGGCGGCCAGGTAGAGGATGCTGCTCCAGCCGATCGTCTTCCAGACGTGCGTGAGCGTCAAGATGCCGCGAAACTGGTCGGGATTGGTCAGGAACGTCCAGCGCTCCCCGGTCAGCTCATTCAGCCATTCCGTAATCAGACCACCGCTGGTCGCCACCAGCGCCGTCACCAGACCCGTAGTCACCACCCAGGAGATGAAGTGGGGCAGATAGGACACGGTCTGCACGAAGCGCTTGAATTTGACGCGAAAAACTTCATTGAGCATGAGGGCGAAGATGATTGGAGCCGGAAAGCCAAAGATGATCTTCAAACCGCTAATGACCACGGTATTTTCGATGACATTCCAGAAGAATATGGAGTTGAAGAAGCGATTGAAGTGCTTGAAGCCCACCCAGGGCGCTTCGATAATCCCGGCGACGCCGCCGAAGGGCGAGATGTCTTTGAAGGCGATGACAATGCCGATCATCGGCAGATAGTGAAAAATGATGAAATACAAGATGCCCGGCAAGGCGAGCAGGTAGTAGAAGCGGAAGAACCAGATGCGCTTCAGAAGCCTGCGCCATTTGCCGTCGTTTGACACGGAGGGCGAATAGCGGCTATGCGGCATCATGCTGCTATGGGCGGTCATTAACCTGCGCCTGCTGTCTGTGCGGCTGATTTGAGGCGCGGCACAGGAAGCGCAGCTCGCCAGCCGCCGCGAAGGCGCGCGGACAAGTCGCTGATTGTCCGCGCGTAGCTCGCGTCTCCAGCGACATTGTGGATTTCAGCGCCACTTTCACTGTGATCGTACAGCTCGCGCTCAAGTATCTCGCCCGAGCCAAAGTCTTGCCACTCGGTATAACGATAGCGGACGGCGCGTATGCTGTAGCCCATCACTTCCGGCTCGCCGCGATACGTCCAGGGGCGGGGAAACTGGCTGAAGGCGGCCGTTTTCCAGGGCAACTCCGGCTCCTCCAGCAGCGGCGCCAGGCTGAGTCCTTCAAGATCTTCGCGCGGCGGCAAGCCGCAGCAATCGAGCAAGGTCGGATAGATATCGACGAATTCGACCAGTGCGTCGCAATCACCGGCGGGAGCGCCGGGAACGGAAACTATCAGTGGCGCGCGCGTATCCAGCTCATAGTTGGTGGTCTTGCACCACAGCGCCTTCTCGCCGAGGTGATAGCCGTGGTCGCCCCAGAGCACGATGACGGTATTTTGACGCAGTCCCTGCTCATCCAGCGCGGCAATGAGCTTGCCAACCTGGGCGTCCATGTAGCTGACGCAGGCGTAATATCCGTGCCTGAGTCTGCGAACCAAGTCGTCGGGAATGGGTCCCTTGTCTGGAATGTCGCTGTAGCCCCGCAGTTCCTTGCTGCTGTGCCAGGCGAAGTCGGGAATGCCGACGGGCTTCTGCGCGTGTTCCGGCGCCGATATAGCATCGCGCTCATATAGATCCCAATAGCGCTTTGGCGCGCTGAATGGCAGGTGCGGCTTGCGGAAACCGACGGCCAGAAAGAAAGGATAGTCGCCGAATTCAGCCAGAAGCTTGCAGGCGGCTGCGGCGACTCTGCCATCGCCGTAAGCATTATCGGGCGCATCAGCGGCTTCTGTGGCGGCCATCTTGTAGCCGGGCCAGCGCTCGGCTGCTGGCGTTTGGTTCTCCGTCAGCAAGTAGTCGGCGCTCTTCCAGACGACATTCAGAAGGGCGTCGTCCGACCAGGATCGCGGATCCTGCGCTTGCGGCGAGCCGTGATAAATCTTGCCGACCGAACGAGAGATATAGCCCTGCTGCTTGAAGCATTCAGGCAGTGTGACGACATCGGGTCTTGCCCCGCGGAAATGCGTGCCGCCGCAGTACTGCGGCAACTCCGCCAACTGGTCAGGAAGCTCGTGGCGGAAATGGGATTTCAAATCCCAAACCCTAATCGTATCCGGACGCAGGCCGGTCATCAGCGAAGCGCGCGAAGGGTTGCAAACGGCTTGCTGGCAGTAGGCACGCTGAAACACTGTGCCGCGGGCGGCGAGGCGATCAATGTTCGGGGTTTTCGCGTTGCTGTCGCCGTAGCAGCCGAGCGCGGTCCTCAAGTCATCGACAGCGATGAAGAGTACATTTGGCTTGTCCGTGGAGTTCAAAGCGGTCCGCTTTGGCAATGGCGCGTCTCGTCGGGAAGGATCCACAGAACTTGGAAACTCGCTCACAGTGTGATGGCGGGAGACGAATCATCATCCCCCGCCATTTGTAGATTATGGACTATACGCCGCCCAGTTCGTTGTATTGAGCGGATATCGCGTTGACCCAGTCGTTGATGCCGGCGCGCTCGAGGTCGTTCATGAAGTCGTCCCATTGATCGAGCGGGCGCTGACCGGTGATGAACAGAATGGTCTGCTCGTCCAGAAGGCGCGTGATATCGCCCAGTGTGGGCACTTCATCGGCGATACGGCTCAGATTGTAAGCCAGCCCGCCATCAAAGGGCCATTTGGCATCGCCCAAATCGATCAATTGCCCACCCAGATACTCGACATGCCAGGCGCGGGACGGGTCGTCCAGGCTGTAGCGGATCTCGATATTGAGGTTGGGCAGCATGTATTCGCTGACATAGCCGAAGCTCAAGTCAGGATTGACCAGGTTAGTTGCTTCATCCAGGTAATCCCACATTTCGCCCTTGATGCCGTAGCGCGCGGTCAGTTGATTGTCGGTGGTATCGGCGCTATAGACCCAATCCATGAACTGGATGACAGCGGCCGGGTGCTCCGCTTTGCGCGTGACAACGTAGGCGCTGGCGTTTTGCGGACGGGACGTGGCTATGTATCCCATGTCGGTGGTGATGCTGGTGCGCGCCCAGGCGATGCCTTCGCAGCCGCTTTCAATTTGCGGCGTGATCAGCGTGATGCGCGAATACCAGCCCATCCATACGCCCAGGTTGCAAGTGCGGAACAACTCCGGCGCGTCGAAGCGCGTGAAGGTATCGGGGAAGAAGTAACCGGCTTCCCACCAGGAATTCAGCTCGGTCACCCAATCGCGGACGCCGGGCTGCAACACCCAGGGTTTTACCATGCCGTCGTCGGGGTCAAGCCAGTTGGAGTGACCGTTGGGGGTGAAGCCACCGAGGGTCGTCCAACGGATGTCCCCGGGGCGTGTCGCGACCATGGCTTCGGGATTATGCGCCAGGAACGCTTCAATGGTAGCTTCCAACTCATCCCAGGTCGTCGGCACTTCCAGGCCCAGCTCGTCAAGCCAATCCTGGCGCACCCAGGTGATGTAAGGGCTGGTTGGCGTCGAGCGCGGAATGCCCATGATTTCGCCATCGGAATTGCGCATGATATCAAACTGTTGCTCGGGAATAACTTGCAAGATGTTCTGGCCATGTTCCACGAGCAGATCAGTGATGGGGATGATCGCCATGGCGTAGTCATGCCAGCCATTGCCGCCGGCTTGGAAGAGGTCGACCGGGTCGCTGGAACCGAGCAGGAGATTCAACTGCTCCGTAGCGCTGGCGGCGCCACCGGGTACGATTGTGACCGGACGGACGCCCGACTGCTCGGCGATATGATCTTGCACGCGCTGCAATACATCGGGGTCGCTGCCGCCCGCATCAAACTGGAGCGTACCGGAATTGTTAAAGATGTAGATGACCGGTTCGTCCTGGGCCATTGCCGCTGGCAATAGCAATATTAGAACTAACAACAATGAAACAATACGCAGCCTGCTCATTCGATTTCTCCTTGTTGATCGTGAATACCAAAATCAATGACGAAACTTGCCAACAGTATGTCCTGATTCACCTCCTTCGCGGCGCCAATTTAGGTTTGCCGACTCGGTTACCGGGATTCTCTGGCACGCTCAATTTTTCAACCGACTCACTATAACGAATTGCGCTGGACATGTCAAAGCAGTGCTGTATTCAAAAGGGATACGCCTGCGGGCTCTCGCCACAGCTCGCTGCGCGTACCAAAAGCCTGCCATTTGCCAAATACCATCTTTACAGCAAAAAAGGCCCTGCATCTGTCGCAGGGCCCTACTTCTGATCATGGAATCCGCATGGCTAGATCTATATCCCCATGGCGCTGCCAAGGGCGCCGCATGCCGGGCAGCCGCCATCGGGTCGTATCATCGCGTAGCCGGCCTGCGGATCGGCTCCAAAGGCGGTGAAGTTCACATTCCATACGATCATTATGCTAACGTAGCCCGAGCCACGAGCAACGTTGACCGCGCCCGCGAGCCAGGACGCTTGCTCGGCCAACGAATTGCCGTTGGCCCAGGCAAACCTCTGAGGTAGGGCTCCCAAACCCTCGCCGGTGAGATAGCCGAGTTCGGTAAAGCAGAGCGGCTTCGACGGAAACGCGCCGCGGTAGACGCTCATCATGCTGGGCAAATACCAAGAGTAATGCCCGGCACTGCCGACCGGCGCCCCGCTGGTGGCGGTCGGCGGTACAGCGCCGGCGTTGTAGTGAACGCCCACGCAGTCCAGGTAGTTGGCTGCGCCTGCTTGGGCCATTTGCGCCACAAATGTGTTGTCGTTGCAGCCTCCGTCTTCGCAGCCAGTTGCCGAAAAGCCCGTTGGCGCCGGCGCGCCGCTGATTACGATTGTGGCTGGATTGGCGGCTTTGATGGCTTGGTAGGCTGCCTGTAAGAGACGTGTATACGAGGTTCCGTTGATCTGTCCCGCGGGCCACTCGTGCTGAATATTCGGCTCGTTCCACACCTCAATAGCGTCGGCGCCCAGACTGGCCAAATGCGCCACATATTCGGCGAATACCTTGACATAACCATCAAAGTCGGACGCCAGATTGTTCTTGTTGCCCAAAGCGCCCAGCAGCACCTTGAAGCCCTGGCCATGCGCTTGAGCGATAATATCCCTGCCATCGGATACGCCGTGCCTTACTTGCTTTTTGACCCAGGTCATCCCGGCACTACGCATCGCGTTTGTGGCCGCCCCATCCAGGCCGACGATGTGGCCGCCCAAGGCGAAGCCGCCAACGTTTGCTGTGCTGGCGGCGACAGCCTGCGCCGCTTCACCTTCTCCCTCGCTCGCTTCCGCGGCCGGCGCCGGGGCGGGCGCGTAACGCGGTGGGATGAGCGCCTCGTCACAAATGACCGTGTCTTGCAGGTCGTAGCTGACGCGCGCCTGGTGAGCTTGCCCGGCGGTTGTATCAAACGTAAAGGTCCAGCCAAAGAGTATGTGATCGCGTTTCTGGCCAATCGGCACACTGTCTGTACAATTGTCAATGCCAAACGTCTGGTACAAGTTGAGGCTTGCCCGGCTGCTCCAGTCATCTTCGTAGAATCGCCAGCGCCGTAGACGCATGGTCTCGCCAATATCCTCCTCGATAAGTTCTCGCGCGAGCTCCATCGCGCGCCGAACCGGGCTGACAGTTGGCTGCTCAGCTTGGCTGTCGTCTTGCGCCATTGCTGGCGCGGCCGCGCCTAGCATTAGCAGAATCAATAGAATGACGCCCATTTGCATGACCACTGCCGGTTTACAGGTTTTGGATCGCATAGCGTTTTTCGTCCGACTCCAAGTTTATATCGACCAAAAGCATAGCGAAATTGATTGAGATTGCCATAGTATCTTTTCGCTCCTCGGTTATTCTTAGGCGTAGCGCGGGTTTCGGCGAGTATGCCTACTCCGTGCGTGACGTTGACTTTCACTGCGGGCCAGCGTAGAGGACCGGGCCTCAGTCGCGCGGAATCGTGAAATAGAATGTCGAGCCGTTGCCGACCTGGCTCTTCACCGAAATTCCGCCGCCATGCGCCTCAACAATGGCCTTGACCAGATAGAGCCCGAGGCCGGTGCCCGGCGTTCGCCGCGCGATTGTATTGTCTATTCGATAGAAGCGGTCAAAGACTCGCTCGAGTTCGTCTGTCGGGATGCCGTCGCCCTCGTCCCGTACAAAAACGGTGACGCTACGCCGGCTAAAGCGCCCGCCAACTGTGATCGTTTTGTCGCGCGGCGAATACTTGATGGCGTTGGTCAGCAAATTGTCTATCACCTGGCGCAAGCGCGTTTCGTCACCCAGGATCGTGGGAAAGTTGTCCGGAAAACTCAGCACAATGTCTTGTGCCGACTGGCTCTCGAGCCGGGCGGCGGACCTCGCCGCCACGACGCTTAGATCGACATCGGCTTTGTTGAGCTGCAACTCCCTTGCGGACTGAATCTTGCTGGCGGTGAGCAGGTCTTCGACGAGGTCCGTCAGGCGGTCGGACTCGTCCTCGATGATCGCCATTTTCTCGCGGATAACATCGCGCTCCCACTCGACATCGTCGCGGCCCAGCGTGCTGGCATAGCCCTTGATGATGGCTATCGGCGTTCGCAGTTCGTGATGCACAGTGGAAATAAAGACGGACTGCATTTCCTGCGCCTTTCGCATGTTAGTAATGTCGCGCACATTGGCGATAATGCTCTCTAGTTTGAAATCGCCATTCAGCAGCGGAGCATAGGTTATGCCGATTCCAAGCGGCATGCCGTCCTGGCGGATCAAGTCGCCTTCGACATAAATAGTATCGTTGGCCGGATTTGCCACAGCCGCTCCAGGCCAACCGGTCGCCATGGCTTCTTCCAAGTCCGGGCCCTCGCGCCTGTCCCAGACGATAACTTCGCGCTTGGGCAAGTGGATCAAGTCTGCTTTGCGCCAGCCGGAGATGCGCGCAAATGAATCGTTGGCTTGCTGGATCGTGAGATCCGGGTCGAGAATCAAGACCCCGTCGCCGCTGCTGTTGATGATGGCTTCCAGGCGCTGATGTTCGTGCTTTATGTCGCCGTAAAGCTGGGCGTTGTTCACCGCGATTGCGGCTTGGTCGGCGAAGCTCTGCAGGGTTGTCAGGTCTTCCGGAGTGATGGTGGTCTGGTAAGAACGGAAGACGATCAGCAGCCCCAACGGATTCCGCGCAAATACCAGCGGCATGGCGATGGATTGCGCAAGGCGCGTGTCAATGGCATCGGCCATTTCTCGCAATTTGGTATTGAGAAATTCGCGACTGAAGCCTTCAGCGTCGCCCGGGTCCATCAACTCTTGCAGCTTGATGTTGAGTTCAGGCACCGTATCCGCGGCGATTCCACTGAAGGCGCGAACGTAGAATTTGCCATCGCTCTTGTTGCTGAGGGCGACGATGCCGACGCGCCCGGCCAACATTACCAGCGAAGCGTGCAGCACGCGCCGTAACACTTCGCTCAAGTCCAGCTGGGCCGTGATCGCGCGCGTGATTTCCAGCAGAAAATCGCGCTGCTGCGTACGTAAGTCGGGGCGCATCAACATAGCTGAATTGTATCACGCTCCTGCATGGCCGCGCGTGGGATAAGCCATCGGCGAGCCGGCGCGGATCAGAAGCGCCGGTCCAGTTCGCTGATGTCGATGTTTCCGCCTGCGGTCGCGGCCAGCGCGGCCGCGCCTACCAGGGCGACATCGTCGCCCAGCGCCGATTTTTCGATGCGCAAGTCCTTGACAAATGCGCCATCAAGGATGTGGTCGGCGACGGCTTGGCGCATGGGGGCGAAAAGCAGCTCGCCGGTCTTGGTCACACCGCCGCCGACTACGACTACCTCTGGATTGAACAGGAGCACAGCCGTGACGATCGCCATCCCGATCATACGCCCGGCATAAGCCAGAATGCTGATGGCCAGGCCATCACCCGCCGCCGCCGCTCTGCCGACTGCCTTGGCGTCAATGCGTTCCAGATCGCCGTCAACCATCTTCAGCGCGAGCGACACGGCGCCAGACGCCAGGGCGGCGCGGGCGCGGCGCGCGATGGCGGGTCCGGCGGCTTCCAGTTCGATGGAAGAGACGCGGTCATGCTCCACGATGATCGGAATATGCCCGAGCTCGGCAGCCAAACCAGCGCGGCCCGAAACCAGCCGGCCTTCGCTGATGATGCCGGAACCAATGCCCGTGCTTACGGTGATGTAGACCACGTGACGACAGCCTTTGGCCGCGCCCTTGGATGCCTCGGCCAAAGCCGCCACGTTGGCGTCGTTGCCGACATACACCGGCAGCTTGAATTCGTCCGCGATCATGGCGCCCAGCGGTACATTGTCCCAGCCGGGCAGGTTGGGCGGGGCGATGACCACGCCGGTCTTGGGGTTCAGCGGACCCGGCGAGGATATGCCTATGCCCAGGACTTCATCGCGATCGGCGGGCATGACCCGGTGAATATAGGCTTTCATCCGCTCCACCGCCGTCTGCGGACCCAATTCCGCCCGGGTAAGCGTATTCTCCCGCCGCAACAAATTGAGGTCGCTGTCGTAGCGAGCTGTGCGAATCTGCGTACCGCCCAGGTCCACCGCGATGATCTGTTTTCCCATCAAGCGAACTCCACGGATCCAGGCCATTTTGTCCGACAAATGCCGACGACCGGCCCCGCCATTGTGAAGGGCGCGGGCACGGCATTTTCAGGCGAGACATGCAATAGAACATTTCTGCTATTGCGCTTGTAGGCGCGAATTGACGCTGATAGAATAACATGGATCAGCTCGAAAATTAAGCGCGGCAGCGCAGCAACACTGGGACGACCACATGACGCGTGTCACGCCGATGCGGCGGCAGTATCTCGAAATCAAAAGCCAATATCCCGACTGCATCCTCATGTTCCGCATGGGCGACTTCTACGAGATGTTTGATGAAGATGCTGAAGTGGCGGCGCGCGAACTCGACATTACGCTGACCTCGCGCGCGCAGCGCAAAGGCGGCGAAAAGATCCCTATGGCCGGCGTGCCTTACCATTCGGTCGATGGTTATATCGCCAAGCTGATCGAAAAGGGCTTCCACGTGGCCGTCTGCGATCAGGTAACCGAACCGACCGGCCGCGGCATTGTCGAGCGCGAGGTCACAAGGGTGATGACGCCCGGAACCGTGGTCGAGCCGGCGCTGCTGGAAGACGGCAAGTCCAACTACTTGATGGCGATCTTGCCAATCGGCGATCCGGAATCCGGGACCTGGCGCCGCTGTGGCATCGCCTTTTCCGATGTCTCCACCGGCGAATTTTGCGCTACACAATTTACCGGCGAAGATGTCGGTATCCGGGCCTTTGAAGAACTGGCGCGGGTCGAACCGCGAGAAGTTATCATGCCCGAGAGCTGGGTAGGGCGGGGCGCAACCTTGCCGGAAGGCATTCATCTAAGCGCCGCGCAGGACTGGACCTTCGAAGTCGACGGCGCTGAACAGCTACTGCTGGATCACTTCCGCGTTACAAGCCTCGCTGGCTTTGGCCTGGATGAACAGCAGGACGCGGTCGCGGCGGCCGGCGGTGTATTGCAGTATTTGCGCACAACCCAGAAGCGGGCGCTTGACCAGATAGTGACGCTGCGCGCCTACTCGACCGATTCCTTCATGGTGCTCGATCAATTTACGCGTCGCAACCTCGAACTGGTGGAAACCATTCGCGGCGGCAAGGCGCGCGGCAGCTTGCTGGGCATACTGGATCGTACCGTGACGCCGATGGGCAAGCGCCTGCTGCGCAAATGGCTCAACGAGCCGCTGCTGGAGATAAAACGACTGAATGCCCGGCTCGATGCGGTAGAAGCCTTGAGCGCCGGCGATGTCATGCGCGCCGAGATTGCTCAGGCGCTGAAACCGGTGGCGGATGTCGAGCGGCTCGCAAATCGCACTGTCATGGGTCGCGCCGGACCGCGCGAGCTGATTGGGCTAAAATCCGCTCTCGCCGTTATTCCGCGCTTGCGCGAACTGATTGAAGACACGCCAAGCCTAAATGCTATCGCTGAGAGGCTCGATCCCTGCGAGCAAGTGCATGAGCTGATCTCGCGGGCTATCATTGATGATCCGCCGACGGCTCTGAATGCCATCGGCGTCATTCGCGCGGGCTATTCGCCTGAGCTGGACGCCATCGCCAGCGCCTCGCAAGACGCGCGCGACTGGATAGCCAACCTGGAGTCGCAGGAGCGGAACCGTACCGGTATCCCCAGCATTAAAGTGAGCTACAACAAGGTATTCGGCTACTACATCGAAGTCACCCATGCGCATAGGGACAAGGTGCCCGACGACTACCTGCGTAAGCAGACCCTGGTCAATGCCGAGCGCTATATCACGCCGGAATTAAAGGAATACGAATCACGGGTGTTGAGCGCCGAGGAAGAAATCCTGGCGACAGAGCGGCAGCTTTTCGCTGATTTATGCGGAATCGTAGGCGCGCAGAGCGAACGACTTCTCAAAACCGCCAATGCAATCGCGCACCTGGACGGGTTTTTGTCGCTGGCGGAGGTGGCTGTGCGGGAAGGCTACGCGCGACCGACGCTGAGCGAAGACAAGATCCTGGAAATCGAAGCGGGACGCCATCCGGTGGTTGAGAAACTGCTCGAGCGTTCAACGCGTTATGTCGCCAACGACAGCCGCTTTGACCTGACTTCGCGGATTCATATCATCACCGGTCCCAACATGTCGGGCAAATCGACCTATATTCGCCAGGTGGCGCTTATCACACTGATGGCGCAGATCGGCAGCTTCGTGCCGGCGGACTCGGCTAGAATCGGCCTGGTTGATCGCATCTTCGCGCGTATCGGCGCCCAAGACGAAATCCACGCCGGCCAGAGCACCTTCATGGTGGAAATGGTGGAGACAGCGCGGCTGCTCTCCGGCAGCAGCCCGCGCAGCCTGCTGATCCTCGACGAGATCGGCCGCGGCACCTCGACCTACGACGGCATGGCCATCGCGCGCTCAGTCATCGAGTTCATCCATAACAATCCCCGCTTGAATTGCCGGACGCTCTTCGCCACCCATTACCATGAGCTGACGGAGCTGCCCAATATTTTGCCGCGTACCACCAACTATAATGTTGCCGTGGCCGAGCAGGGCGATGACATTGTGTTCTTGCATCGTGTGTTGCCCGGCGGCGCTGATCAGAGTTATGGCGTGCACGTGGCGCAGTTGGCCGGCATGCCGCGCTCTGTGGTCGAGCGGGCGCGCGAATTGCTGCAGCAACTGGAAGCCGGCGGCAGCGATTTCGCAGTCTTCAGACCCAAGCCGCAGCACCAGCAGTTCAGCTTTTTTGACGCGCCGGAGAGTCCCGTAGTAGGGACCCTGCGCTCGCTCGAAGTGGATGACCTTAGCCCGCTGGAAGCCTTGACCGCGCTCTATGAATTGAAGCGAATGTTGGCGGAGGCTTAAGTGTTCGTTTTCAATACGGTCGTGATCGCGACGCATCGCCGCTCCGGCACCCAATGGGCCATTGATGCCTTGCGCAACAATAGCCCAGACATCAACGCTACCTACATGGCGCTTGAGCAGATGGAGGCGGGCCATGACGCCGCCATCCCCCTGGCGAAATTCCGCCGGCAACTGCTCAACCATGAAGGCAAAGTGCTTATCAATGTACACGATTTGCCCTCCGCCGAATCCTGGAGTGGCCTGGACGAGCGGCTTTTCGCGCGGACAATCTTGAATAATTCGCCGACGATTTATGTGCATCGAGACGGGCGCGATGTGATGGTATCACTCTACTATTACATGCAGTCATTCAGCGAAACGGTGCGCAACCAGTCTTTCGCGCGTTTTCTGCGTGGCGAATCGGCGCTGGCCGGCGTCGATAGCGGCTTCAGCCGTCCTGGATTCTGGGCGCATCATGTTAAATCATGGCTGGAAAAGGATAATCTGCTGGCGGTTTCCTATAACGATATCGAGACCAACTATGAAGCCACTCTTCGGCGGATGGCTGACTTTCTCAACGTTTCGCTTAATCAGAGATTTGAACCGGTCAGCGCGCTTGGACGACAGGACGATGAGAGCAAGATTGACAGCATGCTGGGCAGGCTGGGTGTTCGCCCAAGACGCGGGGATCGTCCACGAATCGGCAGAAGCGGCGATTGGCGACAGCACTTCGACAAGCGCGACCGCGCCTTCTTTATGAAAGAAGCCGGCGACATGATGCGCCGCCTGGGCTACGAGAAATAATCGCTGACGCCACGCTCAATGAAGACTGGTTTAGCTTCCCGGCGAATGCGCCGCTTCGGGCCGCGCTTCGGGAATCTGCGCTTCCGCTTCGCCGAGTATGCCTTCCGAGAGCAAAACGCGATTGAAGGCGGTGATGGCGACCTCGATCATATCGTGGCTCGGCTCATTGGTCGTCAAGTGCTGCAGCGCCAGATTGGGCTTGATCATGAAGCGGATCCAGGGCTTTTCAAGGTTGGCGGCGGTGTATTTCAGAAACTCGTAAGCCACGCCGGCGATAACGGGAATGAAGATAACGCGCGACAGAATCAGCAGGCCGAAAGGCGGGCGCCCAATTAACGAGAAGAGCAGCACGCTGACGAAGACGACGGTCAGCAGAAATGCGGTCCCGCAGCGCGGATGTTCAATTGGATAACGGCTGACAATCTCCGGCGTTAGTTCGTCGCCGGCCTCGTATGCGTTGATGGTTTTGTGCTCCGCGCCGTGATAAGCGAAGATGCGCCTGCCATCTGTCGTCCGGCCGACGAACCAGATATAAACCACCAGAATCGACAGCTGGACCACGCCTTCAATCAGATTGATGAGGAAGGCATCCAGGCCGATCGGCAGCGCCTCGTAGGCCAAGATATTGCTGCTCTGCGCCTCGACCACGACCTCGTTGCCCTGCTCATCGACGACGATCTCATTGGCCGCTGTGCTTAGTCCCAGCAAGTTACCGATGCCCGTCGCCGTCGCTGTGGGCAGCAGGAAGAAGATGCCGACGCCGATGATCAGCGAGACGGCGATGGTCGCCCAGCCGATGGGACCGTTGAAGCTGACATCGTCTTCTTCGTCCAGGGCGACATCGGCGGACCACATCAGCGCGCGGATGCCCAGGCCCAGCGCGTCCCACAGGCCGATCAGCCCGCGCAGAAAGGGCGTGCGCGCGATGCGTCCGCGATACAGCCTGGCGCTCAGTGGCTGCTCATGGACGACGATCTGGCCTTTGGGATCGCGCGCGGCGACGGCCATGGAATGCGCGCCGCGCATCATGACGCCTTCGATGACGGCTTGGCCGCCGTATGAGAACTTTAGCTCACCCGCTTCGCGCTTGGCTGATCGCTGCAACGCAACCTCCAGTTTCGACATAATTTGACCACTATACGACGCAGGTTAGAGCCGGTCAAGCGGAAAGAGTGGGCGGCGGGTCTTGCGCGGGTCGGATGTCCAGCAATCGCAATTGCAATGAACGCCGGCCATTCCACTCGTTGATTTCCGGGTGATATACGCTGTCGATTCTGCTGGGCATTTGCCGCGACCATTCTCCCAGGCCGAAGCCGATGGCGTCGATCGGCGCGGCGCCTTCGCCGGCCAACCGCAGCTTGAGGTGTCTGCCCTCAGCGCCAACGCGTCGACAATGCAGGACATGCAGGGTCCTCGTCAGGAATGCCGCCTGCGGATTGCCATGCCCGGTCGGTTCCAGCAACTCCAGCTCCGCCAGCAGGGCCGGGCTGAGATCAGCCAGGTTGACCTCGCTGTCGATTGGCAGCCGACGCTTGAGCTCGCGTCCGCCCAGACTCGCCTGCGCTTTGCGCAGCAATTCCTGACGCAGGACACCGATGTTATCGTTGAGCACGGTGAAACCAGCCGCCATGGCATGCCCGCCATGTTTGACGAGCAGGTCGGCGCATTCGTCGAGGGCGCGTGTGATGTTGAACTCGGGAATGCTGCGGCAGGAAGCGCGGCTCTCTTCTTCGCCGACTTCCAGCACAACGCTTGGCCGGTAGTATTCCTCGGAGAGTCGACCGGCGACCAGTCCTACTATCCCTGGCAGCACCTGATCATCGCATGCGAAAATCAGGGGCAGGTCATCGGCGTCGGCGACTTGCTCGCTGATTGCCGAATGCGCCGCTTGCGTCAGCCGCTGGCGCTCGCTATTCAGGTTCTGCAGCTGGGCGGCACAGGGCGTCGCGTCATCCAGAGTCCGCGCAGACAGCAGGTCATAGGCCGTCATCGCCGAGCCCAAGCGCCCGGCGGCATTGATGCGCGGCCCCAGGCCGAAGCCGATATTGCTGGCTCTGATCCGCCCAGGTTTTAGCCCGGTCACTCGCGCCAGCGCGGCGATGCCCGGCCGCCTGAACTCATTGATCGTGTCAAGCCCATGCCGCACCAGGCGCCGATTCAGACCGATCTTCAGTGACATGATATCCGCCACCGTGCCCAGCGCGACCAGGTCCAGCAGGTCGGACAGGCGCAGCTCAGCGGGGTAGCTGGCGCGGTCCCTTTCCCAACGGCGCAGCAGCAGCGCTTTGGCCAGCATAAAGGCGACGCCGACGCCGGCCATTCCCGCTTCGCCCGCGCACTCGTCTTGGCGAGGGTTGATCACGGCGAAGGCCGCCGGCAGTTCCGGTCCGATGGAGTGGTGATCGGTGATGATGATGTCCAGGCCGGCGCTTGTGCCCGCCTCGACTTCCGCGATCGAGCGCACGCCGCAATCGACTGTGACCACCAACCGGACGCCGTCCCGCGCCATCTGCAATAGCGCCGGCGCGTTCAAGCCGTAGCCTTCTTGGGCGCGGTCGGGGATATAGGGCGAAACAGACGCTCCCAGCGCCTTCAGCGTCTGGACCAAAAGCGTCGTGGCGCACACGCCATCCGCATCAAAGTCGCCGTAGACTACAGTCGGCTGTCGCCGCTCTATGGCCAGGCAAATGCGGTTGACGGCCTTCTCGACGTCTTTGAGGGCAAAGGGGTCTTCGTCGAGCGTGCTGCTGTAGACGAAGTCACGCGCGCCGGCAGGATCTTCAAAACCGCGATTGAAAAGCAATTGCGCCAGGATCGGGCTGAATCCCTCATAGCGCTGCAGGTGCTCGACGTGCGCGGAGGGCGCAAGCGCCCATTCCTTTTGCAACATAGACTGAGCCGGCGATCTTCCTTAGAATGGTGCTCAATATTACCATCACGGTTAGTGAGGCGCTATGGCAAGAATCGTCTTCATGGGGACGCCGGCATTCGCGCTGCCCAGCCTGCGTCAGCTCATCCCGGCGCACGATGTGATCGCGGTGGTCACTCAGCCCGATCGCCCGGCCGGGCGCAATAAGCGGCTTAAGCAGTCGCCAGTTAAGCAGTTGGCGGCATCTGACGGTATACCAATCCTTCAGCCAAGGCGGATCCGCGAGCCGGAGGCGCTGGATATGCTGGCTGATTTGGATGCCGATTTGTTTGTCGTAGTCGCGTTTGGACAAATTTTGCCGCAAGCGTTGCTCGATCTGCCCAGGCAGGGCGCCTTGAATGTTCATGCCTCATTGCTGCCGCGCTGGCGGGGCGCCGCTCCCATCCCAGCCGCCATTCGCGCCGGCGATACAGAGAGCGGCGTGACGATTATGCTGCTTGACGCCGGGCTGGATACGGGTCCGCTTCTGTCGCGGCAGGCGGTCACGCTTGCGCGCGATGAAACCGGGCAGAGCCTGCACGATGGGCTGGCTGTGCTGGGCGCGGACCTGCTCAGCCAGACAGTGCCGCGTTACTTGGCCGGCGACATCAGGCCTCAGGCTCAAGATGACGCGCTCGCCACCCATGCGCCCCAGCTCAAGAAGAGCGATGGCAGAATCGATTGGACGCGGCCGGCAGCGGAAATCGAGCGGCTGGCGCGTGCCTTCACGCCTTGGCCCGGCGCCTTCACCGAATGGCAGGGTAAGCAACTAAAGGTCGTCGCCGGCCGCGAAGGCGAGGGGAATCTGCCGCCGGGGCAGGTGGCCGATCATAAGGGGACGATTGCCATTGGAACGGGCGCGGGCGTATACCTGCCGTCCGAGCTGCAGATGGCCGGCAAGAAACGCTTGCCCGTGTCGGACTTTGTGAACGGCTACCGCGAATTTGTCGGCGCGCGCCTGGGATAGTCGATGAAGCCAAGCCCGGAATCGGCCGACAGCCATCCCTTTTTGACGCGGCGCAACCGAACTATTCTTTATCTGTCGCTGCCGATCCTGCTCTCATTAATTGCGGAACCTGTGACCGGACTGGTCGACACGGGCTTTGTCGCGCGTCTGGGCACGGCGCCGCTGGCTGCGCTGGGCGTCGGCACTAGCGCGCTGAGCTCGGTGTTCTGGATCTTCGGCTTTCTCGGGATCGGCACCCAAACCGATGTCGCGCAGTTGTATGGTCGCGGACAGGTTGCGGCCGCGGGTCGCGCCCTTAGTCTGGCATTCGCCGTCGGTATCGCGTTTAGCCTGCTCTTGAGCGCTCTACTGATACCGGGCGCCCAGCTCGTGTCGCGGGCACTGGGCGCTGAGGGCGAGGTGTTGGCGCTGGCCACGCAGTATATTCAGTTCCGGCTTCTGGGCGCGCCGGCCGTGTTGGTCGTCATCGTAGGCTTCGGCGCGTTGCGGGGCCTGCAAGATATGAAGACGCCGCTCTGGATTGCGCTCGTGATCAATGTCGCCAACATCGGCCTGGACTACTTGCTGATTTTTGGCGCGGCTGGGTTGCCAGCGTTGGGCGTCGCCGGCGCGGCGCTGGCCAGTTCGCTGAGTCAGTGGTTGGGCGCTGCCTGGATGCTGTGGGAAGTCCATCGCCGGCTGAGACTTAGCCGTGATATCAGCTGGCGGGATAGTTTCCGCTTGCTGCGGGTTAGCCGGGACCTCCTGGTCCGCAGCGGATCGCTGACGCTGTTCCTGCTCTTTGCGACGCGGGTCGCGACGCAAATGGGGCCCGAAGCTGGCGCAGCGCACCAAGCTATTCGGCAAGTCTGGTTCTTCACCGCGTTATTCGTAGAAGCATTTGCCACCACTGCGCAAAGCCTGGTCGGATACTTCTACGGGTCCGGCAGCCTGGATTACGCCAGGCAAGTCGCCTATTTGACCATGCGCTGGAGCCTGGCGGCGGGCTTGGCGCTGATGCTGGCTATGTTGATCGCGACGCCGGTCGTATCGGAGGTCTTGGTGCCGACCGACGCCGCATTTGTGTTCACGTTGCCCTGGATTATCGCCTCGGTGTCGCAGCCGCTGAACGCGCTGGCGTTTATCACGGACGGGATTCACTGGGGCACCAGCGATTACCGCTATTTGCGCAACGCCATGATGCTGGCGACGATCGCCGGGCTGTTCGGCCTGCAACTGGTCTCAAGCGACAGCGCCGAGTCTTTCAGCGCGGTTTGGCTGGTGACGGTTTGCTGGATTGGAATCCGCGCATTTTGGGGGGTGCTGAGGGTCTACCCCGGCATAGGCGCCAGCCCATTCCGCTCGACTGTGGCGATCCACAGATCGTCTTGAATCGCCGGCTGCATCACGCGACCAACTATGCTTTTGCGCGTATACGAGTTATCAAGCGAATAATTCTGTGTCGAGGGTCAGCGCCCCGAAAGCCTTTACTGGCTCAGGATTGCTAGCGACGCATAGAGTCGGAGAATACAGAGCTATGAAAATTGACGTGCGCAAGCGGCTATATCGTTCGCGCAAGAACCGACAGGTCGCTGGCGCCTGCGCCGGTGTCGCGGATTATCTTGGGGTGGATGCCACGCTTGTGCGCATCGCCTGGGTGCTGTTTGCGCTAGCCGGCGGGCCCGGCCTGTTGCTCTACATCATTATGGCGGTTATCGTGCCGGAAGAGCCGGAATTCGTCCAGGCAACCGCCGAGAAGTCCAAGCGCGACGTCGGCGTTACCTAGTGTAGGACAGGTCGCAAGCGCTCAATCCAACACCAAAGGACAGAGGGAAATACGCTAACCTCATCAGTTTCAACCCCCGCCAGCGCAATCAGAGTAGGTCGATGATCGCATCGTGCTCTTGCAGCAATTCCACTTCCGTCGCCCGGATTTTGCCCCGCGCGTAATCGCTCAAGGACAGACCGCAGACAATCTCAACCGACCCGTCACCATCGCGCCGTAAGGGGAAGGAATAGATCAGTCCGCTCTCGATCCCGTAGGGATTGCCTTCGCTGGGTATGCCGGCGCTGAACCAATCTCCCGGCGCGGTCGGGTTGATCAAGCTACGTATGGTGTCAAGCGCGGCGTTGGCGGCGCTGGCAGCGGAGCTTTTGCCGCGAGCGTTGATGACAGCGGCGCCGCGCTTCTGTACCGTGGTCATAAACTCGCTTTCGAGCCACTGCCGGTCGTCGATGACAATCTCGGCCGCTTTGCCCTTGATGAGCGCGTGCTCGAAATTGGGAAACTGCGTCGCGCTGTGATTGCCCCAGATTGCCACATTGCTCACCTCGCTGACCAGTACGCCGGCTTGCCGCGCCAGCTGAGACGCGGCTCGATTCTCGTCCAGGCGCGTCATCGCGAACCAGCGATCCGGCGGAACATTCGGCGCATTGGCTTTGGCGACCAGGCAATTGGAGTTACAAGGATTGGCCACCACCAGCACGCGAATATCATCAGCGGCATAGTCGTTTATCGCTTGACCTTGCTCGACAAAAATGGGCCCATTGGCGGCGATTAGGTCGCTGCGCTCCATGCCCGGGCCACGTGGCATGCCGCCCACAAGGATGGCCCAATTGGCGTTCTTGAATGCTACAGCTGGATCATCAGAAATTATGATGTCATGCAGAAGCGGTTGGGCGCAGTCCTGCAACTCCATAACGACGCCGCGCAAAGCGTCCATCGCCGGCGGAATCTCGAGGATCTGCAGGATCACCGGCTGCTGCGGTCCAAACACTTCGCCGTTGCCAAGGCGAAAGAGCAAATTGTATGCGATCTGGCCGGCGCCGCCGGTAACCGCAATACGAATCGGTGTGGTCATGCCTCTTTGTCCTCTCCGAAGTATTCATCGGGCAAAAGCGCGCCGATTGTACTGGATTTATGCGGGATTTACACTGATGATCCTGATGAACCGCCGAGGTGCGGCGTTCCAGCGAATGACCGTATCCGCCAGATTTCCTGGTAGCGCTCGAGCGTTGTGATTGACGTATTCACGACCGGCTTGGAAGGCGAGAATGCGAACATAGCGGCGAGAAAAATCATCATCGCCGAGCTGTGCCCGACGATGGCCACAGTCAAGTTGCCGTTGTCCGCATTGGTGATGTCGCGCCAGGCCGCTTCCATTCGCAGCTGCACATCCAGGCGGGATTCGCCGCCCGGAACACGATAGCGCCGATAGCCCGACTCCCACTTTTCATAGGCGACTGGGTAGAGCTGCGCCACTTCCGCGAAGGTGTGGCCTTCAAAGTCACCGAAGGCGATCTCAGCCAGGCGCTCGTCTTCATATACGGGCAGCGCCAGGTAGCCGCCGATGATCTGGGCGGTTTCATTTGCGCGCGCGCGTGGACTGGTATAAATCGCGTCAATTGACCAGCCTGCCAGGCATTGCCCCAGCGCATGCGACTCTTGCCTGCCCTGGTCATTGAGGGGAACGGGCATCGCGCCCTGCAGGCGCCGCTCGGTATTAAATTCGGTTTGTCCGTGACGAATGATATGGACTTGCTTTACGCTCATCGCATCCTCTCAGGCTTGACGGATTGTGCGGCGACAGGCAGAATTCCTGGCGACAGTGAAGTTTATCATATAGAAGGCAGTGATCGAGTGACAGACGAACGCGATGCAACTGTAAGGCAGCCGAGCAAGTTGACCTTGTACGGCCTGGCTATGGTCGGCGGTGTTGGCTTGACCCTCATGATGCTCGGCGCCAGCATAGGCGTGATCTACGGAACGGCGCTGGATGGGGAAGCGACGCATTCCCTAGGTCTGATGATCGTCGGCGGCCTGCTGCTGTTAATCCTCGCTATCGGCTTCTGGCTGGGATGGGTGCGCCCCTTTGAGCGCTTTGACGACATCAATATCCCGGCGGAGCCCGAGCATCACTGAACGCCTTGATGACTGAGCAATCGAATCCCGATAGACAGCCGATTTCAGAGTGTGTTTCGGCGGTGGCGACGCGCCTGGACGGCAACTCGCTGCTATCGCCGAGCAGTCTTGGTTCGGGCGAAGTACTGGCGCAGGGCGATCTGACGCTGCGCTATGGCATTACTTACTTGGGCAAGCCGCAATTTTCCATCGTGCCGGATCTGGTCGTGGCGGATTATGGCGAAATGCTGGTCGGCGAAACCATGTGGCAGTTTCTGATGCAGAGCGCGCATCTCTACCCGCGCGCTGACGCCTGCGGCTGGGATCGGGACGGCAAGGAAGCGATGGTTTTGCTCAAGCAGCTAGACTTCGACTATCCTTACGATGTCTTCGTCTACCGCGAAGGCAGTGATCGCAAGCCACTGGCGCGCCTCTCCGCTCTAATCGCCAGCGAGTTGACGCACTATCCGCAGCGCCTGCTTTTTCACCTGCCACATTTCGAGAGTGTCGACGCCTGGCGCGCGCATGGATGAGTTGGATTCGATCTTCAGCGACGACTGGGGCGATGACCACCGCTCGGGCCTGGTTGCGGTAGTGGGACGACCCAATGTCGGCAAGTCCACGCTGATCAATGCTGTGCTGGGCCAGAAGGTCGCCATTGCCACCCCCAAACCGCAAACCACCAGGCAGCGACAGCTGGGCATCCATACGACTGCCGAGGCGCAAATACTGTTCATTGATACACCGGGCATTCACAAACCCCGAACGCGGCTCGGCGACTATATGCTGAGCGTGGCGCGCCATGCGCTAAGGGATGCGGATGTCGTTCTCTGGATCGTTGATCTCGCTTCGTCTCCGCGCAAAACTGACCGTCAAATCGCCGACGCAATTCGCCTGTTCGCGCGCCATTCGCCCGTCGTCCTGGCTCTCAACAAATGCGACCTCGTCGCCGCGGAGTCTGATTTCGGCGCGCAAAGGTCGCTGTTCGATACCCCACATGTGGTGCTCACGAGCGCAACTGAACCACGTGGCTTGTGTGACCTGCTCAATTGCCTGACGCCGCTGCTGCCGCTGGGCCCGCGCTATTTCCCGGCCGATCAGGTCAGCGAAGCCAATCTGCGTTTCATCGCGGGCGAAACCGTTCGCGAGAAGATCATCGAGTTGACCAGCGAGGAGCTCCCCCATACAGTCGCGGTGGAGATCATGGGTTTTGAAGAAACGCCGGACATCAGCCGGATTGAAGCCGTCATCTATGTCGAGCGAGAATCGCAGAAGGGCATCGTGATTGGCAAGCGCGGCAGCATGATCAAGCGCATTGGTGTGGCCGCGCGCGCCGAACTACAGGAGATGCTTGAGACTAAAGTCCATTTGGAAACACGTGTCAAGGTGCTGAAGAATTGGCGCAGCAACGAAGCTTTCATGCGGCGTCTTGGCTATGCGCTTCCCAAAGGCAAGGCCGGCTAGCTACCGGCGATCCGCGCCCAGATGACGCCGCGTTTCGGCGATATCCTGCTTAATTTGCGCGACCAACTCGTCCAGCCCGCTGAATTGCAATTCCGCCCGCAGCCGCTGTTCAAATCGCAGCTCCAGCATCTCGCCATATATGTCGCCGCTGAAATCCAGCAGATGCGCTTCAATGGTGATGTTGTCGCCGGCGAAGGTTGGCCGGCGGCCGATGTTGGTCGCGGCCATGTAGGCGTCTTCGCCCAGGACCGCCCGGGTGGCATACACGCCATTGGCCGGCACGAGCTGCTCGTCCCAAACCGCCAAATTAGCAGTCGGCACGCCGATTGTGCGGCCGCGTTTGTCACCAACGACGACCCTTCCCGCCAGCGCATAGGCACGCCCGAGCATGTCGCGCGCCTCGCCAACGTCGCCCTGGCGCAGGCGCTCTCTGACTTTGGAGCTGCTGATGAGTTTGTCGCTGCCAATGGCGGTGATGAGATCGACCGCATTGACGTCAAAACCGTGCATTGCGCCTTGCGCGCGCAGAAATCGTACATCGCCCTCGCGCTGGAAGCCCAGGGCGAAGTCGGCGCCAACCCACAGTTCCTTCATGCGCAGGTTGTCAACCAACTTGCGCACAAATGCCGCAGCCGAAAGCTGGCGAATACTATCGTCAAATGGCAGCGTGATGACGGTGTCCACGCCATGTGTCAACAGCAGCTCGGCGCGTTTCTCGGGCGTAGTGAGATAGTAGCGCTCGCTGGTTTTGTCCAAGACCTTGTCAGGGTGGGGGAAAAACGTGACGGCGATGGTTTGATACCTCGCGGCGCGCGCGCGATCAACCAGATTCTTGATTAGACTCTGATGACCGCGATGTACGCCGTCGAAGACGCCGATAGTCACAAGCGAGTCTGATTCAAACGCTGCGTCTCCGAAATTGCGCAAGTGTCTCATAGCACTTGGTTCAGGTTCCGTCTGTCACCATGTCCAGATTGTATCAAGATCGCAGCGGGAATACTTTATGCGGTTTCCAAAGCTCAGCGCGCGCTTCGAGTACGGCGACCAGTCGCTGATTCGAGTCAAAGGCGAAGGCGGTGGCCGCTTGGACGCCTGCATGGCGTTCGATGAATCTGCCTTGTTGGACGCGCTGTATTTCTTGCGCGGTGAGGGTGACGCAAGTTCTGCCTGAGAGCGCGTCGAAGGGCGAGATGATTTGGCTCGTCCATTGCTCGTCCTGCATCACAGAGTCGAGCGCAAGGCTATTGCCTACGTGAAACGCGCCGCTCGCGATGCGGGTCAGGCCTGAGAGGTAGGCGCCTGCCTCCAGCGCCGCGCCCAGGTCGTTGGCCAGGGTACGAATGTAGGTGCCGGCCCCGCATTGAATCTCAAGCTCTAGAACGGGCGGATTCCAAGCAATGATGTCTATTGAATGAATCGTCACGTTACGTTCGGGTCGAGCAACGGTTTGGCCGGCTCGCGCCAGTTCGTATAGTTTCTTCCCCTTGACTTTGACTGCGCTGTACATCGGCGGCACCTGCCGGATTTCACCGATGAATTGAGGCAAGGCGTCCTTGATGTCCGCCAGCGAGAGGCGGCTGGCGTCTCCTGTGGCCACGACATCGCCCGCCGCGTCAAATGTGCTGGTAGTCGCTCCGAAGGTAATCCGCGCGCGGTAGACTTTGCGGCTGCGCATCATGTATTCGCTGAGCCGCGTCGCCGCGCCCAGGCAGATGATCAGCACACCGTCAGCTAGCGGATCCAGTGTCCCGGCATGGCCGACTTTCACTTTGCAGCCGGCGGACCTACAGCGGCGGCGAATTGCCGCGACTACGTCGTGGCTGGTCAAGTGCAGCGGTTTGTTTACGTTGAGGAATCCGGCGAGGACGGAGTCGCGCAAGCGAGCTAGCCTCCCTGGGCGATCACTTCGCGCGCCAGCGGCAGGACGGTATCCTGCGCCTGCTGCAGTGTGCCAGTCAACGTGCAGCCCGAAGCCAGTGTATGGCCGCCGCCGCCCAGCTGAAATGCCAGGCTGGCGACATCGTAGCCCGGCTTGGCGCGAAAGCCGACTTCCACCTGGTTATTCGGCAGCTCCTTGAAGACGGCGGATACTTTCGCCTGGGCCACATTGACGAGGTAGCTGACCAGGCCGCCATCCGACATGCTTTCCAAGCCAGCCCGGTCGATATCACATTGCCTTATTGTGGCGAAGATGAGTCCGCGATCCAGCCTGACGGAAGGCAGAACCAATTTCCAAAGCTCGACCTCTTGATAGGGGCGGCTGTTAAGCGTGTTGGCCATGATCTGCGACAGCGAAGCCCCGCGCTGCATCAGGTCTTGCGCAATGGACAGCGTCCGACTATTAGTGGCGCTGATTCTAAACCCCTGGGTGTCGGTTACGAGCCCGGTCAGCAGGGCGAAGGCGACATCTGTCGAGACCTCACAAGCCATAAATGCCAGAAAGTCATAAACGATTTCGACGGCGGCTACAGCGTCCGGGACAATCAGGTGTATATCGCCGTAGCGTGTATTCGTTGGGTGATGATCGAGATTGATCGCGCATTGGCTATTCTCAAGCCCATAAGCGCCGGCTTTTCCGATCCGGCTTAGGTCGCTGGAATCAACCGCGATCAACAGGTCGTATTCGCCGGCGGAGACAGCAGGCAAGATAGTTTCGCTACCGGGAATGAAGCGGAGCTCCGCGGGAACGCCATTGTCAATGGCGGCGCTAACTTCTTTGCCACGCGCGCGTAACGAATGGGCAATGCCCAGAAGCGAGCCAATGGCATCGCCATCGGGCGCGATGTGCGAGACGACCAAAATAGACTGCGCGGCGTCAATGGCATCGGCGGCCGCTTGCCATTGCGGTTCGGCAGGCGCCTCAGTCGTCATCGGGAACCTCGTCGGGTATCTCCAGGCTGGAGATGATTTGGTTGATGCGGTTGGCGTTTTGCAGCGTGTGATCCCAATGAAAGTGCAGCTCGGGCGTATTGCGCAGCCGAATGCGCTTGCCGACTTCGCGCCGCAGAAAGCCCTGGGCGCGGCCGAGGGCTTTCATGACCACGTCTTTGCGGCTTTCGTCACCCATCGCGCTGACGTAGACTTTGGCGTACATCAGCTCAGGGTCTAGCGATACCTCCGTCACCGTAATATCCTGCAGGCGCGGGTCCGATATTTCGCGCAGCAAGAGTTGGCTCAAGATTTGGTGTATGCGGTCGTTCATGCGCCCCTGTTTGATGGACATGATTCCGCCTTAGTTGACCCGTTCGCGGACGAAGAACTCGATCAAATCGCCCTCTTCGTACTCGTTGACTCCATCAAGGCCGATGCCGCATTCGAAGCCGGCGCGCACCTCGCGCACGTCTTCCTGGAAGCGCTTGAGCGATGCCACGCCAACGCTATCGACAGTCAGCTTTTCACCGCGTTTGACACGGGCTTTGGCATTGCGCCGCGCCACGCCATCGCGAATCATGCAGCCGGCGATAAGGCCGCTGCGCGGGATCTTGAAAATCTGTCGAACTTCCGCCACGCCGATGACGCGGTTAGCGTATTTGGGTTCGAGCATGCCGTGCAGTGCCAATTCAATGTCTTCAAATAGCTTGTAGATGATTTGATAGCGGCGGATTTCCACGCCATGCACTTCAGCTTGGGCCAGCGCGGCATTATCAGCGCTGACAGTAAAGCCGATGACGATTGCGTTAGAGGCGCTCGCCAGCATTACGTCGGATTCCGTGATTCGCCCCACCTCCTGGCGCAGTACTCGAATGCCGATCTGTTCTTCATTGCGCTGGGAGATATTCTGCAGCTCATCCACGATGGGCTGGATTGAACCTTGTACGTCCGTTTTCAGGATGATCGACAGTTCTTTTGTTTCGCCCGATTGAAATTGCTCAAAGAAATCGTCCAGAGTTAGCGCTGCAGGCGCTTGGCCGTTGGTATTCTGGAGGCGCTCCGCCTCGCGGCGTGCTTCGGCCATGCTGCGGGCCGTCTTGTCATTCGGCGTAATCTCGAACATAACACCCGGCGCAGGGGGCGCATCCAAACCAAGCACCGCGACCGGCATGGAAGGTATTGCTTGTTTTACCGCATTGCCGGAGGAATCGAACATTGCCTTGATCTTGCCGTGGGAGGTGCCGGCAACAATTGAATCGCCCCGGTTCATCGTGCCATTCATGACCAGCAATGTGGCCATCGTACCGCGCGATCGATCGACTTCCGCTTCGATCACAGTGCCGCGCAGCACCCCGGTCTCATTCGCCACGATGCTATTGGCGTCCGCCACCAGGACCAGTGCCTCCAGCAGGTCTTCAATACCCTGGCCGGACAGCGAATCAATCGGCAACATCATGGTGGACCCGTCCCAGTCATCGGGAATCAAGTCCAGCTCGGCCAATTGCTGCTTGACCAGGTCTGGATTGGCGTTGCGCCGGTCGATCTTGGTCATGGCAACCACGATGGGAACGTTGGCCGCGCGCGCGTGATCGAGCGCTTCGCGGGTGGTCGGCATGACGCCGTCATCGGCGGCTACCACCAGAATAGCGATGTCCGCGCCTTGTGCGCCTCTGGCGCGCATCGCGGTGAACGCTTCATGGCCGGGCGTGTCAAGAAATGTAAGCGTGCGTCCTGCGTGTTGCGCTTGATAAGCGCCGATGTGCTGCGTGATGCCGCCCGCCTCGCCTTCCGCCACGGCGGTCTTGCGGATGGTATCCAGCAATGTGGTCTTACCATGATCGACATGGCCGAGTATCGTGATGATTGGCGGGCGCGGCGCTAACGAATCGGGCGCTTCGCCTTCATACATTGAGCTCCACTTTTCTTCGCGTTCTTCCGCCCGTTTGACTTCTGCTTGCGCTGCGGCCTCTTCGCTGGCGGATTTGGCCACAAAGCCAAGTTCTTCGACGACAATGGCCGCTGTGTCAAAGTCAACAGTCTGATTGATAGACGCCATGATCCCGTTGGAGATCAAGGTCTTCATTACATCGATTGGGCTTACTTCAATCAGTGTGGCCAATTCGCGAACGACAATGTAATCCGGTATCAGGATTTCATTGGTTGATTCTTCCATTCCTGCCTCCTGTATTTTTTGCGACCGTTCGAGGCAGGATGGTCGATCCCGCCTCAGCTAACTGGGCTGGTTCATGAGGGTGTCATCTGCCGCAAATAGTCACGGTCGCCATCGCTCAACTCTTGACGCAGCGCGCGCGCCAACTGTGCGCCGGTCACGGACGCTGCCCAGCAAACCGGACTGCCACAGAGATACGCGCCGCGTCCATTCATCTTTCCAGTCGCATCCGTCCGCAATCTGTTTTCCGCCATTACCAAGCGTGTCAGCATGCGCTTGTCTTTCTTTTCGCGACAGACAACACAACTGCGCTTCGGCCGATGTTTGCTAGCCATGCTTGGCTGCTGTCAGCGGGCTAGAAGTCGTAGTCTTCCCAGGATTCTTCATCCCAGCTTCCCCGGCCGCCTTTACGGCGACGCTTGGCGATGACCTCGCCACTTTGCTCGTCCAAGACCAACTGGCGCCGCTTCTGACGATCCTTGCGCCGCTGCTGTTTGCCCTTGCGCAAATCCAGTTCAAACTCGCGTTCGCTCTCTTCGTCATCAACCTCTGGATCAGCTTCAGCGACCTTGGCCGGCTTGGACGTGGCATCGCGCTGCCCATCAACTTCGGGCGCCAGCGGGACCTCGGCGACCGCTTCGACAGCCGATTCAGTTTCAACTTCAGCTACAATAGGCTGCCCAAAGGCATCGACCAGGACTTCGGGCTGACCATCGGCGGGAGCGGGCTGCTCTGCTGGACTTTCCGCTTCGCCCTCTGCGGCTGCTGCTTTGGCTTGCTCAGCCTCGGCTTCGGCCAGCGCCTCTTCTTCGTCTTCGTCGGTATCTTCAATTGAGATCGCTTCCGCAAGCAGTTGATCAATATCTGCAGCCATGATGATGTCAAGCGCGGTCTGCAATTCTACCATCGGATCAACCGTTTCCGGTAGCGCAGCCTCTTCCTCCGCCGCAACGTCAAATTCTAGGTCTGCCTCCACGCCAGCTTCTGCTGCGGCTACATTGTCAGCTTCCGCTGCACCAGTCTCCTCCGTATCGGATACCGCTGCGGACTCTGTTTCAGCCGCCGTTCCCGCGTCCCCGTCGGCCTCTGTTTCGGTCGTGTCGCTGTCAGCCTCGGCGACCTTAAGGACCACCGCCAGCGGCGCCAATTTGCGCCTGACCGCGTCATCATTTACCAGGCTCATTAACATGACTTCGCCAACATTTTCGAAGGGTTCCAAGATATCGAGCATCTCTTGCGACACCGCGAGTACGTCAAGCGGCAGCTCGAAGAGTTGCGGCGCCAAGGTGGCGCGAATCGCCTCACGCTTCTGCAGATACACTTCGCGCTCTGCGTCTCGCTTCTCCTGCAGCAACTGTTCCACGACGTCGGCAAAGCGGCCCAGCGACTTGTATTCTTCGGGCATAATCGCCAGATCGTGCTTCTTTTTCTCCATGACACGCATGGACTCGGCGATCAGATCGGCATGACGCTCGGCCAATGCGCCAAGCGATTCGCTGTCCAGCGCATCCAGCGCGTTCTGCACCGTCTCGGCGACGCTTTTGATATCGATGCGCCAGCCGGTTAGCTTTGCAGCCAGCCTGGCGTTCTGCCCTTCGCGGCCAATCGCGAGCGACAGCTGATCATCGGGAACCAGGACAACAGCGGTCTTGCCCTCGATCGGATCATCGTCGAGATAGACGCCGGTGACTCGGGCCGGGCTGAGCGCCTTGGAGATGAAGGCGACCGCGTCAGTGTTCCATTCAATGACGTCAATCTTTTCGTTGTGGAGTTCTTTGACGATGTTCTGGATGCGGATGCCGCGCATGCCCACACAAGCGCCGACTGGGTCGATGCCGTCTTGCAGCGCGGCGACAGCCACTTTGGAGCGGTGTCCGGCTTCACGGGCGATATTCTTGATCTCGACTTGCCCGTTGTAAATCTCGGGCACTTCGTATTCGAGCAAGCGCCGCAGCATGTTGCGATGCGCCCGGCTGACCATTATCTGCGGACCGCGGTTGCTCTTATCCACCTCGACAACATAGACGCGTATCTTTTCGTGAGTGCGATAACGCTCGCCGGGAATCTGCTCCTTGCGGAGCAATTCCGCTTCGGCGCGGCCCAGGCTGAGTGTGACCTTGCGCATATTGGTGCTTTGCACGGTTCCGGTAATCAAGTCGCCTTCGCGGTTGATAAATTCGTCGTAAAGCGAATTGCGCTCCGCCTCGCGAATTTTCTGCAGAATTACCTGCTTGGCAGTTTGCGCCGCAATGCGACCGAAGCTTCTCGTGGTATTGTCGACTTGCACCATGACGATATCGTTGATCTGCGCCTCGGGATTGAAGAACCTGGCTCTTTCCAGCGTAACCTCCGTCGACTCGCTGAATACGTCGTCCACGACTTCTTTTTCGACGAAGACCTTGGCGCGTCCAGTGACGGGATCTATTTCCGCCTCAATCGCTTGCGCTGCGCTGGCGCCCGTGTCCTTGCGATAAGCCGAAACCAAGGCGCTCTGCAAAGCGTCGAGCACGATATCGGACGGGAGCGCACGCATCTGCGCAATTTCGTTAAAGGCAATTTGCAATTCGTTTGACATTATGCACCACTCCAACGGATGGGCCGGCTAGAAACGCCGGCGACGCGCCAGCCCGATATAAAACGAAAAGTGGGGGCTGCCCACTTTTTCCATTCGCTTGCTTCTGCGCCGACAATAACATGAAACGCTGGCGACGTCAAGCCTAAGCGGCTGAAAACCGGATGTCGATTCTGCTCTGGCGCCCCCAGAAGCCGCCTTAAGCAGAAACGACCTGTCGATAATCCAGCTAGAAAGGCGCGAACTTTAGCACCCTTCCGGCGCCGGAGTCACTGACATAAACGAAACCGTCGCTATCCACGGCGATGCCGCCGATTTTCTGAAACTGCCCAACCACGGCCGAGTCTCCCGCTTCGCCGAAGGACCCAAGGCACTCGCCCGCGGTGTCGTATACCAAGATGCGCTTGACATCCGGATCGGTGATGTAGAGCGTATCGCGGCTTTCGTCCAGCGCTAGGTATGGACGATTAAACGAATTGTTGTACCAGCCGCGCACGCGGAAGTCATCGCGGTGGCCGCCATCAAGGCTGAAGACGGCGATGCGTCTGTTCCACGTGTCGGCGACGAAGAGACGGCCGTCGGAATGAATCGCCAGTCCGCTGGGTTCATCCAATTCGCCGGGACCGCTGCCGCCGTTGCCGATATCATATTGAAAGACTGCTTCAACGCCGTCGCTTGAGTAAACTCTGATTCGCTTGTTTCCCGTGTCCGATATGTAAATTAGGCCCTGCTCATCGACAGCGACATCGCGCGGCCCCCAAAAGCCATCGGTAGGATCCAGCGGCGCGTCAAAGCCATATTCGCCCGCCCGGCCCCAGCTTGCAAGCGGCGCGCCCTGCGCATCCAGCTGCTGGATGCGGTAATTCCAGGTATCCACGATCAGCAGATCGCCGCCGTCAGTGAGGGCGACGCTGTTGGGTCGCCTGAAACTGACTGCATCGGTTCCGCCATAGCTCCGCTCAAAGGCGCCGTCGCGGTCAAAACTGTAAATGAGATTGGCATTCTCGTCTGCGACGTAGACGCGTTCGCCGGATACGGTCAACGCCAAGGGGTGAGAGAAACCTGGCTCGGGTTGGTCAAATTCCAGTATAGGGCTTAGCGAGCGCCAATTGGCGGCGCACTGATTAATCTCCGTCGGGATATTGCTGGGGACATCGCCATCGCCCAGTCCGTATTCCCAGATCATCGAAGCGAAGTCCTTGCGGATGTAGACGTGCATGCGATCGGATACGGGCCAATTCGTCAGCGAAAAGTCCTTGCCTGTCGCTTCGCCGTACTGATCGTAATCGCGCGCCCACCAGATATCAAATATGCCCCTTCTCAAGGCGGCGGCATTGGCGTTTTGCGGCGAAAAGTCGAGTAGATTATTGATTCTCTCCGGCGTCAGCCCAAAGTATTCCTGCATCGGCCACCACATACGCATATGGTCGCGCCGAATATAGCGATCTTCCAGGATAGGCTCGACATCGCCCCGATGCCCGGCGCCGACAACCACAAAGATGGCGTTTTCGGTGTTTTGGACCGTGGGGTTGGCGCCGACGAAAACGGCATCGGTGAAGTTGCGGAAGTACCAGCTGTAGGGCCAAGACACTTCATCATCGTAAACAAACTTCATGTCCAAGCCATCGGTCGTGCGCAGGCTCATCTCTTCAATGTCATCGAGGACCCACTTAACCGCGGGACCCGCATGCGCGTAAACCAGCAGTTCCGTGGGCAAGTCATAGTTGATGAACGATGCCATCCAGGCCGCGCGCAGGGTGAATACGCTCAAAAGGCCGAAGAGCGCTACTGACAGAATTCGCCTGATGTGCATCCAGCCAGAATGGCGCGCTAGGATTACCAGAACGTAGCCCGCGCCAACCGCGACAATCAGAGCCGCCAGCCATTCATAAGTTTGTTCGAGCTGGCGCGTGGCCAGGCCAGCAAACGGCATATCGCCGGCGATGACTGATCCAATGACACGAAAAAGGCTGATCAGAAATAGCGGGGTGATGAGCAGCGCGATCCAGCCGCGCGCCAAAAACCTGGAGACTTCAATGCGTGAGAAGACTCCGCCGAAATACGAGGCGGCGATAAGAATCATCGGTGTTGTGAGATGGGTGCCGAGCCAGGGCATCTTCTCGCCGGCCAGCGAATAGCCGACAAGATTCAATATCGCCCACCACGCCAGCAAAATGAGGAAGGGGAGGCGGCTTAGTTTCCCATCGTCCTGCGCGCATTCCGGGGCGACGACTTGAGACGCAGCGCTCGGGTCAGAGTCGGTTTCCGTGATAAGGGCGCCGTCATCGTTGGCGAAACCATCGATTGCTCCTTCATCCGGCTGGTCCGCCGACGAGCCATCTGAATCCGAATCCCCGGCCTGCTCGAAGTATGATTCCAATTGCGCCTCGATTTGGCGCTGGCGGACCGCTTCGATCTCCAGGATTCGTTTGCGCCGCGACTTCCAAAAGCAGGTGACGCTGGCGAACATGGCGCTGATTGTGCCGACGATCGGCAAGAACTCGTAGGTAGGCATGATGATGAGCAGGTAGTAATACTGCGGCTGGCTGCCGCGGCGCACGCCTTGCTGCTCCAGCCAATAGCCCAGGCTATAGATCATGCCCGTGCCCAGCCCGGCGATATTGGTGAACACGGTCGTGAAAAAGAAGGCGAAAATTACGTGGAATATCGCGGCGGATATCAGCCAGCGCTTTCGATTCCAGCTAAGACCGATCACCACGGAAAGCAACATGAGCGGCGCGAATACCGAGGCGTCCGCAAGCAAACGCCCGACCTGCTCAGAAGAGTTGATGCTTGGCAAGCCGATAAGAAGTCCGCGAATCCCTTCTGGCAACGTCTCTGCCAGGCCAATGAAATCGCCGGCGGCGCCGCCCATAAAGCGCGTAAACAGAGCAGTCGTCCACGGCAGAATTAGCGTCAAGATGAGGACTAGAAAATCAACTTCCGGAAATTGGTAGAGGTAGCCCCAGAAACCGCTCTTTTCGCCCTTGTCCTCAGCGGGTATATCGTCTTCGTCACTGGGCCGCCGGGCATCGCGGACGAGAAAGACGATGACGGCAATGGCGATTGACCAGAGCGCAAGCGCCGGGCCGAGCCGTATGCCCGCGCCGACAGCGCCGTTCTGAGACTCATCCGCTTCGGCATCGGGGATGGCCGGTTCGGCTGTCTCGGTCGGGCTGGGGAAATGTGAGAGCTCTTCGATGAACAGCAGGGCGCCGGCGGTCGCCAAGGCGAGCACGAATATCAGGGCGATCTCACGCCAGGGTATGCTTCGCCACTTGTCGCGAAAGGCATAGAGCGCTGTCGACACCAGTACGAAAGCGGCGCTCAAAATGGACAGGGACATCCAGTACAGCCAGCTGACGCGCTGCGTATCCGATAAGTCTTGAAAGGGCGTGCCACGGCCGGCGATGAGTTCGGCCGGAATGATGTCAACGACAATGTACATGCCCAGCGTGATCAAGCCGCCTAGCAGGATGCCCAGCATGATCGATTGAAACAGATACCGGCCGCGCAACGCCCAGCGGTGCTGCGCCAAGCGCACCAAAAAAAAGATCAGCAGAAAGCTGGCGAATATGGCGATGTAGATGAAGGCCGTCTCTTTGGAGCCCAGATTCAGAATCATGGCGGCCGCAAAGAGGTAGAGCCAGATTGCCCGCCGCCGGTAACGCGCTCCGCCATCGAGGTACATTAAAATGCAATAGGCCATGACCATGCCAAAGAAGATCGACGGCGTATCGTGGCGGATGTAGCGGTTGTAATAGAGAATCAGCGGCGAAATCAGCAGCATGGTCGACGCCAGGATCGCGCCCCAGCGCCCCAGCCATTTTCGCCATAACAGCGGGAACATCACCATGAACACGCCGAGCAGCGCCGTGTAAATTCGGCCCGTGAAATCGCTGTCGCCAAACAAATAAAAGGACAGTGCGGTTGCGTGAAAGAGCACCGGTCCGTGCATCAGCGGCGTGTGCTGGAAGTTGCCTTCGTTGTAAAGATTGTAGGAAAAACGCGTATGCAAACTCTCGTCGTGGCTCATGACGCGGCTGTCCAGCATGTGGAAACGCGTGAAGATCGCCAGCAGCAAAATGGCGACGTAAGCAGCGAACTCCCAATTGACCGTCAACCGTTGCGACAGAATCCCGCTCAAGACATTATCTTCCTGCTGGTTGGGGGACGTTATCATCTTGCGCTAGCCTGCGTTCGGTGATTGGAGCGAGAAGTCTGTGAACCGTCAGAAGCGCGGCGACGGCGTGCTCTGCAGCATAAGCGTTGTCCTCTGGGCGCCGGGTTCCACGGTCGCGAATAGAGGCGCGCGTGACATGTCTCGTGCTGGCGGACGAACGACTACAGCATAATGCGGCCCGCGCGCGAAGTTGATCGAAAGCACGGACGAATTGTAACCCAGCGCTAATGGCAGCATGAGCGCAAGTGTAATTGCCAAGGCTGCCAGCCCGTAGCTGAATTGCATGCTCGAGCGCCAACTGAAATCGCTATACCAGGCTGACCGCGATTGCGGCGTCTGCAGATCGGCTTGCAACGCCGACCAAACTTTGTCAAGTCGCTGTGAATTCGGCCGACCAAACGTGGGCAAGCTTCTTTCCAGCTTCTGAGCGAACTCCCGGTGGCGCATGTATTCGCGATAGCAGTCTTCGTTTTCGTCGATGTAGCGCGCTACCCGCCGCCGCACTGGATCGGCCAGGTCGCCGCTTAAGTAGCGGGCCATGTGAACTTTGCAGTAGCGAAATTTGAATTTGACCATCGTCCGGCACAAACCTCTAGTGTTGACCGCTAATGCACACGCAACAATTCTTCCAGCAAGCCCAGCCCGACCGGCTGCAACGCTTGACGCAAGCGCTCGTGCCCGAGGCGCACGCGGCTCTCGGCGGTCTTCTGCGGGCAGCCCATGACTTCCGAGATTTCGCGATATGTCATGCCCTGGCCATAACGCAGCACAATGGCTTCGCGCAGTCGTGGCGAGAGATCTTGCAAGGCGCTCGAAATCGATTCGCTGGCGTCGCGCCGAATTGCGGCCGCTTCCGGCGCTTCCGCTGGCGGCGCCTTCAACTCCAGGCCCAGCCACTGTGTAATGTCTACCGTGATGAAACGCTTGCGCCGGTATGTATTGCGGCAGCGGCTAATGGCTATCGTATAGAGCCAGGTCTTCAGCGATGCTTTGCGCGAATCAAAACGCTGCAGATTCTTGAATGCATACAGAAAAGACTCTTGCAAAATGTCTTCGGCGTCTTGTTCGTTGAGGAGAAGGCTGTAACAGAGGCGATACAAACTGGCCGCGAATCGGTCATAGAGCTCGGCATAACCGCTTTGCTCTCCCTTGAGAGCGCGATCGACGATGGCGTCAATCTCTTCGCGCATGGCTAATCGCTTGTCTGTCATAGTCTCTCGCTTGTCGCGCACGATTGCTGGACACTTCTCATTGTACACGCAGGCCGGCAATCGTCCTCAGTGTTGCCGGCTTCAATTGGCGGCTACGCCAGCATAGACATCTTGTCGCAGCCACAATATTACCGCTTCTTCTTCAAATTGTTCAGCGTCAAGCTGGCCCTGCGCCCACAAGGCCGGCAGGTTCCAGCGATCCAAGTCGTTCAACAGAAGCCTGCGGCGGAGCACGAAGCGCTGGCCGACATAATTGCCGCTGATGGCGGACGTCTGGGCAGGGTCGTCGGCTGTGATAATGGTTTTCCGGCCGTCCACGGCGCCGGACGCTCGCACGAAGTCCGCATTGGGAAAATCGCGCGCGAGCCAGGCCATCAATCCGTCCTCACGGATGATGCCGCCTTCGTCGGCCACAATGGCAAGCTCCAATGCAGGAAAACCGGACGAATGTCGCTCGGCCAGTTCAAAGAGCGAATCTCGGAGCAGATAGGCGTCTTCGGCGACAGCGACTTCTCGCCACAAGCCGTCCGGGTTATGCGTGTCCGCGACGGAAGCCTGCCAAGCGCCGCCAAGCCCGGATAGCAGCAGAAACACGAAATACCCGATTCCCGTACCCTGCAGACAAGTGCCCAGGCCCCAGAAATTCGCGACCAATAGAAACACGATGGCCGCAATGATCCCGCTCGCCAGCAAGAGGCCCAAACCTTGCGCCAATCGCAGCTGAGACGGCTCCGACAGCAATCCGACGAGTTCGCTGACGCCTGTGCCGCTTGGCACTGCTGCCAGCAAACGAGCCACTTGCATGAATTGCACGGACAAAATGAATAGACACATGAGCACGGCCGCGGAAATCGCCCACTTTGCCCACCAATACTGCGTCGTATAAAGCAGGCTGCCGCTTTCGCTTTGGCTCTCGTCGTCATTCTCGTCGCCGCTCGACCAGAGCACCACGACTCGTCGATTCACCAGCAGCTGGGTAACGCCATAGCTCGCCAGCAGACTGAGCGGCACAACGACCCACAGGGCGTCCGCCGGGCCCGCCCCCGGGTAAAGCAGCAATCCGATTGCGCCCAGGGCAGCCCAGGCCGCGGCGAAACGGTCGACGTAGGTTACATCACCGTGTTTCCACAGAAGCCAGGCGCCGCCCAAAGCGAATAATATCAGCAGCGGCTCCTGCAGCAGCAGGACTGCCAACCCCAGACGAGTACCGCTGGCGGATTGGCTGTGAATGCTGCCGCTGATGGCGGATTCGATCAGCTGACCCACCGTACTCAGTCCCGACGGGTTCAGCATCAAGAGCGTTGCAGTCGATGCGACAAGCAGGAGCGGGACCAGCAGCACCTTTGTGAAAGGGAACTCACGGGTTCGCATGACGGCCAACTGCAATATATCATCGCCGGGCAGCTCCAGGCGTTGAGGCGCGCTCAAGGCTGTGCGCCAGACGGCCAACCAGCCGGCTACCAGCAGCACGAGCAGCAGCGGAACACCGGAGGGGCCTGATAGCAGGAGCATGGCTGTCACGAAGGCAGTCGCCCAATAGGCGTCGCGCAGGCGCGTCGAATACCAATAACGTCTGATCATCCAGACCGCCAGGATTGTGAAGAGCAGTATGAAACTGGCGCCCTCAGCGTATCGTGACGCGGCCAGTGGCGTGGTCAGCAGGGAAAGCAAAACTGCCCATATGAAGGTTCGCGTTCGCCCCAGACCGTCGCGAAAGAGCAGGGGGGTCAAGGCGAGCGCCAAACCCGCCAGCGCCGACGCCAGGCGAGTCGTCAGTTCACTGGCGCCCGCAAGCGAAAAGGCTGCCAATTGCGCCAGGTAGGTCAGGGGACTGCTAGATCTGGCGAACGAACCTGGCGCATCATCTTCAACCGTATGCCAGGCATGCAGCGCTTGCTGCGCCTCGCCATCCGAAAGTGGCGTCACGTCGAGCATGGTCACGCGAAGAAACAGGGCGAGCAATGCCAAGCCGACGTAAGCGAGCCACTCGGCGTCAATGCTCAACGAAGGCGTTTTGGCTGTTTGCGCGCCGGCATCGGCGTCGAGCAGATTCGAGTGCGCAGACATAAGGCGGAATTCAGCATCCATTACTTATCGGCGTCGAAACGGGCAAGCGAGCAAGCATGGTGTCTGGCGCCTTCACTCTGCGGCGCCTGTGTAATATATCCTCGAGTTTCCCGATTCGCATACTACGGGCAGGCTGTCGAGAAACTTCTCTTCGCCCAAACTGCCGTACTGCTGGCGCTCGGTTGATCCATACATGATATGCGAAATGTCGTACCGCTCAAGGATTTGTTCCACTTCGCTCATTTCGTGACGCGTATACAACTCCTTAAGGTCATTGGCGCGCGAGCCGGCGATTTCGTAGTATGTCGCGCCCCGCCACTGTCGTTCGTGGTTTTCCCAACCGAGCACGACCGGGATGCCGGCCAGTGTGCCGACTCGGCCGAAGGCGACGTCGTAGGCTTGGCCAACCGCTTCCGCGACTACAGCATCGGTTTGACCAACTAACTCGTCCAAACAGCTTATGACCATTTGATCATTGAATTCCAGCAGGCCGGCGGCGCCATCTAGCGTCAGCGGTTCCTGAACGATAATGTCGAAATCCTTAAATACTGCGATGCCGTCTGCTGCGGATCGTAGCAGGTCGGCCTCGGTAGCATCGTTCAGACTTACGCGCGAATAGAGGACAGTTCCTCGCTCGACTTTTTCTCCGTTGTAAACTTGCCGATTCGCGTGCTCCCATGCGCTCGGCGGCGAATAGCGTTGCCGCTCCGATGCGAAATGCCGACCGCTTTCTATCCAGGCGCGATGGTGGGTGGCGGCGACGCCATACAGCAGACCGGCAATGATGGCGATCAGGAATATACATGCCATCGCCCGGCGTAGGACAGCGCTCGGAGACGGCAAGCCGCGATCAATAATAACGCTATAGAGAGCGTACGCCGCGGCCAGGCTCCAAAGCATCCAGGCCTGGTAGTACAGCTTGAAAACGGTATTGATGCGTACATAGAAATTGTCCTTTAGATAGAAGAACTCGCAAAACAGCGTCAGGCAAAGCCCCATGCCAATCAAAAGCATGACGAATCCTGTGGCGCGCGGGTAGCTGACCCAACTGAATGCGACTTCGCCCGATGTCGCCGCACCGTCTTTGTAGGGGAAAAGGCGAGTCACCACGAGGCCAATGCCCAGGGCGAGCAGAATCGAGGTCAGCCCGTAGGCCAATCGCCTTTGGGCGATCTGACCGACGACTTCTTCGCTTAGCTGCTGCGAGCTAGCCAGATTTCCGGTGATTGGCGCATTGGGATTGCCGATGGCGATTAACGAGCTCAATAGGATCATGAGCGCAAACATGCCCAGAAGCACGCCGATGCCGGCTTTTGCGCCGAGCCGCCAATTCAAGCGACGGTCCGCTCGACCGCGCCAGACTTCCACCAGCAGATAGGCGCTCAAAATTACGAGAAGCGGCCCAAACATGATGAAGAAGCGTTGAAATAGCGAGGGGTGCAGCAAGTTGGGCAGAATACCCCCCGCCTGCGATCGAAAGCCCACAAAATAGGGCAAGTAAGCGGCCCCGGCGACCAGCGCGAGCATCACGCCGAACTTTGTCAGCGCGATCCAGTCGCGCGGCGACAGGCGGCCGCTCTCGCTGGTCATAAGCCGCCGCAAAGCCTCGGCGCCAACAATGCCCAGCAGAAACGCAGGCGCGTCCCACGCGTTAAGAAACGCCAAGCCGCCGACGGCGACGCCATACAGGAGCAGGTGACCGGCAGGCGGTTCGCGGCTCCAGAGTAAAAGGTTTAGCATCAGCCCTATGCCCATGATCAAAAACGGCAGCGAAAGCACATGAGGATGATTGTCCGACAGAATGAAACTGAAGGCCGGAAATTCGCCGATCGGCTGGATACCGGTCAGCCGGCCGCTCAAGTCGTAATCCGATGGTACGCGGCTGGCATTAAACCACCACCAGTGATTCCAGCTCGATGTATCCAGGTTGAGCGCCGCGCCTGTTTCCGGCTGGTAGTCGATACGGTCGAAATCCGGCAGCTTCTGGGTACGCCAGAATTCAAAATAGGCTTGTGGCGCGCTGCGTGATGCCAGCGGCAGTTCGATCAGCGGCAGTTGGAAATTGCCCATGGCCAGCATGATCATGATCCCGATCACGCCTGTAAACATCGCAGCCATGCGGGACTCCGCATACGCGCGCCGCAAGCCCCGCGAGCCGAGAGAGCGCGAACGTACGAGGTTGTAGACGACGCCGAATGTCGTGATTCCGGTCAGCGCAAATTGCGACGCGACCGTCAGATTAAAGCCAATGGTGCTGCTGATGCCGCTCAGCATCGACAGAGCGGACGACATGATATAGCCCATGTAGTAATAGCTAATGGAATAGCCGGACATCCAGGGGTCATTGGGCGGAAAGCTGGCGCTGCGCTGCGTGGCGCTCAGGAATGCCAATTCCATCGGCTTCTCGGTGCCAAGAAGATCATTTTGATGCGCCCGGTATAACGCCCAGCCCACAAACAGCAGGGCGAAGAGCAGCTCGGCAACCATAACCAGGGCACGGTTCTCCCGCCACCAGTTGGAGAATAGGCCGCGGTCGCGCGCGCGAAAATAAAGCGCCAGCGACGCTGCCAGCACCAGCAGCCAGGTCAGGACTACACTGCCGACCGCATTTTCCAGGAAGCCGTAACTGCCCAGCAGCCAGTAGACCCAGGTCGCGATCAGCATGCCCAGCGGCCGCGCGAGCGTATAGCCTCCGTCAGGCAGCGCCGACAAATAACGCAGAGCGACCGGCAAGACAGCGGCGCCGGCCAGGGTAATCCAGAGCCACCAGAGGAATATCAGGTGACCCTCGCGCGCCAGCCAGTCCAGGACGAGAGTCATGAATGCCGCTCCACCAGGTATTGCATCAATGCGCCTTCATTCACCTGATAGATCTTGCCCCCGTCTACCTCGAAACTGACCGAAAGCAAGCCTTGGTCCGTCATTCGGTCAAGTTTTTCCAAGCCCTCGACAGTCGAATGCACGGCTTCCAGTCCACTTCGGATAATGTACTTGACGTCGAAATGATGAATGATGTCGACCGCCACGTCTATGCTGTCGGTATCGTAAAACTTATGGATATTGCGTTCGCGCTGGAACACCCACTCGTTCATTGGGAAAAACGTCCGCTGCTGCCGCTGATGGAAGTTCCAGCCCAAGACCGAGGGCAAGCCGGTCATGATCGAGTAGCGGCCGTTCCACTGATATTCGCTGCCGGGCCGCCGCCCCTCGAGGATGACGGGCGACCCCTCGACATTTTCTTGCATCCAGCGTATCAGCTGATAGTCGACATTGAGATCTATGATGCTGCTTTGGCCGCGATCGGGCGCTGTCTCGAAATGAGTCGACTGCGTCATATAGTCCATACCGTGCAGCGTGAGCGGCAGCTCTGGCGCCATGCGATCGAATGAGCGCGCGCGTGTGGCCATAATTGGAAACAGCCCAGCCATCACGAAAAGCACCACGCATGGCGTATACCATATGACTTGCAATCGGCGGCTGAAACCCTGAGCCGCCCGCCACAGACAGGCATAGGCTACGCCGCCCGCCACGCTCAGCAGTAGCCAAACCTGAATGTAAAACTTGAATACCGTATTCTGTCGGCCAATGTCGCCGCCAATGACGATGATTTCCACGCCCAGCGTCATAGACAGCGCCAAGCCGATTAGAACCAGGGTGTAGCGCATGTATTGGGATTGGCCGGGCCGGAAGAATAGCAACGTAATCCAGCAGACCAAGGGCAGAACGACCAGGGCGACCTGATAGCCGATTAAGGCGAGTATGATGGCGAGCAGACCGATCACGGTCACAACCACTGTCACTCGACTCACCAACATCCGGTGCTCAAGCAGCGCTTTGACACGAGTATTGCGCAGCCAGTTTGAAGTCTCCCAGAGCAGCAGCGATACGATGAGAAACAGAAACAGTCCGTGAATATCGAAGTAGGCCCAAAGGGGCGTCTTGCCGCCCTCCCATAGCTGAATGCTGTTGTAGGTCGCCGCATACCAGGAGGTGTAGGGCAGGGCAAAACCCAGGTTCAAAAAGATGAAACCGCCGATCGACGCGGCGAAATCCAGCGCCGAATCGCGCACAAATCGATAGCGAATGATGAACCAAACGATGACCGCGCCAGCAGCCGCCGCAAACGCGCTGCGCAGCACACTGAACAGGCTGGCTGCGAGCCCCGACGGCGCTCCGTTCGCCAAAACAGCGGCGGCGCCGGTTGCCACAAGCAGGGTACTTGCCAGGACAAGGTAGAAACGTGTATCCCGAACCGGACGGAAGGTCGATCTCCAGCGTATCCACCAGGCGTAAGACAGCGCCACGATCGCGAACAGGATCATCGAAGGCCAATCCCAGGTATTGGTCGCCCGAATCGCGCCGACGGTTAAGGCGACCAGCATAATCGCGGCGAACCGTTCGACTTTGCGGCGGTTATCGCGGCCGGCCTGCGCCACTTCGTTGAAAAGAAGCAGGACCGTCAGCAAGATCAGCGGCATGCTGAGCATGTGGGCGTGCAGGTCGCCGTAAAGAAATGTGAAATAAGGCATCTCAGTGATGGCGCCGCCACGGACACCAGGTGTCTCAGCCAAGACGCGCGAGGGTCCCCAATACCAGCGGTCGCTGCCGATGGGCAAGCGTTCGCCTTGCAGGGCGCGCCCGGCGCCGCGCAGCAATCCGCCAATCAGCGAGGTTGAGTTGTGGATCTCGTAACGCAGGCTGTCCCATGGATGTCGCTCGGAGACACGTCGGGCGAGGTCCGCGCGGACGTCTTCCGGGGCAGACGCGCCGTTTGCCGATTCATACTCGCCGATCAGAAAACGCTGCAGCCCATGTGGGGTTTGATAGCCGCCTAGCGTCGCCATCCCGTTGCCGAAGACGCGCACGGTATCAAGATTGCCCAATACCACGCACAAGACCAGCGCCGCGATGCCGGCGACCCAGGGATTGCCAAGTTGTCGCCGGGACCGCTTTGAGAAACTGGCGCCATTTCCATCCTGTCGCCAACGCGACAGGATGTTGAACGCAGCCGAGAAGGCGCCGAGCCCGGTCAAGCTGAAGATGGTGGGTATCATCAGGTTGTACGCGAAAGACGGGACGACGCCCAGCAGCAGCGTCGGCGCGCCCAGCAATACATAACCGAAGTAGTAATAGTTGATGAATCCGCCGGAGAACCAGGGGTCAATTGGCGGGAATGTAGTGCTGCGCAAGACACCGTTGAGATAGGCGAAATCCATAGGTTTTTCGCCGCCCTTATAGGGGTGCCAGAGGTCGGGATTGGACAAGCGCACGGCGATCATCATCAGAAACGCCGCGAAAGCGATCAGCTCGATCCAGGCCAGACGCTTCCAGTGATCGCGAATAAACTCCACGAATTTGATGCGAAGCATGGTCGCGCTGATGACAGCGAGAAGAACCAGCGACAAGAGAATGCCGCCTTGCGTCCAGATTGGGATTTTCAAGCTGGATACCGCCCAGGAAAACCAGGCCACGACAAGCAAGCCCACGAGTTTGCAAAGGCCGTAGCCACCATCAGCCATGTTGGGAAACACGGCGTACACCAGGGGAAAGGCGATGATGCCGAATGCGAACAGCGCCGCGTACCAGATGATGACGCCCGCCAGCTGGTTGGTGTTGACAATACTATCGCTGAAAAAACGCTGCGACCAGGTTCCGCCATTGCTCTGCGCAGCTCGTTCTTCCGGCGGGAAGGTCAAGGCGGTTGGAACGGGTTGGGCTTCAACCAAGCGCCAGTTAAAGACGCCGAGGAGCTGCGCCTCGGCGCTTGAATTCTGCAATTCGTGGCGCTGCTTCAGCGACGCCTGCGATAATATCGCTTCCACTTTGGCGCGCGAATAGTTCTCGGTCTTGCGGAAGATAAACGCCGCCGGGTGATCGTAGACGTGGAAAGACTCGTCCGCCTCAAGCTCATTGAGCCAGGCCGGCGACTGATGCGTCGGCAGGTGCTGATCGGCAACGCGCCATGGCCCGAATTCAAAGGTCTCCTCAAAGACGGCTTCAAGTTCGAAACCCAGCTCGCCCGCGAAGAGTTTCTCGTAATAGAGGGTGGTCAAGGGCCACCGCTGCAGATTGCGCGGCTCGCTGTCGTAAAATCTGTTGCTTGCTATCGTCAGGTAATCACCGATGTCGAGCGAACGTACGATATTCTCATATTTCACTTGATCGTCAATCGGATGAGACATGATCTGATCTTGCGGATTGATGATCGCGTGATGAGGCTGCGTACCGCGGCAATCGCGCGAGCTGACGAGGCCGGGCGGCGGGTCATCAGCCAGGGTTACGCCCTCGGGCAGCGAGCAGATGATGGCGCCGGTTACACGATTGTCCCAGCTGCCTTCCGACATCATGACCGAGCCCGAGCCGATGACATCGTCGCTGCCAGCAACAACAGACATCGCAAATGAATAGCGTCCGCCTTCCACGACATTCAGCGGATCGTCCAAGGAAACCTCATACGATCTGCCCAATGGATGCTTGTCTCGTACAAGGTCGGCCCGCAAGGCGGCTGTCGCCACCGGAGAAGCGTTGCCCTCGGCATAGATTCGAAATTGCAGTTCTTCGTCCGCTGGATCGTCGTACGGGTCTCCCAGATGCGGCGTGTAAATTGACGCGATGCGTCCTGTTGCGGGCGCCGTAAACTCGACTTCTACCGGCTGATCTTCGCGGTACAGATTGGCGCGGTCAAAAGGCGGTCCCCGCATGTCGCCCCATTCGAAACCCGTATTGTGAATGGCGATATTGATCAAGGGCACTGTCTCAGCGGCGCCTTCAATTTTCATCGAAAAGTCGCCGGGAATGCGTTCAAAGATGTAATGGGCGGATTGCACCAGGGTGTTCTGATGCCGGTAGACGTTTGTGAACATCAGCCCCCAAACGACGGAGAATAGCACAGCGAAGCCGCTCAAAAGCAGCGGACGCCAGCGACTGACGCGGGGCGTAATCGCAGCGCCAATCAGCAAAATTCCCGTGAGCAGGGCAGTGGTCGCGGTGGCGTCGGTGACGCCGACAGAATACTGATAGCCGCCGACAAATATCAGTAGCGCGCCAATAGCGACCATCGGGAACGCGACAATTTGCGCGCTGCGTCCGTTCACCTTTGCTTGGGCGCGCCAGTCATACAAACAGCAACTCGCCAGAACGGCTAACGAACCGTAAAGCGGCAGGAAATAACGCATATTCATAGCGGTCAAGCGACTCATGAATAGAAAATAGCCGCCGACCCAAACCAGCAGAAGCAACAGGTCTGTCGCCCCGCGCCGGTTGCGCAGCAAACGATAGGCGGACCAGCACCAGCCGAACCAGCCCAAGACGCCAAAGGCTAGTCCCATGCCCCAGAAGAGCATATCCTTTAACGGGTAAATAATTGCCGGACGCGCCAGCCACTGCCAGTTCGGAGGAAAATCCTGCAAGCCGGAAACGCCGGCGTTGACGCGCTCGAGATTCTCCAACCAGCGAAAGTTCGGCGCCAAACCGAAAAATCCGGGCCCGGTAAATGCATATGGATTAAGAAGCCTAAACGCCAAGAACGCGCCCAAGCCCGCCAGGACGAGACCCAGCAAGTGATGAACGACTAGTGTAGACCGTTCCTGTGACGCGACATGTCTCGAAAAGACCGGCGCAACCTGAATGAATGCGGCGAATACAATGATAGACGCCAGCGGCGCCACATTGATGCGACAGGCGACCGCTGCGCCAGTGAAGACGCCGAACAAAAGGTACGCGCCCAATCGGCCACGCTGCTGCGCGGCGACGGCATTATACAGCGCCAGCGTGACAAAAAGGGACGTGGCTGCGTTTACCGTGCCAAAGTGCGCCTTCTGAATCGCTAAGGGGGCAGCGGCGTAAAATATGGCCGCGAGCAACCCGACCCACTGGCCGCGTATCCGCCGCCCCAGCGCATAAACGGCCAATATCGTCAGCACATCGAAAATCATCGATATGCCCCGCCAGACCAGGTGGCCGCCCTGATAGTCAAATAGCGCCGAACCGGCGTCGGCAGCGTCCCTCACAAACTCGCTGCCGAAGTGCGCTAAAAACAGCGGCAGTGTTCCGTATACAAAGAAGCCATGGGACGCATTATGTGGATTCAGCGGCGAACAGCGCGCATCAAAATAACCGCCGAGTCCGTTCGAGTCCGGGTATAAGTAATTGCAGCGCAATGACTGCAGATGCTGGGACGTGATCGACTCGACGCTCATTATCGCACCGGCATCGTATGCGGTATCAGACCTGCTGACCAAGAGCGCATCGACGTCCAGTGACTGTAGCGCGCGCTCGGCCTGCGGCAGGTCCGTATACGACCGTACGCGATCGGGCCCAACCAGCCAGGCTGCGGCTTCGGCGGCAAAGGAGTTGTGAATTGTACCGACCAGGAGCGAGCTCGAATTTTGCAGGTCGTCGCGGCTGCGGACGCGGTCGCTGCTGAGCAAGGCAAGGATCTGCTGGTCTGGGAAATTATGTCGGTCGTCAGTAAAGGAGTTTCCACCGCCGATTTGCGGCAGCAATAGCGCTGTCAGGAAGCGTTCGTCCGGATGCGTGTGAGCAAAGTCGTCCCAATTGTGCCCGACCAAGCGCATAGCCCCGCCATAAACCAGTATGGTCAACAGGATTACGGTGGGAAGGATCCGGCGTGCCATCGTCTGTTTTCTCGCTTTTGCGCTTCCGGTTTCACGCATCACTCAGTCAGTAATCTTTGTGTCAGCGACCTATCTAGCCGTTGGCAGCCAGGAATGCCCGCAAGCCGTTCTGGCCCAATGCCGGCACTCGATATATGAAAAAAGTCTTTTCTAGCGGCTCCTGCCTGATTTCCAGCGGTCTGCCATCAGGGAACCACTCGCGTAGCAGTCGCGGCGCTTCCACATTCCGCGGCGCAAAAAAGAACAGCAGATCGCGCTCGGCTTGCAGCTGATATTCATCAGTGCGTCGCAAGCCATTGTGGAGGTACTGCGGCAGGCGTTCCACCCCGACAATTGAGTTGTCCCAACGCATGGCGCCAGCTTCGACGCCGACCGCGCGATGATCCCACCAGTGCGGCGAGGCAATGATAAAGGCATTGCCGTAGGCGCCGTCACTCTCGGCGAATCCCTGCAGGATTTCTCCGGCTTCGGAATGATTTTGCGCCGACCGATGGTAGTTGTCCATAAAGTCGCCAAAATATAGATCGTGATTATACTGATACGCCGCGGCAATCACAGCGACTGCAAATGTGATTGCGGCGCCGCGGCCCAGAGCGTGCGGCAACGCTCGGCGAATTTGGCAGCACAAGCGGGCCACTGGCAGCGCAGCGAACAAATAAGCCGATGGAATCGCGCCGCTGGCGCGTTGCAAACTGGGCACTTCTATCGGAAACGCGATAGCCAGCGCCGTTAGCAGAATCATTATGAAAAACAGCACGGGAACAAACCAATAAACGGGATCCCGCTCGCTTGCCAGCAGCCCCAGCCAGGCGGCGGCGCCCAACACGAGGAATGCCCCAGTGACCGGGTCCAGTGCCGGCTGTCCGGGTATGGAGGAAACCCAAGTATTGTCGTGCGTATAGTGAAACATCAGAAGCGCATTGCGAATATTACCCAAAAAAGTGGCGCCGCCCTCGCGAAGCAGCGTCCAACGTTCCTCATCGGTCGTTGGCTGATCGCCAAACAATCGGCTTGTCGCACGCCCAGTGAATTGGTCGGGTTCTTCAATCCAGTAGCGCAACATAGGCAGGAAAACTGCGCCTGCTACAAACGCCAGAACCGCAAAGTTCAGGAGGTATTTCGCCCTCATTCGCCAGGAATACCGGCAAATGAGGAGCGCAACGGCGATGCTGATTACATAAACGACAGGCAACATTCTTACAGATTTGTAGCTGTATAGACCCAGACCAAGTGTTATTCCAGCGAGGATGAAATCCGAACGGCGATTGTGGCGCAGCGCGCGTACAAAAAATACGGCGGAAAGCGCCGTGAATAGCGGCGACAAGGGGATGCGCAGACCTTGCCGAGCCAGGCTGACGTGCCAGAAACTCACCGCCAGCAAAGCGGTTGCCAGCAATCCGACAACAAGCGCGTGTCGACGGCGATGCTTTCCAATGACTTCAATAGCGAACCAAAACATGACCGGCAAGGTCAAGAGGCTTTCCAGCGCGGTGACAAAGACGAGCGTGGTTCGATCGAACTGAAAACCAGGCAAGCCCGAAATGAACGCCAGCAAGTACATCTGAATCGGCTCGCGTCCACCATTATTGCCCAGAAATATCGGGTAATCCTCTCCAAGATAGATCCGATTCGCGTCGACTATATTTACAACCATGTCGCTAATCAATTCGGATGGAGCGTTGTGCAGGCGGCCAAAGCGAAAGCCTGCGCCCACGATCATAATCAAGACTAGCGCGGCAATCGTCCATCCACGACCTCGAAGGGTTAATCCGCGGATTCTGTCGACTGTGCCTGCGGCCAAATCAAAGAGATTCCAGCGCGGGGGCGCGAAAACGAGCGCCCAGGTTGCGATGCTTGCCAGCCAGAGGAGCATGATCCGCGGTTCGATTCGGTTTCCGCCACTGTTGGCCCAAACGACAATACTCAGCGCTGACGCCAGGGCAATCAAAATTGTCCGCCCGCTAATCGCTTTCCAGACTGAGGGACGCGCGGGCGTTCGGTCTGTAATCCACAATTGCCGGCTCTCCGTGGAATGGCGTCGGGTCGTCGACCCTTGTCTTGTGTAAATGCGTCGATAAAGAAAACTAATCAGTTGCCACACAATCAGTCCGCACGCCGCTATGGCAAACGCAGATAGCGCCATGTTCACGGCCGTTTCATCCGGCGCGGACATCGACTGTGCCAAGACCAGCAAAGATCCGATCAACATGATTGCCGGTACAATCCGCGTGCTCCACAACAAGCGCGTTCCCCGGTCGCAGCTTCGCCAGTATTGTTTGATTTGGGGCCATTGACCGCTGATGTCGCCTAGCAGCCAGAGAATAAAGCCGAGCCAGAGATAAGGCGCGGCTACGTACAGAGAATGGCTGTCAGCTCTTGTAATGTCAGCTGTACCGCGAGCATAAGTGCTGCCCAATAAGGCCAGTATGAATGCGCAAAGATAAATGGCTAACTTTGGATATCCCGAATTTATAAGTCGCTCGGGAAGGTGAATTAAGGCGACCTGAGCCGCTGGTCTGCTGTCTGAAGACGGAAGGTTGAGCGAGCCAGCGTTTTCAATGTCAGGGACTTGTTGCCGGCCTGTCTGAGCGCGCTTGAGAGCAAGCCGAAAGCGGCGCAAAGTGGAAGCAGGCGAGCGCCGCCAATGCGCCAGCAACTCGCTGATTGTCAAGTCTTCAAACAATCTTTCGTCTGCCCGGTTTTCTGCTGTCTTGCGCGTTTCAGGGCTAGACCTTTGGGCGGGCGTCGATTCGTCGGCTGTCATCTCAGTAGTGTGATCTACTGAAGTCGCTTGGGTAGATTCGACAGTTTTATCTGTCGCGTCGCTTGACATCAGTCTTCCCTAATTGTTCTCCAGACGTGGACGTTCAGCCATGTAACAGCAGCAGTTGCCTGGTGCTTTAATTTGCTCTACTTAACGGGCCGGCTTTCATTTGCGGTGTCTCGCGAACTTGCAGAATATCGATTCATATTGGTCCAAAGTATCTTTTAGTGAGAAAACCTCAGCTATTTGCTCCTTTGGCTTAACGTAACTGTCTCGATTATCCAGTACATTGAGTATTGCTTCGCCTATCGATTTCCAGTCGCCGGGCGTTGCCAATCTGCCCATGCCGGTTTTCTGTACCGGTACGCGCCCGCCGGGAATATCGGTCATGACGACGGGCGTGCCACAGAGCATGGCCTCGACTTGCGCCATGGCGAAGCCTTCGCTGTCGCTGGGTAAAACAAAGACGTCACAGGCTGCATAGAAGTCGGCCAGTTCCTGCTTGGTTTCCAGCAGGCCCAGGAACTTAAGCTGTGAGCTGAATTTCTCCATCAGTGGCCGATGCCGCGCCCAAGTATCTTCATAGGGAATCTCATGCTGCCCGGTAAAGGCTATCTGCGCATCGGGATATTTTGCATTTATGACTTCCAGTGACTTTATCAACAGCTCGGGCCGTTTCTCCTCGACGAACCGGCCCGAGAAACCAATCAGTGGGCCGTCATTTTGCCGCAACTTGCCGCGCAGTCGTGCTGCCCGCTCCATGTCAGGATCCGGTATAGCAATGGGCGGATAGATTGGTCTGACCTGAGCGCGGAATTGAGCCAGCCAAGGAGAATTGTCGGCATAATCTTCGCTGAGACTAATAATGCAAGCTGCGCGGCGCGCCATGAATCTGAATATGGCGAACATCACGGCAGTCACGAAGTCATTGGTAGCGCTCTTGGGCAGAATGAGGTCGCTGGTGTGGCTGGCGATAAACCTGACACCAGTTATGCGAGCGAGCAGCGCCCCGAAGGCTGACTCGAACAAGGGAGTAAAAATGGAAACCACATCGTGCTCGCGCATCAAGCGATAGACCTTCCACGGATACGACGGCATGATGAAGCCGCGACTTATGCGAATTGGCGCCCACAGCCGAACAATGCGCACGCCGTTCAACATAGATTCACCGAGTGGCGTCTCCTTGGTGTGGCGCGCGACAAGCACGGTAACCTCGTGGCCCCGTCGGACGAGTCCCTCGGCAACCAGCTGGGCGTAATACGTGAGACCAGTCGGATGCGGATGATAATAGAGTAGAAGCATCAAGATCTTAAGTTGGCGTCCCGCCCCGATTTTGGCCTTAGTCGTCGGCATGGCATATTGATCCGTTCTAGGACAAGTCAACAGCAGATTTATCTCATCGGCAGCTAAGCAAGCGGCTCGTGGAACCGTGAGTCCGCGACCTAAACCAGAAAGCACTGGCTCAACTTGAAGTATACACCTCTGGAACGATGAGGTCTCACAATCGCTGGCGAATTCCGCGCTGACTAAGCGGCCATATCTCAGCGACGTGGCGGACGCCATTCGCGGCGTGTCAACGTCGATTGTAGTGTATTGCCGCGGAGGTCATGTTGACGGTGCGTGACGATCTCGAGAACTTGACACCGCCGTCTCAAACATCTACAATCTTGTACAGTTTGCGGGTATAGCTCAGTTGGTAGAGTGCCTGCTTCCCAAGCAGAAGGTCACGGGTTCGAGTCCCGTTACCCGCTCAAGAATGCAATGCCCCGTGAAGTCCACCGAAATGTGGGCTTTTTGCTTGTGTATGCCATTGACTGGAGCGCAAGGGACAATATAGAATGGGCGAGTTTCGTCCCATTTGGTAGCTTGACCGCCTTGTCGATACGTGGATGGGTCAGGTGCAAGTCAAGGAGATTTTAACAATGGCAGAGTTTCAGCTTGCCGCCGAAGTACGTCAGCAGCGAGGCAAGAAGAACCGTCAAGTACGACGCAGCGGCTTCGTTCCCGGCGTTGTATATGGTCCATCAATTGACCCAATCGGCGTACAGTTTCCCTATCGCGCGGTAGAAGTCACCTTGATGAATGCCGGCGGGACGAACCTGATTGACATCAACGTTAACGGCGAAACCTATCCTTCGCTGGCGCGTGAAGTGCAGCGCGATGTGGTGCGCGGCGACATTTTGCACGTGGATTTTCTGGCCGTCGATCAAACTCAGCGAATCAGCGTCGAAGTGCCGATCGAAATGGTGGGTCAGAGCCCGGTCGTGGCCGCGCGCGAAGGCATCTTGATTACGGGTAGAAGCTCGCTTACTTTGGAAGTGTTCCCAAGCGATATTCGCGATCGCATATTGATTGACCTGTCCGAATTGACCGAGCTGGGCGCGGAAGTATTGGTGCGCGATCTGACATTCGGCGAAAGCGTAACCGTTCATAACGATCCCAATGAGATGTTGGCCAAGATAGTGCAGCCTGCGGCGGCCCGCGCTGAAGAAGAGCTTGACGATGAAGAGGGCGAGCTCGAAGAAGGTGAAGCCGGCGGAGAGGGTGACGAAGAAGAAGGCGAAACCCAATAGTTTTCAGTTTCATCCAGTGCCCGGGGCGCGAGGCGCCTCAATTGCTAATGTGAAACGAGCGAAGCGTTGATCTTAGGTTGCATCGGTCGCGCCGTTGCTGCTGAAGCCATTGCTTTCCACATCGTCAACTTCGTCCTCAGCGAGCATGATTGCGATGCCGGCGACCTCATCATCTCCATCGAGATTCATGAGCTTAACACCTTGTGTGTTGCGCCCAATTTCGCGAATCTCCGCGAGCCTTGTTCGCAATACTATGCCACTCTTGGAAATCAGCATAATCTCGTCTTCGGTCTTAACGCAGCGCACCGCGATAACGGGGCCAGTACGCTGGTTGCGCTTTAGTGTGCGAATGCCCAGACCGTATCTGCCTTGCTTGCGGTATTCGGATACCGGCGTTCGCTTGCCGTAACCCTTTTGCGTGACCACCAGAACCTGCGCGGAATCGTCGGAAACGACATCCATTCCCACAATCTCATCATCGCCGCGCAAAGCCATACCCATAACGCCCGCGGCTTGCCGTCCCATAGCCCGGACTTCTTCTTCGTGAAAAAGAATGCTCTGCCCGTTGGCGGATGCCATTACGATTTGCTGGTCGCCATTTGTCCACTTAACCCAGCGTAGCATATCGCCGTCCATGATATTCATGGCGATCAAGCCGCTATAACGAATTCTGAAGAATTCACTCTGTTCGACTCGTTTGATTTTCCCCCGGCGCGTCGCCAGTACAAAGAACCCCTGTTCTTGCGCTTCCTGTTCCTCCGATTGCGCCAAAACAGCCGTTACCTTTTCGCCGCCTTCGAGCGGCAAGACGCTCTGAATCAAGGTCCCGCGCCGCTCTCGAGTCTTCTCCGGGATTTCATAAGCAAAGCGGGAATAGACTTTGCCGCGATCGCTGAAGAAAAGAATCGTGTCATGGCTGTAGGCGAAAAACACGTCTAGCAGGGCGTCATCATCTTTAATCGACATGCCGCGATAGCCCTTGCCACCGCGATGCTGCGACCGATAATGGCGCGTGCCCACACGCTTTATGTAGCCGTTCTCTGTCAATGAAATGACGACGTTCTCTTTGCGATACAGGTCGGCTTCGTCAAGATCGACGTTGCCGTGAATGACGCTCGATTTGCGGTCATCGCCATAATCAGCCGCGATTTCCAGCACGTCAGCTCTTATGAGATCGAGTATTTTCTGTGGCGATGTGAGCAAATCTTCCAGATACTCGATGCGCGCCTGAACCGTGTCGAATTCATCTTGCAGCTTCTGACGCTCCAGCGCGGCCAGCCGGCGCAGCTGCATATCCAGAATGGCGTTTGCCTGAATTTCATCGAGTTCAAAGTTTGAAATCAGCTGCGCGCGAGCGTCGTCCACATCGGGGGCATTGCGGATGAGCCGAATGACCGCGTCAATGTTGGCAACCGCCTTGAGCAAACCGCTCAAGACATGAGCGCGAGCTTTCTGGCGCTTAAGATCGTATTCTGATCGCTTTACGATCACATCGTAGCGATGATCAATGTATATCAGCAGGCAGCGCTTCAGGCTCAGCGTTCGCGGCTCTCCGTCCACCAGCGCCAGCATCTGAATGCTGTAGACACTCTGCAACTGCGTATATTTGTAGAGTTGATTGAGCACACGCTGGGGTTGCGCATGTTGCTTGAGTTCCACGACCAACCGCAGCCCCTGCCGGTCCGATTCGTCGCGCAAGTCGCGGATTGTTTCGATTCGGCCTTCGCGGACCAAGGCGACAATACGTTCAATGATGGCGGATTTGTTGACCTGGTACGGTATCGACGTAAATACAATGTTTATGCTGTCGCTGCGACCTTCTTCAAAATCCGCCGCGGAACGGACGACTACTCGACCTTTTCCGGTGGCGTACGCCTCTCTGAGATCATCGCCGACAACAATCTCCGCACCGGTAGGAAAGTCCGGACCTTTCACGAATTGCATCAGATCGTCGACGGTCACGCTGTCGCTGTTGCCGTAGTTGTCGATCAGATACGTGATGGCGCTGGCTATCTCACGCAGATTGTGCGGCGGGATGTTGGTCGCCATACCCACCGCGATACCGCTGGCGCCATTCAGCAGCAGATTCGGCAGCCGCGCCGGCAAAACCGTGGGCTCGTCCTGTGTACCGTCGTAATTCTCGGCGAATACTACCGTCTCCATGTTGATATCGGTCAAGAGCTCGCTGGCGATATTCGCCATGCGCGCTTCGGTATAACGCATGGCGGCCGGTTTGTCGCCATCTTGACTGCCAAAGTTGCCCTGGCCGTCCACCAAGGGATAACGCAGCGAGAAGTCCTGCGCCATGCGCGCCATGGCGTCATACACCGCTTGATCGCCATGCGGATGGTACTTGCCTAAAACTTCGCCGACCAAGCGCGCGCTTTTCTTGTATCCGGTCCCGGGCCGCAAACCCATGTCGTGCATGGCATAGAGGATCCGCCGATGCACCGGCTTCAAGCCGTCTCGCGCGTCCGGCAAGGCGCGGGCCACAATCACGCTCATGGCGTAATTCAGATAACTGCCGCGCATTTCTTCGTTGATGGTTATCTTGCGGATTTCGCCAGCATTTTCATCGGTTGTTTGCGGATCGAGTGTTTCCATCGCAGGCTGCCAATCGCAGACGGGATTGGCGCGGTTCTCCTTTCGTCACGACTACAAGCAGATGCCGCCGCACTCACAAGTCGCAAACTGATTATCGCAATATGACAAGGAATTCAGGCGTCTCAACGGATTCAGCGTAGCGGCAAAATCGCCCGCTCTTTCCGTGCCATACCCATTGTTGCGCCCGCGCCATTATTTATACTGATTCTAGCATAGCTCGGCTCGATTCGCTACATGATTAGGATTCGCCTTCATGGTCTTCCGAGTGAGAGTTGGAGCGCAGAGATAGCAGGCGCGCGCTGGCGCTTTGCTGTCATTAGGCATGTGCCTTCAGGCGCTTGAAATCATTTGGAGAGAGATTGCCGGATTTTGGACTGAAGCGAACGAATTGGTCTAATCTGCTTGCCAGCGAAATCTCATCCGTATATAATGTAGCTAAGTGTCGAAGGCTGGCGGTTATCAAATTTGGCTAAAAGCCTTTGCCATTACATCGCTGTGTCGCTATCGAACACTCTAAGTTTTTTAGGAGGAACTCTTATGAACAGCGACGATATGAGGCGGGGTGTAATTCCGGGTGTAATCGCGGGTTATATCTTCCTAGCTTATGCGGGTCCAGGAATGCAAGAAATGGTCGGCGGCATGATAAGCGCTGATTCGTTTGTCGGCTTCATCTTGCATATCATCATCAGTATTGTAATCGGCGCGCTTTACACCGGCGTATTCATGCAGTACGTGGATTTGGGCAACCCCTTGGTGAACATTGCCGTAGGCGGCTTGATCTACGGGCTGATCTGGTGGATCATCGGCGGCCTGATTATCATGCCGGCGATCGCGGGTGGCGAGATGCTGCAGATCGATCTAAACAGCGCGAGTCTGTTTGGGCACATTATCTTTGGTCACGCGCTAGCCTTCCTGGTCGTCTTACGCGACGCCGCCATGGGCATGGGTGGCGAAAAGTAGATTTCCCGCAATTGTCCGTGTGCTGACAAATAATTTGGGCCGGCTCAAAGATATCGCCGGCCCATTTCTTTTATGTATGCGCCGCTTGTGCGAATTGTCTGGAATTTGCTAAGGACTGGCTGAAACTTCTCCAGGTGCTTGAGGGCTCGTCAGTTCGAACGCTTCCAAACGCCATTCACCAAATTGAAGAGCACGATTTCCTCTTGCGGCTGGCCAGCTTCACCTGCTTTGACACTGACTCGCAGCTGCGGACGCCCGGCGTCGCTCGTCCAAAGGAATTGATCAATCACCTGGTAGGCTGGCTCTGGCGCGCTTTGATTAAATCTGGCGTAGGCGGCGCGGCGCGCGCCTTCGCCAGACGTATCGTAAAGTCGCAGCCACTGTTCTTCGGCGCGCGCGGCAATGAGCTCGGCTTCTAGTTCGAGACGCCATTCAATGAAGTCGCGCCAATTTAAGTCAGCCTGTGCCAGCGGATCCGGAATCATGCGCTGCAAGATCGCCATACTGTCGGTTGCTCCCAGGCTGTCTAAGAGCTGCGCGACGGCATCGGCGCCATAATTGTTGGCCAGCGTTCCCATCAGAGAATCGCTGCGCTCCATTTGTATAAGCCAGGCCGCTAGCCAGTCAGCAGCCGCCTGACGCAGAAAGTGGGCATCGTGCGGGTAGGCCGCTGTCCGGTAGTTGGTGTGAGCGTTCACGAGTCGCTCTGCAAGGAGTTGGCTGACGTTACGTTGATAGACGCCGTCGAAAGGCGCATCGGCGCGCGCGATGTCAAGATAAGGGGACGAGACATCAAGGCGCAGATTTCGTTCGTCGCGCCAGGCTACCTTCTGAGCCGAATCGAGTCTTGCCTCCACTACCAGTAGCGGCAGGTCGCCACAGGCGAAGATGGCACAGGCGCGCTGTATCCAATCCTCCAGCGCCATTCCAAGGGCGACCGCAAATCGCTGATCCGCGGCGCGATAATTGATTCGAACGCCAGCGCCTTCATAGCGCAGTTGCTCGCCCCAGAATGTCGGGTCAGGGGCAGTGTGAAGCCAGCCAGCGTCGGTGCGTCGGTAGAACCATAATCGGCTGTAGGGCTGACCGCTTATGTTCTCCTGAACCAGGACGCGCGCGAACTGGCTGTCAATATGAACGGCGAGGATGTCGCCCGTGAGCTGGATGTCGCCGGCGGCTTTTAACTCATTGTATTGGTGGAAGGCGGCGCGCTGCTGAGCAATCCAGCTTTCGTCCTTCGCGTCCTGGGACGCCAGCCAGCTGTTGATGTCGCCGATGCGGAGCGCGGCAACTTCGGCTTTGACCGTGTCTTGCAGAAGCTGCGCGAATTGGTTTTCAACATCGATAAGACGCTGTCTGACGATTAGTACACCGAGTGCAATCATAGCCACCAGCATGGCCAGCAGCAGCGCGAATCGCAAGAGATTACGCCGGCGCCGGCGCTTGATCAGCGGATCCTCGCCGTCCACCCGGTCGATCTGTTGCGACTCGATGCTCCACTCGAAGCGGATTTTGCTCATTCAGCGCTCCGCTCTTGCGTGACAGCCGTGATTTCGCCTGTGATAATTTCGTGCAAGGCGTCGAATTCATCTTCGACCAGCAATCCGCCCGCCGCGGTCACATCGAGCGCCCGCCCACGGACGCCTTCTGCGACGACGGGACAACCGAGCATGCTGAGTCGGCTCCTCCAAGTGTCAAACAGGTCGTCGCTCTCGATACGCTGATACCAATAGGCGACCCGCTCAAGCAGACTCCGAATCAAATCAGCGCGATTCAGCGAGAAGCCAGTGACATCCTCCAGGCTAATCGCCGTTTCGCGCAGGTCTGTTTGGCTGAAATCAATTCGAATGTTGACGCCGATACCAAGCACGGCACCATGTAAGCTGCCCTGCATCCAGACATTCTCGACCAAGATTCCGCTGATCTTCTTTCCCTGTACCTGTATGTCGTTGGGCCATTTGATGCCGATGTCCTCACAGCCGACCTGCGCCGCCAGATCGAAAACGCTCAATGCGCCGATCATGTTGATGCGAGCAATCCGCGCTGCCGCCGGACGCATAACGATCGAGACGGCAAGGGCCGTGCCGGGCGGCGTACGCCAGATTCGTCCTTTTCTGCCGCGTCCGCGCGCTTGTTCGTCTGCGATGACAACCGCTCCATCGGGCGCGCCGTCCAATAACCACGTCTTGGCCAGATCATTCGTGCTCGCTACCCGTTGGTAGTAGCGGAATGGCTGAGCCAATTTCTGCCGAAGAATGCCTTCTGAAAGCGTCATCACGCATCAATGAGTATCTGGATTCTGTACATTGTATCAGAATCGACATCGCCGCTAGAATGCATAAACGGAGATTAGAAGCATCAGGTCAAACCGCAGCTATGAAGCATTTATGGACGCCTTGGCGTAGGGAATATGTCGGTGACAAGAACAAAAGCGATCAACTGGATACTTGTATCTTTTGCGGCGCCGCCAGACAACCCGATAATGACGTCGCGTCGAATGTGATTGCGCGCTCCAAACATACCTACGCTATGCTCAACCGCTATCCTTACACTTATGGCCACACGATGATCATCCCGTTAGAACATGTCGCTTCCACAGAATACCTCTCTTCAGACGCGCTCGCAGAGCTGATGACAATGTCCAACCGCGCAATGCGCGTGCTGCGGGAAATTGCGAATCCGCCCGGCTTCAATATCGGGGCCAATATAGGCGAAGCGGCCGGCGCAGGCATCGCCTCCCATTTTCACTTCCACGTGGTTCCGCGCTGGCAGGGAGACGCCAATTTCATGGTGACAGTCGGCGGTACTCAAACGGTCTCCGATACGCTGGCGAATACTGCTCGGACTATGCGCGAGCATTGGCGTCGGCTGTACGGAAACGGCGACGGCTGACATATCTGCTGTTGCCGCCGATTGCATCAGTGCGGACATCAAATATCAGAATCAGCGGCTGCGTCCTCTGTGGGTTCGATTTCCGCTTCACCGGCCCGAACTTCAGTGTCGCCATCGGCTGTAGGCTCGGGCGTCGGCGTCAGCGCCAGTACTTCGCTGGCAATATCCCAAGGGATTGTATACGTATCTCGGATCACTTCCACTTGCTCGGTTTCGCTGTCCTGGTCCTGCTCTTCAAGCAAATCGCTATCGCCCTCGGGCACGGCGCTGGCTACCGCATCGTCGGCTTCCTCGGCGTCGACTTCGCCGGCGGGCGCTGTCACGCGGTACTCTGCTCGCGGATAAGCGAGGCCGTCATTGATATACAGGCCCACCGAGACCCTATAATCGATCATGCTCAAATCGCTTGGAAAGCGGTGATAGGTTCGGTACGATTCGCCCCAACGCCAGTATTCGGTCGGCAGCCGCGGCGAGGCATCGGCTTGCGCAATGATGTTGCCTTCTTCGTCAAGCATGTGGGCGAATACGGTATAATTCTCGCTCGGCGCCGATTCGGTCTTCCAATTCAGAATGATTTCATTCAGCTCCAGTTCCAGCTGGAAGGACTCCAAGAGAATCGAATCGTCAAATTTCGGCTGCAACTCCGACGGTATGTTGTTGGCGGCGGCTGTGACCGCGTGCGAAAGAGGGGCCACCACAGCGCCAATGTCCAGCAGCACAGGCTCAATAGATCGGCCGCCTGAATCGATGGCCGGTATGTCTGCCTCGTTCGCGAGATCTCCCCACTCGACATTTAGATCAAAGGGGTAGCGACCGTAGGCCTTATTGCTGATGTGAATGACATATTCATCCGGATATATGGCGCCGGCTTGCCAGCGCGATGTTCGCAGAGAACCGGCGCCGGGGAAGGTGGTGTAGCGGCCGATTTCCTGCTGATTGTCGTCGACCAGACGCAGCAGGACGCTGTTATCCGTCGGCGACTGCGCGGCAACGCGCCAGTACAATTTCAGGCGGACGCGATCGCCGGGGCTGTAGCGTCTGTCAACCCGTTCGTAGGCCACCAGGGTGACATTGCCAAATTCCGCATAAACCGGCAGCGCCTTGTCAGGGACTTCCGGTACCGGCTGCGGCGCCGCATACTGGCCGGCGATGACGGTAAGCGGCGCCAAGAGCGCGACGGTGCCCAGGACACGGAGCTGCCAGACCATAGCGTCATGCAATAATTCCACGGGAACGGCGTCGCCGGCGCGTACAAATTCCAGGTTGGGCGGGCGCAAAGAAAACACGATCCACCAGACGATTTCCACCAAGCCAACTGCCAGCAGCGGAATCACAACGGCGATCAGCGGGAACAGCATGCGGCCTTCTACAGTGCGCGTGAGCGTGCTCCAATACAAGATTCCCGCCACGGCGAAGGCCAAGGCGCTCGCTAAGCTAAGCAAATGCGCCAACTCATAGCGGGCATACGCAAAATCGCTGATGGCGAGCAGCTGCAGAATCAGAAAAACGAAACCGATGAAGCTCAGAAATGTCATGACGTCTAGCAGAACATAGAAGATGCTGGTGACTTGAATATTGAGGGCGCCAAAAAGGCCCCAGAAAGACATGCGAAATTGTTGGAAGTCGGCGAAAACATCAACCAGATTGAAGGTTATGCCGCGGGGCCCGGCGATGTTCGCCATGGTAATTATTCCAAGAGGTTCACCGTAGGTCTGAACGCTGCGGACAAACCACCAGCCGGCAACAAGCAGCCACAGAACAACGGCCAGACTGAAAAAGATCAGCGCGCCGCGGCGATCGTTGGTTCGGCGCTGCGCGAAATAGGCCGCGCCGACGCACAAAGGCAGCAGCGCGAACGCCGTCAGTTTGGTCAGGCACGATAATGCGAACAGAAGCGCAATGACAATGGAATATCGTAGCCGGAAGCCATCGCGCAAGGTACGCAGCAGCAGCCAAACCAAGGCGCCATTTAAAAGCATCGCCAAGCTGTCATTATTGACCGAAGCGCTCACAAAAATAAACATGGGATTCAAACCAGTGAGCGCGGCGGCGACGAATGCCACGGTCGGGCGTTGGGGGGCGATAAGCTCGCCTACCTTGAAGACCAGCACGATCGTTGCGGCGCCCAGGGCCAGGCCAAGCGCTCTTATGACCAGAACTGCCAGGCCAGTGCCGCGCAATATGGAAAGCGTTGCGTCATGAATAATGAGATTCTTGTTGCCAAACGACTCCGGTTGAAGTGCGTTGACATGGGGATTCAGCAAGCGATATTGGTCGGAGTCATCGATCTCGATAGGCGAAGTCAGGAGCGCCATCAAGTAGTAATATAGGGGCGGCTGACTGCCGTGCTGCTGATACAGCGTATCCCGGCCGTCAAATTGCTGCACCGGCAGGCTGCCCTGTTCGCGGACATGCTGTACGAAACCGAAATGCCAGATTTCATCGTTCGCTTCAAATACGGGCGTCGCGCCAAGATACAGCGCGCCAAATACGAAGTAGAAAAGCAGCACCCATTGCAGCGGACTCAGCGGGATATCAACAGCATCTAGCCGGCGCCACAATCTTCGCGTCAGCACGAACGCCCGCGCCAGCCCGCGCCGCCCATGATATTTCAGAATTCGAAGCGTTTGAGTCAGCTTTGAGATTCTCGCCTGCATCTTTTCGAAACTGTCCCGTAGCTCTGTGCCGAGCAAAGATCGCGACATTTACCGCGAGTATAATCCCGATTCAATCAAAACGACACAGACGCTCGTTCCTCTGCCGGTATATACGCTTTGCGGGCTTTGGTGTCGCGCCAGGCGCAGGCCGATGATGCCGGTCTAGGCGCCCGCGGCTGCGAACATGTCTCTGGATGCTTCGACATAAGCGCTGGATTGATGTCTGAAATAAGTATTGTACAGTTCAGCATAGTGGCCGCCGCTGGCCATGAGTTGATCATGATTGCCCGCTTCGATAATCTGGCCCTCTTTCAGCACAATGATGCGATCGGCGCTGCGAACAGTGCTTAGCCTGTGCGCAATGAGTATTGACGTGGAGCGAGCCAGGATCAATTCGATGGCGTCCTGAATCTGCGCTTCCGTGAACGGATCGTTACTGGCTGTAGCCTCGTCCAGGATGAAAATCGATGGCTTCTGGACCAAGACGCGCAACAAGCTAACCAACTGACGCTGGCCCAGGCTCAGCCGACCGCCGCGCTCGCCCACATCCGTATTCAGGCCCTCCGGCAAACTCTCCAGCCACTCGCCCTGCCCGATGCTCAGCGCAATTTCGTTGATTTCCGCAAGCGTCGCCTGTTGGTTGCCATAGCGGATATTGTCCAGCACCGTACCGCTAAACAGAAAGGGCTGCTGCGGCACGATACCCAGGCTTGAACGATAGCTGTTCAGATTAAGCGAGCGGATGTCGTGACCGTCGATCAGGATTTCGCCCTTCTGAAATTCGTAGTAGCGGGTAATCAGCTTGGCGATGGTGCTCTTGCCGGCGCCGGTATGCCCCACGAAGGCGACATTCTCGCCCGGCTGGATATCCAGGCTGAAGTCGCGCAGCACCGCGTCGCCGCTGTCATACTGGAAATCCACGTGTTCAAATTGGACCCGGCCGCGCAATGGGCGGATGATCGCGCTGTCGGTTTGGACGACTTCGTTGTCCGCGTCGATCAAGGCAAAATTCGTTCAGCCGCGCTCAGCCCTTGCTGAAACTGGCTCCAGAAGGAAGCCAGATTCATAAAGGGAAACCAAAAGCGGTCGACGCCCTGGATGAACAAGAACCAGACGCCTGCGCTGATCGCCCCGCCGAGGACCACGTGCGTTCCGGACCACATCACGATCGAGAGCGCGATAGCGGACAAGACGCCCAGCGTGGGGAAGACCAAAGACATGACGAATCCGCGGCGAAGGTTGATGGCGTAGCTAAGCACGTTGACCGTGGAAAACTCATTGTAAATCATTTCTTCCTGGCGAAAGTTCTTGGCGATGCGGATGCCCGTGACGCTCTCCTGAATATTATCGTTGACCACCGCCATAGCCCGCGCGCCTTGCCGGGTTACGATGCGCGCCAGATAACGAAACAGCAGCGAGGCGCAGACGACAAGCGGCATGGTCAGCAGCAGTATGACGGACAACTCGATTGAGTAGCTCAGCAAGGCCAGAAACAGGATCACAACCGTCAGAAATTGCGAGACGACTTCGCTCCCCAACAGCATTACATCGCCGAACTCCTGCGTATCGCTGGTGACCCGGCTCATGACAGCCCCCGACTTATGCCGGTCGTAGAAGGCCAGATCGCGCTCGACGGCGGCCTTGAAGGCGTGCTTGCGCATCTGCGCGACCATGCGCCCGATCACGACCACGGCATAACGCCGCCTGATGTAATTGCTGATGTACTCGGAGACGGCGACAAGTGCCAGCAGCATCAGAAATAGATTCAGCATTTCGCCCGAAGCGACCAATTCGTCTACGCCGGCGCTGATGAGGACCGGTCGCAGCGCCCTTGCCGCCCCGACAACGAGAAAACCCGCCAGCGTCAGGATGACCGGCAATCTGGACTGCACGACATAGGCAGCAATTCGCTTCAGCAGCTGAAGGTCAGAATACTGTCGATCGTATTTGTCGCTTTGCAGGCCGCCGAAAACCGCCGCCACAGCTTTCTCCTTTCTTAGTCCTGTGCCGCAGAATCCGAAGGCGCGTAGCGGTCGAATATATGGCGATACGACTCCGACGTCCGCAGCAGTTGCTCATGCGATCCCTGCGCCACCACGCGCCCGCGCCGCAAGACAACAATATGATCAGCCCAGCGAATCTGCGACAAGCGGTGGGTGATCAGCAGGGTCGTGCGCCCGCGCGCCGCGGACCAAATCGCCCGCTGAATCTTGTCTTCAGTCGCGCTGTCGATTGCGCTGGTGCTGTCGTCCAGAATCAGGATCGGCGGGTCGGTCTGGAAGGCGCGCGCCAGGGCCAGCCGCTGCCGCTGCCCACCGCTGAGGGTCATGCCGCGCTGGCCGATCACCGTATCGTAGCCGGCGGGAAACACCGATATAAATTCATGCGCTTGCGCGGCTTTGGCGGATTCGACGATGCCGGCGCGATCAAGTTGGTCGCGGCCGAAGGCGATATTCTCCGCCACACTGCGACTGAAGAGAAAGATGTCCTGCTCGATAATGCTGATCTGCGAGCGCAGTGCTTGCAGATTCCAGTCACGCACATCAACCCCGTCCACCAGCACGCGACCCTTGTCGACGTCATAGATGCGGTTGACCAGTTTGCTAAGCGTACTCTTGCCACAGCCGGTCTGGCCGACGATGGCCACAGTTTGCCCGGGCTCAACGCTGAACGTAATTCCCTCCAACACATGCTCATCTTCGCTATAGCCGAAGGAGACATTTGCAAACGTGATCTTGCCGCGGATTTCGCCGCTGCGTCCGTGCGTGTTCTGGTCGAGAGCTGTGGTGGTCGTCATTACTTCAAGAATGCGGGCCGCGCTGGCGTATCCGGACGCAATCCGCGCCGTCGAAAAGAGCGAGATGAAGACGGGAAACTGAAAGAGACTGATGAGACCCAGGAAAGCCACAACCTGACCCTCGGCGATTATGCCGGCCTGGAAAAGCGTGGCGGCGTGCCACAGTCCGCCGGTATACGTGATTCCCAGCAGAAAGATGGACAGATATCGCGCTTCGAATTCGCCCTGATCAATAAACCGGTCACGGACGAGATCAGCCAATCCGTTAAATGTGCGGACTTCTTTGCCCTCCTGCGCCGCGCCTTTAACCACTTCCAAGCCATCAAGCGACTCCGCCAGACGGGCATTCATTTTTCCGAAATGGCGGCGTACATCTTGCGCAATCGGGTGCAGACGCTTGATGAAATAAATCTGGACTGCGATATGCGCCAGGATGAAAAACATGGGCATGACTAACAGGTCGGGATGAATGCCGGGCGCATATAGCGCAGGCATGATCAGAAACATATTAGCGCCGGCGATCAGATTGACCCCCGGGTTCATCATCAAGTTCATTTCGCGTACGTCATTGGTCACCCGCGCCATGGTCTCGCCGACCGGCTGCCGATCGTGATAACTCATGCTCTTGGCCAACAAACTGGAATAGAGCTCATCGCGGACGTCGCGCTCAAAACGCTGGGCGAAGACTTCGGCCGAAAAGTTGCGAACGAATTGCAGGAGCGAGCGCAGCGACTGTGAGGCGATAACCAGCAAGACGCTGTTGAGCACCAAGCCAAGCGTCTCATCGTTTTGCAGCAGGATCGCATCAAAGGCGCCGCCAACCGCGCCGGGAATAACCCCCGCCAGCAGAGCATTGCAGAATGCGCCTGCCATGAGCATCAGGGCGGCAATCGGGTGACGCGCTACATGAGAAATGATGAATCGGATCGGGCTACTATGGTTAGTCCTGATCGGTGAAGCTACGCTGAATTCTGCGGCCATCGACGGTCCAAAGCTTTTGCGGAAGCGCAGGGACGGAGTGTAGCTGAAACCGCCAGATACCAGAATGGACGATTTCTCTGCGTCGGCAACTAGCGCCAGCGCTTACTCCACCTGAAGCGTGAAGGGCAAAACGCCGATGTCGTCGTCTCCCGCGACTTCAGAGCCGCTGACCGGCAACCGCTTGATCTCGCCGCTGTCGCCGTCGCGATAGTAGAGCAGCACCCAGATGCGATAGTCGCCTTGCGGCGCGTCGAGCGGCAGGCGAATCGCCCGATTGTCCCATATTTGCGCGCCCGGCCTCCATTCGGTCGTCGGCTTGAATCCAGCTTGCGGCGCGGTGTCCCAGCCCTGCGCAATCGGCTGGCCCGAAGCGGCGGACGCGATAAACGTTGCCACCGTGTAGCTAACGTCCAGGCGGCGGCTGGATCTCCAGAGCAGCGAAAACTCTACCGCCTCGCCGGCAGTATACGAACTGTCATTCCGCGCGACAAAGCTCCGCAGCGCAATGTCCTTGCCGAAGCCCAGGTCGGTGGCGAATTCGCCGGCATACAATGACATGGGGTTGAAGACTGGCGCCTGGGCGCTGTATTCGAGCAAGCGCGCAGTATCGTTCGGTTTGGAAAAGTTCACTTCCCCAAGGGGAAATGTGTATAGCGCCAGGTAGCGCTCCAGCGGTCGAAAGCTCCATGACATAAATGGGCTCGTATTGGCCAGCAGCCAAATGCGATCGTGTTGCCCAGCCACGTGCTGAATCGCGCGCGCCGAGTGCACGTCAAACCAACTATTGACATTGTTGGAGACGACCCGCGCCGGCTGTCGGTCGCTGGCGGCCTGGGCCAGCGGACGCGGCAACACAATAACTCGAGGCGTGGCCGCTACATGATGATTCAGAATGAAGTTGCCGTAGTCGTTTCCTGGCAGCAGCAGAACATCGTTGGGCCCAGCCGCCTCTTCCAGGTAGTCAAGCGCCTCGTGAAGCGCGGCCTGCTGCGAATTGGTCCGCGGGTCCCTGTCATACGCTGAACGAAGGTTCAGGTAGACGGCGGCCAGGCAAAGCGGCGTCAGTATCAACGAGGCAAAGCGCCACTTGCCTGGACGGCCGCGCAACTGGAACAGCAGCGCCGCCGCGATTACACAAACCAGCAAACCAAAAGTCACACCCCATAGCGGCAGATTCGCCCGCGTCCACAGGAAGTCAAAGCCCAAGTCCGGCCATCTACTTGGCAGCACCACCCAACGAAAATAGGTCGGCTGCCACATGGCGGGCGGCCATTCGGATAGTCTCTGCGCCTCAGCCGGCAGCGACTCGCCAAAATGCCCCCAGCTGAGCGCGACGCTGTTGAACTGGATCCAGGCACCATATAGTAGCAGCGCCCCCCACATGATTCGCAAGCGACCGTTGCCCGGCCTTAGGATTCGCTCTGCCACCGGCGCCGTGGCCAACATCAAGATTGGCAGCATCGGCAGCAGAAAGCGCGGCGGCCAGCTGAGCCCGCCGAACCAATGCGCGCCGGTTGCCAAGGCATGCCCCAAGACGTAGCTTGCAGACAACAGAGAGATCGACAGCACCAGCCGACTCCGTCCCTGACGCCACAGCAATACCACGCCAGCCAAAGTTACAAGGATGACGGGTGAAGTTCCCCAGATGCCCGCGCCCGGGCTCAGTACATAGCTGCGCAGCGCAGGCCCCAAATGAGTACTCTCCAGTCGAAACCGCGCCAGGAATCCTTGCAGCGCCATGGGCAGCGGATCGATGAGCATGGGCGCCGCAACGAGAATCAGCAACAGGGCCAGAATCGCCAGCGCCACCGGGCGTCCGTAGCTCTGGCGATGAGTTTGAAGCTCGGGCAGCGCAAGGGCCAGGGCAGCCGGAATCGCCAGCGCAGCGGAAAACTTGGTCAAGTAGGCCAGGTAAAGGCTGGCGCCAGCGACAATCAGACCGAAGACCCGTCGCGCAATCGGCTGCTGTCGCCCAAGCTGGATCGCCAATAGCGCGAGCAGTATGAAGAAGGCGGAAAGCGGTTCGCGAAAGAATGTCTGGCTATACGCCCATAGATTGGTGCCGATGCCGGCTGAGACCGCCACGCATACGGCGGCGGCGTCACAGAAGTCCAGCGCGATGACCAACAGGTAGAGTAAACCAACGATTAAAGCGGTCACAAGCGCATTGAAAAGCCAAGCGGTGTGAATGATACCGAGCTTAGGGAGCGCCTCGGCAATCTTCAACAAGGGTAGGGCAAGCTGAATGTTGAGCCGTTCTTCGACTTCGTATTCGCTTAGGGGCAGCGCGGTTTTCTCACGTATGCGCAGGCTCGGCTTAAACCAATTAGACTCGTCCATCAGCCAGTCGCCGTAACGCGAGAGACTTGTGACGGCATCCAAGGCGCGCAGTGTGTCGCCGGATTGCACCACGGCGCGATAGGTCAGCATGTAGACGCAAGTCATTAGACTGACCAGCAAGAGAAATATGCCGTATCGATGCGCTATTGAATTTGTGACGGTCATCGTGGGCGAGTCACGGTGTTGCGGGCGACCGGCCATTCGTGTCGCGTCTGTCGTTTATGATGTTGTACAGAGCCTCGGCGATGCGGTGCAGATCCTCACGGTCAATCTGGCGGAAAGCCATAGCCAGGCGGATGAAGGCCTGGTTCTTGTTGTCTGCGGCAAATCGAACCAGTTCCGTATCGGCTGATGGTTTTGGCGCTGCTTCAGGCTCGGGCTTGCAGTGATCCCGACTTGAGTCATCCGTATCCCAAAAGTAACTCAGATCCTGCCGGACAGCCTGCGCCAATACACACAAATGATCGAGCGGGATCATGACCTCGCCAAACTCGTAGCGCTCGATCAGATTGCTATCCAGGCTCGATCTTCTGCCTACTTCTTCTACCGCGAAGTCCTGCCTTTGCCTCGCCAATTTCAACTGCGCGCCGATCATTCGTTGACGAAGCAAGTAATATTCGGCGCCGTCTGACAGGCTAAACTTGGCGAATTCAATGCGCTCGCCGGCAGCGGCCGCTAGCAGGCATCGCGTCAAGCCTTCAAGCTGTGGCAGGCTGGGCGTGGATTCGCCCAGTTCCCAAGCTTTTATTTGCTGAGGGTCCAGTTGCAGAAACGAGGCGCAGTCTTCAACCGTGAGCTGGGCCGAAAGCCGGCTTCGGCGAATCAATACGCCAAGAATCCGGCCGCGCAGACGATGCGCTTCTTCTTGGCTCTTTATCACTGTTGCGGATGACGGCGAGGACCGCAGCGCATCAAGCGCCGCTTGCGTCAGGTCAATGTAATCCATCGAAGATCTCGAACTTATGTGGCAAAGATTATAGACTTTCGCCAATTTTGAGGCAAGCGACACGAGCTCAATATAGTTTGATTCGCGTCTTGATTACGTGAAAACAAGATCGACTAGCCGTCTTCGAGATCCGTCGCTTCATCGGAGACGCTTCTGAGAGCTTCCGTTGGCGCCGGCGCCAAGGGGCCGTGCGTATGGATCTTGGTCTCGCGCAGGTCATTGCGCGCGTTGACCGAAATGATGGTCTTGATATCGACTTCGTCCGGGATCAGTCCTAATTCCTGCAGTGTCCAGACGGTTGTCAGCCGCCCGCTTAGATTGGGCCATTGATCTTTCGCCCACGAATAGCGTTCGCGGCAGAATTGCCAGATCGCTTCCGGCTGGTGCTCCCATTTGTATTGCTGAAACTGCTCGAAGATCAGATCATCGTCCGTCAAAGGGAAGAGCAAGCTCATCATAGACCGCTGCACATCGGCCGCGTTCCGGCCGTGTTCTTCATTGACCCAATTGGGGGAGTGGTGAATCATTGATATAGGAATTCAAATACATGAGCATCGTAATTGGG
>WTGO01000141.1 GCA_011523515.1 Chloroflexota bacterium
CAAATCCTTGTTAAACTGTTCGCTTTGGGTGTCCAGCCGCGCGTTAAACTGCTCGCTTTGGGCGGCAATTTGCTCTTGCGTGGCGGCATGCATCCCCTCCAGGCGCGCAATATCGGACTTGGTCGCCAGGTGCGGTTTCTCCGCCTCTCTCGCGCTTTCCAAGCCGGAGACGCGCTCAGTCAACTCGCCGACTTGCTCGACCACCCGAGTCTGCGAGAATTGTTCCAATGCCTCGACGCGCTGTTCTAAAATCGGGTCGTTTTCCGCCACGTCAATTGACCATAAGCCTCTGACTCGATTGAGCCAAAATTATAGCGCGGGTTTGACTGATACGCAAGCGCCATACCCAAAGCCTCCAAGGCAATCCCATCAAACTGTATGCCCTCAACCCACCGCAGCACGCGCAATCTCGGCGATTCGCGCCGCGGTCGCCTCGTCCAGCTCCGTCTTCAGAAACCAGGCGTTGGGAATGAGCTTGTCGGGCGCGTCCTCGTCTACAGGCAAATTCGCCTTTTCAGTGAGGCCGAAGGTAACGTAGTCGTCCTTACGGATGAAGACGAGCACAGGTTTGCTGCGACCGCGGGCGTAACCGGGCATGCCGTACCACAGCCGCGGCTTGAGCTCGGGAGCGGTCTCCATGATGATGTCGTGCAGGCGCTGGCCGACAGCCGCGTCATCACCGAACATCTGCGGGATTTTCTCCAGAACGGCGGCCAGGTTGTCGGCGTCCTTTTTGGCACTCTTGGATGACATGGGCGACTCCTTAAGGGGCGAGCTCGTTTGCATTCAGCCGCGACAACCGGCGCATGCGCTCGCGGTTGTCGCGGTATAGATCGCGGTAGATCGGGTAGAGCGCGTCATAGGTCGCTTTTGCCGCGAGATTCGGCTGGATGCGCCGGTCGATGATAACCCAGCTGTCCCGCAGAGCGCCATAGTCGCTGAAGAGGCCGGCCGCCACTCCGGCGATATAAGCATCGCCGTAAGCCGCGCCGATGGTCCGCTGCGGGACATCTTGCGGCAGGCCGGTCACATCGCTGCAAATTTGCGGCCAGAGCGGATCCTGCGCGCCGCCGCCGATGGCGATCAGTCGATCAGGCGCCGCGCCCGCCGCTGCCATCGCCTCGATATTGTGGCGCAGGCCGTAGGCGATGCCTTCCAAACAGCTGCGATAGAGGTGGGCGCGTTTGTGGCTCAGCGTCAGGCCGAAGAACACACCCCGCGCATCAACATCGTTGATAGGGGTACGCTCCCCACTGAAATAGGGCAGCGTGATCAAGCCGTCAGCCCCCGGGGGCGTCGCCGCTGCTTCTTGCGCCAAATGCGCGTAGGCGCTGATGCCCCCCTGCGCTTCGGCCGCCAGCAAATCGCCGGCGAACTCAGCGCGGAACCAAGTCAGCAGCGCGCCGGATGTGGACATGCCGGCCGCCAGAATCGCGGCGCCGGGCTGCAAATGGACAGATGCCCAGAGGTCGCGGCGCGGGCGGTACTCGGCGGTGGTTTGTATCAGAAAGAGCGTCGTGCCGTACATGACCATCAGGTCGCCGCTAGAGACCGCGCCCGCGGCGACGGCTTCGGCGAGGGCGTCCGCCGTGCCGACCGCGACCGGCGTGCCAGCCGGGATGCCGGTTTCGGCGGCTGCCTTCGCGCTGACGCTGCCGGCTGGCTCAATCGACCAGCGCGTCTGCGGCAGCCACTCAAGCGGGCAGACTCGCTCGACCCAGTCTTTGCGCCACTTCATCTCATGCACATCAAAGAAAGGCGTGAAGTAGGGCGCGACATAATTGTCTAGCACGAAGCGGTCGGTCAGGCGGAATACGAGGTAGGTGGCGGCGCTGACGATCTTGCGCGTCTGCTTGAAGAGCGCGGGCTGATGCTTGCGATACCAAAGCACTTTGGGTCCGACTGACTGCGCTGAGAGCGCGTGACCGCTTCGCGCGAAGATAGCGTCCGCGCCCAGCATCGCGTTCATCTCGGCGATTTCCGCCCCCGCGCGGGTGTCGATGCCGTAGAGGATGGCCGGGCGCAGGGGACGGTAATTCTCGTCCAACGGCAGCATGGTCGGCGCGATGGCGCTGCAGGCGACGCCGGCAATCCGCCCCGAGTCAACCCCGGCTTGCGAGATCAAGGCGCGCGAGATCTGGCGAAAGTCGCTCCACCAGACGGCGTCGGCATCTTGCTCGGCCCAGCCGGGCTGCGGCATGTCAAAGCCGTGCGCCACAGCATGCTCGGCGACGATGCGCCCGGCCAGATCGACCAGCACGCCCTTTGAGCTGGAGGTGCCGATGTCGATGCCCAGCAGCAGCCGATCGTCCACGATAGTAGCCCCGCTAGTCCAGCTCGACAGGCTGCCCCGCGCGCGCCGATGCTTCGATGGCGGTTAGGACGCGGGTGACGAGCGCCGCCTCGGCGCCGCTGGCGAGCACGGGCGCGCCCTCGACAACGGCATCGACGAATCGCGCGATCGCCTCCAGCACGAAACCGCTGAGCCGGGCGGAATCGGCGTCCAGGGTGAAGCCGAGCGTATCAGGCAGGCTGACGCCGTCGCGCGTGTATTTCTCCACCGTGCGATTGTCGGAGGTATTGAGATACATGACGCCGTCGCTGCCCAGGATTTCCATCTTGAGGTTAAAGACGTTGGGCTCGGTTTCGGGCAGAATCCAGCTATTCTCCAGCGTGACCACCGCGCCGCGCTCATATTCGACGATGGCGACGTGGAAGTCCTGCGTATCAACGCCCAAGCCTTTTAAGATGCCGGAGCGGCTGACAGCGTAGACGCGCTTCGGACGGTCCTGCAGCAGCCAGCAAGACATATCCAGGGTATGGCTGGCGAGAAACCAGAGCGCTGAGCTCTGGCTCGCCCAGGGCAGCATCTGCGTCGGCACGAAAGTCGTATTGCTGAGACGCGCGTAGATGTATTGGAGCTCGCCCAATTCTCCCGCGTCCACCGACTGTTTCGCAGCTGCGAAGGCGGGATTGACGCGATTGTGGAAGTCGACCATCAGCGTGACGCCGGCGGCGTCGACCGCTCGCAGGATGGCTTCGGCATCTTCGACGGTAGTGGCCAGCGGCTTCTCGACCAGAATATGTTTACCCGCTTGCGCCGCGGCGACGGCGATCTCGCGATGGGCGAAGTCGGGCGTGGCGATGGAGACGGCGGCGATGTCGGGACGCGCCAGCAAATCGCGGTAATCGGTGTAGACATGCGGAACGTTGTAGCGCTGGGCGATTTCGCGGGCGCGCGCCTCGTTCAAATCGCAGACGGCCACCAGCTCCGCCTGCGGCAGGTGATGATAGACGTGGCAATGCCAGGCGCCGCCGACGATGCCGGCGCCAATGACGCCGAATCCTGTTTTGCTCATTTCAACTCCCATCGTTGCGATATAATGGACGCTCCATGAATTCTAGCGCGAGAAACCTGCGAGAGTCGATTTCATACGCGTCGGGGGCCCTACCCCTTTACTGCGCCGAAGGTAAGCCCGCGGACGACATAGCGACCCAGCAACAAGAAAATAATCATCGGCGGCAGCATGGCGACCACGGCCGTCGCCGCAATATGCCCCCAGTACACACCCGTTGAGGCGAAAAAGCTGATGGTGCCGACCGGCAGGGTTGTGGTGCTCTGCTTGCTCAGCGCCAGCGGGAAGATCACGTTGTTCCAGCTGAAGACAAAAGTAAACATCGACGTGACGATGATACCGGGCAGCGCCAGCGGAATGATGATACGAAAGAAAGCGGCGAAACGATTGGCGCCGTCGACCCAGGCGGCCTCTTCCAGATCCAGCGGCACCTCGTCCATAAAGCTCTTGAGCAGCCAGACTGAAAAGGGAATCGCCAGAGTTTGCAGGGTTACGATCATAGCGCGGTAGGCGCCGGCCCAGCCGATGCGCGACATCAAGATGAAATAGGGAATGACGAAGACGATCGGCGGCGCGATCAGCAGGCTGATATACCAATTCATGATGAAGTCTTTGCCGCGCATGGCGAAGCGCGACAATGCATAGGCGGCCGCCAGCGCGAAGGGCAAGCTGAGCAGCGTTGCGCCGCTGCTGACGATGACGCTGCTCAGCAGCTGCGGCGCGTTATTGCCCGGGTCGACGAAGGTATCGCGGAAGTTGCCCAGGTAGAGCTCGGCGAAGAGTTGGGGCGGCAGCGTATAGGCTTGGCTGGGGTGACGGAAAGCCAGCAAGATGAACCAGAGAATCGGCCCCAGGAAAAAGATCATGACCAGCGCCATGAGCGCGTAAATGACGATTCGGTGACGCGTCTGCATCCGGGCCAAAATCAACCCCTCCCCCGGCCCCTCCCCATATCAATGGAGAGGGGTGACTCGTCGACGAGCCTCTCGCCTGGCAACCGACGGTCAATCCTTTGCGCGTCTTCCCGACTTGCGAATTCAGGCGCTGTCATAAAGCAGAGCTACCACTCCCGCTTGCGATAGATGAAGAAGAGATAGAGGTTGATGATGACGCTGACGATGATGACCACCAGCCAGGTCATGGCGGCGGTCAAGCCGATATTGTAATTGACCAGCCCCTCGCGATAGAGGTTGAAGCTCAGCGTGCGCGAGGCGGTGCCGGGGCCGCCGCTGGTGAGCACGAAGACCAGGTCGAAGCTGTTGAAGAGCTGCATGAAGCGGATCATCACCAGAAAGGCGGCGATGGGGCGCAGCAGCGGCAGCGTGATCGACCAGAACATGCGCCAGGGTGTTGCGCCGTCGACCTGCGCCGCTTCCTTGACCTCTTCGTTGATCGAGAGCAGGCCGGCGTAGAGCACGATGGCGAAGAAGGGGGTCCATTGCCAGGTATCGACCACGCCGATGCTCAAGAGCGCGGTGTTGGCATTGCCCAGGAAACCTTGCGGCGGCACGGGAAAGCCGATGCCCTCCAGCGCCCAGGGCAAGACGCCGCCCTTCGGCTCCAGCAGATAGCGGAAGAGAAAGCCCGCCACCACCGGCGCCAGCGTCGTGGGCATGATCAGCAGGGCGCGCATGAGCCCCAGGCCGCGCAGATGGGTATGCAGCAGCAGCGCAATGCCCATGCCGAACCAGAATTGCGCGAAGGTGCCCAGGAAGCCGAGCAGCAGCGTATTCTTCAGCGCCACGCCGAAGGGCGTGACCTGGAAGACCATGCGGTAATTGTCCAGCCCGGAATAATAGAGCGGCGCCGGCCCCATCTGCAGGTTCCAGAACCAAAAGCTGTTGCGCAGCGCGAATGCCAGCGGATACAGAATTAGCGCCAGCAGCACAATTACCGATGGCGCCAGCAGCAGGTATGGGAGGCGTCTATTGAACGTGTTGCGGTTGGGCAAGGGTTCAACCCCTCCCTATCAACGATGTTCCAGGGGCGACCGACGGGCAGTGTCTACGCGCCCCGATGGGTCGCCCACATGTGGATTGTGCGCGAAATGGGCGACCCAAGGGTCGCCCCTACATAGACTCGTGTTGCCGTGGCCGCCCCTGCAATTGATGGCGGACTAGCAAGCTACATCCCCGACAGGCTGGCTTGCAGGGCTTTGGTGTTCTCCAGCGTGTCGTCGAAGCTTTCGACATCGTAGGGAATCATGTTGTTGCCAGCCAGGATATTCTGGAAGAGAATGCCAGTCGTCTCCAGCGCCTGCTCCGGTGAGACCGCGCCGGTCATCGCCTGGTTGATCTGCAAGCCATAGACGCCTTCTAGCGAGGTGTAGATCGGCGCAGGCGGACGAACGACCTTGCCGTCGCCCAGCTTCATCATCTCCAGCTGCGTGCCCAGGAACGGATAGATCTCGTTCAAGCCGGCATCGTCATAATTGGACTGGCGGCTGAAATCGGCGAACTGGTAACCCTTGACGTTGACCTCGCCCATCGCCTTCTGCGCTTCCGAGCTGGTCGCCCATTTGATGAATTGCCAGGCCGCATCCTGATTGCCTGAGGTCGATGGCATGCCCAGCGACCAACCGCCCAGACTGACCACCTGGTCGCCGCCGGCGGTAAGCGTCGGCAGCACCGCCGTCTCGAACTTGTCAACCACGGGCGAGGGCGTGCCGGTCAGATAGCCTTCGTTGTTGACCAGATAGAAGTAGGGCGTCCAGTGATAGAACATGCCGATATCGCCTTGCGAGAAGCGTGTGCCGGCGTCAAACCACAGGTAGTTGATTGATTCCGGCGGCGACATTTCGTAGAGGCGCTTCCAGTCGTGGAGCGCGGCCAGGTTGGCTTCGCTGTTGATAGTCGGCGTGAAATCCCAAGGCGCTTCGGGAAATTGGGTGAACCAGCGCGTGCCGTAACTGGCGGAGAGCTGGCTGTACATGTGCACGACGGGCACCGGCTGGAAGCCGATGACGGTGGTGCCGTACATGGATGTGCCATCGAGGTCCATGCCGTTGATCTGCTCGAGGATGCCGAAGTAATCTTCCCAGGTCCAGTCGCCGGCGTCCGCCACCGACGACGGCAGCGTATCCAGGCCGGCCGCCTCGAAAAGATCAGTGCGGTACATGATGCCTTGGGCGTAGGACGCTATCGGCAGCGTCCAGACCTGATTGCGCCAGGTGCTCAGCGAATAGAGGCATTCGGGTAGGAAGTCATCGAAGTTGGCGTCCGAGTCCATGCTGATAAAGTCGTCCAGCGAACGAATCCAGCCGTTGTCGGCATATTGGCTGATCCACATTTGGTCGACGGCGATGACATCGGCATCGGCGTTTTGCGTCAAGAAGGCGTTGACCAGCCGCGCCTGCAGGGCCTCGTAACCGAGGGTTTCGATGTTAACAGTGATGCCGGTCATCTCAGTGAATTGATCGGTGACGTTTTGCAAGGCCAGATTCCAGGGATCGCCAACGGTCAGGACGTTGATTGCCAAATCGTTTTGGCCGGCGACGCGGGCCAAGTTGCCCAGCGGCGTAGCGCCCGCCAAAGCAGCGCCGGCGGCCCCGCCGACCTTGAGAAAATCGCGGCGACTGAGTTTTTCTCTTGACATTTTGAGCTCCTATTCTGAATTCAGTGAATAATCCTGCTGACTGCTTCATTCTTCCGATAAGCACCTCCCGCGCTTCAAATCAGCAGCTTGCCGTCTTGCAGAACCGGATTGTCATCGATGTAAACTGCGCCACCCGCGCGCAGGTCCTTGACCAAATCCCAGTGTATGCGCGATTGATTAACTCCGCCACAATCGCCATAAGCCCGCCCCAGCGCGACATGGACCGTGCCGCCGATTTTTTCGTCGTAAAGTATATCGCCGCTAAAGCGATTAATGTGCGAATTCAAACCAAATGCAAACTCGCCCAGGCGGCTGGCGCCGGCGTCTGTCTCCAGTATGCGCTGAAGAAAGTCCTGGTTGCTGGAGGCGCTGGCGGCGACCAGCTCGCCCGCTTTCCACTCCAGGCGGATGTCCCGCATCGAGACGCCGCCGAGGGAGCCGGGCAGATCGAAACGGATCACGCCATCAACCGTGTCCGTGACCGGCGCGGTGTAGATTTCGCCATCGGGCAGGTTGATCTTCCCATCGCAGACGACCCATCCCCGCCCGGCGACTGAGAAGCTCAGGTCAGTTTCTTGCCCGTCGACGATACGTACCGTTTTCGCGCCGCACAGCTTCGCCGCGGTCGCGCGCCAATCCACCGCCGCCGATTCGTAGTCGAGCAAGCAGGCGTCGAAAAACATGTCCTGCAGCGTCTCAAGATCGACCTGAGCAGCCCGCGCCAGCGATGCGTCGGGTACGCGCAAGAGGCACCAGCGCGTCTTCTGCCAGCGCTGCGCCGAGATCGCGCCCTGCGCCGCTTGCTGGGCCGACAGAGCGGCTGCGGGAATCTCGCTCATTGCTTCCAGCGTCACCCCGCCGCGCAAGCCGAAATAGACATCGGCCCAGTCCATGCCGTAAGACTCGATTTCCGGCGCCCAGGCCAACTGGCGTTCATCGCCGTTCAGCAGCAACGAGCGCCGCAGCTGCACGGAGAGGAATTGCACTTGCGGCAAGGCGCCCGCTTTGATGCAGACTTCGTAGAGCGCATGCGTCAAGGGAGCGCACTCAAGCCCGCCCATGGCGATCATGACGCGCTCGCCCGCGCGCAGCGCTGTCGAATAACCGATCAGCACATCGGCGACCTGCGCCCAGCGCGGGTCGGTCGCGTCAATCGCCGCGGACATTTCTGGCGACGCGCATGAAGTCGCGCGCGCGCTCGACATCAACCTCGTTCCAGATGTGGCCCTCGCGCTTGAAAGCGGTGCCGGTGACCGTGCCGTCGGCGATGGCGAGCGTATCAGCCAGGTTGTCAACGTTGACGCCGGTATTGGCGAAGACGGGCGTTTCGGGCACGGCCTCCTTGACCAGCCGCAGCGTCTCGCCCGAGGTCTCGGCGCCGGCGGTCAAGCCGGAGACGCAGAGGGCGTCCGGCCCGGCCACGAAGACGGTCGATTTGGCGATATCGACCACATTGCGGTTCGAGAGATAAACAGCCGATTCGGGCACGATGTTGAAGAGCAGCTTGATATGGGCGCCGCCGACCGCGTGCTGGTGCCGGATGATGGCGCCGCAATTCGTGTTCCACAGCCCGTAGTCGCTGGCGTAGACGCCGCTGAAGATTTCGCGCACGAAGCTGGCGCCGGTGGCGACTGCCACGTCGATGGATGCCTTGGGGTCCCAGAGCACGTTGACGCCGTAGGGCCGGTCGATATCCGCGCGCAGCTCGGCGATGACGCGCGCCATGCAGGCGCTGGTGATGGGCTCGACCTTTGTGAGGTAAGGCAGGCTGGCTTCATTGGAGAACATGACGGCGTCGACGCCGCCCTCTTGCAGAGCGAGCAAGTCAGCGCGGGCGGCGGAGACGACGGCGTCGAGTCCGCCGGCCGGGTCGTAGCCGGGGTCGCCGGGCAATGCGCGCAAGTGGCACATGGCGATGATGGGCTTCGTCGTGTGGAAGTGGGATTTGAGCCAGGACATGCGAGGGAGTATAGCATGGGGGTGGGGATGGTGTGGGCGAAACGTTTGCCTGTAGCACTCTATATCAATAGACTAAGAGAACTTTTAGTATCTGACCAAAATTGAAGAAGCGCCTGCTCAACTCGCGGACGCTTCCGATTCATCGTTTTCTTGGCTGCCTGATCCGAGACTGGTGCTTCCTCGATTGGTTTCTCGCAAGCGCCTAGCGGCTTCCTCATCCCTTCGTTCTAACGACTTAGACTCGACTTCTCCGAACTCTGCTTGAAATTCCTTATCCCCAGACTTCGCACGAATAGACCGCACGTTCTTTACCATGATCATGGCGAACACCAAGAATAGCGCAACGTAGAAGATTGGATACTGATGAATCGCCAAGAATACAGCGACACAGAGCGATACAACTGCCAATAGATACTGAATGGAATCTCGCATTTATCATCGGACACCCACGTACAACATGGTCATGACGAAAACTATGAATACCAACGTTTCGCTTGTTGACCCCCCGTCGCTTAATCCTACGACAATTCCCAATGCTGACAGTGCAAGCATTGTGGCGAGAACCAGGGGCTCTTTGAGTTTCATCAACCGCACCCTTCTACTCGACCAGCGGTTTGTCTGCACTAATGACCTCCATGCTCTATTTTGACTTGGGAATATAAGAAACATATGACACAACCGCAAGAAATTCGAACGAATTCGTGCACAATAGACAAACTGACCTAGGCACTTACTCCAATTCCGGTCTTTCAAAGCACATTAACAATATTATGGTAGAATAAATGAGTCTTCGCTTGAAACAAGAAGCGAAATTCTGAAATCATAGTGAGGTAGCTCATTCGAGCCTTCATACGCAAAGCTTAGCACAGACCCGGCTAGATTAGGTTGGTGATTTTGCTATAGGTTTGCTTCTAGCATAGGCTCGCATCAATTAATGAGCCTCCTCTGAAATTGGTAACATTTCATGAAGAATCGCAGCGTATCGGACAACGCAGTTAGACTGGTTGTTATACTCTTCGCAATGTTCACGATTTACATTTTGGACAGGATGGGACAGGAACAAACTCTCGAAAGTCGAGAGACCTGTGTAAGTGCACATGAAGAGTCAACTCACAGTGAGGATACGGATCAGGTTTTGTCCTAGCCCTCGTGTAGAGTACGTAGTTGTGAAATACCGATTGGGTAATCACAACAGACTGCGCAATACTTCGCACACTCATGCGCGACTCGACGTTTTCTACGTAATCTCACCCTCCACCCGCGCCTGCCCCAGATACTGACGCTCCTGCTCGACGATCTCCGGATCCAGTTTCACAAAGAGCGGACTCGGCGCGCGCAGCCGCTGACCCGGCGCCAGCTCGCTCTGCTTCCACTCCCCTATCGCCGCGCTCCCGTCATACACCAGCGCCAGGTGATCGCGCGTCTCCTCACAGTAATTCTCGATCTGCAGCTCGCCGAAAAGCTGACCCTCGTAGCCCAGCATCTCGTGCACCTGCTGCGAGCTGAACGGAACAAATGGCGCGAAGAGCACTTTCAAGTTGTCGAGGCAGCGCAGCGCCGCGTAGATCGAGCGGGCGGCATCGGCCGGGTCGGGCTTGAGCGTCTTCCAGGGTTCGCGCTCGTTGAGCCAGGCGTTGACCTCGCGCGCCAGCGAGAGCGTCTCTTCCAGCGCGTCTTTGAGACGGACAGCGCTCAGCAGCGCGCCCACGTTCTCGAAGCCGGCTTCTGTCGCGGCGATGATAGCTTCGTCGGCGGGCGTGAGCTGATCGTAGGCGGGCGCTTGGCCGTCGAAGCGCTTGTAGGCGAAGCCGCAGACGCGATTGACCAGATTGCCCCAGGCCGCCAGCAGCTCGTTGTTGACGCGCGCCAGAAAGCCCTCCCAGGAGAAGTCGCTGTCCTGGCGTTCGGGGAAGGTGCGCGCGACGTAAAAGCGCAGGGCATCGGCCTGGTAGCGCTCGAGCAAGTCGGGCAGCCAGACCGCCCAATTGCGCGAGGTCGAGAATTGCTCGCCCTCGATATTCATGAATTCGTTGGCGGGCACATCGTAGGGCAGTTGCAGCGGAATATCGCCATAAGTTGGGTCATCTTCGTTGTAGATGCCGTTGATGCCCAGCAGCTCGGCTTGCCAGATGATGGTGTGGAAGGGGATATTGTCCTTGCCGATGAAGTTGTAGATCTTGGCGTCGCGGTTATACCACCACTTTTTCCAGGCGTCGGGCTGGCCGATGTTCTTGGCCCATTCGATGCTGGCGGTGAAATAACCCATGACCGCGTCAAACCAGACGTAGAGGCGCTTGTCCTCCCAGCCCCCCAATGGCACACGGATGCCCCAGTCGATGTCGCGGGTGATGGGCCGGCCGCGCAGCCCGTCCTTGACGAAGTTCAGGCTGAAGCGGCTGACGTTGGGCCGCCAGTGGTGCTCGTGCTTGTCGAGGTACTCGAGGATCTGCTCGGTGAAGGCGGCCAGGTCCAGGAAGTAATGCTCGGAATCGCGTTTGATGAGTTTCTCGGCGGGGTTGTTGCGGCTGCGCGGGTCGATGAGCTGGATGGCGTCCATAAGGTTGCCGCAATTCTCGCATTGATCGCCGCGCGCGTGCGGGTACTTGCAGATATAGCAGGCGCCCTCGACATAACGATCGGGCAAGAAGCGCTTTTCGCCTTCGCTGTAGAGCAGGGTCTGCCTCTCCTTATAAAGGAAGCCGCGCTGCAGCAAGAGGGTGAAGATGTCTTGCGCCACTTGATGGTGATTCTCGGTGTCGGTATGCGTAAAAAGGTCGTAGCTGACGCCGACCTTGCGCTGTGTCTGCAAGAAGCGTTCGTGATAGTGCTCGAAGACTTCGCGCGGGGAGAGGCCGCGTTTGTCCGCCTCGACCGTGATGGGCGTGCCGTGGCTGTCCGAGCCACTGACCATCAGCACGTGGTTGCCGCGCAGACGATGGTAGCGGGCGAAGATATCGGCGGGCAGGTAGGCGCCGGCCAGATGGCCGATGTGCAGGTCGCCGTTGGCGTAGGGCCAAGCCACCGACACGTGGATGTATTCTGCTGACATAGTATATTTCTCCTGGCTGATTGCGCTGAGGCCGTCTGTTCGATCTCGTTACGCGTCCCTTGCAACAAAAAACCGCCTGTCGTTGACAGACGGCGTTGAGTTTGACCTGTGTGATGCCTAGGCGAGCCGCAACAGCCGTCTGTCAGTATGGAACGAAGGCATCCGCATAGGCATGGCGTTGGGCTGATAGCAGCTCATGCGGGCAGTGTAACATGGGATGTAACGGAGCGTCAAGCAGTCGCGGGCGGTGCAAGGCGTAGTAATTCACTGTCTGGCGACCCCACTTGATGTGCACTATAATTCGCGCCGCTTGCCGTCGAGGGAAGGCGAGACCGGCGAATCCTGAAATGAGATTGGGGCTTTGACAAGTCAGCAGCCGCAAGTGACCAACCTGCGCCAATCGCGGCAGCGTGGGCGTGCCGCCAGCTGTCTGCTCTGGGCGGCGGCGGCGGCGATGCTTCTGCTGCTGGCCACTCTGGTTGTCCTGGTCGCCGCATACGGCGGCTGGGGCTCGGGAGTCGAGACGGCCTACACCAACGCAACGGCGGCGGCCGCGGCAGATCAGCAGAGGCAATGTGAGCGCATACCCGCCGATCTGGCAGCGGGCAAATTTGACCTGGCGAAGGCACGCATTGAGTCGCTGCGATCGGCAATACCGGCGCCAGAGTGTCTGCTGACTCTGCTCCCAACGGCGACAGCCGCGTTTCTGCTGGCCCAGCCC
>WTGO01000070.1 GCA_011523515.1 Chloroflexota bacterium
CAGTACACCCCCTATCCGATGGAGTTCTTATATCATTGATATTTACCACTCCCGTTTTCCGCGAAACTGGAAATAGCATTAAAACCGTGCCATAATACTAGCAATAAGAAGCGTAGCGATCAGCCTGCGTAATCAATGCATATGTTGTACGGAGCCCGGGGCTATGGAGAATATTTCGACAGATACGATGCTTCAACTTCTGGTCACCGTAGCCGCGGCGCTGGCTCTTTGGTTGCGGCTGGATTCTAAGATCGACGGACTTCGCAAGGAACTCAAGGGTGACTTCCAGCGAATAGATGACGATGTCAAAAGCCTATCCTCCAATGTTGACGGAATACGCAAGGAATTGAAAGGCGACATCCAGAGGGTTGACGCTAAAGTCGACGCGCTAGCCAGTACTGTCCATGAGTTTCGCGTGGAAAGTGTTGAACGACTTACTCGGCTGGAAGAGCGAACCGAGCGCCGACGCGAAGATGAACCAGAAGCTCTCGCGTAAACAGCATTTAGTCTTGCGACAATCTGCAGATCTTCTCAATTACTGACGTTGTACTGTGCTGAGGCAGGTACTCGATCAGTTCGACGCGGCCGCCGTAGGCGTCGACCGCGGACCGCTCCGGCAGCGGCTTGTCGGCATAGTCGCCGCCTTTGACGTAGATATCCGGCTGCAGCGCGCGCAGCAAGTTATCGGCGGTGTCTTCCTGGAAGATGATCACAGCCGCGACCGGAACTAGCGCCGCCAGCAATCTCGCCCGCTCGGCAGCGGGGACGAGGGGACGCCCGGGGCCTTTTAAACGCGCTGTTGAAGCATCGCCGTTCACGCCGACGAATAGCGCGTCGCCTAGTTGGCTGGCTTTTTCCAGGTAATCCAGATGGCCGATATGCAGCAGGTCGAAGTGACCGTTGGTGAAGACCAGGGTCCGGCCCGCCTTCCGCAGGGACTCGCGCAAAACCCGCGCTTGTGACAGTTCCAGCACTTCGCCCATTATTTCACTCAGCGATCTTCCAGCCGAAAAACCAGCTTGAGCCCCGACCATTGCGCGTCGATGGCGGCGACTTTGACATCGACCAGACCGCCCGCCAGCGCTACAGCGCACACGACATCCTCGGTAATATCGGTGGGCAGCTTAGCGGCTTTTTTGTACCAGGATATCCAGATCATACCGTCTCTGCGGATGGCGGCTTTCAGGCGCGGGAAGTCGGCTTCGTAATCGGCGCGCCAGACATAGAATGCCTGCGCAAAGTCGTAGCCGGCGGCGGCCAATTCACTATCGACCGTCACATCAGCCGGCAGCTCGCCCAGCAGGTCGAAATAGTTTTCGGGCGCATTCAGCAGCGCGGCGCGATTCCCGCTTTTGATGCCCAGCTTTTTGATCAGGGGCGTGCCCGAGTAACCTGCCGTCATGCGCCCGCCTATGCGAACTTGTCGGGATACAATTGGCGCGCCAGCGCTTCCGCCTGCGTCACCCATTCTTCGATCACGTCTATGCCCTTTTGCCAGAAGCCCGGGGCGTTGATATCCACGCCGACCTTCGCCAGCAGCCGATCGGGATAATCCGAGTCGCCGGCGGCCAACAGGTCGATGTACTTGGGCACGAAGCCGGCGCCTTCTTCCTGATAGATACGGTAGAGAGCCAGCACCAGCAACTCGCCGAATGAGTAGGCGTAGACGTAGCCCGGCGTATGCAGGAAATGCGGCACGTAACTCCACCAACTGCCGTATTCTTCGGTGATGGTGACACTGTCGCCGAACATGTCGCGCTGCGTCTCCAGCCAGAGCTCGCCAAAGCGCTCGGCGGTCAATTCGCCTTCGCTGCGGCGGGTGGCGTGCATCTTGTCTTCAAAGCGGTTCATTGATATTTGCCGGAAGACGGTGGCGAAGGTGTCCTCGATTTTCTCGGTCAGCATGGACAGCTTGACTTCCTGATCGTCTTCGGCCGCCATCAGATCCTGGAAGACCAGCATCTCGGCGAAGGTCGAGGCCATCTCGGCGGTGGTGAGCGGCGTATAGAGCGCGAACAGTCCGCTTTCGCGGCCGGAGAGGACCATGTGGATGCCGTGGCCCAATTCGTGCGCCAGTGTCGTGACATCGCGGGTATCGCCCAGGTAATTGAGGAAGACGTAGGGATTGGCGGAGGCGACGGTGGGCGCAGCGAAGGCGCCGCCGCGTTTATTGGGCAGGACGGGCGCGTGTATCCAGTTATGGTCAAAAAAGAGCTGGGCGGCGGATTTCAGGCGCGGGCTGAAGTTGTCAAAGGCTTCCAGCACGATATCGCGCGCCCGCTCCCAGATGTAGAATTCCTCGCTCTCCTTGAGATTCAGCGGCGCGTAACGGTCGTAGTCATAGAGCTCGTCATAACCGAGCAGGGCCTGCTTTAGCTCGTAATGCCGCGCGACCAGATCGTAGTTGCCGGTCACGGTAGTCACCAGCGCTTCGACCACGTCGTCGCTGGCTTTGTTACTCAGGTTGCGTGAAGATATCCAACTGGCGTAGCCGCGGCGGCGGTCGCTGTTGGCTTTGTCCAGCGCCAGGGTATTGAAGATGAAAGTCAGCTCCATGGACTTTTCGTCCAGCTTGTCGGTCAGCGCCCGCCAGGCCATCTCACGCACATCGCGGTCGCTATCGCGCAGCTTGTTGAGCACGAAGGTCATGTTGACCTCGTCGCCAAGCCAATCGAAGCGGAAGGCGCTGGTCAGCTGGGTGAAGAAGCGGGTCCAGGCGGCGCTGCCGGTGACCTGTTTCTCGATGACTATCTGCTCCTCGGCTTCGGACAGATAGTAGGGTTTGTTGCGCCGCTCCGCCTCCAGGTAGTAGCGGCATTTTTCCAGCTGCGGGTCGGCCAGGATGGCTTCGGCATGCTGGTCATCGAGGGCGTTCCACTCGATGTAGAAGAAGACGAGTTTCTGATTCAGCTCGGCGTCCAGGTCCTGGATGCGGGCCATATACGCTGTGAAGTCGGGATTGCCGGTGTCAGTGGAGAAGTTGAGCATGGCGTAGGAGCCCAAGCGGCCGCTGAGGTCGTAGATCGCCTCCAGCTCGGCGTAGGCGCTGACGAAATCCGCGGCGCTCATCTGCGTCAGTTGACCGCGCCAACGCTCCTGGAAGGCGTCCATTAAGTCGTTGAGTTTCTGTATGTCTGCTTCAATCTGCGGGTCATCCAGGCTCCGGTAGAAAACGGAGAGATCCCAGATGACATCTTCAGCGCCGGTGGAGCGCTCCTGCACGGCTTCGCTCATCGCATTCTCGCTTGTGTCTGTGGCTAATTAACGGCGCAATCCTAGCAGAAGCCCGAGAATCGTGTAGGGGCGACCAGCGGTTGTTCACGCCAATACGTCTTAATCTGTACCAAAACGCATGTTCTGTGGTAGACTATGTGTGGACAATTATTGAAGTAGATGCGTTTCGGTATCATTAGCGATTGCCCCAATGGAAGATCAGGAGTGGCCCAGATGTTTATGAATGATGCAAGATTCAAACGCATGGCCAAGGAGTACGAAGCGCTGCGCAGTACACAGAACACCATTATGGATGGGCTTGAGGAAGTGCTTCCGGCTATGGCATCCTCGATCGACGGCAATAGTAAAGGTATCCAGGAGAACCGCGAGGCGATCCGGGAGAACCGCGAGGCCATCCTGGTCAACACGCGCATGCTGCAAGCCATTATCGAACACCTCGATGTGCCCTACGAGGAAAAGCCTCCGATGGGATTCAGGCAGGACTAGACGGTTCCAACCCAAGCCAGCCCTCTATCTGGAGTCCACCTGCTAACGCCCGGACTTGGCCTCCGGCACGGCGAAGATCATACGGCCGGTGGGCCGGTTGATCAGCTTGGTCACTTCCACGCTGACGTTGCGGTCCATATACTTCTGTCCCGATTCCACCACGACCATGGTGCCGTCGTCCAGGTAGCCGACGCCCTGGTTGGGATCGCGTCCTTGCTGGATGATGCGGATGGCGAATTTTTCGCCGGGAATGTAGACGGAGCGCACCGCATTTGCCAGAGCATTGATGTTCAGCACATCGACGCCTTGCGCGTCAGCGACCTGGTTGAGATTGAAGTCGTTGGTCACCAGCGAGGCGTTAAGCTGGATAGACAGCGCCACCAGCTTGGCGTCCACTTCGCCGAAGTCTTGCGGGTCGTCGTCGACAATCTTGACGGGCAAGTCGTTATTGCGCTGCAATTCGTTGAGCTTGGCCAGGCCGCGCCGGCCGCGATTGCGCCGCAGCGGGTCGGATGAATCGGCCACGCGATGCAGCTCGCTCAACACAAAGCGCGGGATCACCAGCGTCCCGCCGATGAAGCCGGTCTCGGCGATTTCAACGATGCGCCCGTCGATCAGCACGCTGGTATCCAGCAGCAGCTGGCGGTTGGCGTAGGGCTGCAAGCGCCGCTGCCGGCCCATGATCTTCTCGCTGATGACATCCAGGATTTCGCCGGAGCGGATGTTGAAGAGATTCATACCCAGGTAACCGCAGACCAGGGAAACAATCGCCGGCAAAATCCGACCGACCGGGTCGCCCAGCAGCGACAGCGGAAAGGCCAGCATCAGCGCCACAGTCAAGCCAACCAGACCGCCCAGAATTGCCAGCATCAGCCGCGGCACCGTCATTTCGCTGGCGTGACGCCGCCAAAAGCGAAAGGGGACGATAGAGATCCAGGGCGCCGCGATCAAGCCGACCAAGGCGCCTAATCCGGCGAAAATCAGCGTGGATTCTTCGGCGCCGAATTCGGTCAGATGAGCCAGCGCCCCGCCGAGGCGGCTGCCAATGAATGCGAATACGATCAGGCCGGTGATTCGGCAAATAAGGTATGAGCTCATAAACTCCTAATCCTCGTGCTTAGCCCGATCCGTACTCCTTCCGCGTCAACTGTGGCTTAACGAAGAGCCTAGATAAGGATAAACAGCAAATTCTCTTAAGCGGTACTATAAGCGACGGCCAGCCGGGCGTCGGGCAGGATGCGCATCCTACATCAATTATAGCCCAGCAGACAGCGCCGACAATGGATTGGCGCCGCAGTTGGGGCAGCGCGCGCAAGCAGGCGCGGGTGGCGGATGCCGCCGGCCAGTCGCCCAAGTGACCTTGCGAAAGCAATGGATCGCGGCTCAGGCGCATTCCCGGTCTCAGTGAGACGGGCGGCCGTCCTGCGCGGAAAAGCCCAGCGGGCTGACATCCGCGACACTCGACGGACCGCGGCGCAGCGCCATCCGCTCGGCGCGCAGCCGACGTCCGTAGCTGCCCGTCAAGTATCCCTGCACCGGCACGAAGAGCACGGGGCCCAGCAGCGCGACCGGCAAGAGCGCCAGCAGAATGATGCTGGCCGCCAGCGACGCGACCAGCCATTGCAAGGCCAGCGCGCTGTGGTTATGCATGCTGCGCAACAAACGATTCACGCGGTAGAAGGCATCGGATTCCCAAGACTCGGCGTAGCGCGCCAGGCCAACAGCCAGCAGCGACCAGGCAAAAGCGAAATACAGAATCAGCAGCGGCGCGAGCCCGCCCAGGATGCTCAAGAAGGTGATGCCGCCGAAGAGGCTGACAGCGATGACAGTGCGGAAGACATAGAGAAACAGTATGGCGACAACCAGCGGCAAATGGTAGGCGATGATTGCCAGAAGCACCGGCAAACCCTTGCTGATTTTCTCGCCGATGTGATTCCACTCGGGCAAGGGGCGCGGGTAATTGTTGCCGACATTGTGTATTAGTTCAGCCAGGAATCCCAGCAAGGCGCAGAGGCTGATCAATCCGATGACCGGCACGGGACAGAGCAAGGCGAAAACGGCGGTTTCGCCCAGCTTGACCGGCCAGCGCTTGTCTTCGGTAAAGTAGGTAAATGCTCGAATGAAGTCCATAATCGCTGGACTCTGCATCTAGTATTTTGAGATTTCACATTTACTTAAAGTAATCTTAACATGCTTAAAGTTAGTGTCAAGCAGGAATCATAGTCTCACGCGTGGTTCTGCAATAGACGTTCTTAACATGATGGCGGCGGAGCGGGCAAATCGGACTATGCCGCAACCGCAGTCTGCATTACATTTTCGTTTACCGCGGTGACAATCGCGAGCGAGAGGTCATGCTCTATCAGCTTCTGGGAGCGGTATTCCCGGCTAAAGCAAAATCAGTCGAGCCGCGCCGCATCGTCCTGCTTCGCCCTTGCTGCATCGGCGATGCGGTCATGGCGACGGCGGCATTGAGCGCCTTGCGCCAAACTTTTCCTGACGCGCATATCAGCTGGGCGATCGGCCCTTGGTCGGCGCGGGCCATCGCGCATCACCCGGCCCTGGACGAGATCGTCGATACCGACGCCGATATGCCGCTGAAGTCGCCAGTCGCCTTTTGGCGCCTGGTGGGGCTGCTGCGAGCCGGAGGCTACGATATGGCGATTTCGCTGGTGCGCTCGCCCTTGATGAGCCTGGCGGCGCGCTTGTCCGGCATTCCCGTCCGCGCCGGTCTGGACAGCCGTGGACGCGGCTTCGGCTACAATCTGCGCGTTGCGGTCGATCCCGAGGCGCGGGAGCACGAAAGCGAAATCTATCTGCGTGTGGTCAGCGCAATGGCCGGGCGCGAAGTCCATGCCTACGCCAATTTGCCGGTCAGCGCAGCGCCACAGGCCGAGGTTCGCTCGCGCCTCGCTGCCGAAAACATCGCCGGGCCCTTCGTGGTCGCCCATCCCGGCGGCGGGGTCAATCCGGGGGCGCGCTTTGATGGCAAGCGCTTTCCGCTGCAGAAATTCGCGCAGATCTTAAATCGGGTAGCGGAGGCTCGGGGCGCGGGCGTGATTCTGCTGGGGGGACCCGGCGACGGCGACTTGACCGCTGAGGTCGAGCGCCGTCTGACTGTTCCCGCGGTCAGTTGGGCGGACCGGCTTACATTCCCCGAGATTGGCGCGCTGGCGGCGGAAGCGCTGGTGTACATCGGCAACGACAGCGGCTTGACGCATTTGGCGGCGGCCAGCGGCGGGGAGACTGTCATGCTGATGGGGCCGACCGATCCGCTGCGATACGCGCCTTACGCGCGGGATGCCATCGCCCTGCGGGTACAGGGCAAGCAGGTCACAGCCCATTCGGCGGCGCAGACCGACCCGCTTGAATGGCCTGAAATCAGCAAGAGCGTTGTCCGTGCGGTTGAGGACATCGTCGGCGGCTGAGACATACGCGCGACGCGCCGACGCTGAGTCGCTGCGTTAAGCTGTGCTACTATTGAGCAAGCGTGGGCGAGCCAAGGCTCTATCGACGCGAATGCAAGTGGGGATTGGGCGGATTTCACCATAACGAGGAGTTGACCAAATGAGCTACGAGAACATCATTGTCGACCAGCCGGCCCCGGGTGTAGGCCGCGTGCGGCTCAACCGGCCGCGGGCGCTGAACGCGCTGAACTCGGCGCTGATGGACGAGGTGATGGCGGCCATGGCCGGATTCGACGCTGACAGCGAAATCGGCGCGATGATCTTGACCGGGGACGACAAAGCCTTCGCCGCCGGCGCCGACATCAAAGAGATGGACGGCAAGAGCCAGATCGACATGCTGATGTCCCGCTCGCTGGTTGACCGCTTCGATATCGAGAGCATCAGCAAGCCGATAATCGCTGCGGTCTCCGGCTACGCTCTGGGCGGCGGCTGCGAGGTCGCTATGAGCTGTGACATGATCGTCGCGTCGGAGACGGCGGTCTTCGGCCAGCCGGAGATTAATCTGGGCATCATCCCGGGCGCCGGCGGCACCCAGCGCCTGACCCGCGCCGTGGGCAAGGCCCTGGCGATGGAGATCATGCTGACCGACCGCAAACTCAGCGCGCAGGAAGCGCTGGATTGCGGCCTGGTGAATCGCGTGGCGCCGCTGGACGAGTACATGGACCTGGCCATCGACATCAGCCAGAAAGCAGCGCGCCGCTCCCAGGTTGCTATTCGCCTGACCAAAGAGGCCATCAACAAAGCCTACGAAACCTCGCTGAGCGAGGGCCTGGCGCTGGAACGGCGCAACTTCCTGATCGCTTTCGGCTCGGAGGACAAAGCCGAGGGCATGCGCGCCTTCATCGAGAAGCGGCGGGCGGAATGGAAAAACCGCTGAGCCTGACCCTGCGCTACAGCGCGAACATCGCCGGCGACCTGGCGCTGCTGCCGCGCTTTTATACATTCTTACAGCGCTTGGGCGCGGCGGATGGTCGGGGCGCGCTGCTGCTTGACCTGGGCGGCGCCTGCAGCGGCGACGTCTGGCATTGCCGCGCCACCGGCGGGCGCTCGGCGTTGATCGTGCTGGACGGCATGGGCTACCACGCCGCCAATGTCGAGGGCGGGCTGGAGCGGGAAAACTGCGACAAATTAGCCGGGCAAGTCGCGATGGCGCTGGTGGACGCCTCGCAAGACTGGGCGTACGACGTACCGCCAGTCAGCGACCCCGGCATTGTCGTCACGCTGCGCCCGCGGGAGCGAGCGGCCCGCCTGCAGATCGCGCTAAAGCCGGCCGCCGAAACGCGCATCGAGGGCAATATATTGCGGCTGCGCCGAGTGAGCGCCGGGAGTATCGGCGAGGCCGTGGTGGACTTGCGCGGGCGGCCGCAGCTGGTGTCAGCCACCGTGCATACCATGCCGCCGGATACGCCGCCCAACCCCAGCATCGCCGGCGCGGTGGAATTCGTCGAGGCGGAAGCGCGCTACTTCGCCAGGCAGGCGCGCTAGACGCGCACGGTTTGACAAATTGGGTTATCGCCAATACACTGCGAGCAACAAAGGGAGATGGCGGCATGGTATTGGACACTACCGAGACCCGGCTCAATCGCGCGGAAAACGATATTGAGACGCTGCGAACTACGCAGACCAATATACTGGATCACCTTGACGGCTATTCCAAGACCCTGAACGAAACCCGCGACATTACCGCTTCCCAACGACCTCGACGAAAATATCTTCCAGGCTAGCTTCTTGTGAGTGCACGGTCACCAGCAGGCCTTTAGTAACCCAGTCGGCCAGTTGCAGTCGGTCGGCTTCATCTTCCAGTGATAGGGTTGCCGCACGACCGTCTTTCAATTCAATGCGCACGAGCGATTTGCCGAAATTACGCTTTAAGCTCGCAGGCGAATCTTCCAAAAGGACTCGGCCCCGTTCGATGAAAGCGACCCGATCACAAAGTTCCTCTGCCTCTTCCATATAATGTGTGGTCAGGAAGACAGTTGTGCCTTCTTCCTTCAGCGTTCTAATCTCGTCGCGAATGCCGCGAGCGAAAGAAGGATCCAATCCGCTTGTCGGTTCATCGAGAAAAAGTACACGAGGTCGGTGCAACAACGCACGAGCGATACAGAGCTTCTGCTTCATACCAGTGGAAAGAACTTCTACCGGATCCATTGCGCGGTCGCTTAAGCTCATCCATTCAAGTAATTCGTCAATCCGCTGACTGGGCACATCATAGAGTTCAGCGGCGAAGGCTAGATTTTGTCGGGCGCTCAAACGCGGATAAAGATTGGCAAGCTCAAAGACGACCCCGGCTAGCATTGCCAGCGCCGTCGATTTGTCTACGACGACCCGGCCCATCACTTTCGCAACACCTGCGGTAGGCTGCAATTGTCCAGTCAGCATTCTGATCGTTGTGGTCTTGCCGGCGCCATTTGAGCCCAGGAAGCCGAATACTTCGCCTTGCTCAACTGCCAAGTCAAGCTCAGCAACAGCAGACACGTTATCAAATGTCCGCGATAGCTTCACCGTCTCAATCGCTAGCAATTTGGCCTCGATAAACTTTCGTCAACATTAAGAAGAAATCGCCTGCTAAACTCCAAGTTTAATACTTGTGGACGGCCAGCGCATTACGATTAGATTATGAGCATTCGAGCAGAACATGGATTGCTATGTCTACACGCCGCTGTGGCAAATCAGCTACGGCGCGACGCGGTGATTCAGCATCTCGTTGAGCGCGACCACCAGCCGGCGCAGCTCCTCTTCCAGGTCGCGGCTGATGCCGTCCTCGATCAGCGCCTCGCGGAAGAGATCGCGCGCCTCGCGCACATTCTCCTGGCCCTGGCGCAGGCGCTCCAGGCCGGCCCGCACTTGCAGGCGCGCCTCGCTGCTGGCGGCGCTGGTGTAATAGTCGGAGAATTGCCAGCCGTGCTGGGTAGCGACCCGCTGCAAGCCGTTGATGAATTCTTGCACTGTCTCGATGCTTTCGGCCGCGCCGCGCTGCAATAACTCGGCGATGCCTTCGCTGAGGCTGGGCTCGACGCTGAAATCCAGACTGTGAATGTCGGTGTAGCGGGCTTCAACGGCGTCGCGGCTGCTGGGCTGGGGGCGCAGCGAGCCCTTCTGCGGCGACATGCCGGTGAAGATGGTATAGAGTACGCCGACGCACATATTGTGCACATCTTTGCTGTATTGCTGCGGCGACTGCCTGCGGTCGTCATCCAGCCGGCGCGAGCTGTTGAAGTCGATGACTTTCAGGTGGATGCCGTCCCAGTAAACGTGCTCCAGTTTATGATCGAGGTAGACGATTTTATTGGCGTGCGCCAGGCTGAGCAGCTCGCTGAATTGCAGCGCCAGCGCCAGCCCCTCTTCGCTGGGCAAACGCCAGCGGCTGTTGGCGCTGTTGGGTTTCATGAGGTAGAAGAGGCTGTGATGGCGCGGCAGATTCTCCATCGTTAGATAGGGCCGCCAGCCGGCCGCGGCAAAGCGCGACATCGACTCGATGAATCCGCGCACATCGCTCTGGAACGATGTGATATCGCCGTCGCGCGGCGCTTCTTCGCGGTCGGAGATGAAACCGCAGTCGTAGAGCTTGACGATATTGGGGCTGTGCCAGAGCCGCGTCAGAATGTCGGCTTCGTTGCCAAAGGCGCGGTATTCCCAGCGCATCTCGCCATCGCTGTCCAGATGCTCGGGCCGCATGACTTTGAAGGCGACGTGATTGCCGTTGCGCCGGTCCAGCGCATCCAGCACGCGCGCGTAATGACCAAGGGCGAAGGTATCGATGAAATTGTCCAATTGATACAGTTCAGACAATCGTGGCATGTCAAATCCAGCGGACAGCGGGCGGCGGCTCGCTCTCAATGTAAACCCGCAATCTACCAGTTTTCGCCGCGATGATACAGGGTATGTTTGCGGCGCGGGCGGCTTGGGGAAGCCGCTTCTGCCGCTCGGGCGCGCATCGGTTAAAATGTGGGTGGATTCGAAGGGCTCAGCGGGAAGGCCACTTTGCGGACTATCGCGCATTGCTTATTCGCCGTCTTTGCGCTCGGCTGTGGGATGATCAGCGCCGGGCAGACGCCGGACATGGTCGACCGGGCGCGCGCCGTTTATCCGCCGCTGCGCGATGCCGGCGCTCCCTCCGCGACCCTGCTGCCCGGCGTGGAATCGACCGCCTTGGGCTGCGCGCTGCTGGCGGGGCTGGCCCTGCCCGACCCGCTGGATGTGTTTCGTCTCGAGTTTCCGCTGGCCGATGGCGCCTTCGCTGTGCATGTCTCCGCCGATGGTTCGCTGGCGCAAGCCTGCGACGAGCGCCTGCCCAACCTGGGCGCCGGTACGCAGCTCGTGGCGCGGGCCAAGGCTGATAGCGACGGCGATGGCCGACCAGACGACAGCGACGACTGCCCCGATATCGCCGGCGCTTCGGTGAATGGCGGCTGCCCGCGCGTGACCCCGTCCGACCGCGATGGCGATGGCGTGCTGGATAGCGCCGATCGCTGCCCTGAGCAGGCCGGCGCTGCGCTGGCCGATGGCTGCGCCCTGCTGGCTGACGGCGACGGCGATGGCGTGCCCAATCACCGCGATATCTGCAGCGCCGATTTCGGCCCCTATCGCCGGGACCTGGCGCGCGGCTGCCCGGCTGACGGCAGCGGAAGTTCAGCGCGGCGACGCGGCGTATCTGACGTTTGCACTGTCAGCGGCGCAGACATCTTGCTGCGAGCCGGCAGCGATGCCGCGTCTGATATTATCGGCAGCGTCGCGGACGCGGAGAGCCGCGCAATCATCGGCCGCGACGCAGCGGGCGATTGGCTGCAACTGGCGGCGGGCTGGGTTAGTGTCGAGGGTGCGCTGTTGGCGGGCGCTTGCTACAACATCCCGCTGGTGAATGCCACAGCTGGCGGCGCCACCGGCTGTTTCCTGCGGCCGCTGGACGACTACGTCAATGTGCGTGAAGCGCCGGCCGGCGCCGCCGTGACGCGCCTGACCAACGGGACGCCGCAAACGGTGTTGGGCCGCAATTTCGCCGGCGACTGGCTGATGTTCCGCGCTGGTTGGGTCAGCCGCGAGGCGGTGGCGCTGGCCGGCAGCTGCGAGAGCTTGCCCGCGCTCGATCCGACGCTGGCGGGCAGCGGCGTTATTCACTTTTGCCCGCCCGGCTACCGCGGCTTCCTGCGTCCTCGCATCGGAATCGGCAGTGGCAAAGCCCGCGTCGTCTCCCAGACGCTGGCCAATCGCTTGCGCGCGCAGCCGAGTATTGACGCGCGGCAGATCGGCGAGATTGCGCCGCGCCAAACCATCGACGCCATTCTTGATGGGCCAGCTTGCCATGGACCCTGGACCTGGTGGCAGGTCGAAGTCGACGGGCTGGTCGGCTGGACCGTCGAGAGCGATGTCAATTACAACTATTATTACCTGGAGCCGCTTCCGGGCCCGGCGCCGGTCGCTGGCTCGCTCAGAACGCCTTCGGATCGTCCGCTTCAAAGTTCCGGCCAGTTGATTCACAGCGGCAATATCGAATCGCTCGATACGGTCGGCGTTTTATCCATGAGCCAGCCGCATGGCTTGGCCTGGTCGCCGCAGGGGAGCCTGCTGGCCGTGCGCGACGTGGGCGGCGCCGTTTCGCTCTTCCGTTCGGCCGACCTCAGCAAACCCGAACAGTATTTGGGCCCGGCGAGCGAGACTGTCGCCATGGCCTTCAGCCCGGACGAGCGCTGGCTGGCGCTGGGAGATGATAGCGGCGGCGTCCGCCTGATAGACTTGGACCGGGACTCACTACCAGAGGGGCTAAGCCATATCGGACAGCTTGAAGGACCGGTTCGCGCCCTGGCCTGGTCGCGCGCGGGTGACCAGCTGGCGGCGGTCAGCGGCGCCGAGTCGTTAAAGCTGGCGCGCCGCGCCGGGACGCTGCAAGTTTGGAGGATCGACCCGAACACCCCCGAGAACAGCAGTCTCGCGCTGCACGAGCGTTTTCCTTACCCCCTCGCGGCCCTGGCCTTCAGCGTAAACGACCGCTGGCTGGCGGTTACTGGCGAATCCAGCAGCGCCGATCGCGCTGCAGTCTGGGTCTACAATGCCGATTCGCTTGAACTGCAACTGGCGAAGCCCTTAATCCCGCTGGGCGGTCACAGCGCGGTTGTGGCTGCGCCTGGCGGCAGCCTGGGCGACTTTGTCTACAGCAGCGGCGACAGCCTGTACCAGCTTGATGCAGCCAGTGGCGATGAGCAGCGCTTTTATCATCTGGCCGGCGGTTTGCTCAAGAATTTCGCGTTTAGTCCGCAGCCGCTGGCCGGGGCCGAAGTTCTGCTGGCGCTGGAGGTTGAAACGCCGGGCGGCGCCGGTGAGCTGCGGCTGGCCAACGCGCTCAGCCCTTACGGCAACGCAGTGACATTCGATATCGCGCTCAGCGCGCTCGCCTTCAGCCCGGACGGGCGCTGGCTGGCGCTGGCCGATACGGAGCGCGAACGCGTGCTGGTTCTGGCTGCGTCGGAGAGCTAACCGACCGGCAGGCAACGCATACCACAGACTCCTCATGGCATATATACTGTGGGAAGTATCTTTGACATGCACCGTTACAGGATGGACACTCAATGCCGCAATCACTGACCGTTACCGCAATCAGCGCGCCGGTGCGCGACAAGCCCTTTGACCTGGTCGCCACGCTGCTCGAAAGCCTTGAGGCTGCCGAGATTTCGCTTGTAGATGGCGATGTGCTGGCGATTTCCAGCAAGTACGCCTCGATCGCCTGCGGCCGCATCGTCAGCCTGGCCGACATTGCGGCCGGCGCCCGCGCCCAAGACATGGCGCGGCGCTACCACATGGATGCCGCCGTGGCTCAGCTGGCGCTGGACGAAGCCGAGCATATCTTCGGCGGCATCGAGCTGGGGTTCCTCTTGACCGCAAAAGGCGGCATCATTTCGCCAAACGCCGGCCTGGATCGCTCCAATATCCCCAGCGGCCAGGTCGTGATGCTGCCGCAGAAGCCCTTTGAGACAGCCGAGGCGATTCGGCAGGCGCTGCACGGCCGTCTGCGCGCGCGTATCGGCGTCATCCTCAGCGACAGCTGGCTGATGCCCGGGCGATATGGCACCACCGGCATCGCCATCGCCATGGCCGGCTTCCGGCCGATCAAAGACGAGCGCGGCAAACTGGACCTCTTCGGCAATCCCATGGCGGTGACGCAGGTGGGCGTGGCTGACTTGCTGGCGGCTTGCGCGCAAGTGGTCATGGGCGAGCGGAACGAGGCGACGCCCTTCGCCCTCATCCGCGGCGCCGGCGTTGAATTGAGCGATGCCGCTCTGTCCGCCGCCGATGTATCAATACCCTGGCGGCACTGTATCTATGTCGAGTCGCTGACGTTAGGTTTCGTCCCGGCTGACGAATCGAACACGCGGATGTCAGCGCCGAGGAACGCCAAGAGGAGCTGACCGGTTTCCTGGACTGCTTGCACTGCAGCGATGAGATGATCGAGGAACAGCGCGCCGCGCTCGAAGCTGAAGATTAGAATGAGCCAAGAACCTGGCTGAAAGCCATCGCGGCGCGGGCGCGTCACATCCCATGGTCCGCGCCGCATATTGTGCCAGCCTTCAATTCCAATCGCCTGTGACTCGGCGGCGGAAGCCACGTCGCGAAGGCCGAATCGGGCGATGTCGCGCTGTCCGCCGTTGAGGTGTCGATACGGTGACGACACTGTATTGATGTTGGCTCGCCGACGCCTGGCTTGGTCCCCGAAGGGGCGTCAAAAGCCCGCTTGAGCCAAGCCCGGATGAGGGCAAAATCGTCCGGCGATTACCTTGTGCAAGTTGGACAGAATCGACCGGAAAATTGACAGGATCTGATTGACATACGCCACAGTCTCGCCTAGACTCGGCAGTAGGTGAGACAGGACGACGCCAACTATGCAAAACGACAATGTTTCATAGGGCAAGGCCAATAGACGCGCGGTGTGACCGACAAAACCACCCCCGCGTTTTTTCTTTTAGATACGGCGGCTTATAGGTGAAAGGATCGAGATGGACGCGAGTATGATCAACAAGATTCAAAAAGCCGGCGAGTACGCCAGCCAACCGGAACGCGCGACTTTCATCAGCCTCGGCGTGGAATTCAACGGCGCCAACAGCAGCCACCGCGTCAGCCTCGATAAGGACGGCTGGTCTTGCAGCTGCTCGGGCTTTTCGCGTTACCAAATCTGCCCACATATTATGGCGCTGGAGATCTTGCTCAAACCCCTGCTGAAGCGCCAGCCCGTGCCCTATGCGCCGGGACAAAATATCGTCAGCGATGTGGAGAAGGCCCATCGCTATTCGCAGGAGCGCGACCGCATTCGCATCGTCGAGTTCGAGTGCCGCTTCGAGGGTTATAACAAGGATCACCTCGTCACCTACGACCGGGGCGCCTGGACCAGCACCGCCTCGTTCTTCGCGCAACGCGGTGTTTGCAGCCATACCATGGCGCTGGAGAAAATCCTCAAGGGTTTCGTTGAGCCGGCGCGCGCGCTGCCGGTGGCCTAGACGAACTGTGAACGGGCGAGGGTCGTCCGGCTCTCGTCCGCCGCGAACCTTCCCGTAAGGACAGCCTCAACTGAGACGCGGCTCAGCCAGTCGCGCCCACCGGCGCGATGCCGTCGTCTGCGCCCTCGTCCTCATCATCCAGGCGCGGGTCGCCCGGCGCCACTTCAAAGACGGCTTGCCAGGGCTGAAAACGCGTGAAGACGTGATCGCGTTTGATCAAGCTGCCGGCGGAATCGTAGACATTGCGGTAGACCCAGACATCCGCGCCATCAGCCGAGTAGTCGATCTGGCGCATCTGTCCCCGGGCCAGGTCGCTGGCTTCGACATAGGCGTCGGGCGGCGCCGGCACAATCTCGCGGATGATGGGCTGCTCAACGACCGTGCGCCAGTGGGGACTGCTGTAAATGCGGAATTGCAACGCGTCTTGCGCGCCCAGGAAGGCGCTCTCAATCAGCAGATGATAAGGCGTATTGTTCTGGAAGCGCAGGTCGATTTCAGGCTGCCAGATGGCGGCGTCCAGGCCGGGTCCGGCGCCGGCGTATTCGTAATAGCCGACGCGATAGCCGTGGCTGTTGCGCTCGGTGACAGCGTAGCCGCCGCTGAAGGCCGCCCGAAACATGGTCGTGCTCACCTGGCAGATGCCGCCGCCGATGCCGGTGACCGTGGCGCCGCCCAGGATGACGCTGCCTTCCAGGTAACCGGCTTCCGGCGTGATCTCGCCCAGGTGATGATTGAAGGAGAATTCTTCGCCGGGGGCGACGATGATGCCGTGCAGCTTGCCCGCGCCCAGGGCGATATTGCTGCGCCGGTTCTGCCAGGAGCCCCAATAATAGGTCGTCGCTTCGGAGACTAACTCGGTAATGCCCAGCTCGGCAGCGGTCACGCCGTGGGGATAGCGCGGCTGCAGCGTCCTGAAGTACATGGCGACGCGGCGATTCAGCGGGTCGAATACCGCTGCTTCCAGCCGCCTGATGGTCTCGGCGACATGCAATTCACGGCCTTCGCGCGCCGGCCTGAGCGGGTTAAGCTGGCCGCTGGCCGGGTCAAAGTCGAAGCGCCCTTCGACTGCGGGTTTGCCCAGCGTGGGCGCGAGCGTCTTCAGGAAAGGCGCGAAGGCGCTGAGGTCGACGCTGAGGTCGTAACGCCGCGCCTCCCCTTCCCCGCTCAGCGTAACGGACAGCCCGGCCAGGATTTGCTCGCGCGTGACCACCCAGGGCGGCAGCATCTGACCATCGGGCAGATCGCCCACCAATTGCAGCGGCGTCGACAGCGCAATCTCGATTTGCGCCGCCGTTTCCCAGAGGTTCCATTGGCGCGGCGGGCTTTCGTGGATCACGAGATCGATTTCGCGCTGATCCGACTGCGCCAGCACCAGCTCGGTCAGCGCCGCGAGCGTGTCCCGCTGATTCAGCCGGCGTCCGCTGAGGCCCGGGCTGACCGCTATCTGCAAGCCGTCAAGGCTGAGCGCGGCGTCCTGCCGGTCGCGGTTGATCTCATCCGCCAGCCGGGCCAGGAATGCTTTGGCGGCGCTTTCATCGAACTGATAGGCAAGGGGCAAATTGGCGCCGCTGAACCAGGCATCGGCCCGCTCGCGCAGGCTGCGGCGGCCGTCGGTGGCGTGGCCGATGGCGAAGGCGCGCTCGACCAGTTCCTCGGCCGGCAGGCTCAAGCCGAGTTCAGCCGCGGTCGCCGTCCAAGTGCGCTCGCCATCGCGGAAGGTGTAGACGGCCGCTTCGGCGCCGCCATACTGGGCCGATAGCGCCGCGATGGCCTCGACGCGGGTCAGGCCGCCGATGTCCTCCGCGGCGATGCTGACGCCCGGCACAATGCGGTCTTCCAGCGCCATTTCCAAGCCGATGAGCCCAATGGCCAGGCCCAGCGCCAGTAGTGACAGCGCGGCGAATGCCAAGATCGCCAGGCGCAGCAGCCTGACCATCCGGGGCGTCTTGGGCAGCGCAGGCGGGCTCTTGGTCCGAGAATGCGTCATCGATTTGCTCGCTGCTGAAGTTGATTGCGCCGGTCGGTCAGTCCGCGGCCATCAGGCGCACTTCGTGCTGCGGCATGGGTTTGGGCGCATCGCCGCAGGAGGTCAAACGCGGCGCGGACAGGCCGGTGGTCACCTCGGCGCAGTGCAAGCCGCCGTCAGCATCGAGAAAGGCGACGCGCTGCCGATCGGCGCCCAAAACCTGCACTTCTTGCAGGCGCAGGTCGTCCAGGCGATATTGACGCGCGCGCTCGCGGATGACCGCTTCGGCGGCGCCGACCGCCTGATGCGCGGCGGCATCCAGGGCGTGCCCGGCGTAAGCGCCGCGTCCGCGATATTTATGCGCCAGCAGATAACCGGCGCGCTGATTGGTGACGAGCGCCTCGACATCGGGCGGATCGACATGGCCGTAGACGATGCCCTGCGGGAAAGCGATCAGAGTGGCCGCCATGCGATGCCCGCCGATATGTGTTGTCTGCCAGACGCGCTCAGCGCCGGCCTGCGCCACCAGTTCGTGATAGACAGGCGCGCCATGCGCGGCGCAGCAGGGGTCGTGGCGGCCGTTGGTGCATACGATGTAGAGTTCGTCGATCTCGTCCAAGTCGCGCCCGTTGATGCGCGGCGTCTCGTCGGCGGCCAGGCTGCTGATATCGAGTTGGAGCAATTCGTCGTAGGCAGCGAGCGAAGCTTGATAGATGCGCGGCGCAGCCTGATTGGTGAGCGCGATGTAGAAGTTTAGCGCTTGCGATTGCGGCCGGCGAATGAAGAGGACCTTGGTCCGTGGCGCGGACTGGAGGTGCGCCAGAATCGGCGCGAAGGGACCGCCGGTGGCCGCCGACTTGACGGCTTCGCCATTCCAGCCGCCGTAGTCGGGCAGGCTGCTCTCGATCAGGAAGAAGGTGTCGGCCGGCTTGAAGGTGCCCGCCAGCGTTTCGCTCACGGCGCGCGATTCTTCGGCGCAGGTCATGGTCATTTGCATGCGATAGTTCCTTGCACTGGTTTCCTGTGTCTCACTCAAGTCTACCACGCTCGGCGGGGGATTGGCATGTGGGTCGCGGGCGCATCGATTCTCGATGTGACTCATAGTCCGTAGACTTATCTACTACGAACAGCTACTTTGCAGCGATGAGCGCTTCCAAGTCGATACTTGCATTGTTCGGACAGCGTATTCGCGATTTACGCGTTTCCATGGGATTGTCCCAAGAGCAGCTCGCCGCACTTTGTGATCTAGACAGAACGTACATCAGTAGCATAGAGCGCGGACAGCGGAATGTTTCGTTAAAGAATATCGCCACTCTTGCGCAGGCACTAAATGTCTCACTGTCCGAACTCTTTGAAAATGTGACTGTCAATGACAAGCCCTAAGCGACTCGAAGAACTGGCTTGCTCGCCAGAGGCGGTCAGTGAAATCGATTTCAATCCTAACTGTGTCATCCCTTATGGATGCGCCACAACCGACATAATGCGAGGCATGGCTGACTTTGTTGACTTTCTTGGCTTTCTTAATCGTCACCAGATTCCTCCTTTTCCATTCTTGCGCTTTTCCAGTTGATCTGGCTCATATTCCTTAACGCCGTACGGTGGATCTAGTAACGATGGCGTGAATGGATTCACCGGGCATCCTTTGGAGCCATTCAAAGCAATCTGTATGAATAAGAGTCGATTTGCCAAATGATGTTGACGTGTAATTGAATGAGAAATCCATAGCCACTTGCTTTTCTTGTTGACTATAAGTCCCAATCATAGTATAAGGATGTAGTTGCTAAAGTGCAGCCAAGTTCTTTCGAATAGAGTTTACCGTTAATCAAGAATTTAAGGAGTCCGGTCAGTGAACAGTCCAATTCTGGCCGGCTTGCACGTAAACCTTTTTAGGCGCTCGAGGTTAGGGCAAACCAATGCTATCAATTACCAGTTAAATGGAGTCAGTGTATTGCATGAGAATTTCTACTTCGTGAACCGCCCATGTCCAAACTCTCCATCCGCAACCTGAGCCTCAAGCGCGGCGGCGCGACCGTCCTGCATGACGTGTCGCTGGAGGTGCCTGCCGGCGAGCTGCTGGTCGTCATTGGGCCCAGCGGCGGCGGCAAGAGCTCGCTGCTGCGCTGTATCAACCGGCTGAACGACATCGACGCCGGCGCGATTCATCTCGACGGTCGGGCAATCTATGACCTGCCGGTGACCGAGCTGCGGCGCCAGGTCGGCATGATGTTCCAGAAGACGGCGCCTTTTGAAGGCAGCGTGGCCGACAACATCGCCTTTGGCGCGCGCTTGCAGAGCGAGACGTTGAGCCGGGACAAGATACTGACGCTGATGGCGCAGGTTTCGCTGGAAGCTGATCTGGCTGACAAGCCGGCGGCGGATTTGTCCGGCGGGCAGGAGCAGCGCCTGGCCATCGCCCGCGCCCTGGCGCTGAATCCGACCTTGCTGCTGCTGGACGAGCCGACCTCGTCGCTCGACCCCATCGCTACGGCGCGCGTGGAAGACTCGCTGATGCGCCTGCGCCAGGGGACGAACGTCACCATGATTTGGGTGTCGCATTCGATTGAGCAGGCGCGCCGCATCGGCAGCCGCGTCCTGCTGCTCGACGAGGGGCGCGTCATCCGCGAGGATAGCGTGGGCGCCATGCTCGACCCCGTGGGCGGCGACAAACGCGCGCTGGCCTTCGCCGAGGGCGATCGAGCCGGCTTGAGCAAGACTGGCTAATAGAGTCTCTGTTGGATTCTCCCATTGGCGCGCACTGTACAGCTTCACCACAGAGGACACCGAGGGCACAGAGTCTTCCGCTTGCTTGGCGTGATTCTCATCGTATCGGGGATTAGGGTTTCTGCTGGAAAGAATGGATTTGAACCGAGACAAAGACCAGAAATTGATTGCCGAGACCTCTGTGTTCTCAGTAGAACCAAAGTTAATCGTGCGAAAATTTAATGGAAGTCTATTCAAGAGTGGACGAGCCAAGGCTCGCCCCTACAATCATACGATTATTTTGGCAGTTTCTTTCTTACTGCTGCGATTCTCATTACTTTGTTGGAACTACTTCTGTGTGTCCTCAATTCCTCTGTGGTAAAAGTCATGAGGTTCTCAATCCAAGACAGTAATCAACAGAGTCTTTTATTCCGCGTCGCCCGCATCCAACTGCGCCAGGTAGGCGCGGTCGTCGTCGCTGAGGTCGGCGCTCGTCAGCAGGTCGGGGCGGCGCTGCCAAGTGCGTTTCAGGGACTGTTTCCGGCGCCAGCGGTCGACCTCGGCGTGGCGCCCGCTGGTCAGCACGTCGGGCACGCCCAGGCCGCGAAACTCCGGCGGACGCGTATAGTGCGGACCCTCCAGCAGGCCCTGGGCGTGGCTGTCGCGGTGCTGCGCGCCCGCCGCGCCCAGTACGCCGGGGATCAGCCGGACGACCGCGTCGATCAGCACCATCGCCGCCAGCTCGCCGCCCGTCAGCACATAATCGCCGATGCTGATTTCGTCGCCGATCGCCAGCTCGCGGACGCGCTCGTCGACGCCTTCATAGCGCCCGCAGACCAGAATCAGGCGCGGCAGCCGCGATAGCTCGGCAGCGACCTCGTGCGTCAGCTTGCGTCCTTGCGGCGAGAGCAGGATGACAGGAGTATCGGCGTCGCCCTTGACAGATTCTACCGCGCGCACAAGCACATCAGGCTTGAGGATCATGCCGCCGCCGCCGCCGTAAGGCGTGTCATCGACCTGGCGGTGTTTGTCTTGCGTGAAGTCGCGGATGTCGCGGGCCTGAAAGTCGAGCAAGCCGCGGTCGCGCGCCTTCCACATCATGCTCTGCGACATGACGGCGCTGAACATATCGGGAAAGAGGGTCAAAACCTCGATTTTCATGGCGATGAGCGCGGACCGGCTTACATCTGATCGCGGGTCTGCAGGAAGAATGCCTTTTTCAGATTGGGCAGGGTAAAGTCGAAGCCGCAGGACTTGAAGAAGTCCTCGGCCACGCTGATGGCCATAATCTCGTAGATGCCCTCGCGCTGCGCCAGCTCGACGCAGGCGGCCACCAACTGCTTGCCGATACCCAAACCCTGCGCCGAGGGATCGACCGCCAGGCTGCGAATTTCGCAGAGCTTTTTGCTGTAGATTTCCAGGGCGGCGCAACCCACGATGCGTCCATCAAGCCTGGCGATGAAGGAGGTCTCGAGCAGATCTTCCAATTCATCAAAGGTGCGAGGCAGCAAGTCGCCGCTGGCCACGAAAGGCTTGATAAAATCAGACAAGTCGACCAGGTCGTTCGGGCCGGCTTTAACCACGCGGATGCGGATGGAGGTTTCGTCCAACATGCGGCTCCCTACGATTGCGGTATATCTTCAGTGTAGCAGTTTGGGGCGCATCTGCAACAGTATGTAGCAGAGACGCAGTGCGCTCTTAGCCACCGAGTACAAGAAGTTCACCGAGAACAAAAATGCAAATGCTCGGCGAATCTCAACTCGTGGGAGCATACGTCGGCCAGATGGCGGTCTGCCCGCTGAATTACTGTTCGCGCTAGCGAAAAGAGAATTTGTATTCCTTCTCTGTGCCCTCTGTGTTCTCTGTGGTTAAATCAGGTGTGAGGTATTCTCCACGTGCGAATCCAGGCGATAGACTCAAGTCCAAACCTATGCCCCAAATCACAGTCGCGTCCCTGAACCCGGTCAAGCTGCGGGCGGCGCTAAACGCCTTTCAGCAGATCTTCCCGGCGCAGAGCTTCGACGTGAGCGGCATCGCCGTGCCATCGGGCGTGCCCGACCAGCCCATGAACGTCGCCGAGACGATGCAGGGCGCGCGCAATCGCGCCGAGAACGCCCGCGCCGCCCGGCCCGAATCCGACTACTGGGTCGGCATTGAAGGCGGCATCGACGATACGCCGCTGGGCATGAGCTGCTTCGCCCGCGTGCATATCTTCGACAGCGACGGCCGCGTGGGCCTGGGGCAGACCGCAGTTTTTTACTTGCCGCGTGAAGTCGCTGAGCTGGTGCGAGCGGGCCTGGAGCTGGGGCACGCCGATGACCAGGTCTTCGGGCGCGACAACTCCAAACAAGCCAACGGCGCCATAGGCATCCTGACCGACGATGCGGTCGACCGCGAAGCCTATTACATTCACGCCGTCATCATGGCGCTGGTGCCCTTCAAGAATCCGGCGTTGAGTTGGTAGTGGTTTTTTACTCCATCCCCCAGCCCCTTCCCCAATAAATTAGGGAAGGGGAGCACCGCCAAGACGAAAACACGCGACAACGCGTTAGAATATCCCCAGTTACAACAATGAATCCCGGACCGAGGAGGTGGCGCCATGCCTGATTTATTCGTTGGATTAGCGGGCATCGAGCGCGTGCTGCTCTCGATCGCCTTCGTCTTCATCGCCGCGGCGGTATCGCGCTGGCAAAGCTCGGACCTGGAGAAAGACCTGGCCATCGCCACGGTGCGCAGCTTCATCCAGCTCATCGCCATCGGCTACGTACTCGAGCTGGTCTTCGAGATGAATGTGCCAGTCTTCACCGTCGCCATCCTGCTGGTGATGATCACCATCGGCGGACGCACGAGCGGGAACCGCGCCAAGCAGACGCCGAACGGCGCGCTGGTGGCTTTCCTGGCCATCGGCATCGGCTCCGGGCTGACCATCGCGCTGCTGGTCGTTTTGGGCGTTTTCGACTTCGTGCCCAAGGACATCATCCCCATCGGCGGCATGATTGTGGGCACCTCCATGACGACCGCGACGCTGGTCATCACGCGGCTCAGCAGCGACTTCTACGATCAGCGCGGCCTGATCGAGAGCAAGCTGGCGCTGGGCGCGACCAGCCGCCAAGCCTCGCTGACGCAATTTCAGCGCGCGATCACGGGCGCGATGACGCCCATCATCGACACCACCAAGACGGTGGGCTTGATCAAGCTGCCGGGCGCCATGACGGGCATGATTCTGGCGGGAGCGAGCCCGCTGGAGGCGGTGCAGCTGCAGATTATCGTGATGTATATGCTGGTGGGCGCGGCCACGTTTACCGGGCTGATCGCGGCCTGGCTAACGTATCGGCAGTTTTTCAGCCCGGCGCATCAGTTGGTGTTGGAGTCGTAGCGGTTTGACTCAGCCGCCTCTCTCAGACCCAAAGAACTCCAACTATGTGGAAGGAAGGAATTCGACGTGATTCACTAGATCGTCGCGGTTGTAATCTTCGCGCATCCGCGACAAGTGCCTTACCCATGTCCCAATGTAGTGTTTGTCTTGTTGTCCAAATATTATTCCGTAGTGCTTGATTCCTTCTCCCGCCATTTGCAGGAAATGGCGGTCATTGGTACATAGCACTCGCCGCATCTGAATCGCGCGCTCCAACTGCTGGGCGTCACTTTCACCAAAGGTCCGTAGATCGCGAACCGTCAAAACATCAATGCCGCGTATAGCGAGTTGTCGGGCAATCTCAACATCCAGCTGCTCATCAAGATAAAAGCGAAGGTTTGCCGCTGGCAATGTGCTCATCCCTCAGCTTGCGCGCTGTCGTGATCTGGTCATCAATGTCATCATCAATTTCGCGTTCATGCGCGTGATAGTAGCTGAGAGCCGCGTATACTTCCGCCAGCGAAACCTGAAAGCCCTCAGCCATTTGCTCGGGGCTGCGGTCGTGGTATCGCATTGCGACCACGATGTCCGATACGCGCAGTCCCGTGCCGATGATACAGGGTCTGCCGCCGCGTATGTCCGGATTGCGTGTGATGAGGTTGATGCTTTCGACCGATTCCACTTCGATTTCTCGCTAACAGAAGTCATTCTTTACAATACGCATTGTTGCGGGGTCTGCAATGTGGGCTGGTAAACGCATACGGGCCGCACGGTTCCCGACTTTGGCGCCTCAACATGCAATAAGCATCGAAATTAGTACGCACATGTTCAATCAACAATTTTCACAGTTTCAATATCAGCAATTTCTGTGCTTCCGTAATTGGGAGGTGCATTGTTAGCATGAACTGCCCATAGTATCGCGCAAGATGTCCAGTCCAAATGAAGGTAGTTTCGTACCAGTCTAAATCTGTTGAGCCGCGTTCCCAAATTTGGAAGAATCGGCTTGTATCTGGTCGAGCCATTTTTGTCCACTGGCGTATTCTCGCAACTATACTCGCACAGATTCTCTGGATCAATATCCTCCTGATTCAACCAGTCGGTCGAATTCGCAATGAATCCGCAAGGCACATGCAGGAATGCCACTACATATCGCGCGAAAATCGAACCCGTATTCTGCATCGTCACTTCTAAGTCACAAAACTGAAACACGTTCTCCTCGTTCACGTGATATGGAATTCTAAAGCTCAAGTCTATCCGAGGATACTGCAGTCTGCCCATGACGTCGCGGATTTCGTAATCCTCCATCGGGCGCGATTTGAATCCGACTCGCTTATAGTAACGCTTATCAAGAGCTTGATGGGCAGTATGACTTTGGGGAATATCGACTACATAAATCGCGTCGCTTTCTGTGCCACCAACTGACACTGGATGAATTACCAGTCCCTCGATGTTGGGCCGGATGTTGCTGATCACATTGTCTAACCATTCCTTGGAGAATTCTTGCCGATCAACTGGATCTATGGCATCGGGCAGATGACCATTCTCGGTCACGCCGTAAATGATTATGCCGCCGTCGGAGTTCGCCATTGCCGACACATCTTTTGTGATTTCCTTCCGCTTGCCGTCAGTTTTCGCCAACGCTCCAGCAGCCTTATAATCAAGGTTCAGACTCTCTTCGACGCCATCATCAATGTATTGCTGAACTCGCCCTTCGTCCCAAGTTTCTGCCATTTTGCGCAGCTCTCTATTGATGTTGTACCGAATCGAGTGTAACTGCGACATTGTACGACACATTTGTTCGCATATGAAGCCAGCATATGGCTGTCTCTGTCCCCTCTGCGCCTCGGTGGTGAATCCCCGCGCCCCATGCTACACTCCCGCCCATGACCCCAGCCATCCGCGTCAGCCGCGACGACGTCAAGCGCCTCAGCGTTGTCAAGCAGGGCCTGCACCAGCGCCCGGCATCCAGCGACCAGGCCGCGCTCAAGCGCATCATCGAGCGCATCGGCTTGCTGCAGCTGGACTCCATCAGCGTGGTGGCGCGCAGCCACTATCTGGTGATGCTGGCCCGCGCCGGACTCTACGACCCGGCGCAGCTCGACGCCCTGTTGGACGGAGGTTTTCTCTTCGAGACCTGGGCCCACGCCATGTGCCAGTTGCCCAGCGCGCATTATCCCTGGTATCACGCCTATATCCGGCACAAGCGGGTCAACGAGAGCCAGTGGCAAATCGATCGGCTGGACATCGACATGGAGCCGGTCATCGCGCATGTGCTGGAGACGATACGCAAGCAGGGTCCGATGTCGTCGAAGGATTTCGAGAGCGAGCGCCGCGGCGACGGCGGCTGGTGGAATTGGAAGCCGACCAAGGTGGCGCTGGAATATCTGCTCGACTACGGCGAGTTGATGATCAGCCATCGCGTCAAGTTTCAGCGCTATTACGATTTACCCGAGCGGGTGCTGGCGCGCCACAGCTTCACGCTGGACAAGACCATCGACGACTTCAAGCGCTGGACCATCGAGCGTGGCTTGCGGCATATCGGCATCGCCACCAGCAACCAGGTCGCCGACTACTACCGTCAGTACAAACGCGATGCCGCGCGCATTCTGGCCGATATGGAGCGCGCCGGCGAGGCGCTGCCGGTTGAGGTCGAGGGCTGGCGGGACGCCGCCTACATCCATCGCGATGATCTGCATCTTCTGGAGCAGGCGCTGGCCGGCGATCACGAGCCGAGGCTGACCGTTTTTCTGTCGCCCTTCGACAACCTGTTCTGGGACCGTGACCGCGACAAGGCGCTCTGGGATTTTTTCTATCGCATCGAGGTCTATACGCCCAAAGCCAAGCGCGTCCACGGCTATTACGTCATGCCGATTCTGCACGGCTGCGAGCTGATCGGGCGCATCGACCCCAAAGTCGACCGCAAGCGCAAGCGCCTCATCTTCAACAACCTGCATCTGGAGCGGGGGGTGAAGCTCAACGGCGCGCTCAATCGCGGGCTGATCGGCGCCATTCGCGAGTTCATGGCCTTCCACGGCTGCGACAGCTTTGAGCTGGTCAAGTGCAATCGGGCGCCGCTGGAGCGCAGGCTGCGCAAAGCCTTGGCCTGAGCGGAAATCCACCTGGCAAACCCTGTTATAATGGTCGTAAGGGACGGTCAGGCGCGGGACGCCCATGCAAGCCAGCATTGCGGAGATACTGGATAAGCGCGATCGCTTCGCCGGTCGTGTCGTGAATGTCGACGGCATCTTGCTCATCACCGATTACGACCGCGCCAGCGCGCATTTCGAGCAAGTCTGGCTGGTGAAGCAACGGAGCCCGCGCGACAGCGCCATCCGCGCCCGGCCCATCCGCAGCGATTCCACGCTGTGGCACGGATTGTCCCGCTTGAATCCGCGCCACATGGCCGGCTTCCAGACCTATCGCGTGCACGATGCCGTGCGCGCCTGCGTGCGCGTACTGGACCCGCCAATGAGCGAGTCTGAGCCCGCGATAGACATCTTGACCGCCGCCATTTACCGCAGCCAATTCACGCTTTACGTGGGTGAAAAGGGCGTCCGCCTGGACCAGGCGCTGCCGGCCGGTACGTCAATCGCCGCCGTCCCCGATGTTCGGGCCAATATCGCCCGCTTCCTGGGCCGCCGCTGCTTCGTTTACGGCACGCTGGTCGTGCGTTCGTCGCCGGCGGCGCAATTCTTGCTGCCGGGCCGGATTCCCTATTCGCGCGATTTCCGCAACAGCCTGGCGCGCAGCAGTGATGACGAGATCAACGACGATTGGCTGGCCGACATTGAGTACCCGCAGAGCGACAACAAGCCGCCGGTTTATGATTCGCTACCGGAGTCGATCCACATTGACCGGGATTACGCCATTAAGGAGCAACTTTCGGTTTTGCCTGGCATCAACCAGACCATCGTCAAGCCGGCTATCGTGGCTGGCAGGTTAGGCGCGCGCGACCACGAAGAGCATTTCGCCACGCTCGGCGATGTCGAGGATGTCTACCTGCAGAATGTCTGTTACGGCAAGCCGGGCAAGTCGCTGGAATCGGTCATCAAGCTGAAGAATTTCGAAGTCGCGCCCAGGGAAATCTAGGGCTGCCGGGCGCCGCCCGCAGGAGGGTCGGCACTTGCAGGCGCCGGTGGTAGACGGCCCACTCGATCGCCAGCAGCAGCAGCGCCGCCAGCGCCATCAGCGTCCAGAATTCCCGCAAACCCAGTTGCTCATCGGCTTGCGCTGCGGCCTGACCGCCGCCCAGTTGCAGTTCGGCTTGCGGCCGGGGCGTGATGTCGCTCTCGCCGGTGGCGAAGAGGTTGACGGCGAAGCGCTGCGCTTGAGTCACCTCGCCCGCCTGCAAGACTTCCAGCCGATAAAGGCCCAGCTGGCCGGTATCGGTGTAGGCCAGGGTCTCGCCCTCGGCGGCCAGCTCCGTCACGCGGCCGTCGGGCGCGGTGATGCGCAGGCTGTCGGCCAGCAACGGCGGCGAGATCTGCAGCAGGTCGCCGACGCTGAGGCCATCGGGCAGGGGCACGATGTCGGCCGGCGAGAACCAGTCGATCAGGTTGGCCATCAGCACGGGATAAGCGATCAAGAGCGGCAGATTGGAATCACGCAGATCAAATGGCAGGATGGCGACTTGCCGCGCGTTGATCTCACCGGCCAACAAGACCGCGGCTTCCGGCGCCTGGATCAAGGGCTGCGCCCAAGCGGCGTTCAGCTCGCGTACTTGCAGCAAGCTCATCTCGTCGAGGTCGACGTAGGCAGTGATGGGCGATTCTTCAGCTGAGACGATGATCTCGTCAGACGGCTCCAGCAGCGGGCCGAGCGTGAATAGCGGCGTTGAATTGGGCGGGTTTATCAGAAGCATGTCGCCAGCGGGCAGCGTGTTGGGCAGCCAGCCGTCGAATACGTAGAGGTCGAAGGCGTCGGCGGGCAAGCGTCTGTTCTCGACATTGCCGCGGAAGGTTTGCACGCCGGGCAAGCTGCGCAGAGCCTGCTCGAGGAAGAGATTGCCCATCTGCGATACGTAGTAGACGCGCCGCGTATTCACTTCGTTGCGGACGGTCCAGGCGCGGTTGTCGAGCGCTAGGAAATCTTGCGCATCGTTGTCGAATGTCAGTACCGCCGAGAGCGTCTCAAAGGGCTCGCTGATGGGCTCGTCAAAGGGGATGGGCAGTTGGCTGCGCGGTGGGATCGTGCCGCTGCGGGAGAGGCGCAAGACATCATCCAGACGGATGACCAGCGAGATCTCGGCCGCTTCAGCGCCGTAATTCGTCACTTGCGCGAAGAGCTGCGGCGGCTTCCCGCCGGCTAAGGCGCGGGTCGCCAGCGCTGTGATGGCCACATTGTCGGCTGATTCGCCGATGGGCACGACGATTGGCTGCGGGATATTGGCCGGCAGGCTGGTCGCCGCGCCTACACCGCCGTCGGTGATCATAACGATGCTGAAGTTTTCGGCACCGGCCGCGCCAGCCGCCGCCAGCGTCAGCGCCGTATCCCAATCGCCGGCGCCATGGCTCACGCTCATGCCGGCCAAGGCGCGGCGCAGCTGGTTCTTGTCGGCGGTGTAGGCGGTCAGCGGCTCGGCGACATCGGCCACGCGGATCAGCGAGATAGTATCGCGGGGGTTCATGTTGTTGACGATCTGCTGCGCCTGTTCGATGGCGGCCGCAAAGCGCGAGCCACCCGCGACATCGGTGGCTGTCATGCTGGCCGAGGCGTCCAGCAGCAGCGCGATCTTGCCAGCGCTGATGGTGGGCACAGTGATGAATGGGCGCGCCAAAGCCAGCACCAGCAGCAGCAGAATCAGCAGCTGCAGGAATAGCAGCAAGTTGCGCCGCAGTCGCTGCCAGGGCGTATTGGCTTCGGTATCCTGCACCACCTGTCGCCAGAGAAAGGTGCTGGATATCAGCACCTCGCGCCGCCGCAGGCGCAGCATGTAGAGCAGCAGGATAGGTATGGCAATGGCCAGGGCGGCGAAAGCGGCCGGCGCCAGAAAAGACATGCTCGTCCTTTTTTCGTGAAATAGCGCGGATGGAGTATATCATGCTCGGCTGAGCGCGAGTATGCGGGGCTGCCGGGGGATTCACTACAGAGGCACAGCAGTAGCTCCGGGTTCGTCCTGAAAAATCTTACCACCGAGTACATTGAGGAAAAAAGAGGACACAGAGCATTACGGCCGGGACGACGCTAAATGGCACCCGAGAATTCGCGATTGAATCTTCGGGAGATTCACAGCCGTGCGTAGACACAGCGGTTCAATCGCCCCTGCAAGGCTTAGTTTTCGTCGCGCACGGATTGAGGCAGGTTTTGCAGGTGAGCGTCGAGCGCCGCCAGGGCCGCGCGCGTCTGGGGGGGAATTCCAACTACTTCAAGAAACTGAGAGACGCGATATTGGTCGTTCATATTGCTGGCGTTCACAACTGTCATCGAGAAGGCGTCGTCCAGGCGGATGAGGCGCGGGTACTCGTTGACCAAGTTGTGGCGCACCATCTGCAGCGTCCGCTCCAGGCTGGTGGGGCGTCCGTCCAGCTTGAGCTGCAGCGCGGCGAGATCAAGACGCTGGGCGGCGGCGGCGTTTTCCGCCTGCTTCACCAATTCCAGACCACGCGCGATCCAGGTTTCCAGCGGCCGATAGCGCGCCGGCGTCAATGACTCGCCGCGCAGGGTCAGGCGCAAGGCTTGCGTCAATGCGCGCAGGAAGCGAATCATGGCCGGCGTCTCGCTTGCAAATAGGCTTCTGCCGACTGCGCCGCGTTACGCCCCATGTCGAGCCGTTCGTTCAGCCGCGCGATGTCGCAGATTGTCGGCGAGTCCAGGCAATAATCGCTGCCGATCAGAGACAAGCCAGCGGGCAGCGGCGCATTGATCTGGCGCATCGAGTTTGCGTGGGCCGCGTCGCAGGTTGAATCGAGGTCGGCCTCGGACCAGTGGTCGGCGCGGGCGACGATGGGCGCGGCGCAGAGGCCGAGGTACTCGACGGTGTCACGGATGACGGACTCGGGCGTCTGGTCGGGGGCGGCGCGGATTCCCGCTTGCAGCAGCCGGTGCTGGCGGTCGGGCACGCGGCCGGGCGCGTCGGTCGACAGCAGGAAGCGCAGGGTCTCATCAAGCTTGTGGTCAAACGACGCTGGCAAGCCATCTGCTTGGCAGCCCAGCGAGACCCGCCAAATCGACTCATAGCGGAAGTCGCTGAGCCGCTCGGCCGCTTCGGGCGCCAGATTGCGCAGGATACGCGCCGCGTAACGCGCCGGCGCCGCCAGGATCAGCGCGCCGGCGTCGTAGACCAGGCCGTTTTCCAGGCAGATGGCGTAGCGGCCGCGCCAGCGCCCGATGGAGCTGACCGCCATGCGCATCAGACGGCCACCCTGCAGCGGACGCGCCAGCGCTTGAATCAGCGACTCGGTTCCGGCACGAAAGACGAAGGCAGCGTCCGCTACCGGGCAAACCTGCTCGCTCAAACCAAGTTCAGCCAGCCAGGGTTCGTCAGCGAGCGAGCGCAGTACATAGGCGCCGGCATCCATGACGAAGCCGCGCTCGGCGATTGATTGGATGCCGCCGCCGAGGCGCCGCTTCACTTCGATAAGTGTGTAGCGCAGGTTCGATTTCTCGAGCTGGTAGCAGGCTGCCAGTCCGCTGAGCCCGCCGCCGATTACAACCACATCGCGCATTTTTTCGCTCGGATTCGCCTGGCGATGCGCCCAAGCATAGCGGAAATCTGTGCCTGGCGTAAGTCGGCGCAAGCGATTGGTTTATGGGCTTAGAAACGCCGGTTACGGAATAGCCCGCCGCTTTGCCTACGCTCTTTCCAGCGAACGGTTGACGGGTCCAGACTGCCACTACAATGGTCGTGAACACAAATGGAGTGCTATGCCATGATTACTTCCAGCAGATTCTCGAGCACCGTTTGCCTGGCGCTCGCGGCGGCGCGCTCGCTAATGCGCCGGGCGACTTTACCATCGTAAGCAGCCAATTCATGAACAGCTAACGGTTCGGCGGCGGATCAGCGCGGCAGAGCACGCCCGCAAGCGTCAGGCTGTGACATCGGCGCGTATGAATTCGCTCATTAGAGGACTGTAAGGCAGGGCGCGTTTGCGAGTATAATGCGGGCTGCGCATAAAGCGAAAGACAAGCCCGGCATGCCCGCGGACAATCCCTACATTCAGAGTTTGAAGCAGGCCGGTTACCGCTTGACGCAGGCGCGCTTGACCGTGCTTGAAGTGCTGGAAGCAGAGCACGGGCATATCACGTCGGCCGACGTACTGAAACAAGTAGAGCGCATCAACCCGGCGATCGGGCGCGCCAGCGTCTTTCGCACGCTAGAGTTGTTCACGCAGCTGGGATTCATCCGCCCCACGTATATCCATACCAGCGTGACGCCGACCTATGTCATGATGCACGGCGGGCATCATCACCACGTCATCTGCACCGAATGCAAGCGCTTTTTCGAGTTTGCCAACTGCGGGCTGGACGTCTTGAAAGCCAACTTGCAGCGCGAACTCGATGTGCAGATTCGCGGGCACCTGCTGGAATTTTACGGCGTCTGCGCCGATTGCCGCGGGCCGAGTCACGCGGAGCAGAAGGCGTGAGCAAAGTCGTCATCGTCAGCGCCGTTCGCACGCCCATCGGCAAGATTCGCGGCGCGTTGTCGGCTGCGCGCCCGGATGATTTGGCCGCGCACGCCATCGCCGCGGCGGTGGAACGCGCGGGAGTTGAGCCCGACCACATCGAAGAGGTCTATCTGGGCTGCGCCAACCAGGCCGGCGAGGACAACCGCAATGTGGCGCGCATGGCCCTGCTGCTGGCCGGCTTGCCGGAGACGGTCGCGGGCGTCACGGTCAATCGCCTCTGCGCCAGCGGTCTCAACGCGGTCAATCAAGCGGCGCGCGCCATTATGGCCGGCGAAGGCGATGTCTTTGTGGCCGGCGGCGTCGAGAGCATGAGCCGCGCGCCCTATTCGCTGCCCAAGAACCCCATCGGCTTTGGTCCATCGGGCAATGTCACCGGCTGGGATACGACCTTGGGCTGGCGCTACCCCAATCCGCGGCTGGCGGCGCTTTATCCGTTGGAAGCCATGGGCGAGACGGCCGAGAACATTGTCGACTTGAGCTGCGCAGGTGAGATTCGCGGCGGCCGGATTACACGCGCAGAGCAAGACCGCTTCGCCTTGCAGAGCCAGGAACGGGCGGTAGACGCCATCAACGCGGGCTATTTCCAGCGCGAGATCGTGCCGGTGGGTATCCCGCAGCGCAAGGGCGACCCGCTGATTGTCGCTACCGATGAGCATCCCTACATGCGTCGGGTAGGCGACCGCTACCAGGTGGCGACCGGCCTGGAGAAACTGGCGGCGCTGCGCCCGGCCTTCCGCGCCGACGGCAGCGTCACCGCCGGCAATTCCAGCGGTCTGAACGACGGCGCCTGTGCCCTGGTGTTGATGTCAGTGGACAAAGCGCGAAAATTGGGACTGAAGCCGCTGGCGAGATGGCTGGGCAGCGCGGCAGCCGGCGTCGATCTGCGCGTGATGGGCTTGGGTCCGGTGACGGCCACGCGGAAGCTACTCGCGCGTCAACGCTTGACTATCGCCGATATTGACCTGGTCGAGCTTAACGAAGCCTTCGCCGTGCAGGCGATCGCCGTCATGCGCGAGCTGGGCTTGAGCGAAATCATCACCAATGTAAACGGCGGCGCCATCGCCCTGGGGCACCCGCTGGGCTGCTCGGGCGCGCGCATATTGACCACGCTGCTGCATGAGATGCGGCGGCGGGCAGCTGCCGGCGAAGCCATGCGTTACGGCCTGGCGACGCTATGCGTGGGCGTGGGCCAGGGCGAGGCGACGCTGATTGAGATGCCGGGGGCGCGGGCATGAAACGCGTTCCGCAGTTGCGCCCGGCCGAGGCGGCGCGCCTGGTCAGATCAGGCGCGGTCATGATGGTCGGCGGCTTCGGCATGACCGGCACGCCGGTGCATCTGCTGCACGCGCTGGCGGAAACGGAGGTCCGCGACCTAACGTATATCGCCAATAATATCGGCGAGCCGGGGCTGGGCGGCGGCCGGCTGCTGCGCAACGGACAGGTCAAAAAGGCCATCGGCTCCTATTTCACCAGCAACCGCGAAGTCGTTGAAGCAGCGCTGAGCGGCGCGATCGACTATGAGCTGCTGCCCCAGGGCAGCATGGCCGAGGCGATTCGGGCGGGCGGCGCGGGCATTGGCGGATTTTTTACGCCGACGGCATCAGGCACGGTGCTGGCCGTAGACGCCGAGACCAAAATCATCCACGGCCAACTGCATGTATTTGTGGCCGGTTTGCGCGCCGATGTAGCCTTGATTCGCGCGCGCCGCGCCGACACGGCCGGCAATCTGGTCTATCGCATGACCGAGCAGAACTTCAACAAGGCCATGGCCACCGCCGCCGACCTGGTCATCGCCGAGGTGGAAGAGATCGTGCCGCTGGGCGCGCTCGACCCGGATCAAATTCATACCAGCGGCAATTTTGTCGATTATCTGGTGGAGGCGAAGACGTCGCTGGACGAGCTCGGAACGTCTGCTGACGTACGCACACTACGCGGCAATGTCAGCGCGCGGCGCCTGTCGATCGCCCGCCGCGCCCTGGCCGAGCTGAAGGCGGGAGATGTCGTCAATCTGGGCATCGGCATCCCTACGCTGATTGCCGATTTGATCACGCCCGAGCGCGGCATCATCCTGCATACGGAAAACGGCATGCTGGGTGTGGGACCGGCGCCGGAAGCGGGCGGCGCGCTGGATTACCCGGTCAACGCCGGCAAAGCGCCCGTGACCGCCCTGCCCGGCAGCAGCTATTTCGACAGCGCCGACTCCTTCGCCATGATCCGCGGCGGCCATGTCGATGTGGCGGTGATGGGCGGCTTGCAGGTCGACCAGCAGGGGAATCTGGCGAATTGGGCGGCGCCCGGCAAGCCGCTGCTGGGCGTGGGCGGCGCGATGGACCTGGCCAGCGGCGCCCGCCGGCTGATCATCACCATGACGCACTGCAACCGCGATGGCAGCCCCAAGATTGTCGAGCGTTGCAGTTTGCCGCTGACGGCCGTGGCAGCTGTCGATCTGCTAGTCACGGAGTTGGCGGTTTTCGACTTTGACGTGAACGGGATGCGGTTGGTAGAGCTGATGCCGGGCGCGACTATGGATGAAGTACGCGCGCAGACGGCGGCTGATTTTCAAGTCGGCTAGACAACCACGCCGGCGGCCGCGTAGGCGTCGATCATTTCGCGCCACTGCCGCATAAGCGCCCGGCTGGCTGCGCCAGGAATGCCCGCGCCAATTTGTACATCGTCAACCTGAACGATTGGCACGATTTCTTTGGTGCTCGAGGTCATGACGATCTCATCAGCGGCGCAGAACTCGTCCCGCGTGATTTCGCGTAATTCCAACTGACCGTCGCCTTCCAGCAGCTTGATGACTTCGGCGCGGGTGATGCCAGGCAGCAGCCCCCGGTCGGGACTGATCCAGCGGCCGTCTTTGAAGATGAAGATATTGCTGCGTGTGCCCTCGACAACGAAGCCATCGACGCAGTAGATCGCGTCAATAGCGTCGGGTACGCGCTTTTGCGCTTTCCGCTGCGCCGTGATGCCGGGGATATAGTTGATGGTCTTGGCTTCCGGCATGAGTCGCTGCTGCTCGACGGTGGCCACGGCCGCGCCCTGCTGGTAGGCAACTGCCGGCAGGTTTTGCAGGGCAGCCGCCATCACCAGCAAGCGTGAATCTCCGCCGGGCATGAAGCCGTTGGGGCTGTCGCCGCCGGTGACCACCAGGCGAATGCCCGCCTCGTCATAAGTGTTGCGCCGAAGCGTCTCCATGACGATTTCGCCCAACTCTTCCAGGTCCCAGGGGCAAGCCAATTCGATCAAATCGGCTGAGCGCTGCAGACGGCGCAGGTGCGCGCCCAGCTGAAAGGGCGCGCCGCCATAAGTCCGCAGAAAATCAAAGACGCCGAAGCCGCGCAGAATCGCCAGATCACGCGCCGAAATTGACGCGCTGTCCGCGTTGACGAATTCGCCATTGATGTAGAAGATACTCATATTTTCGCCTATCTAATTGCCCCGATTATAGTCGCCGGGTCGCGTTCTGTCATGCTGTTTCGACGGTGGAACGAGAGGGAAATCGTCAGATGAAAGCCGCCGGCTTCATTGCTAGAATGAGTCTATGAAGCAATTGCTGCTTGCGCTATTGGCGCTGATGATTGGCGTCGCCTGTCCCGCTTGGGCGCAGGACGCCACGAGCTTTCTGCTGACTCGCGCCAACAACTTGCGCGCGGCGCAGGGCTTGGCCGCCTACGCCATTCATCCGGCGCTGACCGCCGCGGCGGCTGATCACGCGCGCTGGATGGCGGCGAACAACCGCGTTTCGCATTTCCAGTCCGATGGCACTGGTGTGCGAGCGCGCGCTCCTAAGGCCGGGTTTCCTTCCAGTTGGGTGGGCGAGAATATCTATCTGGGCTCCGGCGTTGGACCGGACGCTGCCTGGAATTGGTGGCTGAACTCGCCGGCGCATTATGCGGGTCTGGTCAGCCCGAATTACGACATGATCGGCATCGGCAGCGCGACGGCAGGCGGGCGTACCGCTTTCGTGCTGGTATTTGGCAATTCACAGGGACGGCTGTCGCAAGCTAGCGGCAGCGGCGCCAGCAGCGGCGGCAGCGGCGGCAGCGGCGGCAGCGAAGCTCCAGCAAATCCTCAGCGTTCTTACGCGCTGGGGCGGGACGAATACGGCAATATCAAGCATGAAGTGCAGCCGGGGCATACCATAGGCGATATCGCGCTGATTTACGGTTACACCTGGGATGATATACCGGCGATGCTGGAGCTTAACGGCATGACCTGGGACGATATTCGCTATTTGCAGCCGGGCCAAGTCTTTCTGGTGCCGCCGAAAGATGGCGCCTTTACGCCGACCAGCGCAGCGCCAAGCGCCACGGCGACGGCAACGAAGTTAGCGCCCGTCACCGACACGCCGACGGCGAGCCAACCGCCTGCGCGACCGACGCTTGCCGCCACGCTTTCGCTTCGCGTCGAAGACCACGGAACGCCCGCTGCGCCAGTCAACTCTCGGCGAGGCGCAAATACGGTGTCTTACATTCAGTTGCTCTTGCTCGGGATGGCGATCCTGGTTCAGGCAGGTGTGCTAGGCGGAGCCGCGCTCGCTTTGCTAAGGCGCTGAAGCTAAGTCTAGGCGTCCAAGCTCAATCGCGGTTCAATCGCGATGTCCTGCGTCGTCCTTAGAGCATACCTGCGGAAGTCCGATCTACTGCGGCCACACCGATTAAGCATCTGCTCTCCTCGAGCTGTATAAGGCTACATTAGCGTTTGATGACAATCCGTATCAAATTGACAAAATCCGGCGGCGCCACGATAATCGTCATCGGAGTCGAATTCGTCCAAATTCGCGGCAAAGCGCCGGTGATCAGGAAGCGTTCGGATGAAAACGTATCGCGATTGGGTATTGGCAGCGCAGTCAACCGACTCGCAAGAGCGGAACCATGCGTTTGATCATCTCGTGCGCGACTTTCAGGGTATGGTTTACGGCGTGGCATTCAGCCGTCTGAGCGATACACAGCTGGCCGAAGACGCGGCGCAGGATGCCTTCCTCACTGCCTTCAAGCATATCCAGCAGCTGAAAGACGCAGCCGCCTTTCCCGTCTGGCTAAAGCGCATCGCCTTCACCAAAGCGGACCTCGTCTTGCGCCGGCAGGGACCGCCGGCCGAGACGATCGATGGGCAGGAGTATCTGGCTTCGTCGGAGCCGACGCCCGAGTCGCAGTTGGAAGCGGCGGAATTGCGTCAGCGGGTGCGTCTGGCGGTGGCGGCGCTGCCCGCGAATGAGCGCGTGCTCACTCAGGATTATTACTTGCACGGCGAATCGCAGCGGGAGATAGCGGAGCGGCGCAAGATTCCGCTGGCGACGGTCAAGAAGCGCCTGCAATATGCGCGCGAGCATCTGCGCGGCTTGATCAGCGGTTTCAATGAGTCATTTGATCGCGCCATTTACCAAGAACCGAAGCGGGATTTGCAGCCGGTGTACATCAGCCGGCGGCGACCCCCACCCCGAGCCTAATGCCTTCTCGCCTCTCCGCCTAACCGGGGATATATCCCGACATGAGAGGGGGGCCAATTTCGCTGAGAATGAATTGAATGAAGAAGGGCGGCTCACAGAGTCGCCCCTGCAATTCACAAATGTTTCCGAAATTGAGTTAGCTGCCGGGAACGACCTCACAAGCGCCCTGGCGCATGCACGTCCAGGTCATGTCGCCGCCGTCGAGGTGCAATTCGGCGCCCATGCCTTCCAGGACAGCCGCCATGGCCGCCACATAGGGCGCCGAGAAGCTGGTGCCGTTAAGCGCTTTATAGCCGTTGTCAAGATAGATGGTATGCACATCGCGGCCGGGCGCCCAGATATCGCCGCCTTTGTTGCTGAAGCTGCTGCGCCCGCCATTGGGGTCGACCGCGCCGACCGCCACCACATTTTCGTAGCGCGCCGGGAAGCCGGGCAGATCGCCGCCGCTGTTGCCGGCCGAGGCGATCACGGTGACGCCCTTCTCCACCGCGTGGTTGACGGCGTCCTGGGTCACTTGCGAGCCGACCATGCTGCCCAGGGACAAATTGATGATATCGGCGCCTTCGTCCGCGGCGTAGACGATGCCTGCCGCCACATCGGCCATTGAGCCGCTGCCGCTGGGTCCCAGGACGCGCACGGGCAGAATCGAGCTGTTGGGCGCGAAGCCGGCGATGCCAATGCCATTGTCGATATTGGCGGCGATGATGCCGGCTACCGAGCAGCCGTGCCCGAAGACATCTTCGGGATCGTCATCGTTGTCGACGAAGTCATAGCCGTTTTCGAGCACGCGCCCGACCAAGTCTTCGTGACTCATGCAGACGCCGGTGTCAATCACGGCGACGGTGATGTCGCCAAGCTCGCCCATTTCACCCCAGGCGGTCTCGGCCTGAATATGCGGCAGCGCCCACTGGCGGTCGTAGTCGGGATCGTTGGGCGGGTTATCGAAGGCGACGCTGACGACGAAGTCTTGCTCGACCAGCTCGACATCGCTGTCAAAAGTGAAGTTCATGCCGAAGTCGTCGGGCAGATCCACCACCCATATCTCCAATTCTTCAATCCGCTCGACGATAGTCGCGCCGATGCGATTGACGTATTCCCATTTCTCATCCAGAGGTGTATTGGGGTCATAGTGAATGACCCAGTTGCCGGTGGGCTGTATATTGAAAACCGGCGCGATGCGCGTGCTATCGGGCTCGCCATTCGGCCCCGTACCGCGCAGTATATTGTCGCCGGGCGGGAATTCGCTGGCCAATACCGGAAACAGCCCCCCCAGAAGCAGCAAGAGCGCGAGGCCGATGATCGTAATGCGTCTGATTGAAGTCATCTGCTATTCCCTTCGACTACGGAATGAAATTGCGCTTTCGATTTAGAAGGTCGAAATCTGAGTTTCTTTCGCCGTTATGAACTCCAGCAAAGCGGGAACGCCTTGCTCGGTCTTTTCGATGCCGCGCATGATGGCCGGAATAATCTGATCGGGCGTTTCGACGCGCTCGCCATAGCCGCCGAAGGCCTTTGCCATGTCCGCGTAGTGACCGGAGATGTCGGTGCTACGGTATTTCTCGGTGGATACGGGCATAATCGGAATCTCGATGGCCATGGAGAAATTGTTCAACAGGATCGACAGAATCGGTATACGTTCGCGCACGGCCGTCTCAAAGTCCATTCCGGTGAAACCGATAGCGGCATCTCCCCATACATTAACACAAAGCGCATCGGGCCGGGCAAGTTTCGCGCCCATGGCCAGCCCAAGGCCGTAGCCGAGCTGTGTTGTCTTGCCCCAGCCGATATAGGTCAGCGGGGCGACCGACTGCCAGAAGGGCGACATTTGGTCGCGCGGGCTGCCGGCGTCATGCGTGATTATGGTGTTCTTGACATCGACTGTGCGCAACAGGTCCCAAATGACGCGATAGGGCGACAGCGGCGCTGCGTCCAAGGTGAGCTTGGGCAGCCACTGGTCAAGCCATTCCGATTTCACGGCGCTGATTTCTTCAGCGACTGTGGCCGCGCGTTCTTCTGGCGCGCCCTTTGAACGCTCGCGAACAGCGGCGACCAGAGCGTCCAGAATCAGACCGGCATCACCAACGAGCGCGTGGTCAACCGGAACATCCTTATTGATGTCCGCTGGATCCAGCGTCGCGTGAATCACCCGTTTGCCAGCGGGGACGGTGATGCCGAAGGCCGTACGCGTGAAGCTGCAGCCGATGCCGAAAATTAGATCTGCCCTTTGCAGGAAGTGATGCACCGGCTTCGGGATTGCCCGTCCGCCGGAACCCAATGCCAAGGGATGGTCTTCCGGGAAGGCGCTTTTGCCGGCCAGACTGGTCGTCACTGGAGCGCCGAGCAACTCGGCCAGTGCTTTCAGCGCATCCCAGGCGCGCGCGTAATGCACGCCCTGCCCCGCATAGACAACCGGGCGCTCGGCCGCAAGCAGCGCCTCGGCGACGGCGTCAATCGACGCGCGGTCGGGCCCGTAGCGCAGGGTCGGCGCCGGTGTCGGATCAAATGTGTCGGGAATCTCCGCGCCGAAGATGTCCGCCGGGAATTCCACCAGTACCGGGCGCGGCCTGCCATTGCGGACCTGGGTAAAGGCGCGGCGCAGCGCTTCGGGCACGGCTTCAGGCGTTGTGACTTGTTCACAGGATTTCGTGACGTGCCGATAGTTCAGAGCAGAATTGAAATTCGGCTGGATTTGGGCGAGATGCCGCGGATAACCGCCCGGCAACACGACGATCGGCGAAGAATCGCCAAAGGCTTGAGCGACGCCGCCGAAGGCATTTTCGGAGCCGGGCCCGCTCTGCATGCAGAAGACGCCGATCTTTTCGCCGGAGGTCATCCGGCTCAGCACATCCGCCATGTGCAGCCCGATACGTTCCTGCCTGACGATAATCGGTCGGATATCCAATTTCGCCGCGGCTTCAATCAGCGGATTGACCGGATAGGCGAACAGGTACTCGACGCCTTCCGCCTTTAGAACTTTCGCAACTGCATCAGCAACTTTCATTCGGTTAGCGGTCCATTCCAAGTGTGGTCAGTCGTCAATTGCCAATAGGCGCGAAAAGCACAACATCTTCACGTTGAGCTTTTATGGTAACCGCACTCAATCCCATTACGCAAGATTGGGCGGCTGCGTTGCATTTGCGCGCATAACCTCTCGCGCCAACTCCAGCGCGCGTAGACACAGCGCCACTGGCGGGCATCCGAAGCATCAGGGAGGGGGGGCGCGCCGAGCGACAATGCTTCTCAATGCGAGTGAATCCCGCAACGCCCCTACAACATTATGAAAGGCGATTACGGTTGACGCCGAAGGTGAAGACATCGTCACGGGCGTAGCCGCCGGTGACATCCAGAGTCATTTGCTCCTGTGCGATGAGGCTGAGGTCGAGATCAGCGACGATGATGGTCTCGTCATTGTAGACGGGCGCGACCAGGTACTCGCCGTCGGGCGCGATGATGGCGCTGCCGCCATTGAGCAAGAGCGCCTCCGCTTGGTCGCGGAGGTCCGGCGGCAAGCTGAGCTCGGGCGGGAAGTCGGCGGCCGGCATGATGTTGCCGACTGCCAGGACGAAGGTTCGGCCTTCAAAAGCGTAGTGGCGGCTGGCGATCTGATGGCTTTCCTTGACAGCGGGCCAGAGGGCGATGTGGATGGTCTCATCGCTGATGTGCAGCGCCTGGCGGGCGTGGGGCATCCAGTGTTCCCAGCAGACCAGCGCGCCCACCCGTCCAGCGGCGGTATCGACTGCGCTCAGGCCGGCGCCATCGCCTTGCGCCCAGACCAGCTGCTCGGTGTAGGTGGGGCGCAGTTTGCGATGGTGATTCACAATCTCGCCGTCAGCATCTATGGTGACGATGCTGTTGTAGAGGCTGCGGTTGCCCCGCCCCGGCGTTACCTTCTCGTTGAAGCCAAGGACCAGAACGATGGCGTGCTGCGCCGCGCAGTCGCGCAGCTGGCGCATTTGCGGGCTATCGACCGCCAGGCTGTTGGCGACCAGTCGGGCGTAGAGCTGTTTTGTGGGCGGATGATCCCAGCGGGCATAGTCGCTGGCGCAGTCCAGCCAGGCCGGATAGCCGGGAAAGAAGGTCTCGCCGAAAGCAGCCAGCCGCGCGCCATGATTAGCGGCCTCGGCTATCAGCGATACGGCTTTGGCGACGCAGGCATCCAGATCATAATAGACCGGCCGCGCTTGAATCAGGGCGACGCGGGTGCTGCCGCTCATGGCTGCGCCCGGCGCTATTCGCCGCCGTCCAGCACGGCGCGCACGCGGAATTGCTCGCCATCGCTATCGGGCGCATTGGCGAGCACATCGTCCAGCGGCAGCGCCGGACCGGCTTCATCGGCGCGCATGACGTTGGTCAGCGGCAAGACCGCTGAAGTGGGGTCGATATGCGAAGTGTCCAGCTCTTGCAGCTTTTGAAAGTAGTCCAGGATGTCGGAGAGCTGCTGTTGGTAGACAGCGACGTCGGCGTCGTTCAGCTCCAGGCGCGCCAAATCGGCAATGGCGCGCACGTCGTCAGCAGTCAGCAGCATCTCGGCCATAGTCCCCGCTCCGGCTACGTTCTGACAATTATGCCTCAGAGTCTAACGCCGATGCCGTCCGCTTCACAGTCTGAAACCCTTTCAAGCTGATGTTTGGCGTTCATTATTGGAAACGAGTACACTGGGTCCGATTCGAGAAGGAGGCCGAAGCGTATGCGAGCCACAGTTGAGCGGGCGGAAGCCCTGCGCCTGCTGAAGATCGAACATCAGGCGGTAGCAGACTTGATCGCCGAGCTGAGCGAAGAAGAGATGACGCGCGGCGATACCATTCGCCACGGCTTGTATTATGACCAGGAGTGTTCCTTTAAGGATCTGCTGGCGCATCTGATTTGTTACGAAGTCTACGTGGTCGAGGCGCTGCGCGAATGGCGGGCCGGACAAAAGCATTGGGCGATCGACGCGGTAAATGACCCGCGCCGGGGCCGCGAGATTCATTACGGCGGCATCGCCGAGCGCGCGCGCCTCAGCTTGAGCGAGCAGTTGGACGAGTATCGGCAGGTCAGCGCAGAGTTGGAGCGATTGATCGCCGGGATGACCGACATGGAATGGCGGGGCGCATCGCCTTATGCCGACTCCGCTGGCACGGACCTGGGCGGGATGATCGAGGGCATTATGGTGCTGCCGCCGCGGCCGCTGTATCGCCACCTGCCGGTGCATGTGCCCGACGCGCGCGCCTATATTCGCAGCCTGCGCTAGCCGGCGCGTAGTCTTGTCAGCGGCAAGCGCGTCTCTCGCGGTGGTCGGGCTTATGCTATAATACGCGACTGTTTAGCCACAATTGGAAGCAGCTGCTTGGGGGGGCGCGACAGGCTATGAGCAAGTCCGGCTGCTTGGCGATGATATTCGGCCTGGGCGCGCTGGCGGTCTTGACCGGCTTGTGTTCATTCACCAGCTTCAGCTTGGCGCAGCAGGCCGTCATTGATATGCACGCATCCGGCTCGCGCGTTGACGACCCGCTGATTACCTTGCGCTGCGCCATCACCAGTAAGTGCGAAAGCGGGCCCTTCGGCAGCGCCTCGCAAAATGCGCCATTGCTGGTACTGACCTCGTTGGTCACGGCCGTGCCGACAGCCACGCCCACCGCCGATACTCCCGTCCCGCGGGCTGACATCGCGGCCGCGGCGACCGCTCAACCCACGCAAGCCGCCGCTACGGCGACGGCGCCGCCCGCGCAAGAATTGCCGCGGATTACCGATCCGCGCGCCATGAACATTCTGCTGCTGGGCATCGACCAGCGCAGCGCCGCCGATGAGCAGGGCCCTTTCCGCACCGACACGATGATTCTGCTGAACATCAATCCGGCGCGTGAGACCGTTGGCGTCTTGTCCTTCCCGCGTGACCTGTGGGTGGAGATCCCCAGTTACGGTCCGGGGCGGATCAACACCGCCAATTTCCTGGGCGACAGCGATGCCTATCCCGGCGGTGGCGGACCGGCGCTGGCGATGGAAACAATCGCCGAGAATTTTGGCATTCGCGTAGAGAAGTACCTGCTGGTCAATTTCGATGTCTTCACTACTGTGGTGGATATGCTGGCGCCGGCGGGCGTCATGGTGAATGTGACCGAATTCATCGACGACCCGACCTACCCTGACGAGTTTTACGGCACCATCCACGTCACCTTTGAGCCGGGCGAGCAGCGCATGAATGCCGAGACCTTGCTGCAATATGCGCGGACCCGCCGCACGCAAGGCGGCGACTTCGACCGGGCGCGGCGGCAGCAGCAGGTGCTGGACGCGGTGCGGGCGGAAGTGCTGAGCGCCGGCGGCATCGTCAACTTCGTCACGCAGGCGTACCCGCTGTGGCAGGAGCTGCAAGACAATTATCGCACCAATCTGGAGCTAAACGAAATCATCGCCTTGGGCCGGCTGATGGGCAATATCGAACGCGAGGATATTCGTTATAGCGTGATCGACAATTTTTATGCTTCGCTGGGCAAGACCGCCACCGGCGAGGATGTGCTCTTCCCCGATTTTGTCGCCATTCGCGATCTCATTATGCGCACCTTCTATCCGCAAACACAGCTGACCTTGGCGGAGATTCGGGCGCGGGCAGAGGCGGAAGCGGCGCAGGTATTCGTCTACAATGGCACCAGCGTTGTCGGCTTGGCCGGCGACACGCGCGAATGGCTGCTGGCGCAGGGCGTGGGCGTCAATGGCATCAACAACGATGTGACGCGGCATCGTCAGCAAACGGAGATTCGTCAGTATGGGCGTTACAACTGGACGGCGCAGTACATCGCCCAGCTGATGGGCTTGCCGGAAGAGCGCATCAAACGCAGCGCCGACGGCGTGATCGCCGAGGGTGTGCTGGTCGCGCTGGGCGCGGATGCGCCGGGGATTATTGCTGGTTAGCGTTGTGACAAGCCGCCATCGCCCGACATGATCGAAGGCAGATGCCCGCGGATTATCCGTCGTGTTCCGCGGCAGAATACCCTAGAGTATTCGTGGAAACGAACGAATAGACACTCCAAGCGAGTCCTTTTGTATAGCCCGCCCAAATCGTCCGCGTCCAAGCAGTATATGCTACAATATAAGTAAGAAAGACGCGTAGCAGGACAGGAACAATGGACGCGCAGCAGCAGGCCCCACTCGCAAAAATAGTCTGGCTCGACCCCTTCAGCGGCAAAACCCTCGAACACCCAATACGCGACGGCGACAAACTGACCATCGGGCGCTCCGCCAGCAACGACATCCAGATCGCCGAGGGGCATATCTCGCGCGAGCACGCTGTAATCGCATGCGAAGACGGCGCCTTCAAAATCGACGATGTGGGCAGCGCCAACGGCACCTTTATCAATGGCGTGCAAGTCTACGGCGAACATGGTCTGGACATCGGCGATGAAGTCCATCTCTTCGTCTCGGTGCTCAAGCTGCTGTCGCCCCAAGGCAATGCGGCGACCGACGCGGCCAAGAAAGTGTCGGCCGTCGCCGGCGACCGCGCCAGCCTGCGCATCACCCGCGGGCCGCAGCAGGGGCAGATCTTCGCGCTGCTGAAAGAAGAGCTGTATATCGGGCGCTCGACGCCGAGTTCCAATTGGGAGATCGCCTTGCAAGACCCGACTGTTTCGCGCCCCCACGCCTTTCTGGTGAAAGAGCAAGACCAGTGGAAGCTCTTTGACCTGGGCAGCATCAACGGCACGGCGGTCAACAATCGGCCGGTCACGGGCGGCGAAGCGCGCAAGCTGCGCGATGGCGACCGCATCATGTTCGGCGGCACGATGACGGTGTTTCACACCGGTTTTCCGGCTCAATTAGCCACCGGACAGCGGGTCCAAAACGGGCAGACATGACAAAACCAAATATCATCCTCATTATCGCCGATGACATGGGTTATGGCGATTTCGGCATATTCAACGATCAAATCTCTTGCACGCCGCAGCTTGACGCGCTGGTGGATCAAGGTCTCACTTTGACGCAGCATTATTCGGCGGCGCCAGTCTGCGCGCCGGCGCGGGCGGCGCTGATAACAGGCCGCTATCCGCATCGCACCGGCGGCATTGACACCTTGGAAGCGCGCGGGCTGGATCGCCTGCGGTTGGATGAGCGAACGCTGGCGGATGTGCTGGGCGGCGCGGGTTATGCGACGGCGCTGATCGGCAAGTGGCACAACGGCGCGCTGAATCCGTGTTATCATCCGACCGCGCGCGGTTACGATGAGTTCGTCGGCTTCCAGGGCGGCTGGAATCCCTATTACCGCTACCGCCTGGACCGCAACGGGAGCATCGAATACGGCGACAAGGATCAGTATTTGACCGATGTCTTCAGCGATGCCGCCGTCGACTTTATCGAGCGGAATCAGCGCGATCCCTTCTTCTTGCAATTGGCGTACAACGCGCCGCACTTCCCCCTGGAAGCGCCGGACGCCATCGCGCGGAAATATGCCGATATGGGTTTCAGCGTCGGCGTCAGCCTGCTTTACGCCATGATCGAGGTGATGGACGCGGGCATTGGACGCATCGCCGGGGTGCTGGACGAATTGGGCATCGCCGGCAATACGGTTCTGATGTTCACCAGCGACAACGGTCCGGCGCTGGGCGACTGGAATGGCTTTTCGCAGCGGCGCTTCAACTACAACTTCAACGGCGGCAAAGGCAATACCTACGAGGGCGGCATTCGCGTACCCATGATCTTGCGCTGGCCGGATGGTTTGCCCGGCGGCGTCCGCAGCGATGCCATGGCGCATTTCAGCGATTGGTTCCCGACGCTGCTGAATCTGGCGACTGTCGATGTGCCGGACGACAGGCCGCTAGATGGTGTCGATATCACACCGGCGCTGCGCGGCGAAAACGGCGGAGACTACCCGCAGCGCTGCTGGCAGTGGAATCGCTATACGCCGTTGGGCGAGTGCAACGCGGCCATACGCGACGGCGATTGGAAGCTGCTGCGGCCGCTGATCCCCGAAGCCATGCAGGTCAGCGCCCTGGATACCGCGCTGGATCACGCCATCAAGTATTACCCGGAACATTTCTCCGACATCATTCGCGAGCCCGAGCCGCCGCGGACCGTGCCGGCGCCGCCCGCGCCGCTGCTCTTTAACATCGCCGACGACCCCTTCGAGTTGAACGACCTCGCGGATCAGCAGCCGCAGCGCGTCGCCGCCATGGAGCGCGCGCTGGAGCGCTGGTTCGTGGATGTGACAGGGATCTGATATCAACACTGGTTCTTTCACCACAGAGGGCACAGAGGATTACCTTCGGAAAACGGGCGACTCACAGAGTTGCCTCTACATTTCACCGTTATGTTGTTAGACGGGGGCGTGGCGAGTATAGTACGCGGAAGGAATAGCTGGTGAATTTGAAAAACAAGTGAGAGCAATGAGGAAGTATTTATGCCAATTATTCAAGCCAATCAACTGACCGGCGTCATCGCCCGAATCTTGTCCGCGGCTGGAGCGCGACCCGACTACGCCGACATCGTGGCGAGGCATCTGGTGGACGCCAATTTGGCCGGCCACGACTCGCATGGCGTTATCCGGGCGCCCTATTACGTGCGCTCGATCGAAAAAGGCGAACTCGAGCCGGCCGCCGAGCCGGAGATCGTCGACGAGACAGCTTCAATGGCGCAGGTTTGCGGCCACTGGACCTTTGGCCAGGTGATCGCCAAGCAGGCGACTGAGATCGCCATCGACAAAGCCCGCGCGGGCGGCGTCGGCTTGGTCTCGATGTACCACGAGGGGCATACCGGGCGCATCGGCGCCTACGCCGAGATGGGCGCGGAGGCCGGCATGGCGTCGATGATCTGGGACGGCTGCGTCGGCGGACCGCGCTCGGTGGTGGTGCCGCTGAATGGCACCGGGCGCAAGATCGGCGCCAACCCGATCGCCATGGGTTTCCCCAGCGCGACGCGCGGTACGGTGCTGCTGGATTTCGCCACGTCGATATCGGCGGCCGGCAAGGTCATGGTGGCGGTGGACAAAGGCGAGCAGCTGCCGGGCGACTGGATCGTGGACGCCGATTGGCAGCCCACCTCCGACCCCACCAAGCTCAAAGACGGCGGCGCGCTGCGGCCGATGGGCCTGCCCTATGTCGGGCACAAGGGCTACGCGCTGGCGATGATGGTCGGGCTGTTCAGCATGATGGCATCGCTGCGCTCGGAGAATCAGCCGCCGCTGGAAGACCGCTGGGGCACGGTGATCCTGATGATTGACATTGCGCGCTTCGGGCCGGTGGATGTCTTCCAGCGGCAGGTCGACGCAGTGATCGATTTTGTGAAGACCGACCCGCTGGCGGGCGAGGTGCTCTACCCGGGCGAGCTCGAGGCGCGCAATCGGCGCGAGCGGCTGGCGAACGGCATTGACCTGCCGGCGGCGACCTGGGGCGAGATCAGCGCCTGCGCCGCGGGGCTTGGCGTGCCTGTGCCGGCGTAAATGAGGGTCCTCATCCCCCGGCCCCTTCCACATCTCTATGTGGAAGCATCCCCAAAATGAGAGAAGGGGAGCGGTGGCGTCCGATCCATGTACGCAAATGAGCCCCTCCCTCATCTTGGGGGAGGGGTTTGGGGTGGGGGCGGAAAATGACGAGCGGCACAGAGAAAGAAGGGCATGCCTTCACAAGCTGAGATGCATCGGGAGTTGCGTAGCGCGACTGCAAGCGAGGAGCGCCGCGATATCGCGCTGCAGCTACTGGCGCGGACGAATAGCCGACTCTATTTGGACGAGTGCCTGCGCGCGCTGAATGCCGAGCCGGTGCGGGCGAGGCTGGACGAGAGCCACCGCGGCATTATGCGCGAAAAGTGCCTGGGTTATTTCGCCGAGAGCAAGCGCGATAAAGGCGGCCTGCTGCGCGAAGGCTTGACCCGGCTGCTCGTTTACATCGAGCATCCCGACGACGCCGACATCTACAAGCTGGGCGTCGAGGCTTATCACTTGCAGCCGGTCGACGATGTGGCGCAGAATTTGCGGGCGGTTGCGTTGGCGGGTTTGGCGCCGGTTGATCCGCCGCTGGCTTGCCTCTACGCGGCCCGCTTCCTGGGCGAAAGTCACACCTCGGTCTTCAATTGCGAGCCGGCGATGACAGCAATCGACGTGCTGGTCGCCTCGAATCAGCGCTTGCCCATCTATCAGTTCCTGCTGCGCGGCGGCGAGGGCATGGCGCGCTCGCAACGCGGCGAGTTGACCGGCAAGGCGTTGGAGTCCCTGGGCGCTGATTTCCCGCTTCATTTGTATGAGGATCTGATCGCGCAGTATCAGGCGCTGGACCAGCCGACCGCCACGATGGGCATCATCAACTTCATCATCGAGGCGCGGGCGGAGGCGCTTTACGACCGGCTGGAAGACGTTATTCTCTCAACGCGCCATGTGGACCTGCGGCGTTACGGGCTGGTGATGATGGCGGCGGCTCGCGCTGACGAACTGGGCGAGCGACTGCTGCGGATGGCCAATCTGGCCCGTAAAGACGACCTGCCGCTCTTCATTGACGCCGTCGAGATCTGCCACCTGCCGGAGCGGGACGAGATGCTGACGGCGCTGCGTCGCCGGCTTTAGAGTGCTGCGAAGACTCCGGACTAGCGCAATTCGCGATAGTAGAGTTCTTCAAAGGCGACTTCCAGCTGGTTGGTTACGGACATGATCAGGCTCGCTGGTTCGACCTCGCCCAGGATTCCTACGTCTAGCAGTATATCGGTAGTTATGATGAAGCGGCCGTGAGTGTACTGCGCCATGATGTGCATGCCGTCATCGCTGTGGCATGATGGCGTCATCATCATCAAAACCGGCGAACGCGTTTGGTAGGGTTGAACGAAGCCGTCGCTTTCGGCCATTGCGACCAACAGACCATCAGCCAGAGCGGCAACTGCGTCTTCGGCACTGGCGAATACATCCACCGCGTAGCCGACAGAAGTGTAGAAGGCGTCCGGGTCACATGCGGCATTGTGAATGCGCATGGCTACGCGGTATTCATGTCCGTAGCGCGCGGCGAATTCCGCGAAATCATCCTGCCATTTTTCAGGCAGACTATCGCGGCGGTCTTCGCTGTTCCGCGCGCTCATGTCATCAGTATTGAAGCGTTTAAATGCGTCCAGCAGCTCTTGCGGAGTCACCGGAATGGGCGTAAGCGCGCCCGTATCGTCTACCTGTGTTGGGTCTGTGATGATCAGAATCGTGTGCAGCGCCTCGCCGGGTTCTGAGGCTGACTGCGGGTCGCGCTCGCGTATGGCTTCGACGACATCCTGGCCGATGAGCACATCGCCAAAGATGGTGTGTTTGCCATTGAGGTGTGGCGTGGGCGCGGTGGTGATGAAGAATTGGCTGCCGTTGGTGCCGGGCCCGGCATTAGCCATCGCCAGTACAAAGGGACGATGAAAGGTAAGATGGCCGGCGGTCTCGTCACCGAAGCGATAGCCGGGGCCGCCGCGTCCGCTGCCGGTGGGGTCGCCACCTTGCGCCATGAAACCGGGGATGACGCGGTGGAAGGTGGTGCTGTCATAGTAGCCTTGCTGCGCCAGGAAAACGAAGTTATTCACCGTAATGTCTGCGAATTCATCGTACAGGTTGACGTAAATGGCGCCGGCGCTGGTGCAGAGGATGGCGCGGTAATCCGTATCCGGTTCAAGCACCTGCTCCGCCTGTTCGAACTGCATCGGCGTCGGTGGCGCCGGCTCGGCGGCGTCGCAGAGTTCTTGCGGGCTGGGCGCGTCTTGCGCGAACGAAAGCGCGGCGAAGACGGCGACAAGCGACAAGGCGATAAGGGGTCGGAGCCAGGTCATGAGTTCGTCCCTTGGGAAATCAAGATGGTCAAGATGTGGCGCTGGGCATTGTGCCTGAGCGGCAGCCTCTTGCCTAGACGAAATCGGCAGCGCCCCACTCAATGGATGTCCGCGGCGCGTTGACAGCCCAAGCGACTTTGTTACAATCGGTTGGCGATCACGCATCCGAACTGGACACAACGATGAGCAACTTTCCTGGCTTCCCGCCTGAAACACAAGCATTCTTGCGCGAGCTGCGCGAGAACAACACACGAGAATGGTTCGCCGCCAACAAGGAACGCTTCGACGATGTCGTGCGCGCGCCGGCGTTGCAGTGGGTGGCGGCGATGGGCGAACGCCTGAAGACGCTTGATGCGGATATCGTCATCGACCTGCGCGTGAATGGGAGCGGCTCGCTGATGCGCGCGGCGCGCGACACGCGCTTCAGCAAGGACAAATCGCCCTACAAGGTCAATGTCGCCATGATGTGGTGGCGTGGCGCGGGAAAGAAGATGCAGCATCCGGCCTTTGGCATGCAGATCACGCCGGATGACGCCGGCTTGATGGCGGGCATGTTTCATTTTCGGAAGCCGATGTTGGAAGCTTATCGGCAAGCGGTAGTCGACGATGAGCTGGGAGAAAAGCTGCTGGAGGCGACGCGAACGGTCGAAGACGCCGGCTATTCCATCAGCGGACGGCATTACAAGACTGTGCCGCGCGGCTTCGACAAAGAGCACCCGCGGGTTGAATGGCTGAAGTACAATAATCTGCACGCCGGCGCCCACGATATTGCGCCGGGCATAATCGCCTCGCCACAACTGATCGATGTTAGCTTCGATCACTTTGCGAAGTTGGCGCCGATACATCACTGGCTGGCGGCCGTGCAGAAGCGCTTCGGCGGCGTATAGGGAAAGCGCCAGTTCGTTATAATTGTTTCACAGCTTTTGAACAGGATTCCACTGTTATTCCGAGAACATCTTACCTATAATCCGCACATTATCCGCCAGCGCGAAAAACACTTGTGATCCCGAGTAATCTTCCACCGCCGGTGTGTTTGCCACCGCCTAGCCGTTTGGGAGCCTGAGTTGAACCAACGCCTGCTGCGAGCGATCATCGTCCTGCTCGCGATACTGCCCTTCAGCCTGGCGTCCACGCAAGACGCCGCCGTCACACTCGATATCATCGGCATTGCCTCAACCGATCTCAGTCAAGTCGCCATTCACGCCAGCATTTTGGATCACAGCGAGCGGCTGGTATCCGGGCTCGGTGTGGAGAACTTCACTATCGGCGGCGACCTGCAGGGCTTGGCGGCCGTCAGCGAAGTCGAGAACATCACAGACGACGACTTGAATTTCGCGACGGTACTGGTTATCGATACCAGCAGCAGCATGGCCGACAGGCCGCTGACCCTGGCGCAGGCGGCCGCGCGCGGCTATATCGAGGCGCTCGAGCCGGATGACCCAGTCGCGATTGTCACCTTCAATACGAGCGTCAGGCTGGTTATCGACTACACGACCGACCGCGAACGGCTGTACGCGGCCATCGACAATCTGGCTTACGGCGGCAAGACCGCGCTCTATGACGCCACCCTGCGCGGCATTGAGCTGGCGGTCGAAGCGCCCTTGGAGCGCAAGGCGGTCGTCATCCTCAGCGATGGCGGCGAGTACGGCGATGTCAGCGAGAGCAGCCGCGGGGAGAGCATCCGCGCGGCCACGATTCATGGCGTACCGGTTTATGCGATCGGTTTGGGCTGGTCGATCGACCGCCGCTTCCTTGAAGCGATCACTTCAGAATCCAACGCCACCTTTTATGAGTCGCCCAAGCCGGAAGAGCTGGGCGCGATTTACAGCAACCTGGCCTTCCTGTTCCGCAGTCAATATATTGTGACCCTGAGCGCGGATGTGCCGGCGGACGGCATGCGCTATGACTTTACGCTGAACGTCACCACAGCCGATGGGCACACGTCATTCGGCAGCGCCACCCTGCGCGCGCCCATACCGATTCCGCTGCTATTCCTGCCTGATGACGTCTTCAAAGAAGCGCTGACCGAAGATACGCAGATCACGGTGGAGATTCTCGCCGACCAGGATATCGAAAGTATCGAATACGCCGTAGACGGCGAAGTTGTTTCGACCGAAGAGACTTACACTATTGAGCCGGCGGAGCAGCAGCCGGGTGAATACCAGTTGGATATCCGGGTTGAAGATGTCGAAGGCGATATCGGGGAGTTGAGCGCCGAATTCGAGATTGCCGCGCTGCCGCCGACTGTCTCCGATGATTTTGAAGCGGCGGCTGAAGATGAAATCGTTGACGCCGAGATCATATCGGTTGACGCCGGCGGCCAGACGGAGATTACGCAGGTGGAATTTGTCGTGGACGGCCAGGTCGTCAAGACGGACAACCAGGCGCCCTACGACTTCGATCTGGATCCCTTCTCGCTGCGACCGCAAGAGCACACACTGAGTATCCGCGCCACCAACGCCGGCGGGCAAACCACCGTCATTGAACGAACATTTGAAGTGGAAGTCATCCCGCCGCGACTGGAGATTGAAGGACTGACAGGCGATACGGTCGTCAGCGATACGCTCAGCGGCACGATCACCGCCCAGGGTCAATCACCGATTGTCAGCCTTAGCGCCGATCCGGACGTGGGCGCGGTGGTCAGCGGCAACCGGCTGGAATTCATCATCGACGCGGCTAATTTTCCACCCGGACGCAATACCGTCGCCTTCCGCGCAGTCGATGAAGCCGGGGCGGAGACGGTCCAGACCGTTGAATTCGAAGTGGCTGCCCTGCCGCCGACTGTCGCGCTCAGCGGCGTGGTGGTCGACGCTGTCATCAGCGGGCCGCGCGAAGTCACGGTTGAGGCGGGCGGCCAGACGGAAATTGCAAGCGTAGAAGTGTCGTATGATGGCGGGCCAGCCGAGCCAGTAGAGGAGGAGAGTTTCACCATCCCGGCCGATGAGTTGGGCGACGGCGAGCACGAAGCCCTGGTAACGGTCACGAACGAAGGCGGTGAGACATCCACCATTCGAATCCCCTTCACGGTGGACCTGCCGCCGACGCCGACATTTACGCCGCTGCCGACTGATACAGCGACCGCAACGGCGACGCCGACGGACACTGCAACGCCGGTTCCGACGGCGACGATAACCAATACACCGGTGGCCACCTCCACAGCAACGGCAAACATCACGGCCACGGCGCAGGAGTCTCTGCGTCAGACCGAGGCGGCGGCGCCAACCGATACGCCGGCTGCTACGGATACAGCCGTTCCCAGCGATACGCCTGTCCCAACGGAAACGGCCACATACACCGCCGTTCCGACTGAAACTTCCACACCAAGCGATACGCCTTCGGATACGCCCGTCCCAACGGATACCGCAACGGCTACTGAATTTCCCAGCGATACGCCCGTACCGACGGATACGGCGACCAATACTGCCGTGCCAACGGACACAGCAGCACCCACTAACACGCCTGTCCCGACTGATACGCCATCGGAAACTCCCGTCCCGACCGACACGCCCACCGAAACGCCGATCCCGACTGACACGCCCACCGATACTCCGGTTCCGACTGACACGCCCACCGAAACGCCGATCCCGACTGACACGCCCACCGACACGCCGATCCCGACCGACACGCCCACCGACAC
>WTGO01000039.1 GCA_011523515.1 Chloroflexota bacterium
TTCATCCAGTATACTCTCTTTACTAGGTGTCCAGTTTTTCGGGACCACTACAGGGAGAGGGGTTAGAGAAGTAAATCCTTCAAATTCACGCCCGGCGTGATCATTGGCGCGATATTGCCGCCGGCCGAAGTCATGATCAGTGTGATGCCGGGTCCGTAACCCGCGCGCGGACTGTCGCCCTGCGCGATGACGCCGATGCCGACAGCATTGCGCAGATAACCATGATTCCAACTGCTGTCGTAATCAGTCAGCGCCACGACATCGCCCAGCCGCAGCCCGTCCAGCCCGGCGTCTTTCAGCGCCTCGCGGTCGGCCGTCTGAATGTGGATCGAACCGCCGTCGCTGACCAGGCCGGCGCCCGCGCCCAGCAGATGCGGCGGCACGCTGGCCACCACCGGCGCCGAGAGCTTGCCCTCGCTATTGGTCGTCACTTCCAGCGCCTCGACCAGCTCCGGCGAGCAGCCCTTGAGCATCACATCGGGATGATCGTCGAAACTCATGCCGACGCCCTTGGCTTTGATGACGATCTTGTCGCCAATCGCCATTTGCTCGCGCGCCTCTTGCTCGAAGTGGATGATGACATGCTCGCTGAAGCGGCCGGTCTTGCCGGTGACTGTGCCGCGGGCGCGTTGAGCGTTGCCGGTCATGACAATCGCCGTATTGCCGACGCAGGATAGCACATTCAGCCCGCGGTTGCCGGTGGCGTCTTCCAGCTTGACGCTGACGCTGGGATGGACGCAATCCGCCAGCCAGCCATAAGCCGAATCGCCAACCGAGACGTTATAGACGATGCTGCCGTAAGCGGGCAGCAAGAAGGGACTGCCGTCCGCCGCCAGCGCGTAAGGCATGGCGGGCAGGGGCGGCATCCGCGGCGGCGTGATGACGCCCTGTACCGAAACGCTGATTACTTGATGGGCATTGTTTTTCGCGCTCATGATTCCTTCCGAATGTTCATGTAATTGGCAATATTGGCTTGCGGGTCGATCACCCATTCGATGCAAGGCTCGTCACAGGTCATCAGCGTCAGAATGCCCGGTCCGTGGCCGGTCATGACCGAGTCGCCGTGGATGCACAGGCCGATGGTGACGGCGCCGGGTTTGTAGCCGCGCCCGTAACGATGATCGGCGTGGTTGATCACCACCAGGTCGCCCAGCAGCATCTGGTCGATGCCCAGCTCCGCCATCAATTCGCGGTCGCCGGACATCAAGTCCTGGTCGACGAAATCGGGGTTGAGCTCCGCGCCCGAACCCATAATGCGGATGGGCAGCTCCATCGTTACCGGGACGCGAATCGTTCGCTCATCCACCGCTTCAATCGGCAGGCTCTCGATCAGCTGCGGGCTGCATTTTTTAAGCGTGATATGCGGATAATCCACCAGCTGCAAGCCCTGCCCCTTGGCGCGAATCTGCACGGCGTCGCCCACGGCGATCAGGTCAGCCACATTGGGCGGAAAGTCGACCAGCAGCCGCGCGTGCTCGCCGGTGACAATGCCCTCCGTGCCTTTGGCCAGGCCGCTCATCAAAAAGGCTTGATTGCCCATGCAGGTGAGATAGTGCATGGCGTAATCGGCGTCCAGATCCGGATGGGCGATGGAGGCGCCCGGCTCCAGGTGGTCGGCCGCCCAGCCAAAGGCGGCGTCGCCCACGCGGGCGTTATAGATGAAGCCCGACATGCCCGGCAAGATCATCGCCTCGCCCGAAGCATGCGGGATATATCCGCGCACCGTGGGCTGGCTGACATAACCGACGACAGCCATCTCGACGAGTTGGTCGGCGTTGGTCGCTAATCCCATAGAGGTCTCCTTGTAGAAATCGCTAAGCGCCTGACAAAACGCAACCTGCGAAAAGCTCATGCAGGCTGCGGATACTGCGATATTGTCGACAATTTTGAACAGCCTGGAATGTAACATATTGAAGATGGAAATACAAATCTTGCCCACTCTGAGACAAGTCCACTGCGCCGTCGAAGACGGGCGACCAGGTTCGTCGCCCGTAAATCGACTCTAGTTGAGGGATTTTTCTCTGTGCTCTCCGTGTGCTCTGTGGTTAAGGAAACTTGTACCGGGCGCGACAAGGGCGAGAATCCGCATGAGCGACCGATCCGCCAAGTCTTCCGCATTGCGCCAGGACGACCGCATCGTTTATAGTTCGCAGAAAAATGAGGGGGCCGAACCAAATGACGAAAACAATTCTGCTGGCCGATGCGGGTTACGACGCGGCAGCCGCTGCGCTGGCGGGCGAGTATCCCGAGTTGAATGTGATTTGCCCCGGTGAAGGCGAGGACGCGAGCTCGCTGGCTTCCGGCGATGTCATCGGCCTGATCGCCGATACCACCACCGTCGACGCCGCCCTGCTGGATGCCCTGCCCAATCTGCAAATCGTACTTAAGCTGGGCCGTAGCTATTTCAACATCGACATCGAGTCCGTCCGCCGGCGCGGACTGGCATTCGGCTGCGTTCCGCGCAAGGGACCCAATTGCGTAGCCGAGTTGGCTATGACGCTGATCCTGTCGCTTAGCAAGGACATCATCGTCTCCAACGAAGCGGTCGCGCTGGGCGCCTATCGCTACCGCGGGCTCAAGCCCGAACTGACCGCCGAGCGCAAGATCGCCTTCCACTGGATGCACAACACGCGCGTTCACGAAGTGGTCGGCAAGACTCTGGGCATCATCGGCATGGGCGAGATCGGCTGCGAATTGGCGCGCCGCGCCAGCGTGATGGGCATGCGCAATCTGTACTACAAGCGCAGTCGCCTTTCGCCTGAGCTGGAAGGCGTTTTCGACGCCAATTACGCCGAGCTGGACGACCTGCTGCGCGAGAGCGACTACGTCTGCATCGCCATGCCGCATACGCCCGCCACCGAGCGTATGATCGGCGCCGAGCAGATCGCCCTGATGAAAGACAGCGCCTATATCGTCAATATCGCGCGCGGCGGCATCGTCGATGAAGAGGCGATGATCGCGGCCCTGCAAGAAGATCGCATCGCCGGCGCCGGGCTGGATGTTTTCACCTACGAGCCGCTGCCAGCTGATAGCCCGCTTTGCAGCCTGGACAACGTCATCCTCTGCCCGCATATCGGCGGCGGCAGCGGCACCAATCGCAATATCGAATTGGGGGCGGCGCTGGACGAGATGAGTCGGATGCTGGCCACCTAGCCGTCAGGTGGCGTCGCGCTCGTCAATTCCCGCGGAACCCAGCCGTAGACGCCGGCGCCGATGTAGGCTTTGTACCACTCGCCGCTGTCGTCCACGACTCTCAACGCCTCGCCTTCAGCGAACAGGGCGCGTATCTCACAGTCGTGTGCGGGGCATTCGTACAGCGGCGCGCTGCCGTTGGCGATGACGTAATAGGTTGTGAAAGGCAAGGGCGTCGGAATCGGCGCCCATACATCGGCTTGCCATCGGTTGAAGGCGTCGACGGCGCGCTCCGTCTGCTCCTGGCAGGGAATCTCGTCTTCGGGTACGCCGGCCACCAGCATGGCGACGTGCGCCGCGTAATCCCCCAGTATCTGCAGCATAATCGCTGCGATCTGAAAAGCTTCGGCGCAACCGGGCAAAGCCGACCAGAGCCGGTCGCGCCAGGCGAAATAGTCTTGTATGTAGACGATGAGTTCGTCCGCCGTCTTCGGCGCAAACGCCTGCAGCTGCAGCTGGGAGAGTCCCTGCAAGTCGTCAAAGAGAATATCGAGGTCTCTGCTGGAACACTCGGGCAGCGCGCCCGCCGGCTGCGCGGCTTCTGCCTACTGATCCGCCTGAAAGGCTGCGTTCAATTCGCCGATTCTCTCGCCTGCGCCAACGACCCGCTCCTGATAGGCCGCGCCCAGCTCGAGCAGGCCGATGCCGCTGACTGACAGCGCGGCGACCGCAGCAGCATCGCCCGTGATCTGTAGCGCCAGCAGAGCGGTCTCGTAAGCTTCGCGACAAGCGGACAGCCCTGGCAAGGCAGCCAGCAGCGTCTCCCGCCAGGTGATATGGGCCGGGGCGAATTGCGGCAAGTCTGCAACCGAGCTGTGCGGGACTGCGGTCCAGTCGTGATGACTGCGGAAGGCCTGGTAAAGGTCCGGGTCGATTGGCGTTACGGCGCAAGATACCCTATCACCTGCAGGATTTCGCCCGATCGGCAAACGGGCGCTTGCTGCGCTTCCAGCGCTAGCACCTGCGCGTCTTTGTATTGCGGCTGGATGATCTTGAGGTCCCCGCGCCAGGTCGACAGGCGCTCGCGCGTCTCGCTAACGACCTGAGTGTAAGGGTTGTCGGCCTCCGGCAAACCGGCATAGTCGAAGGCCAGCATCGCCGCGGCGTCGATGGTCGCCTTGCTCAAGAGAAAACCGTTTTCAATCGCCTGGGCGCATTCGGGCAGCAGCGCCATCTTTTCGCCGCGCCAAGCCAGGATGAGGTCGTCGATGGTATCGAACAATGGTTTGCGCAGCGGCACGTAGTCCAGCAGCGTCGAGAGCAGAACCAAAATCTCGGATTCCGAACAGGCGGGATAGCCGGTCTCCTACGCGCTTGCGATCGGGACAAGACTCAGCGCTAGTGAAAGCGCGATACATGCCAGCAACAACTTATTCATAGTAGAGTCTTTCCGGCATTTGGCGCATAAGCCGAAAACTAGCGCAGGACTGACGTAATGGCAAATGAGCGCCCGCGCCGCAGAGATCAACTGCTCGGGGGTGTGCTGCTGACCAGGAAACTGGCGATATAGCCGGTTTGGTTATCGGGCAGGTTCAGCCGATACCAAGCGCCTCTATCATCAGCAGCGTAGACCACGTCGCCGGCGAGAGCGGTGGCGACAATCGAACAGTCGGTCGAAGCGCAGCTGCGGATGTTGGCGCCGCGCTCGACGATGACGTAGTAGCGTGCGCCGGCGCGGGCAGCCCTGCCCAGGTCGCCGGTGAATTCGTCGAGACGCGCCGCCAGCCACGACATGTCAGCGGCGACGCCGTGCAAGTAAGGCACGTCAATAGCGGGGATACCAGCTGCTTCCAGCCCGATCATGGCGACCAGGTCAGCGGCGATGCGGCGTATGACCAAGCCGAGTTCCAGCGCCTCGGCGCAGCGCGGCGTTTCCAGCCAGAGTAGCTCGCGCAAGTCAAGCGAGCGTTCGACCAGCTCGGGTAGGCCCGCCGGCGTCTGCAGCGACAGGGCCGCCTGGCTGAAGGCGTCAAAATCTGGCAGAAGATAATTGGCGAGGAAAAGGATATCGAGTCTGCTGCAAGCCAGCAAGCTCGGCCCCGACGCCCGCGCTGAAAGTCCGTTGAGGCCTTCTATGCGGCTGGCCAGATCGTCGACTGCCTCAGCGACACGGGCGCTGTCGTCAGTAAGCGTTTCGCCGTAGGCATTCGGCCCGCCAGCCGCGGCGATCAGGTCGAGCGAAGCCGTGGTAGCGAGGCCGCCGAGCAACTGGCGCGCATCCCAGCCGACCGCAAATGCTTCAGCGCAGAGCGGCAGTTCCGCCAATTGTACTGTTCGGAATTGCAGGTAGGCTTTGCTATAGCGCCGCAGGTCGCTCAGCTCGCTGATCTGGCCCGCGCTGTCGACCAGGGTGGCGTAACCCGGCGTCAGGATGTTGTAGGCTTGCGCCAATTCATCGGGGCCGCAGGCTGGCAAGCCTTTCGAAGCAATGGTTGCGCCGCTCGGAACGGAAAGCGCTGCTCCGGCCGGTGTCAGCCAGTGCTGCAAGCGCGCGATGTGCGCGGCGGTTCGATTGGCAAAGGGATTGTCCGCGTCGGCGGCGACCGCAGCGATGGCGTATTCGGTAGCCGAGTAGGTCGCAGCCGCGCTCAGAGCCGGAAGCAACTCGACCCATTGGGCGCAGGCCGGCCATTCCAGCAGCGCTTCTTCACGCCAGAGCAAACGCGCATCTATCGCCAGCAGGGCATAAGCCTGGTCGTCGCTGGCGTCGCTGCTATCGAGCAGCGTCAATAGCTCGCTGACGGACGCGTCGAGCGCGGTCAGTTCGTTGTCGCTGCAATCCGGCAGGCTGCGCGCCTCGGCCGCCGGCACGTCGCTGCGGTCCAGGCCGAGCATGACAGAGAGCGATGCTCCAATCCGTTCCTGCTCGTCCGCGTATCGCAGCTGGTAGGGATTGTCTTCCGGCGGAACATCGGCAAGATCAAGCGCCTGTCGCGCGATGAAGTCGCCCACGACTTCGATGGACAGCCGCTGATAATCGATCGCATCGGAGCAGGTTGGCAGCGCGGACAGGTTATTCTGCTGGTCGGTGATGGCGCTTTCGGCAAAGCGGAGCAAATCGTCGACGGTTGTGAGCGCGGTGTCCAGTTCCAGCTGGCGTTCCGCCGCCCGTTGGAAGATCGTCAGGAATTCGGCGCGCGTACAAGGCTCCAGCGCCAGTGCGGGCGCCGCCAGCAGCCAAAGGAGCAACAGACTGACAATTACAGATCGAGGCATTCAGGTCGCCTTTCGCCGCCCATTATCATACAGCATCCCAATCAGCGCGATGCGCCGGCCGCAGGGCAATCGGTGGTGGAATGTAGTGTATTGATCTTGTGGGCGGTGACAAGTCAGCGTTACGAAAAGCGTGGTATCACATCGCGGCCGATGGCTTGAATCGCGGCCGGAATATCCGGGCCGAGCGGCGGACCAAAACTGAGATGCCGCACACCCAAATCGACCAGTCGCTCGAGCCGATTGTTCAACGCAGCCGTCGTGCCGGCGATGCCGATGCGCATCATCCGCGGCGTCACCAGCTTCCGCGCCGCCGCCAGATCGCGCTCGACATGACAGGCGCGGCGAATCTGTTCGAAATCGCCGCGAGCCAGCCCTAGCTGGCGCAGGATCAGCGGGCTCATGGCATGGCCGTAATAGGCGATCTTGTCCGCCAGCGTCGCTTCCGCGGCCGTCTGATCCGCCGAGACCGAGCACCAGATGCAGGCCGCCAGGTCGATGTCGTCGCGGGAACGCCCGGCCCGCGCCAATCCGCGCTCAATATGCGGCAGAACGGTAGCGTAATGCTCCGGCGGAAAGAGCAGGGGCAAACCGCCATCGGCGATCGCGCCAATCTCCTCCAACATCAACGGGCTCATGGCGCCCAGATAAATCGGCACGCGCCGCTTCGATTCAAATCGCAGCCAGGCTTCGTCGCTCCAGCGCAATACCAGACCCTCCATCGCCGCGTTCTGATTCGAAGTGAGCTTGTTGATGGCCGCAACCGTCTCGACCACGCGGCTGCGCGGATAGTCGAAGTCCATGCCCAGCCAATTGCTAATGAAGTCCTCCGCGCCGCTGGAAATGCCCAGGTTGAAGCGCCCGCCTGACAGCTCGTCCAGCGTGCTGGCGAACATGGCGATTTCGGCCGGGTGCAGAGTGAAAGGGTTTAGGATACAGGTGCCGATCTCAATGCGCTCGGTCGCCAACGCCGCCGCGGACAAGATCACCGGCGCGCTGCGCAAGAAGAGATCGTTGCTGACCCAGAACTGGTCGAAGCCGGCTGCCTCCGCCGTCCGCGCGTAAGTTACATAGTCCTGGACGGGCAGGTCATTATTGAATCGTAGGCTGAACTTCATCAGTCGACGGCGACGATGGCTTCGGCTTCCATCTCGACCAGATAGTCCTCGCCGACCAGCGCGTGAATGTAAAGCAGCGTATTCGCCGGGCGGATCTCGCCAAAATATTGGCCGTGGACGCGCGCCACCGCTTCCCAGTCGGCGCCCGGCGCCAGGTAGATGCGCGTGCGCACGACGTCATTCAGCGAGGCGCCCGCTTGCTGCAAGGCCGCTTCAATCTTGCGGATGATGAAGTCGGTCTGCGCGCCGCTGTCGCCGACGCCGACGATCTGGTCCACGCCTTCAGTGGCTGTCGTGCCGGAAACATGGACGACATTCCCCAGCCTGACCGCGCGCGAGTAACCGGCGATTCTTTCATATTCGGTGCCCGATGAGATGTTCTGTCTGCTCATTGCGCCTCCCTTGGCGTCCTTGCGCTTATGCGCTTTGGCGGTTCCTGCCGAAGATCACCAGCACCACGCCGGTAATGATTACGATCATGGCCAGGATGCCAACATGGGTGATGCTCTCGCCGCGCAGTGTAACGCCCAGCAGCACAGCGATCACCGGGTTGACGTAGCCGTAACTGGTCGCCAGCGACGGCCGGACCTGGCGCACGAGATACATATACGCCGTGAAGCCGAGCAAGGTGGGCACGAGTGACAGGTACAGCAGCGCCGCGCTTGCTGCTGGCGTCGGCTGTGCGGGAAATTGTTCGCCACGCAGCCAACTGATCAGCGTCAGAGCGAAAAAGCCGCCCAGCATTTGCAAGAAGATACTTATAATACCGGCGGGCAGGGTGATGCGATTGCTGATCATCGAGCCGACCGCCCAGGCCATCGGGCCCAACACCAGGACAAAGGCGCCCGCTGGATTGGCTTGCATGCCCTTCTCCAGGTTGAGCAGCACAACGCCGGCGATGCCGATCACCACCCCCATCAATTCCAATTTGCCCGGACGCTGACCAAGAATCGCGACGAAGAGCGTGGCCCAGATCACGACAGCCGCGGCCGCCACCGACGTCAGCCCGCTGGAAACGCCGAATTCCTGCCCCAGCGCGACCAGGCCGGCCCCGCTGAACATCAACGTGCCCAACATGACCGCGTTGATCGTCTGCCGCCGCGATGGCAACGCCGCGCCTCGCCATATCAGCAGCGGCGCCAGTATGACAATACAGCCCAGCAGGCGCAGCGCGGATAGCAGAAAAGACGGATAACTCTCCAAGGCCAGGGAGACGCCGATATAAGACGAGCCCATACCAGATAAATGGTCGCCAGCGCCACTATGACGGGCTGTGCTTGAGGGCGCAGGCGCAGCTGTGGATATCGCAGGACTTTGGATGCAATCATTGCGTCAGATTTTGCTTGAAAGCTCAGATCGTGAATTCGCCATCATGATTCGCCGCTCAGTACGTTTAGCGCCAGGACCGTCACTTCTTCCGCGCAGCCCCAGGACAGGGTATAGCCGACGCTGCCATGCCCATAATTGTGGATGACAGCGTTGCCTGATGGCCGCTGCTCCAGCTCGAGCCGCGCGTGGGCGCGCCCGGGGCGCAAGCCCGCGAACTCTCGCCGCACCTTCGCCTCCGCGATGCCGCTCTCGATCGCCGAGGTTCGCCGGATGATATCGGCCGAGATTGCCGGATCCAGTTCTCGGCGCCAGTCGCCATCAAGCTTGACGCCGCCGATCAGCACGCCGTCCGCGCGCAGAAAGATGTGGTCTACCCGTTCATTATCCATATATCCCAAGGCGATCTCGGGCGCGTCAATCAGCAGCGTCTGCCCACGCATGGGATAGACGGCGGGGTCATCGGCCAGCCGGCGCGCGCCGACCCCGCTGCAATTCACCAGCAAGTCGGCTTCAGCGGCGACCTCGTCCAGCGAGTCGACGCTCCGCTCTTCTATGACGCCGCCGGCTGCGAGGAATAGATCCTGCAAAACCTGCAGGTAGATTGGCGGCGCGATCACGGGTACATCCATCAGATACCCATCGACCAGGCCGGCGGGCAAATCCAGCGCCGGCACGCGGGCGAAGGCGGGCAGCAGGTCGCGGTACCAGGGGTCGGGCACGGCTTCCGTGTAGACCTCGCGCATCCGCTGCAAGGTGACGCCGCTGCCGCGCTGCTGCGTGAGCGGGAGGAAATAGCGCAACGACGCGGCCGCCCAAACTCGGCTTCTGCCTTCGAGATCCGAGGCCGACCACATCGCGCCCGCCGCCACCGACGTAGTCTCCAGCGGCATTTCCCGCGTCAGGATGCGGACAGCGAAGCCGGCTTCTTGCAGACAGCGGGCACTGCTTAAGCCGATGACGCCGCTGCCGATTACACTGATTTCGCGCATGATTTCTGGTCACCCTTTGATGGAGCGCTGACGTAGACTGTCTGTTACGCGCACTGCGCTGCACGCGGGGATTTTAGCACAGATTCGCCGCGTCATGTGTAGAGCAGGGCAAAGCCCATGGACGATTTACACGCTCGAAAAACTCGCATTGACGAGCGTGTTGCGCTATCTTTTACACTTGACTTTGCTGCAGCGCTTTGCAAACCCATCTTGTGATATGAGAAGCGACTGAAAGGAGGCAGTGTCCCAGACGACTCGCAATTGCGAATCTTCCGTTTCCGACGGCGATTCGCCAGATTCGCTTATTGATCTGATTAGTGTTTTGGAGAAGGCAAAATGTCTAGACAAGTCAAAGTAAGCCGGCGTGATTTCTTGCGCATGGCGGGCATGAGTTCGCTGGCGGCCGGTGTATACACTATACCCGGCGTCGGTGGCGTCCTCGCCCAGGACGATCAAGAAGTCACCATTTTCTTCTGGGATGGTCCGCCCTTGATCGGCATCCGCGAAAAGGCGCTGGCGCCCTTCGACGATGCTTATCCGGGTTGCACGCTCAATTTCACCTCTGTGCCCGGCGGGCCCAATTCGGGCTACAACGACAAGCTCTTCACCAGCTTGGCCGCCGGCATCCCGCCCGATGTCTTCATCATCGAGATCGGCCTGTTGCCGCAATTCCTGGCCGATGACCTGCTGCTTGATCTCAAGCCCTATGTCGATGCCGATGACTACGATCTGACGCAATTCCCGGAGCTCGCCATCGAAGCCTATACCCACGAAGGCGGCATCTATGGCATGCCCGACAATGTCGCGTCCATCGCCATATTCTACAATGCCGATCTGTTCGAGGAAGCCGGCGCCATGATGCCGACCGCCCAATGGGACGACGAGAGCTGGACGGTGGACGACTTCTTCAGCTCCTGCGAGAAACTGACCAAGCGCGACGGCAATCGCACCACGCAATACGCCTGCGATGTGACCGGCTGGGACAAAGTCTGGCAGACCTGGGTGCGCATCTTTGGCGGGCAGTTGGTGGATGATCCCTTCTTCCCCACCGAGTGTACGCTGAACGAGCCCGGCGCGGTCGAGGGCTTGCAGTTTTACGCCGACCTGGCCCAATTCGGGCTACAACGACAAGCTCTTCACCAGCTTGGCCGCCGGCATCCCGCCCGATGTCTTCATCATCGAGATCGGCCTGTTGCCGCAATTCCTGGCCGATGACCTGCTGCTTGATCTCAAGCCCTATGTCGATGCCGATGACTACGATCTGACGCAATTCCCGGAGCTCGCCATCGAAGCCTATACCCACGAAGGCGGCATCTATGGCATGCCCGACAATGTCGCGTCCATCGCCATATTCTACAATGCCGATCTGTTCGAGGAAGCCGGCGCCATGATGCCGACCGCCCAATGGGACGACGAGAGCTGGACGGTGGACGACTTCTTCAGCTCCTGCGAGAAACTGACCAAGCGCGACGGCAATCGCACCACGCAATACGCCTGCGATGTGACCGGCTGGGACAAAGTCTGGCAGACCTGGGTGCGCATCTTTGGCGGGCAGTTGGTGGATGATCCCTTCTTCCCCACCGAGTGTACGCTGAACGAGCCCGGCGCGGTCGAGGGCTTGCAGTTTTACGCCGACCTGCGCTGGGAACACGGCTTCGCGCCGCGTCCGGAAGCCATGGCCATGGGCACGACCGCCCTGCTGCAGACCGGGCAACTCGCCATGTTTTACAGCGGCAGTTGGGCCTTCCCCAACTTCCGCGAAGTCGACTTCAATGTGGCGCTGGGGCATTACCCCTCCGGTCCTGGCGGACGCGCCAACTACGTCTACTACTATCCGCTGGTCGTTCCCAAGACGACGCAAGTGCCGGAATGCGCCTGGAACCTGCTCAAGTTCTTCAATGGCCCGGCTATGGAGACGATCATTCGCGAAGGCGGCTTGCAAGGCACGTCCTTCGCCGAACAGGAAAAGTGGTTCGTCACTGATCCGCTGCCGCCGGCCAACAAGCACGTCATGCTTGATGCCGCCAGGCACTTCGTCGCGCCCGATCCCGTCCTGACCAACTTCGGCGAGATCACGCAGATTATGCAGGCGCAGATCGACCTGCTGCTCATCGGCGAAGAGCGCGACGCCAAAGTCGTCTGCGACGAGATCGTGCGCCAGGTCAACCCGCTGATTAAGGAAGGTCAGTGGCGCAGCGGCTAATGTCAGCTTTAACCCTCACCCCAAACCCCTCCCCAAAAA
>WTGO01000076.1 GCA_011523515.1 Chloroflexota bacterium
GGGGTTTGGGGATGGGGGCATGCCAACTATTCTACCAATTCGTGAACGAGCCGTCAGCCCGCCGCAGGTGCTTGAGCTCGCCCATGCTGAAGGGATACTTGCTCAGCGCCTCGGGATTGAACTCGATGCCCAGGCCGGGCGCAGTCGGCGGCAGCAAGTAGCCGTCCTTCCACTCCGGCTGGTTGAGCACCAGATCGGGCAGGCTCTCGCCGGGCCGGCGCGGCAATTCCTGCACGGCGCAATTCGGCGCCGACAAACACAGATGCAGAAAGGCCGCTGTGGCGACCGGTCCGATCGGATTGTGGACGGCCAGCTCGATGTAGTGCGTCTCGCACATGGCGGCGATCTTCTTGGCTTCGGTGAGCCCGCCGCAGATGCACAGGTCGACGCGAGCGTAGTCGATCAACTCTTCTTCAATGACCTGGCGGAATTCCCACTTGGAGCTGTATTGCTCGCCGGCGGCCAGGGGAACGGTCGTGCGCCGCCGCAGTTGACGATAGGATTGCGCGTTCTCGACGCGCAGCGCGTCTTCGATGAAATAGGGACGATACTGCTCAGTCTCCTGGCAGAGCCAGAGCGCATCGGCCAAATTCAGGCGCGTATGCACGTCGATGGCGAGCTTGATCTCGTCACCGAGCGCCAGCCGCAACGCCTCGAATTCCTTGATGGCGCGCCGCACTTCAACGTCCGGCTCAAGCGCGCCATCGGGTTCATGCCCCAAACCCCAGCGCAGCACCTTCCAACCTTCACTCATCGAGCGCTGGCAGCATTCGACCAGCTCCTCGATCGTCTCCCCGCTATTGTGGTTATAGGTAAGCACACGATTGCGGACGCGCCCGCCCAGCAGCTCATACACCGGCACGCCCAGCGCCTTGCCTTTGATGTCCCAGAGCGCGATGTCGATAGCGGCGATGGCGGCGGTCAAGATGCGCTGCGCCGGGAAGAAGCCGCCGCGGAAGAGCAACTGCCAGATATGCTCCGTGCGGAAGGGGTCCTGACCAATGAGCAGCGGTTTGAAATGCTCGATGGCGCCAGCCACCGCCAGTTCGCGCCCGGTGATGCCGGCTTCGCCTATGCCGGTGATGCCTTCGTCGGTTTCGACGACTACGAAGCAAAATGTGCGCCATTCCCGCGCCAGATGAACTTTGACGTCTGTGATTTTCATTTTGCCTCCATACCGTGGCGGATTCACCGACGGTTTATTTTAACCACAGAGGGCTCAGCGGGCACAGAAACATCATGGGTTCTGAGAGGGTGTGGGCTATGCGACCGGCACGCCTTCTTCGTAGAGGTAGCAGCGCACCCAGCGATCATCCTCGAGTCGCGTCGGCTCGGGCATGGCGTCATGGCAGGCGTCCATGACATGTTTGCAGCGCGGCGCGAATGGGCAGCCGCTGCCCAAGTCGGTCAAATCGGGGATTTCGCCTTCGACGTCAACATCGTCGGTTTTCAGCCCGCGCGAGGGATCCGGCACGGCCGCCAGCAGCATCTGCGTGTAGGGGTGCTTGGGGTTGGAAATTAGCTCTTCAGACGAGGCCTGCTCGACGATGAAGCCGGCGTACATCACCAGGATTTCGTCGGAAAAGTAGCGGGCGCTGGCCAGGTCATGCGTGACGTAGAGAAAGCCGATGGCTTGCTTCTCGCGCAGCTCGGCCATCAAATTCAAGATGCCCAGCCGAATCGAGACATCCAGCATGGAGACCGGCTCATCCGCCAGGATGACTTCCGGCTCGGCCGCCAGCGCGCGAGCGATAGCGATGCGCTGTCGCTGTCCGCCGCTGAGCTGGTGCGGATATTTCTCGACGAATTCCTCGGCCGGCGTCAGCGAGACCAATTCGAAGAGTTCGATCAATTTTTCGCGCAATTCCTTGCGGCCCCGCGCCTTGTCGTAAATCTTCAGCGGGCGCTGCACGGCGTGGCTGGCGCGATGCACCGGATTCAGCGAACTAAAGGGATCCTGAAAGACCATCTGCACCTTCGAGCGATAATCCAGCAGGTCGCGGCGTCCCCGCTGCTCCAGCACCTTTTCGCCTTCGTAGAGGATATCGCCCTCGGTCGGTTCGTATAGCCGCGCCAGCATGCGCACGATGGTACTTTTGCCGCTGCCGCTCTCGCCGACCAGCGCCACCACATGTCCGCGATAGAGCTTGAAACTGGCGCCTTGCACGGCCTTGACCGTGCCGCCCGTAAAGGCGCCGCCGGTATGGAAATCCTTGCTGAGATTGCGCGCTTCCAGAATGGGCTGTTTGTCGTTTGCGCGCTGGCTCATGAGGCGGCCTCCGCTTGATTTGTGAGGTGGCAAGCGACATCACGCTCCCCGCCGATACGAATCAAGGGTGGGATGACCCGGTCGCACTCGCCGTCGATGGCCAATTCACAGCGGGGGTGAAAGCGGCAGCCGGCCGGCGGCTCAATCAAGTCGGGCGGCGCGCCAGGGATGCCCAGCAATTCGCGGCGCGGGCCATGCACGGTCGGGAAGGAGTTCATCAGCCGGTCGGTATAGGGATGTTTGGGATCGCTGAAGATTTCGAGGGAGGGACCAGCTTCCACGAACTTGCCGGCGTACATGATACCGATACGGTCGGAAATCTCCACCAGCAGCGATAGATCGTGCGTAATGAAGAGGATCGAGAAGCCGAATTGATCGCGCAGGTCTTTGATCTCTTGCAAGATCTGCTTTTGCACCACCACATCGAGGGCGGTGGTCGGCTCATCCATGATGATCAGCTCGGGATTGAGCGCCAGCGCGATGGCGATGACCGCGCGCTGCCGCATGCCGCCGCTGAGTTGATGCGGATAGCTGTCGACTCGCCGCACATCGATGCCGACCGTGCGCAGCAGCTGTTTGGCGTGGCCCCGCGCTTGCTCGTAAGCAATCGACTGATGCGCTTGCATGGCGTCAATAATCTGATTGCCGATGGTCAAGACCGGGTTCAGCGCATTCATCGCGCTCTGAAACACAATCGAAAGCTGGTCCCAGCGGAAGGCGCGCAGCTCCTCCGGGCTCATTTGCAAGATGTCAATGTCGCGGAACATGATGCGCCCGCCGGTGATGTAAGCCGGCGGCTTCAGCAGGCGCGTAATGGCGTTGGCGACAGTAGTCTTGCCGCAGCCGGATTCGCCCGCCAAGCCGAATACCTCGTTGGGATACAAGTCGAAGCTGACATTCTCCACAGCGCGCACAGCGCCGCGCAGGGTGCGATATTCGACATTGAGTTCTTGAATCTGTATCAGCGCTTCGTTCGTTGGCGCCTTCATAGCCGGGCCCTTCTAGCTGCTTGACAAGCGCGGATTGGTGATCTCGTCGATGCCGTAGTTGATCAGCGTCAGGCTGAGGCCGACAGCGGCGATAGCCAGGCCGGGCGGCACGAAAGTCCACCAGGCCCCGGTGAGCAGCGCTTGATTGTTCTGCGCCCAATAGAGGATGGTGCCCCAGGTCACGCTATTGGGGTCGCCCAGGCCGATGAATTCCAAACCCGCTTGCGCCAGAATGGCGTAGAGCACCGCGCCGATCCAGGCGGAGACGACCAGGGAGGTCATATTGGGCAGAATCTCTACGACGATGATGCGCCAGGTCGGCTCGCCACTGACGCGCGCTGCTTCCACAAATTCACTGTTGCGCAGGGAAAGCGTCTGCGAGCGCAGGACCCGCGCCCCCCAAGCCCAGCTCGTCAGGCTGAGCACAATGATGATGGTGTCGGGTCCGGGTCTTTCTATCATGGAGGCCACCACAATGATCAAGGGCAAGCCCGCCACGACCAGAAATATGTTGGCGATGAGCGAAAGCGCTTCATCGGTCGCGCCACCCACGAAGCCGGCCGTTATGCCGATCGCGACCGCGATGACGATGATGACAGTGCCGGTGATGAACCCGACCCGCAGCGAGCCGCCCGCGCCATATACCATCTGTGCGTACACATCCTGGCCCTGGCGCGTGGTGCCAAAGGCGTACTGCTCCGATGGCGGGTCATGTGGCCGGCCCACCATACGCTGGGGAGCAGTGGGCGCCAGCAGAGGCGCCAGCAAAGCGACCAGGAAAAAGAAGGCCAGAATCAAAATGCCCGTTAGCGCTTTCTTGTTGTTGATAATCGAGCGCGCCCAGCCAGGCAGGGACAGCCAAAGCCGAAAAGACAAACCCGATCCTTTTGCTCCTTTGTTTGCCATCGCAGTAGCCTCGCTAGCTTGCTCAGCGCGCCCGCGGATCAAGCAGGACGTAACTCATATCGGCTATAAAATTCGCCAACAGAACCGCTGCCGTGATCATCAGATATATGCCTTGAATGAGCGGGTAATCACGCGCGTTAATCGCCAGCAAGAAGGTGTAGCCCATGCCCGGGTAGGAAAATACAATCTCCGTCAGCAGCAAGCCGGCGATGATGAAACCGAACGACATGGCGAAGGCCGTCAAGCTGGGCAAGATGGCGTTGCGGGCGGCATACATGAGCATGATGCGCCGGTCCGCCAGCCCCTTGGCTTCCGCCATGACGATATAGTCTTGGGAAAGTACGCCAATCATATTGTTGCGCATGCCCAGCATCCAGCCACCGGTTGCCGTCAGGATGATAGTGAAGAGCGGCAAAATCATGTGGTAGACCACGCTCCAGAGGAACTCGGTCGAGCGCCAGTCTTGCCGGATGGCGGTGTCGTAGGCGTGGCTGGTTGGGAAGATATCCAGCTGAAAGCCGAATATGTACACGGCCAACAGCGCGACGAAGAAATAAGGAAACGCCCCGAAGACGCTGGCAATCGGCAGCAGAACGTTATCAATGCGCCCGCCGCGCCGCCAGGCCGCTAACACACCCAGGAAAGTGCCAATCAGGAAAGACAAGACCGAGGCGATGCCGGCCAATATCAGCGTCCAGCGCAGGCTGCCGCCGATCACCTGGGAAACTGGCACCGGAAAACCCATGATCGAGGGGCCGAAGTCGAGTGTGATGATACTGCGCAGATAGAGCAGGTACTGCTCGATGAGCGGGCCGTCGACGAAGCCAAACTGGGCCTTGATCGCCTCAAAGGCGCGCGGATCGAGCTTGCCCTGGAAGCGGGCGAAAAGCAGTTGCACCGGGTCGCCCGGCATCAAACGCGGAATGATAAAATTCAGCGTAATGGCGGCGAATGCGGCGATCAGATAAAACAGAAAACGCCGCCGCAGGAAGCGCGAAGTGAAGATGGCGTAAAGGCCGTCAAGCAGTTTCGCGAAGAAACCCGGGGTGTCAGTCGGCTTGTCTGCGCTGGGCTTGCCGATGGCCGCTGTCATAAGAACTGTCCTGAAATAAGAAGACGATATTTGGATGATAGCCGGCGGAGGCCGGAATGGCGCCGCCGGCTATCAAGAGTATAGACGAAAGACGACTTACTGGCCGCAAGCCGAATCGTCGATGCAGTGAATCGCGCTGATCACGATCGCTGCCGAGTTGCGTTCCCAGGGACTGCCCTGCGCGTAGTAATTGTCTTCGGTGGGGAAGCCGGTGAAGCGGTAGGTCGTGTACTCGTACCAGGTTGGTCCCGGGAAGAGCGGGATGGCCGGCATGTTCTCGACATACAGCATCTGCAATTGATTGACGATATCCATGTGAGCGCCCATGTCGGCGGTTTCGGTGAAGGAGCTGAGCAGCGCATCGGCTTCGTCGCTGGTCCAGCGGCCCCAGGTCTCGGCATTGGCAACGCCCTCGTCCGAGATCAACTCGCTGAGCAGCAGATTGCGGAAGTAGTTGTAAGGCGTGTTGCCGGCCGTGCCCCAGCCGATCGAGACATCGTAGGTGGCGTTCTGCAGCGCCGAGAACCAGGCGCCGAAGTCCGGCGTTTCCACGACAGCGCTCAAGCCCACGTCCTGGAAGTTCTGGCTCATGATTTGAACGCTGGTGACCCAGTCCGTCCAGCCATTGACGACCTGAACTTTGAAATCGATATTGTCGCCGCCCGGCATATTACGGATGCCGTCGCCGTCGCTGTCGACGTAGCCGGCTTCGTCCAGCAGCGCCATCGCGCCTTCGGGATTGTAGCGCGTCTGGCCCGTGCCGTCGGCATAGGCGATCGCGTCAGCGCTAACCCAGGAGTCGTAACGCGGGCCAAGGCCAACCGCGTTGGCAGGGTTGGTGTAACCGTACATGCCGATGCTGGTGACCGCGTTGTAGTCAATCGCCATGCTCAGCGCGCGGCGGAAATTGACATCGCTGAAGGGTTCCTTGGTGGTGTTGCTGTAGAGCTGTACCGTAGCGCCGCCCGGCCAGAAGTAGTAGCCGTGCTTATCGGGGTTCTGGGCGACGAAGGTCTGCTCGATATCGGGCACGAAGTTGCCGACCCAATCCAGCTCGCCATTGATCAGCGCCAGATTGGCGGGATCGTTGCCCTGGAAGAGGACCTGGCGGATGCAGTCGACATAGGGCAGCTGCTCGCCGCTCTCGTCAACACGCCAGTAGCTCTCGTTGCGGCAGAGGGTGTAGGACTGCTCGTTGAAGTCCGCCACCGCCGTCATGGCGCCTGTGCCCACGGGTTCGCTATTGGTGAAGAGCGCATAGTCCTCAACATCGGCCCAGTCGTGCTCGGGCACGATCATCTGCCCGCCGATGAGCTCATGCGCCAGGGTGTAGACGCGGTTGAGGTTGAAATTGACGGTCATATCGTCAACGACTTCGACGCTCTCCAGGAAATCGCTGACGGCGGCTTTGTCGGTAGCGGGGACGTCAAGGAAGAGGTTGAAGGTGAAGGCGACATCGCCGGCGTCCAGCGCTTCGCCGTCGCTCCACATCACGCCTTCGCGGATATTGAAGGTGACGCTCTGCAGATCCTCGCCATATTCGTAGCCGGTCGCCAGCCAGGGCGTGGCCACGCCGCCGTCAACCGGATTAAAGATCAACATCGGTTCGTAGATAAAGCGGTCGGTAAAATTCAGCGGATCCGGGCTAAAGGGGTTGAAATTCTTGCCGACCAACTGCTCGCCGTCGCTGACGACAACCGTGCCGCCGCGCGGTGTCATTTGGGCGCCGACCAGGCTGATGGACAGCAGAACCACCATCACTACTGCGAGAAAACGAATCTTGTTCATGCTGTGATACTCCTGTATCGATAACTTATGCGTTGCAACGAAATGCTGCATAATTGAGGGATCGCTCCCCGGACTTGGGCGCTGGCTGGCCGCCGGGCGCCGCCTATTGACGTTTTGCTCAACCCGATTTCACCTCCTGGCTTAAGCCTTCACATACGCTTCTAGCTAACCGCGCCGCTGCTGGCGCGGATGACTAACTCCACGGGCAATACGATATGTCGCGCCGGCTCCGGCGTCGTCCGGACGATGTCGATCAGGGTTTCCACCGCCAGCATGCCGGTGCGGTTGATCGGCTGCCGGACGGTGGTCAAGGGCGGATCGGCGTTGGCAGCCAAGGGCATATCATCAAAGCCGACCACGGCGATGTCGTCCGGCACAGTCAGGCCGCGGTCGCGGATGGCGCGCACGGCGCCCAGCGCGATGGCGTCGGATTGGGCGAAGACGGCTTCTGGCTGATGATCCAGCAGCGCCTGCATAGCTCGATAGCCGCCGGCCTCGCTGAAATCACTGACTTTGACCAGCGCCTCATCGAACTCCAACCCGCGGTCCGCCAACGCGTGGCGGAAACCGGCATCGCGGTCGGCGCCGGCGGTATTGTGCGCGGTCGCCAACTGGCCAATGCGCCGATAGCCCAGCTGCACCAGATGACTCGCCGCCAGGTAGGCGCCCGCCTCGTTGTCGACATCGACATAGCTGATCGCGGCGGCATTCGCTGTCGGCGGCCGGCCGATCTGCACGAAGGGAATGTCGTATTGCTGTATCATGCTGACGAAGGTGCTGTTGATGGTGTCAGCCGTTATGATCAGGCCGTCGATCAGGCCGCTGGCCACGATGCGCTGGCTAACCTTTTCTTCTTCCTCGGGCGTCTGGAACAAGAAGAGCGCCGGCGTGTAATCATTCTGGTTGCAAGCGTGAGAGATGGCTTGGATGACCAAGGGGTAATAGGGATCGGCGAAAGCGGATTGCAGAATGCTGGGCATGACCAGACCAAAGACGCGCGACTGGCTGGATGCCAGCGACCGCGCGGCGGAATTGGGCTGATAGCCGGTCTGGCGGATGACATCCTCGACGCGTTGACGCACGGCCGGGCGGATATTGGGATGGTCGTTGATGACGCGCGATACAGTCGAGCGCGATACGCCGGCAATTTGCCCAATCTCTTCAAGGGTCAAGCGCTTCATACGATCTAGCCTTGGTTCTGGGAGCGCTCTATTCCAATTGCGGCTTATAGTTAGCTAGATTCAACTTACAACGAAGGAATCCAGCTACTCAATTCATTTCAAGAATTTGAGAGCGCTCTCACTTGTTGACATCAGTTTACCCACCGTTCTCGCGCTTGTCAACAAGAAAGTTGAAATAGGTCGAATTCGAGCGGGCTTGCGGATAGCTTCCACGCTTGCGCGCCGCGAAACGGGCGCTAGACAGGCGGGCCGCCACCGCTCCTGTCGAGCGGACATAGCAGGCCCGGCGCGTCCGCCGAGCCAGGCTGCTCTGGAGGCTTAGTTTGAGGGGATAGCGCCCGCTAGTAGCTCAGCCCGTAGCCGTGCTCGAATAGCGGATCCAGCGAGTCATGCGGCGCATCGGGATGCTGCGCCCGCACCGCCTCCATGGAAGCTGGCAGCTCAAAGGGCAGCGTGGCCGAAGGCTTGAAGCGCCCGAAGATGACATCCAGCACCGCGGCATCGTTGGCGCCGAAATTGGCGACCAGCCCGGTGCAGGCTTCGGCGATGTCCGGCATGACCGCCGGGCGATCCAGATAGATATCGACGATGGTGGGCGCCTCGCTCATAATCGCCAGCAAGCGGCTCTTCTCCGGTTCTTTGAAGTCCAGATCGCCGGCGTGGAAGAAGGCTTCGAGGAATAGCTTGTTGCGCGGCTCAAAAGGCGTCTTCAAGCGCAAAATGGCGATGTCGGCGGCGGCGGGTTCGTCGACCAGCTCGCCATATTGAGCCGCCACGTCCGCATTCACATTTTCAACATAGAGCTTGGGCCGCCCGCGCAGGGGCAGCAAGCCGGCGTTTTTCAGCAGAACCACGGACTTGCGCTGCGCCAATTCGCCCGCGGCGCGGAATGCGGCGTTGCCCGCGATATGCGCGGCGGCGTCTTCGTCCACATAAGGATTCTCGAACAAGCCCAGCCGGAACTTGTCGCGCAGCAGGCGGCGCACGCTGACATCCAGCCGCGCCTCGCTGACTTGTCCGGAGCGAACCATTTCGACGAGCGCCTCCGGGCAGGCTTCCCCGCCGAATTGATCAATGCCCGCCACCAGCGACTTCACGATGCGCTCGGGCAGGCTGAGATGCTCGACGCCCCAAGCGCGCGCGGGAAAGTTCTCGCCCATGATATTGGCGTCTGTCAAGGCGCCCCAGTCGGTGCAGACCACGCCGTCAAAGCCGTACTTTTCGCGCAGCAGGCCGGTGATGATGCCTTTGTTGAAAGCGAAGCCGACTTCTTCGTGCTCCGTGCCCATGGGCATGCCGTAATAGGGCATGATCATGGCCGTGCCGGCTGCAAAGGCCGCTTCGAAGGGCGGCAGATGATAGTCGAAGCAGCCGCCGGGGTAAACTTGCTCGCGGCCATAATCGAAGTGCGGGTCCTCGCCATCAAGTTGCGGTCCGCCGCCGGGGAAGTGTTTGGTCATGCAAGCGACGCTTTCCGCGTCCAAATCCGCTCCCTGGAAGCCGCGAATGTAGGCGGCCGTCAACTTGGCCGCCAGCTGATTGTCCTCGCCAAAAGTGCCGTTGACGCGCGCCCAACGCGGCTCGGTCGCCAGATCCGCCACCGGGTGCAATGCCGAGCGCAAGCCGACGGCGAGGTACTCTTGGCGGGCGATATCAGCGAATGCTTCCACCAGAGCTTCGTCGCCGATAGCCGCCAGCCCGGGCGCTTCGGGCCACTGCGAGAAAGCCGCGGTCGCCATGTGCGCGCCGGGATTATCGGAAAAGCTGTGGCGGGGATCGGACGACATCGTCGCCGGAATGCCCAGCCGTTTGGAAGCAGCCAGCGCCTGCAACTGGTTGATCCAGGCGGCCGTTTCCCCCGCGCCGGCCGACCCAACCAGATTGAAGTGGGTCATGTGCTTGTCGGTCATTTCGCCGATGGAGGCCAAGCCGAAAGCGCCCATCTCCACGTTGAACTCGCCATCGGGCGGGATCATGACCATGGTATGGAACATCTGGCCGGCTTTTTCTTCCAGGGTCATGCGCGCCAGCAAGTCTTCCACGCGTTCTTCAATGGGACGGTTCGGGTCCAGATAGGGGAGTTGCCCGCTCATAGCGATTGTCCTTTTGTGCTTAATCGAGTCCGTAAAGATCGCTGTATTTGCGCTCCAAATAGTCTAAAAGCGGCGCCACGCTCAAGCCCTCGCCGGAGATGCGGCGCAGCAGTTCGTCCGTGCTGTAGACGCGCCCATGCTTATAGATGGATTCGGTCAGCCAGCCGAGCAGGCCCGCGTAGTCGCCTTGCGCCAGCTGAATTGCCAGGTCGGGCATGTGCCGATGAGCGGCGGCCAGGACCTGCGCCGACATGATATTGCCGATGGTATAGCAGGGGAAATTGGCGAAGGCGCCTGCCGACCAATGCACATCTTGCAGGACGCCGCGCCGGTCATCGGGTGGGGTCAAACCCAGATACTCCTGCATCTTGGCGTTCCAGAATTCCGGCAGTTCCGCGACAGGGAGCGCGCCTTCCAGCAGCGCCATCTCAATCTCCGTCCGCAGCATGATGTGCAGGTTGTAGGTCACTTCATCGGCTTCCACGCGGATCAAGCTGGGACGGACGCGATTGACCGCGCGATAAAAATGCTCGGCATCGGCATCCGCCAGCTGGTCGGGGAAATGGGCTTGCAAGCGGCCAAAATGCAGCTGCCAGAATTCGCGGCTGCGGCCGATCTGGTTCTCCCACATCCGCGACGAGAATTCGTGAGCCCCGTAACTGGCGCCGCCCACCGCATACTGGCCGATAAAGTCGGTCGTCAGCGCGCTGCGGGTGAGCTCGGGCGCGATATTTTGCTCGTAGAGTCCATGCCCGGCTTCGTGCAGCGCCGCGAAAATCGACATCGGCAGGTAGTTGGTGTCGTAACGCGTCGTGATGCGCACATCGTCACGCGTGAAGGAAATCTCAAAAGGATGCGGCGCGCTATCCAAACGGCCGCGCTCAAAGTCGAAGCCGATCAGCTGCGCCATTTCGTAACACAGCGCTTTCTGACCAGCCAGGTCGTAGTCCGCTGACCAAAGATCGACGGGCAGAGGCGCGTCATTCTCGACGATCCGCCGCAGCAGAGGCAGCAGCCGCGACTTGAGCTCGCCGAAGGTGACGTTGAGCTGCGCGGCGGTCATGCCCGGTTCAAATTGCTGGATCAGCGCGTCAAAGGGATGATCTTCGTAGCCGATGGCGTCGGCCAGTTCGATGTTGATCGCCAACATCTGCGTCAGATAGGGCTGGAAGCCGGCGAAGTCGCTCGCGTCCTTGGCGGCTGCCCATGCCGCTTCAGATTCCGGACCCAGCGCCGCCAGCCGGCTAACAAGCTCGGCGGGAATGCGCTTCTGGAGTTCGTAGGCGGCGCGGGTCTGCCGCAGCGCGCGCGTTTTGTACGAATCAGCATCTGCCCCGGCCATTTCCGTTTCGGCTGCGTCGAGCAAGCGCGCGGTCATGTCGCTGACGAAAAGGTCCTTGGCAAGTTTCGTCAGCGTCGCCAGTTGAGCGCCGCGCGTCGCCGCGCCGCCGGCCGGCATCTGCGTACGCATGTCCCACTTGAGCGTGTTCAGAATATTGAGCAGGTCGTTATACTCGCCGATATGCGCCGCCAGTTTATCGTATGCGGTCATGGGCTTGTCCCGTTCTTCATGGAAATAATGTAAGGCTTGTCCGATAAAGCAGGAAATGAGAGAAGGTGCTAAATATGAGTAAG
>WTGO01000050.1 GCA_011523515.1 Chloroflexota bacterium
ATAAGAAAGTGACCACAGAGATCACGGAGGAAAATCAGTTGGACCTTAACGGATAATACATTTTTTTGAACGAGACACGGCAACTGACGAAATACCGATTATCTTACTTACGAGGACACGCAGCGCCATTTCAGAGCTTATCTTTGTGCCCTTTGTGTCTTCGTGTCTTTGTGGCGAAAAAACTGGCTGGTACGATTGCGCGCGGCGCGCTATTGCAGGCGGTTGAGCGTGTCCTGCTCCAGCGCCCAAAGCCTTAGCTGCTCTTGCGCGCGCAGCAGGCGCGTCAGCCGCGGGTAGCCGTTTTCGTATTCGCGCGACCACTCCACCGAGAAGTCGCCGCTGCGGATCTCTTGCAGGGAGGCTTCCATGAGGCCTTCCAGCTTGAGCTCCTTAAAGCGGTGCAGGCGGCTGAAGATGCCGTATTGCCCGGTCAAGGACGAGAGGCGCATAGCATGAAGCAGGCCGCGCTCCGAGGCGCGCGAGAGGTAATCCTTGAATTCGCCCGAGATGATCAGGTCCATCATCACAGCTTCCGGCGGATAGCCCATTTCCAGCAGCACATCGGCGGCGGTGGTCATGACATGGTGGAAGGCGGGCAGGATCGCCTGCTGCACGAAGAGGTCCAACTGCGATTCCTGCTGCATGGACATTTCGATGGCGCCGGCGCGCAAGCTGCCCATGGCTTTGGCTAGCGCCAGCAGGGTCTCGAGCGCGGTGCCGGTGGGGTCCTGGCCCGCGCCGACAAAGCTGTAAAAGCCGCTGCCATCGAGGAAGCGCGAGCGCACGGCTGCGCCGATGGTGCGCGGGGCGATCATGCCGACATCGACAAAGGGCGGCGGCTCCACGAAGCCGAAGGCGATATTGTAGCCGCTGGCGAAAACCAGCAAATGACCGCGCGCCAGGTAAGGCGAAATCTTCTCCAGATAGACTTCCGGTACTACTTCATCCGGAATCAGCAAGATCAAGATGTGGCAGCGCGGAATCACCTTCTCGATGTCCTGCGGCTCAAAGCCGTCTTCGCGCGCATGCTCGCGCGTTTCATCGTGGGGCAAGCCGATGAGGGTGCGAATGCCGGTATCGCGCAGATTATTGGCGACCGGTCGTCCCAGGTTTCCAAAGCCGATGATGCCGACGGTTTTGCCGCTGAGAACGTTGAGATTGGCGTCTTCTTCACGATAGATCTTTGCCATTGTCTTTACTCCGCGCTGTCCGCGGCCATCGACTTGCGCCATAACTCCAGATCATAGCCGTTGCGGAAGAAACCGAAGCGCTGATAGAGGCGCTGTGAAGGGCGGTTGCTGGCTTGCGTGTTAAGCGTCATCGATTCTACGCGCATGGTTTGCAACCCGTCAAGCAAATGGCGCAGCAGCAGCGAGCCGATGCCGCGGCGCTGCCAGGCCGGATCGACCGCCAGACGCGCCAGATGCCCGGCATCGTCGTTGCGCGTGCTGAATTGATAGCCCAGCACTTCTCCATCACGGACGGCTACCGTCGCGGCGGCCGCGATGCGCAGCGCTTGTTGAAAATCATTGGGGAACATGCGCCAGTGTGGCGAGAAGGCCAGGCGGTCAATTTCGCAGAGGCGAGCAATGTCGCCGAACCCAGCCGGGCGAATCGAAGCGGCCACTGTCGGCGCTGTCGGTTGGCGACTGCCGATATGGCTCATGGTGATGATTTCGTCGCTTACGTGAAAGGCAAGCTGCCCCATGTATGTCGGCAGCCAGTTGGCGATCATCAGCATAGCGACCGAACGTATGCCGGCGTCGGGAAAGCGCGCTTGGGCGCCGCGCCATAATTCTCCGATTATTTGGCCCGGCATGCGGCCATCGCTGATGCCCAGCAGACGGATCCAGCTGCAGCCGGCGATCGGCTGCGACAAGCCGATGTAGCCGGCCAACTCCGCGCCGTGCCAGGCCAGGAAGACCAGACCTCGCTCGTTGTCCAGCCATTGGCCGGTGCTGTGCCAATCCAGGTGCTTATGCGTCCAGTGACTGGAAAAGCTGAGGTCAAGCAGGGCGCGCCGATGCTGTCGTTCGTAGGGCGCGATGTGCAGACGCGTGCCGAGCATCAGGCTTGACTGTTCATCCGGTCGATATAGCTGCGCACTCGCTCCAGCGCGTGGACCTCGCAAATTCGCTGATCCAGCAGCCGGGTTGCCAGCCGTGGCGATACTGCTTCCAGGCGCTCGATGGTGTCGGAAACGGTGACGACTGTCGGCAGCTTGGCCAGGTAGCGCGAATCCATGATTTGGAAGAGCTTTTCTTTGGCCCAGGGCGTGGCGCTGGCCAGGCTCAAGTCGTCCAGTATCAGATAAGGCGCATTCTGGATTTCGTGGAAACGTTTATCGAAGCGGGAATTGGATTGGGGGTCGAAGGCGACGCGCAGGAAGTCCAGCAAGTCGGTGATGGTGTAGAAGAAAATATCCTTGCCATTCTCATGCAGCTGATTGGCGATTGAGGCTGCTAGATGCGTCTTGCCGCTGCCGAAGTCGCCAAGAATGCAGAGCCAATTTTCGGGCGCCTGGGCCCAGCGCGCCGCGGCGGCTTTCACGCGCCCCAAGCTGGCCGATTCGTCGCGAAAATAGCTGTCGGTGGAAAAGGTGGCGAAGGTCATGTGGCGGTAGAGTTGCAAATTGCTGAATCCAGCATCCAGCGCGCGCGCGCGCGTCGTGCGCCGATAATCGGGCGCGTTGATTCTGACCAGCCTGACGATGCGCGGATCCATCATGCGGCTGCTCAGCCAGGGATCCAACTCGTCGAAGGGCGTATTGGTGGTAATGACTGTTGCCAAGCGGTTGACATGGCGGTAATTCAGCAGTTGAAACAGCTTCTCTTTGGCCCAGGGGCTGGGGTTCTCCACGCCCAGGTCGTCAATCACCAGCAGCGAGACATTGCGGACGCGTTCAAAGTAGTCGTCATAGCCGCTGTCGCTATCCGAGCGGATGCTGACGCGCAAGAAGTCGAGCAGGTCCGGCGCGGTGACGAAGATGACCTGATGGCCGAATTGCTCCAGCCGTTCATTGGCGATGGCCACGGCCAGGTGTGTTTTGCCACAGCCGAATTGTCCTTCAAAGACGATCCAGCCATTGGGCTGACGCGCGTATTGCCGCGCCGACTGTTTGGCGTCGGACAAGGAGGCGCTGACATTTTGCGTATAGCTGCCGCCGGTCATATCGGTGTGGAAGCCGGCGAAGGTCTTGTCGCGGTAGGCGCTCAGCTGTCCGTAGCGGCGCAGGCGCTCCTGCAAGAAGTCGTCGCGCTGCACGGGATTGTTGGGGCAGCGCTGAAACTTGCCGAAGCGCGGGTCGTCCAGCGGCACATCGAAGGCGTAAACGCCCTTGCCGCCACAAATCGGGCAGGGGCGGTCGCTGTCTTGCGGGTCGCGGCAGATGATATCGCTCGGTATCGCGTCAGCCGGATCCGGCTCAGGATTTGATGAAGTCTTTCCGTTTTCCGGCAGTGTACCGTCGGGGCCCTCGAGGAAGTCTCCCACTGGTTTCACGGCTGCGTCCTTCCTGCTGCCATGCGTCTAGAACTTTGCTGATATAACGCCAGCTGCGCGCATTGCGTTCAACGGCGCAGCGTATGGCGTCTTCTATCCAGTCGCGCGGATAGGACGCCTGGGCTTCTTTAATCGCCTCGGCCAGCATTGGCGTCAGCACACCTATATTCTCTTCGTAAATGGCGAAGAGCGTGGGGCGGGGGGGCAGCACTTCAATCTCGTCTGCGGCGGCCGGGCGCCATTGGCCGCTCTGCGCCTGGCGCTGCAGCGCTCTCCCGCGTTCGTCATTGATGAAATAGAGTCGCCGGGTCTCATCGCCCGTTGCGACATGCGCCGCCAGCAAGGTACCGCGCTCGAGGGCGCGTTCCAGCGCCGCATCCAGTATCTGCCTCGCGTCACGCTCCCTGTCCACCGCCGCCAAGCCGCGCATCAGGGCGGCATCCGCCAGCAGTTCGTCGTAGCGCAGGAAGCGATAGTCGCCTTCCTTTTGGCGCAGCATCGACAAGGCGACCAGCGTCAGCTTCAGCTCCGCCAGATCGTCAATCGCCGGCAGCAGACGGCTGAAGACCTGGGCCGGCAGCTTGACGTCTTCCTCGCCCGTCAACAAGCCGGAGAGGTGATCGGCTTCCATCGGCTTCACTCCAAATTACTCAAGTCAACGCGCTGCAAATTGACATCCATGAACCTCGTGATCGCCCCGTCGAAAAACAGTTCGACCTTGCCAGGGGGGCCGTGGCGGTGCTTGGCCAGATTCACTTCGGCTAGATTGGGAAACTCGGTCGCGTCGGGATTGTAGTACTCGTCGCGGTAGAGGAACATGACCGCGTCGGCGTCTTGTTCGATGCTGCCGCTTTCGCGCAAATCTGAAAGCTGCGGGCGCTTGTCCTGCCGCTGCTCGACGGCGCGCGAGAGCTGCGCGGTCGAAAGCACGCAGACGTTCAGCTCGCGCGCCAGTTCCTTGAGGGCGCGGCTGATATAGCTGATTTCCTGCACGCGGTTGTTCTCGTAGGCTTTGCCGGCGGACATCAACTGCATATAGTCGACCATGACCATATCCAGCCCGTATTCGTGCTGCAGCCGGCGGCATTTGGTGCGCATCTCGATGGGTGTGATGGAAGGCGTGTCGTCGATGAAAAGCGGCAGGTTGGAGATGCGCCCAATGGCTTCGGTGAGCCGCGTTTGTTCGCGCGGGTTGATATTGGCCGTGCGCAGCTGGCCGATTTTGATGCCGGTTTCCATGGACAGCAGGCGCTGCACCATCTGTTCCACGCCCATTTCCATGGTGAAGATCGCTACGCGCGCCCCGCGCCGCGCCGCCTGCATGGCGACCGTCAGGATCCAGCTGGTCTTGCCCATGCCCGGGCGCCCGGCGAATACCACCAGGTCCGACTTCTGGAAGCCGCCCAGCAGGCCGTCCAGCCCTTTGAAGCCGGTGGGTATGCCGACGGTGCCATCGCCCAGCTCGAGCAGCTTTTCGATCTCGTCATAGTAGTCGCTGACCGCTTCCCAAATCGGCACAAACTCGCGCTTGATCTGGCTGTTGCTGACGTTGAAAAGCGCCTGCTCCGCCTCGCTGATGACCTTGTCGATCGGCAGCTCTTCATCCAGCGCCGTCTGCCGGATCGTGTCGGCTGCAACCAGCATCTTGCGCCGCGTGGAAGTGCGCGAGACCATCTCGCCGTAGACCTCGGCGTGTACGGCTGAGGGCGTCTTGTTGACCAGGCTAGTCAGATAGGCTTGCCCGCCGATCTCGTCCAGAACGCTCATGGCTTGCAGCTCGCGCGTGAGCGTCACGTAGTCGATGGCGTCGTTGCGCTCCTGCAAGCGGCTGAAGGCATTCCAAATGTATTCGTGCCGCTTGAGAAAGAAGTCTTCGCCGCTGAGGAAGGCGGCGATGGACAGATAGGCTTTCGGTTCCAGCAGGACCGCCCCCAGCAGCGCCTCTTCCGCTTCCAGGCTCATGGGTAATTGCATCTGCGATGGCGCTGCTTGGTAGTCCATTGAGGGGCTTTCAAGAGGCTAAGCAATCACCGAACAACCGGCGTTGGCCGGCATGAACTTGATGCGAATATTAACCTGTTTCGCCCCTGAGGGCCAAACATCATTCTTCGTCTTCGAGGTCTTCCAGGTTGAGCGTGTCCACGAAATCGGCGAAGGCGCTAAGCTTGCTTTCATCGACGCGCTCGCCGCCTTCTCCGCGCTCGTGCATGTCATCCGGCAAGCCCAGGATCTCCGGCTCGACATTGCGGTCCGGCCGGATGCCGGCGTGGTCCATAATCGCTTTTTCGACATAAATGGGCGCGCGCAGGCGCACGGCCAGGGCAATGGCATCACTGGGGCGGGCGTCAACTTCAATCGTCTCGCCTTTGACTTCGATGATGATCAGCGCGTAGAAGACATCTTTATTGAGATTGTTGATCAAGATATAACGCACTTCGCCGCCCATGCGCTGAATGGTGGACTTGAGCAAGTCGTGGGTCAGCGGGCGTTCGCGGTCGACTTCCTGCAATTCCAGCGTGATCGCTTCCGATTCAAACTGGCCGATCCAGATGGGCAAATAGAGTTCTTCATGGATATCGCGCAAAACCACGAGACGATGCTGGGACATCAAACTTACTTGAACACGATCCACGATCATTTCAATCATTGGATGCCCACCTCTCTCACGGTTTGTCTGGTTGCCATTATACACGCTAATCTCGCCACTTCAAACTAAGCCGTCGCTTTCGGCTAGTCTACAATTTGCGGGACGGATTGGTTACACTGAGGCGATGCATTCGCTTAGGCAAGCCCTGAGAGTCATTTCTGTTTGCTGTCTGCTATTGCTCACCGCGGCCTGCAGCGCCATAGAACAGCGTTTCACGCCGGGGCGATCGCCTTCGCTGGGATACCGTTATCTTGAGCTGCTGCTCGAAGATGACTTCGCCGACGGCGGCGACTGGCGCAGCTATGAGGCGGACAATCTCTTCCTGGGCCTGGAAGGCGGCGCATTCAAGATCGATATTGTCGGGCGCAAGTACGTTTGGACGCAGGGCGAGGCGCAATACGCCGATGTCGTCATGGAAGCCGACTTGCGCCAAACATCCGATTATGACCACAATGCTTTCGGTTTGGCTTGCCGTCTGGACGCGGCCAATCGCGGACGCGGCTACTACTTTCTTATCAGCGGCGACGGCTACGCCAGCATCCGCTGGAGCGACGGGCGCTCGCTGCAGCCAATCGCAGAGGCCAAACCGTCGCCGCATATCAAGCGAGGCAAGGCGCGCAACCGTGTTCGGGCCGTTTGTATCGGCGATTATCTGGCGCTCTGGGTGAATAACGAATTTGTGGTCGAGGCGCGCAATGGGCGCGCGACCGCGGGCGCTGTCGGCATGGCGGGCGTGATGAATTACGTTGGAAAGCGCCTGACCGTCACAATTGATGACCTGAAATTGTGGCGAGCGGCGCTCGACGATCGCGCGCGCTGAGCCCGTCGTCGCCGTCTGACACAAGCGACCTTTTGCGCGGCTGCGCGTATATTGTGATTGAGAGCGGCCTGCGCCAATACAGGATGAAATCATGGGACTGGAAGACACCATCGCTGAAGCCATCGTCATGGGAATGGACGAATTGGCCGGCAATCCGCAGAAGGCGGTTGAGGCCGCCTTGGATTGCGAGTCGGCGGCGCAGTGGGTCAAACAGGAGACGACCAAACTGGCGATCATCGGCGGGGCGGAAATGGTCGTGCCCGGCTTGCACGCCTTCACCATCCCGACCGGCGTCAGCTACCTGCTGCATAAGATGGGTTATATCAGCTGGGGCATCGGCGCGCTCAAGGGCGCTTATGTCGTCGAGACCGAGGCTTATTCCGATCTGCGCAATATCCTGGCCACCTGGGCCAACGAGGGCGACTTCAACGCCAGCTTGCTGGAGCATCTTGCGATTTCGCTTGAGGCGCTGCGCTGGGCGCTGAGCGAGGAAGGGCAGGCGGCCATGCCCGCGCTGCTGGCGTCGGCCGATGATAATACGACCGTGCGCACGTACCACATCTTGCAGAAGCTGGCGGAAAACCTGGTCGCCGGTGACGAGCGCGGCTTGGCGGTGTTGCAAGCCATGGCGGGGCAGGAAGACGCGGCCGATTTGCTCGCCAGCGCAGAAAGCAATGTCCGGCGCCTTAATACCGAAGTCATGTTAACGCGACCGTTGGGGCGGAAAATCAGCCGCCGACTGGCCAGCCGCTTGGCATCGCGAATCGGTACGCGCATACCGGCGCGCATGATCGTCGGCTTCTTGCCGGTCGCCGGCGCGGTCGTCAATGCTCTGCTCAATGTGCAGACCATCCGCAGCATGGCCGAGTCGGCCGAGAAATATTATGACCGCCGCCTTCGCCGCGAACATCTGGAGTTGGCCGCCCGCTAAACGCCCGCTATTGCGCCTGCCGCAGCCTCGCGGCGATATCTAGCACGATTAGTTTGAAGGCTTCCAGCTTCTCGGCGTCGCTGAGGTGGCGCAGGGGAAAGGTCGGGCGTCGGTCGCCGCTTGCTGCAGGGAAGCGCGAAGTCCGTGGCAAGAGCTTGTTCAGCTGACGCAGGATGTCGCGGCGGGCGGCGCGGCGCGAAAAGGGCGCATGCGAAGCCAGCAGATCCAGCGGAAGCTGTGCCGATGGCGTACGCCGGTACGCCCAGACGGAAAATACCGTGACCAGGCTGCCCCGGCTGTTGACGCGCGCGTGAAAGCCTGGGTTGACCGCGCCGCCGAAAGCCACTTCGTCCACGGTCTGGCGCGCCCAATAGAAGAGATCGCGCGCCGCCAAAGCGGCGACACCGCCCGAGGGCAGCTGCTCGATATAGGGGAAGAAGTTGGCTTCGAGCGGCTGGCGCGAGACTGCGGCCGGCACAAAGGCGCTGGATTCCGCCGCCGGCTGAATCGCCGCCAACGCCTCCAGCAGCTTGGCCAGGCCGCTGCGCCGCTCGCGCAGGTCGCAGTACTGGATGTTGATCAGATGCAGTGGCATCAGGACATCGGCGATCAGCGCAGTGACGACCGGCTTCCGCAGTTGATAGGCGTAGAGGCATTCGCGCTCGACCCAGGTCGACTGCCGACTCGAGGCGGAGAGGATCAGCACCACGGCGTCGCAGCGCTCAATGCCGGCTTCAATCTCGCAGAGCCATTCGGCGCCGCCACGGATATTCTCGAAGTCCACCCAGACGCCGTAGCCGGCCTGTCGCAACGCCTCGACGATGAAGAGCGTCGCCTGGATGTCTTCGTTGCTATGGCTGATGAAGATATTCGTCATGATGAATTGGCGCTGATGCGCAGCCTAGCGGCGCTCGGCGGCGCCGTAGCGTTTGATGATGTCGCGCGCCACCACCATACGGTGCGCCTCCGAGGCGCCGTCGTAGATGCGGAAGGCGCGCGATTTCTCGTACCAGGTTGACAGGGGCAGATCGCGCGAGATGCCGCGCCCGCCGCAGATTTGCACGCAGCGATCAAGCACGCGGCTGACGGTCTCCGCCACTTGCACCTTGGCGATGGAGGTCTCGACTCGCGCTTGCTCGCCCTGCGCCAGCCGCCAGGCCGCCTCGTGAATCAGCAGCCGGCCCATTTTCAGCTCCATCTCGCAATCGGCCAGCATCCACTGCACTGATTGGTGGCCGGTCAGCGGGCCGCCGAAAGCTTCGCGTTCGCTGGCGTAGTCAGTCGCGATTTCCAGGGCGCGCTGCGCGATGCCGGTCCAGCGCATGCAATGCGTCAAGCGCGCCGGGCCCAGACGTGATTGCGCCAGCATGAAGCCCTGTCCCTCGCCGCCCAGGATGGCGCTCTGCGGCAGGCGGACATCTTCATAAAGAATTTCGACATGGCCGCCGAAGTCTTCGCCGCCCATCACCGGCACATCGCGCAGGATGTTGATGCCCGGCGTAGCGCGCGGGGCCAGGAATTGCGTTGTGCCCTGATAGGGATGAACGTCCGGATCCGTCACCGCCATGATGATGAAAAAGTCGGCCAACAGCCCGTTGGAGGTTAGCCACTTGTGCCCGTTGATGACCCAGTCGTCGCCGTCCCGTTCTGCGCGCGTTAGAATCATGCGCGGGTCGCTGCCGGCGCCCGGCGACGGCTCGGTCATGGAAAACGCTGAGAAGGTCTCGCCCTTGGCCAAGGGTACCAGGTAGCGCTGCGTTTGTTCTTCATCGGCGAATTTCTGCAGCAGGTGCATATTGCCTTCGTCGGGCGCGGCGCAGTGTATGGCCAGCGGCCCCAACAGGCTGCGTCCGGCGGCTTCAAATACGGTCACTATCTCCTGGATATTCAAGCCCATTCCACCCCAGGCCTTGGGCATAGTCGGCGCCCAGAGCTTGGCGGCCCTCGCTTTGCGGCGCAGCTCCTGCACCATTTCGACGCTCAGCCTCTCGCCCGTCCGCAGCAATTCGCTTTCCAGCGGGATAACTTCCTGATCGAGAAATTGACGAACGCGATGCGCGATCGCCTCGACATGGCGGGGAATGGTAAAATCCATGGGCGAATTCCTCGTGGCGCGTGGAATAACTCAGTCAGCGAGTATACCATAGGGCTGGGCGGCAAAGGCGTATATCCGGTCGCGCATTTCCGGGGGCGTCTTCGTGCCAACAGCGATGAAAGCGAGCAGGAGAGGTTGATGCGCAAATTCATTATCGACACGGACACGGCCTCCGATGACGCGGTGGCGCTGGTCATGGCGCTGCGGCAGCCCGATATAGATGTCAAGGCGATTACGGTGGTGGCGGGCAACGTGCCTTTGGCGCAAGGCCTGCAGAATGCCCTCTATACCGTTGAGCTTTGCGGCGCCTCGGTACCGGTCTATGCCGGCTGCGCCAAACCGCTGCTGCGTAATTTGGAGACCGCGCAGGAGGTCCACGGCCATGACGGCATGGGCGATATCGGCTTGCCGCTGCAGGGACGGGCGCCAGCGCCGGGGCATGCGGCCGACGCGCTGCGTCAGGTGATTAATGCGAACGCAGGCGATATCACGCTGGTGACCCTGGGCCCGCTGACCAATGTGGCGCTGGCGCTGCTGCGCGAGCCGGAACTGGCCGGCAGGGTCTCGCGCTGTTTCATCATGGGCGGCATCGGCGCCGGCCACGGCAACGTCACGCCCACGGCTGAATTCAATATCTGGGTCGACCCCGAGGCGGCGAAAATCGTCTTTGAATCGGGCTTGGACATCACCATGGTCGGCTGGGACATCTCCTGGCAGTATGCCACATTCGACGCTACGCAAGCTGATGAAATCCGGCGCCTCGGCACGCCGCTGGCGGAATTCGTCATCGACATTCAAAAGACGCTGACGGACTTTTCCATGCGCGAGAATGCGCTGGCCGGCTTTGATCTGCCCGACCCGATCACCATGGCGGCGGCGATCGACCCGTCCATCTGCAAATATGAACGTTACCGCGTCGATGTGACGACCGGCGCCGGCCTGGCGCGCGGCATCACGGTGGTGGACCGCCTGGGCGTGACCGGGCGCGAGCCCAACGTCAATGTCGCCGTTAGCGCCGACCACGCCGCTTTTGTCGAGATGCTGAAGCGCGCGGTGTCTTGAGCGGAATCCTGCTTACTGGCCGCGCCAGGCGAAACCGGTGCCGGGCTTGGGCACGATCAGCTCCATGCCGACCAGCAGGCGCAGATCATCTCCGCCGCCGTTGGCCGCGATGATGCCGTCGACGCTGGTGTTGTACTGCGCGGTCAAGCCGTAGAGCGTTTCGCCGGGCTGCACGACATGGATGATGTCTGCGGGGTACATGAATGATTCGAATTCGCCCCAGCCATTGGCCTGCGCCAGAAGATTGAGCGCGGCCTGAGCGCGTTCGCCGCGGGCGAATTCCGCGTCCGAGGCGCGCAGCGCGCCGCTCCATTCAAGCACCTGGTTATCGCGCTCGTCAGTCGGGCCCAAGATGCCCAGGATCGTCTCGCTCTGCCGCGCGGTCTGGCCGAAAACGGTGGTGGCTTCGCCGCGATGCACGGTCATGCTGAGCGCGTTGCGGTGGACTTGCCGGAAGGTGACCATCGACCCCAGATGGATGTCCACGCCGTTGATAGTAAGATTGACCGGCAGGTCCGGCGGCGTCTGAATGGCGACGAAGGACTCGGCTGCGCTGCATTCGGGATAGGCGGTGCCGGTGGATAGCGAGAAGGCTTTCATAGCGTAAGCGCCGCCCAAAGCCAGCCGCGGCAGGTTGTCCATGGCGTTTAGGCGGACGACCTTGTCGCTTTCGATCCAGGAGATTTCGCCCGCGTTCACAACGCGCAGCCAATCGCCGGTGTTGTCGAAGGCGTCGACCAGGACCAATTCTTCGGCGGCCAGGCTGCCTACCGGCGCCGGAATCACGCCCGGATTCTTGTACCGGGCTGTGGCTTCGGTCGCGACTGTGCTTAGCGGCGCCGTCACTTGCCTGACATCGGCGGGATCGACATCGTTGACCACGGCCGCGTCGCCGGCGAGCAGCACGATGATACCCGGGCCGGGCCTGGTCAGCGGCAAATGCGCGCCGATATTGATGACGGCGACGCCCCAATCGTTCGACTGGGCGTCATCTGCCCTGGTTGTCAATGTCTCGAGCCCGAAAAGGGGCGCTCGCGCGCCGGGCGCACTGAAGCCGGCGGCGTATTGTTCCATCGCAAAGCTGGCTTCGGCCTGCGCGTTAGCGTAGCACAGGCCATTGCGAGGCAATTCGGCGCAGTTATCTTGCAGCGATTCAAGAGCCAGTTCCACCGGCTCGATACAAGTCTGGCCCTGCGCAGACGTCCAGGCGGCGGCGAGCAGCAGGAGTGCAATGACGATTGAAAGCCGGCAACGGGCTGTCAAGTCGATTCCGCTTTCTTCATTCCTTTTCTCATACGCATCCAACTTGCGCGCGCGCGACAACCGTTTCGAGCCGATCAACGCTGGGGCGCTTTGCGCCGCCGCTTCCTTTTGGCAGGTTGGCCGCCTTTCCGCTGCGCCTTGCGCCATTGATCGCGCAAAGTGACCGTTCGGTTGAATACCAGCTTTTCGGCCGTCGCTTCTTCGTCGACGACGAAGTAGGCCAGGCGCTCAAACTGGAAGCGATCGCCCGGCTGAGCGGTCTCGACGTGCGGCTCGACGTAGATCGGGTCGACCACCCGCAGCGAATCCGGATTGACGAAGGCGGTGAAGTCTTTATCGCGGTCGTTTTCCGGGTATTCCTCGCTGAACAGCGTATCGTACAGGCGCGCTTCGGCTTGGACGGCATGCGGCGCCGAGACCCAGTGCAATGTCGCTTTGACGCGCCGGCCATCAGGCGCCGCGCCGCCCCGCGTGGCCGGGTCGTAAGTGCAGCGCAGCTCGACGATGTTTCCGTCCGCGTCCTTGATCACATCGGTGCAGATAATGAAGTAGGCGTAGCGCAGGCGCACCTCCCGCCCCGGCGCCAGGCGGAAGAATTTGCGCGGCGGGTCTTCCATGAAGTCGTCGCGCTCGATGTAAAGCACCTTGGAGAACGGAACTTGGCGTGTGCCGGCGCTTTCATCTTCGGGATTGTTGATGGCCTGCATAAGCTCGGCCTGGTCGTCGGGATAATTCGTAATGACGACCTTGAGCGGATTGATGACCGCCATGACGCGCGGCGCCGTCTTGTTGAGGTCCTGGCGGATATGGTATTCCAGCTTGTGCAGGGCGACCACGCCTTTGACCTTGCCCACGCCGACTTCCTCACAGAAGTCGCGGATGGCCGCTGGCGTATAACCGCGGCGGCGCAGCCCGGCGATGGTCGGCAGGCGCGGATCGTCCCAGCCGCGCACATAGCCTTCCTCGACCAGTCGAATCAGCTTGCGCTTGCTCAGCACCGTATGGCTCAGGTTCAAGCGGGCAAATTCAATCTGCTGGGGATGGTAGATCTCAATATTATCCAGATACCAGTCGTAGAGTGGGCGATGATCTTCGTATTCCAGCGTGCAGATTGAATGTGTGATCTCCTCGATGGAGTCCGACTGGCCGTGGGCGAAATCGTACATGGGGTAGATCTTCCATTTGCCGCCCGTGCGCGGATGCGGCGTATCCAGGATGCGGTACATCACCGGATCGCGCATATTGATATTGCCGCTGGACATATCGATTTTCGCGCGCAGCACCGCTTCGCCTTCCTGGAAGCCGCCGGCGCGCATTTTCTCGAAGAGGGCCAGGTTCTCCTCGACGGGGCGGTTGCGATAGGGGCTCTCGCGCCCGGGCTCGTTCAGGGTACCGCGGTACTCGCGGATTTGTTCCGGCGATAGCTCGTCGACATAGGCCCGGCCGATGCGGATCAACTCGACCGCCATGTCGTAGAGCTGGTCAAAATAGTCGGAAGCGAAATACACGCGATCCTGCCACTGGTAACCCAGCCAGCGCACATCTTCGGTGATGGCGTCGATGTATTCTTGCTCTTCCTTGGCGGGATTGGTGTCGTCAAAGCGCAGATTGCACAGGCCGCCGTAGCGCTCGGCAATGCCGAAATTCAGGCAGATCGACTTGGCGTGGCCGATGTGCAGATAGCCGTTGGGCTCGGGCGGGAAGCGCGTATGCACGCGACCGGCAAAGCGAGCGCTCTCGTTGTGCACATCAATGATGTCGGTAATGAAGTTGCTGCTGTTTTCGCCGGGCATTGTTTGGTTCCCGATACTGGCTGCCAAGCGCGTATCATAAACAAGGTCGCGTCGTCCTTCAATAGGCTATCGTCCGCGCCGAGCGAGGCAGCGCCCGCTCAAAAGCGTTGCGCCGTCGGTTACAATGGCGGGATGTTCAAATTGAGTAGTCTGCGCGCCCTTATCTTGCTTATGCTGTGCCTGAGCGCTCCTGCGGCAGGTGCTCACGGCTATATCGTGCGCGCCATACCCGCCGACCGCAGCGCCCTGGAACGTCCGCCGACGCGTCTGCAGTACTGGTTCAGCGAAGATCTGGAGCCGCGCTTCAGCGAGATCCATCTGCGCGACCAAGCGGGCGGCGTCATCGCCAGCGGCGGCGTCGACGAGGCGAATCACGCCTTGCTGACGCTGCGCGTTCCGGCGGTCTTGCCCGACGGCGCCTACGTGGTTGAATTGCGCCCGGCCTTCGCCAGCGACGGCCACGTCATCGCCGAGAGCCGTGTCTTCTTCGTCGGTGAGGAAGTCGGCGGCGTCAGCGGAAGCCAAGCTGCTGACAGCGCCATCCCGCTGGAAGCATGGTGGCGCGCGCTGCTAAGTCTGGCGAATTTCCTCTTTTTCGGCGCGTCAATGCTTTACGCGGCGGTGCTGATTCCGGCTTGGGGCAGCAATCAAGGCCGCTTGCCTCCGCGCGTGATGCGTCGCTTGAAAGGCTGCTTGATCGCCGCTGTCATTCTGGCCTTTACAGCCAATTTGATCGGCTTGTTGCAGCAATCGATGGCCTTCTTTAATACGGATGCCGCGCAAGTCTTGCATCAGAATCTCTGGCGAGTCGCGCTCATCGGCTCGCGCTTCGGCGATATCTGGACCTTTCGCATTGTGCTGCTAATCTTTTGCGCTGTGCTGCTATTCGTAGCTGAGTATTATCGCGCGCTGATGCCGCAATTGGCGGCCGGCATCTGGCGCGGTCTGCCCTGGCTGGGCGCCATTTTCATCGGCTTGTCCATGGTGACCGGCCACGCGGCCGGGTCGCCGCTGCTGCCTTGGGTGGCCATCGCCGTCGATTGGCTGCACGCCCTGGCGGTCGCCTTCTGGCTGGGCGGCGCGCTGGCGCTGGCGCTGCTGCTGCCGACCGCGCTGGCGCCCTACGACGCAGAGGGGAGAGCGCGGGCGCTGCGGGCGGTCTTGCTGCGCTTCTCGCGCATCATGCTGCCCCTGGTGGCGCTGGTGATACTGAGCGGCGTGTATAACGCGCTCAATTATTTCGTGAGCCCGGCCGATGTCAACAGTAATTACGGGCGGACGCTGGGCATCAAGCTGCTGCTGGCGGCGCCGGTCCTCATACTTGGCGGCTGGCAGCATATCGCGTTGCGTCCGCAATTGGCGGCGCGTTTTCGCCTGCGCGCTGGACTGGCGGACGGGAGTCTGCTGCGGCTGGAGGTCGCGCTGCTGCTGCTTACTCTGCTGGCGGTAGCCTGGTTGAGCGCCACGCCGATTCCGCAGCCCGCATTGCCGCGGGCCGATGTCGCGGCCCCGCAAACCACCATTTCATTAGGTGAGCTCAGCCTGAGCACGTCCATCATCCCGGGCGGGCCCGGCGTCAACACCTACGACACCGTCGTAACGCGCGCCGGCTCGTCCGCGAGCGATGTTAAAGTCTATATGCAGTTGGTCGACCCGCAGCGCGATATTCGCAGCGTCTGGCAAGCCGCGGAGCACGTAGAGGACGGCTTGTACGTGAGCGCTGGCGACGAGATCGACCGAGCCGGCCTCTGGTGGTCGCTGCTGGATGTGGTCGAGCCGGACGGGACAATCAGTCGCGCCGCCTTGGCCTGGGAGATCAGCGCTGCCGCCGCCGTTCAGCAATCGCGGCAGCCGCAAGTGATTCATGTTGTCGTCTTGCTCAGCATCGCCGGCGTGTTGGTCGCCTGGTCAGCCGGGCGGGTCCAGCGCGCCTTGGCAGCGCTGCAGCTTACGCCGGCCAGCCTGCTCATCGCTAGCGCGGCGGTGGTCGTGTCAGTCGGCGTCATGGTCGGCGGCGCGCTGATGCTGGGCGAGAGGCGGCGCGAATATGCGCTGACGCTGAATCCGCCGCCCACAGCCGTCAACAGCGTATTGCCCGTTGCCGCTTCACTGGACCGCGGCGAGGCGCTCTACCGGGAGCACTGCCTGGTCTGGCAGGGGGAGTCGGCTGATTTCCGCGCGTTGCGCAATCGGCTGGCTTCAGCGCGGGACGACTTTCTCTACGACGCGGTTGTGTCCGGCTGGCGCGGCTTGCCCGCCTGTGGGGCTGAACTGGGCGACGAGGCGCGCTGGGATGTGGTCAACTACTTCCGGACGTTTGAGCGGCGGGGGTGAACTAGGTTGCGGCATTTCATTCTTCTTCATAGAGGAAATCCCGTGCAACTCTCCCCCAATCCCAGCGGACGTCTTGTGTTTGCTCACGCTTCGTACCGCTTTGTTCATCTTCGTATCTTGCCCAAGCAATAAGAAGTAGCTCTAGACCCTGGCGTGCGTTCGACAAGTTTTCTCTTACTTCTTCTTCATTCAGATAATCGGAGTCCTTTTGCAGAACTTCAACCAAATGAGTATATGCAGGGTGATCTACGTTTAATGAAATGATTACAACACCGCCACGAGATTGCACATTAAAGAATGCAGGAGTTGCAACGGAAGACTTGGTAAATGTGTATTTCAGCCCACTTCCAACGGTTTGAGCTGCCAACTGCTCGGCTAGCTTTTGCGTAGTTCCGTGTTCAATAAGTTCCGAAGCAATTTCCTGTTGCCGTATCGTCGGTGTCTGCTGTTTTTCCTGTTTGTCACTTTCTCCACGATGCCCTTCTTCAATTCGTTTCCGCGTAACTTGTGTGCCTTTTACTTCCGCGCTTGCAGTAGCATCTTCATGTCGGGTTGGTTTAGATGTTGAGCCCTGAGCTCGTAATAGTCTGCGAATGGTCGATATGTGTTTTCTTAGATGTATGACTATCTCAAAAAGTGGTAATCTTGGATCTTCTTCAATGGCTAATTCTTCTTTCTTAGCTGTCCACGTTTGTCCTGAAACTAATTCATCATCCAAATCTGCTTTAGCCAATTCACGAAAGTTGCGCGCAGACTGCTTGTTATTTGTAACACCGAAGAGGTCGTCTAGTGCTGGCGGAAAACTGACTTCTGCGCCCCACCAGCGTTCACGAGTCCATGCGGTTTCATCAACCCAAGATGAATCCAATTCGAGTTCGCGGCCAGCACGAACTATTGACACGCCTTTGTTGTTGTTCGCATGGCGACCATGAGGCTGGCTACCGGGATTGTATCCTGCTCTTGCTTCTTCTTTTGCGTATGAGAATCTGACTTTGACGGTGTGAACCTCTCCACGAAACTTGATCGGGAATTCCGTATTCTGAAAATCATGTTGTGCGAACATAGGGGCACTATGCCAAGGTGCCGGGCATGAAGTATAGGGAAGCAAGTAGAGAGGGTCATTGGGAAGAGCGTATTTCTCATTGTTTCTTCGCTGGCTGGAAGTTACATCCATGTCAAAAGACGCTAGTCGAATCTGCACCTTATTGTTGCATAAGAAGTATCGATACATTCGTCCAATCAATAGTGCAGAATTGTCTATGATGGCTTTAGCAGTGCGCCAAATGATACGATCAAGTGATGTCCAAACCACAAGAGTGCCTGACTCTTCAAATGTTTTTCCGACTTCGCGCCAAATGTTTGGAATTGGCTTTGTAGACGGCACTGGTACTTGCTGGAGTTCTCCGGACTCAATTTCTCCAATATCAATATAGGTGTGGATTGCACTATCTGGACCATCTTGCCATGTCCACACATCAACGCGTCGTGCCTGCGATATGGACGAGCTAGGCAGCCCCATTCCAAAACGCCCGATTCCGCTATAATCATGAAGTCGCGTACCGTTCCCAAATTGCAGTGCCATCTGCAAAACTGCGGCGTCCATCCCACTGCCATTGTCAAGTACAGCAATTTCATTTATGCGAGTTCGAGAACGATGACTAAGTCTTTCAACTCTTTCCCCACATAGGAGTTCGACACTAGATGCGCCGGCCTGAATTGCATTGTCCATCAATTCTGCAATTGCATAGGCCGTGTTTTTGTAGCCACTGTCACGCAATGCGTTTACGATCAGATGTGTCGGAACGATGTCATGACTTGCCATTTTTACTCCCAAATATCTTCCCAGTTATTAAATGCTTCGGCTACGCTTTCGAAGCCTGGAAAATTATAGTCGACTACTGTAACGATTTCAGCGCTTAAGTTTCCCCCGGCTTCTGGTCCCCGTATCGCCCGGCCCACCATTTGACTGTATAGCACAAGGGATTTTGTCGGCCGAGCAATGAGTGCGGCGCTTGTCAAAGGAGCGTCAAAGCCCGTCGTCAATACGCCGAAGTTGCAAAGTATTCTAACTTCTGGGGTATCTTGTTTGTATCTCTCAATCATTCGAGAGCGTTGTATCTGTGGAGTCTTAGCAGTTACAGATTCTGCATCGTACCCTTTCATTTGCAAGACAGCAGCTAACACATCGGCATGTGTTACAGTAGCAGCGAATACCAGAATTCTCTTGTGATGTTTCGCGAGTACCTCTAGTCGTGAAATGATTGCGAGGTTTCTTAATTCATCCTCGGCAAGACGTTTCAAGATACTGTCCGGTATATCGAAACTATCCCGAACTTTCCGTATGTCGGCATCCGAAATCTTGGCTCCTCCATCGTGGTAGAGAGGAGAATAATGAACGCGAGCCAAGTACTGCTCGTCAACCAGATAATCAACTGGATTGCGATAGTTGTCAATCTGAAGCGCGACCTTTCGGCGGGCAAAAAACTTGGACAGTTCTTCGTCAATTTCTATATCTGTCCAAGTTCTGCCAGGCGTTGCTGTTAGTCCTAGCAAACCTGGATTTGGGTGCGGCATCTTGACGAGCGTATCTAGAATGAGTTGGTACGTTTCTGCAATTGCAGAGTGGGCCTCATCAATTACCACAAGCGACGTACGTCCTGCCAGTTCCATGATGAATTCGAGTTTCTGCTTAGTTGCACTGTACATTTTCGCTAGGCCGCCAATGAGCAGCCCATCATGCACACTATCAAGCGATAGCTCACGATTACCCCAAAACCGATATACTCCAACGTCTCTGTTGCCCAGACATCCCCATGCTCTTTCAAATTCAGATGCCGATTGCTCGCATAACTCCTCTGAGTTAGCAAGCCAAATTACAAGGGTTGGTTCGTGTTTGCGCAAATGGTCGGCGATTACGCTCATCGCGACTCGCGTCTTGCCAGCACCTGTGGGCATATGCAGCACTACACGATTTGGATTTTCTTCCAAGGCGTGAATTACATCACGAGCAGCAGCGCGTTGATGCGCAAACAGAGAATATTGCCCGGTGCCGATTCGCGTTGCCGGTGTTTGTTCGCGAACTTCAAGCAAAGGTACACTCAAACCAAAAAAGTCAAACAGTGCCCGCTCGCGTTCAGACCCTTGTCTGAATCGCGCGAGTTTCAACTCACTGTACGTATTCCCATTTCGCGGCAGGCCAAGAACGTTATGAAGAAACTCTGCGCTTTCTTTTGGCAATAGATCAAATAGGATCTGTCTTTTCTCGGAAGAAAGCAGTAAGCCCTCTGCCGAGTAGATTTGAAGAATCAGGTTACGCAACCGTTGCGGAGTAGACAATTGACGATCGAGGGTCAATAGCAGCTTCATGGGCGCTTGTCCTAGAAGAAGCTGAAGCGTTTCATCATCTGCTCGTGAAAGTAATTCTGAGAATCTCAAGTTCAAGCTCCTATAGTTCTTATGAATTGTGGTTGATACCTCAGCGCAAGAAACCCTCGGTCAGGCCGCCGTCAACGTTGATGATCTGCCCGGTCGTCTTGCTGAAGGCATCGGTGATCAGCAGGTAGGCCACTTCGGCTTGGTCTTCCGGGCTGATAGGCGCTTTGGTCAGCGTCCGCTGCGCGTAGAACTCCGCCAGGCGCGCGCGCAAGGTCTCCGTGTCTTCGTCCACGCTGTAATCCAGATCGTACTTGATCAGCGAATTGATGACGCGGTCGCGCGGGAACATGCTGCTGCCTTTGACGACTGTGGCCGGCGCCAGGCCGTTTACGCGCGCCAGCGGCGCCAGCTCTATCGCCAGCTCGCGCACCAGGTGGTTGGCGGCGGCTTTGCTGGTGTCGTAGGCGATGGAACCCGCCTTGGCCACCACGCCATTGACGCTCGTCGTCAACACCAGCGCAGCGGGCAAACCCTGCGCCTGCCAAATTGGGCGCGCGCCCTGAGCGACCTCGTAGCCGCCGCGCACATTCACTTCGAAGGATGTACGCCATTGCTCGGCGGAATTGCCGCCATCGGCGTCGGGTGTGAAGAAGACGCCGGCGGTCACGATAATGTCGTCAACGCCGCCGTATGCGAGCACGGCCTTTTCCAGCAGCGCTTTTACACTCTCGGCCGAGGTGATATCGACTTGCGCGGCGATGGCGGGTCCGCAGCCGGAAATGCCCGAGCCGGCCACGCCGATGCCCTGTCCGTATGTTTCCGTCAGGGCGTCAGCTGTCGCCTGCGCGCCCGTGATGTTCAGGTCGGCGCAGACCACATGGACGCCCTCCGCCGCCACGCGCTGAGCAGTCGCCAGGCCGATGCCGCTGCCCGCGCCGACGACGACAGTGACCTTGCGCGCCAGCTTCTTCTCCGGCGGCATGCGGCGCAGCTTGGCTTCTTCCAGTGCCCAGTATTCAATGTCGAAGGCTTCTTGCCGCGGCAGCGCCACATAGCCGCCGACCGCCTCAGCGCCGCGCATCACGGCGACGGCGCAGTTGTAGAACTCTGCGGTGACGCGCGATTCGCTCTTGTTTTTGCCAAAGGCGATCATGCCCAAACCTGGAATCAATATCACCGTCGGATTGGCATCGCGCATGGGCGGGCTGCCCGGGCGTTTGCATGCCATATAATAAGCGGCGTAGTCTTGGCGATATTGGGCGATGCCGCTCCCCAACTTATCCAGCAGCGTCGCGGTGTCTGAGGCGGTCGGATCCCAGTCGACATAGAGCGGCTTGATCTTGGTGCGCAGGAAATGATCGGGGCAGGACGTCCCCAGCTCCGCCAGGCGCGCGGCGTCGGCGCTGTTGGAGAAGCTCAAGATGTCGGCGTCGGTTTGCACGGTGGCGATGAAGCGGTTCTCGTCTGAAACCATGCCGCGCAAATGCGGCAGGATCTCGGCCAGCAGCGCTTTCCGTTCGCCGTCGCTGATGTTCGTGGTCTTCGCGCCGCCAAAAGCCGCGCTGCCCTGGTCGTTCGCTTCCAGATGTCGCGCCGCCATCTCGATCAGGGTCAGCGACAAGTCGTAGCAGGCCTTGTCGTCGTCGGCCCAGTTGATTAAGCCGTGGCCGCCCAGTACGATGCCGATGCAGCCGGGATGGTCCGCAATCGTCTCTTGCAAGACCAAACCCAGGTCGAAGCCGGGCCGCTGCCAGTCGACCCAGACGACCACGTCGCCGTAAATCTCGCGGGTCAGCGCCCGTCCGTTTTTGGATGCGGCGATAGCGATGACGGCGTTGGGATGGGTGTGATCGACATGGCGGAAGGGGATGAAGGCGTGCAGCGGCGTGTCGATTGAGCTGGCGCGCGGATTCAAGTTGTAGACGCAGTGAGGGTACATGCCGACCATGGCATCTTCAATCGGCGTCTTGACGCCCTTGGTCGCGGCGGCGTTATAGACGTCTTGCAGCTGCATCAGCTTGTCCATGTAAAGCGAGGCGAAGTTTTCGCGCTGGCTGGTGCGCAGGTCGCCGCCCGAGCCTTTGACGAACATGATATCGGCGTCCGCGCCCGTCAGCGGATCGGCTTGCCGGATTTTGCTCGAAGTATTGCCGCCGCCGGTATTGGTGATGCGCTGGTCGGCGCCGAGCAAGTTGGAGCGATAGACCAGTCGCTCGACCGGGTCCAGAGAAGCGGCGTGGCGGTCGTCCCACAAGTAGGTGACGTGGCGGTATTCGGAGGGATTAAACAGTTGCATGGGGGCTCCTGTATCATGCGCAAGGCCATCGTTAATTCAGCAAGTATAGGGATAGTCGGTTGACGCGATAAGGGCGAGCCAATGGGTCGCGTAGACACTTCCCGTCGCTCGCCCCTAAAAATTTCACACGAGGTCGGATCCGCCGTCGTCAAGCCCGCTGTGACAGAACCGTTCGCTCGTAGTCGCGGATCTCGTCCATGAAGGCCATACCGACCGGCGCCTCCTGCGCGCGGCAATAGTAATCCCAGACCGCGCCGAAGGGCAGGCCTTTCAACTCTTCCAGCAGCGCGAGGCGGCCGGTGAAGTCGCCTTCATTCTCATAAGCCCGCAGCAGATCGCGCGGCTCCAGCAGCGCCATTAGCAAGCCGCGGCAGGCGTTGCGCGTGCCGATAGCCCAGGCGCCGATGCGATTGATGCTCGCGTCAAAGAAGTCCAGGCCAATGTGCACGCGCTCCAGCGCATCGCTGCGGACGATCTCCTGCATGATCGCCTGCAGATCGTCGCTGAGTGTCACGACGTGGTCGCTGTCCCAGCGTACGCCGCGGCTGACGTGCAGCAAAATCTCAGGCACGTAGAGCAGAATGGAGGAGAGTTTGTCGGCGATGGTCTCGGTCGGGTGGAAGTGGCCGGCATCCAGGCAGAGCAGCTTCTGGCGGGAGACAGCGTAGCCGAGGTAGAACTCGTGCGAGCCGACGACATAGCTCTCCGAGCCCAGACCGAATAGCTTGCATTCGATGGCATCGAGGTTGTGCGCCGGGTCCAGCTCTTCGGCGAAGATCTCATCGAGCGCTTCCAGCAGGCGCTGGCGCGGGCCCAGTCGGTCAGCGGGCATATCCTTGTAGCCGTCGGGAATCCAGACATTGTTGACCGATGGCGTGCCTAGTTCGCGGCCGAAAAAAGCGCTGATATGGCGCGTGGCAATGGCGTGGTCAATCCAGAATTGACGAATGCCGGCGTCGGCATGCGAAAGCGTAAAGCCGTCGTCCGCCAGGTCGTGCGAGAAAAACGTGGGATTGAAATCCAGACCGTGGTTATTGGCTTTGGCCCAGTCGACCCAGGAAGCGAAATGCTCCGGCTTCAATTCGTCGCGCGGCACTTTGGACGCGCTATCGAGGTAGGAGCCGTGCAGCGCCAGGCGATGATCGCCGGGAATCAGGCTGTAGGCTTTATCGAGGTCGCCTCGCAGCTCGTCGATATTGCGCGCTTTGCCGGGATAATTGCCGGTCGCCATGATGCCGCCGCTGAGCCCGCGCTCCGGGTCTTCAAATCCGCCTACATCGTCGCCCTGCCAGCAGTGCAGGCTGATCGCGACTCTCCGCAGCTGCTCCAGCGCGGCCGCCGTATCGACACCCAAAGCGGCGTAGCGTTCCTGCGCCAGCTGGTAGGCTGCTTCAATCTGTGTATCAGATGTTTGGAATTGCATGCCGTATTCCTTTGTAGGCGAGCCAAGGTTCGCCCCTACACCAGCATTGACAAGGCGCGCTAGCGGGCGCCGGCGGCTTGCAAGCAAGCTTGCATGTGCCCGCGCGCTTCAGCGCCGATGATGCAGCATTGTTCGAGACTGTGGCCCTGCGCCTTGGTGCCGATCACTTCCAGATTGAGCGGACCGGTATAGCCGTGGTCGTGCAATACGCGGATATAGCCGACCAGGTCGATATCGCCGCGGCCGTTGGCTTGATCTTCCGGCGCGCCCGGTCCCTGCTGCGTGCCTTTGCAATCGCGGATGTGGACGTGCTTGATGCGATCGATCACGGCTGCGATGGCTTCGACCGGGTTCTCGCCGGCGCGGTGGATATGCGAGGGGTCCATGTCCAGGCCAAAATTGGGCGAAGTGATATCCTGCAAGACTTTTAGGCTGGTCGGCGTGTTGTAGACGTACTGCCCGACATGCGCTTTGGCGCAGAGCATGACGCCGTAATGTTCGGCTCGCTGCACCAGCGCCCCCAGTTCATCTAGTACTTGCTGGTAGGTCGATTCGTCATCGGCTACCCCGCCGGGGCCGACATTGATGATGGGGATGCCGGTTTCGACCGCGGCCTGCATGGCGCGCTCCATCAAGTCGGGATCGCGCGACGACTGCTCCATCGCCAGCAGTTCCAGGTCGTATTCCTTGGACAGGCGCAGGATCTCCGGCGCGCATTCTTGCCAGCGCGACAAGACGAGGTGCTGGCTCATGGCGTCAATGGCCGACATCTCAATGCCGTCATAGCCCGCCATCTTGAGGTACTTGAAGGCGGTCTCCATATCCCAACTGCCGAATAATAGTGAGTTTGCTCCGAGTTTCATGGTTATGTTTCTTCCTTTCGGGAACTACCTTTATGTTGTCTATTGGTCTAGACCCTTCTGGCAAGATTTGTAACAAGGTTATATGCAAACCAGCCGTCGTCAGTTACGAACTCTTGGGGTGACGCTTGAGGGGTGTCGTGGACCACGCCAAAGCCATCAGAATAATGTTTGAATGAAACAATGTCGCTGTAGTGTATTCTTATGCTCTTTTTGGATCCTGCGAAGTAAATGTGCTTTGTAGTCACTCCCAAGATCCCTCTGTCAACTTTTACAGATTCTTCACTTTCGATTACCTCGGCGCTTACTTCAGTCGTTTTGAGATACAGAGCCAACGCTGTACTGGCACTGACTTCTTTTGATCCAACCATATATCGCGTTCGCTTCTGCTGCTCGTAGTAGTCCACTTCCGCGAATAGCCAAACAATTTTCTCAGATTTCTGCAAATTGAACGGTAATCTTAAATCGTCAATTGGAAACTCGGGAATCGCTCCTTGCATAATATTTCGAATCATCACTGCTTTGTCGACGCGTGAAATCACTCCGTCTTTTTTCATTTCATCATCCGACAACATGAACTGTCTCGCAATTTGGTACAGAGCTCTTTCTTCTTGAATGGTAAGCACATGGTCTTGTAGCGCCTGCTCGACAGCTTGTTTCCATCCATCCAGTATAAGGGGACGCAGAGCATTGGCGCCGATGTAACTCATCTGTGCAACCAAATCTATTGCTCGTTTTAATTCTTGTGTCTTCCGCTCATTGGCTACAAACGCACCAATCATAGCCGTTATCCAGTGTTCACCTGAAACATGAAGTTTTATGCACTCATTATGCGAATTGTTACTTGGTCCGGCAGGTTTCCCACAATATGAGCAGTTTGCCATGTCATGCCTCCACTCGACTAATGTTAGGCTGAACATACACCACCCGCCCCGTCTCCAGCGACTCGATCGCCGCCGCCAGCACCTTCTGCGCCGCCAGGCCCTCGGCCGCGCTGCCGTCGATGTCCTCCGGCGCCACGCCATCGCTCACTTGCCGCAAGAAGCAGTGGATACGCTCGCGGAAAGTATTCTCGAAATTGTGGAAGCCGCCGAAGAGCGGATCGGTATAGACGGTCTTTTGCAGGTCGCCGGCCGGGTAGAGCGTCAGCTCGCGCCACATATCGTCCAGCACGAAGCGGCCGCCCGTGCCCGCGACTTCGCAGCGCTCCATGGGATGGCCGCGCTCGATGTCGTAGCTGCCGGTCAGCGCGCCGACCGCGCCGTTGCGGAAGCGGAAGCTGAATTGCGCCGTCGACCAGATTTGGCGGCCCGGCGCCTTCGTCCCGAAGCAATGCACCGCCTCGATGTCGCCGCAGAAATAGCGCATGACGTCCACCGTATGCGGGTGCAGCGACTTGATATGATAGTAGGGCGAGGTCTCGGCCGGGTTCATAATCCACATGGCCATGTTGACGAAGAGCAGTTTACCCAGCCGCCCCTCATCCACCCAGGATTTTGCCAGGCGCGCGGCGGGCGTGAAGCGGTGGTTGAGGTTGATGCCGTAGCAAAGTCCCATCGCGCGTCCCTTGGCCACCATGGCTTCGGCAGGCGGAATCTCGTTGGAGATGGGTTTCTCGCCCAGCACATGGCAGCCGGCTGAGAGCGCCTGCATGGTAGGCAAATAGTGATCGCTGCTGTTTTCGAAACCGCCGGTGGTTACGCTGACGACATCGGGGGCCAGGTCGCGCAGCATACACTCGACATCGTAGAAGGCTGGGACGCCATGTAGCCCGGCCGCTTGGTCGGCGCGCTCCGGAATGACATCGCAAACGCCGGCCAGATCCGCCAATTCGTCTTGCGCGTAGAGCTTGGCATGAAGATTGCCGATGGGGCCCAAGCCGATAACCGCTACACGTAATGGCATTGTTTATCCCTATTTGGCTGGCGACTCACCGTGCCGCTCCTACAGATGCCAACGGCTGTGGAATCTCGTAGCCATACTCGCGCATGGCGGGTTCGAGAAAGTCGAAATAATTCACGCCCTCGTCGCACTGCCAGCGGTTGATGGTGTCTTGCCGCATGACGATGCGCGCCAGCGGAATGCCCAGGAAGGCTTCCAGCCGTTGCAGCGTTTCCTCTTGTTTCGTGACGAAATCTTCAAAGCGCACTTCAATCCAGCGTTTGGGCCTGGGTGACGCCTTGACCAGATCATACTGGTATTTCCAGGAGACGGCGCGGCGCAAGCGCTCGTCGGTGGTTTCGGGATACAGTATGCCGAAGTCGCGCATGTCGTCTGTCTTGTGCGAGCCGATAATGCAGTCGCGCGGGTTGCGAACCCAGAAGATGTAATGCATATCGGGATACATTCGCGTAAGCCAGGGAAAAACCAGCGTGGTTTCGGGCACTTTCCAGCCCTTAAGCGGGCGACTGTGATTCAGCACCGATTCCAGGTAGCGATTAAAGTTTCTAATGAAAACCGGCGGAATCTCGGTCCCGAGGGCGCGGCTGAAATCCCAACTCAGGTCGCCATTCCACTTGACGTAGCGCGCGAAGATGCGGCAGGCGTCGTACATAGCGAAAGCCGGCACCAGATCGCCCGAGGGATTCAGCGTTTGGCCCATATACACGCCTGAGGCGTATAGCGTATGGGAAATCGCTCGCGTACCGCTGTGGCCGCGGCCGATGATCGTGATCACAGCGAGACGACCGTTCCGCTATCCCAGGATTCGATAGCAGCCTCGATGATGCGTTGAACGTGCAGCGCGTCGGCGCCCGAGGCGTCGATTTTGTCCGGCGCTACTTGCGCCAGGTTCTGATCCACCCAGTGGCCGATGCGGCTCTGGAAAGTCTCGCCGAAGTGGCTCATGCCACCGTAATTCTCGTGTCGCTCCATCTGGCCCTCGAAACGGGGATAGAAGGTGAGTTCTTCGCAGGCGTCGCGCAGGAAAATTCGCCCGTCCGAGCCGAAGACATCCAGGGTCTCCAGGCCGTAGGAGCCGCCGCCCATGCTGGTGGCGCCGAAGTTGCCGTCGTAGCTGCCGCGCAGATGTCCGATGATGCCGTTCTCGTAGAGCAGGTTGACCTGAACGTTGGACCAGATCTTGCGCCCCTTGCCCTTCTTGAATATCGCATGCACCTGCGTCACGTCGGATTGAGCGAAATAGCGCATGACATCGAGCGAATGCGGGTGCAGGGCGCGCATGTGGAAGTGGGGCGAGGTTTCGTTGGGGTTGTTGATCCACATCGTCATGTCGATCATGTTGACTTCGCCCAGGCGTCCCCGCAGCACCCAATCTTTCGCCAGCTCCGCCGCCGGCGTAAAGCGGTGATTGAGGTTGATGCCATAGCGCAGATTCTTTTCCGCCGCCTGCGCCACCATTTCTTCGGCTTCGGCGACGCTGTTCGAGATTGGCTTCTCGCCCAGGACGGGATAGCCGGCGCGCAGCAGTTGCATGGTCGGCGCGTAATGGTCTCCGCCGTTTTCGATGCCGGCAGTTGTCACACTGGCCGCGTCGAATTCTACGCCGCTGTCAAGCAGTGATTGCACCGAGTAGAAGCCCTGACAGCCAAAGGCCTCGGCCGCCTTGTCAGAGCGCTCCTGCAAGATGTCGCAGACGGCGACGACCTTCGCATCCGGGTGGTTGGTGTAACAGCGGCCATGATTGTTGCCGATGCCACCCATTCCAACGATGGCTACGCGTAGGGTCATGTTTTGGGTCTCCTTTGATTTGACGGGCGACCCATCGGGTCGCCCCTACGAAATCCCTATGGGCGGGTAACTGATCAAGTCGCCGCTGCGAACGATTGCGGCGGCTATTCTTCCTCGCGGGATTGCGCCTGAAGCTTGATCGCTCTGTCCAGGTCGCCAAGGTATAAGGTGTCGTAGGCTTGCTGCGATGTTTTGAAGGCGCCCATGCCCTTGGCGCCGTGCCAGTCGCCCTGTGTCAGCATGGGATTGGTAAAGCCGGTTTCGGCTTCGCGTTTGACGATCCAGGCTTCCATACGTTCACGCAGCGCTGCCACTACATCGGGCCGTTCGTCGGCGAGATTGTGGTCTTCGTTCGGGTCTTCCACCAGGTTAAATAGCTCGACTTCCGGTTTGAAGTGGAAGTCCGGCTCCAGCGCGATCATCAGTTTCCAGCCGGGCGTACGCCAGCCATGCTTGCGCATCCAGGTGCATTCGCTGATGTAAAACTCGCTATCAAAGGAAGCCGCATCGCCCTTGACCATCGCCATCAGGCTTTCGCCGTCGAACTGGTGGCCGTCCGTTTCCGCTTGATCCGCCAGGCCGGCCAGGTCGAGCAGGGTGGGCAGCAAGTCTTTGTGCTGATTGAAACCGCTGACGCGTTGGCCGGCGGGTACCGCGCCCGGATAGCGAATGATGAGCGGGACGTGCAGGACATTGTCGAAGATGCCATGATGGTCGAACCACAATTCGTGATCGTAAAGCGTCTCGCCGTGGTCGCCATTCAGCGCGATGATGGTATTGTCGGCGATTCCCATGCTATCCAGCGCTGTGAAGATGGACTGGATGCAGGCGTCCATGTAGGCGATGGCGCCGTCGTATTGCGCGATGATGTAGTCCTTGTCGGAAATACCGGGCGGCATCCAGGATTTGTAGAAGGTGGCGAAGGGTTTGAATTCCAGCACCGGGTCCATTGAGCGATTGTTCGGGTCGCATTCGTCGCCGTGGTAAAACATACGCTCGTAAGGCGCGGGCGGCAGGTAAGGGGCATGCGGGTCCATATGGCGCAGCATGACGAACCAGGGCTTGTCTTCGGCGTCGAGCCGTTCCAACTCGGGCAGGGTCACATCGTTCAGATTCTGCGCCTTTGTGCTGCGTCCCTGAGCGAAGCTGCCCCAGCCGGCGTACTCGATGTAGTTGTCGAATCCGCGCGAGCTGGGATTGCCCGGGAAGCCGACGCAGGTGGTATTGTAGCCGTAGCGGCGGAAGATCTCAGCCGCGGTCGGCACTTCCGCGCGCAGGGGACCCTGATGCCGCAGCGCTACCACTTGGGTGCCGAAACAGTCCAGCCCGGTGAGCATGGAGGCGTAGGCGGGTGTGGTGGGAATATGCGGGCTGAAGGTGTTTTCGAAGAGCGCGCCGCCTTGGGCGAAGCGATCAATATATGGCGTGGTGAGCCGGTCGTAACCGTAACAGGACATGTGGTCAGCGCGGATGGAATCGATGGCAATCAACAAGATATTTGGGTTTTTGGGCATTCGCTACTCTCCTTACAATCGCGGGAAGTCTACCATAGGCGCCTGTGCCCCGCTACGGATTGGACAATATGCGGCTGGATTTAAACACAGATAATGCAGAGCGCACAGAGAAAACCTCTCTATTTCCAAGACGCGATGTGCTAATAAACTGAGTTTTCCTGTGCGTTGCGCCTTTGTGATTTTATGAGTGTATACCTAACCAATTTAACCGATTACTTGCCAAGACAGGAATTTGCGTTACTATATGCCTGCGATTGCCTGTGTAGGGCATGTTGGAGCGTCATGAGACGCTCCAGAATTTCCGTTCCATTCAGTGAAGGAGTTTTGTTATGGCGAGGAAAGTTGTACTTTTGCTATTGTTGGCGCTGCTGACGCTGCCAACGCTTGTCGGCTTCGCCCAGGAGCCGCAAGGTCTGCCGGTCGAGGTGCCTGGCGGGCGCGAGAACCTCTGGGTCTTCGATCGCATTTATCGTCTGCCGACGGAAGCCAACTGGAATATCTGGAAGAGCGGCATCCACACGGCCTTCTTCCACGCGCTGATGCACGAGACCTTCTGGAATCGCGATCAGGAAACCGGTCAATTCATCCACGCTCTGGCTGCAGCCGACCCGGTATACAACGATGACTTCACCGAGATGTCGGTCGACTTGCGTCAAGGCGTCCTCTGGTCCGACGGCGAAGAATTCAACGCCGACGATGTCGTCTTCACCATTAACGCGCTGAAGAACAGCTACCCGGGCGGTACGCAAGGCGGCTGGTCGGTGCAACTGGATGACTTCGGCGCCGAGGTCGAGAAGACTGGCGACTACAGCGTCAAATTCACGCTGGGCCGCTCGAACCCGCGCTTCCACACCCTCTTCGAATCGCGCTGGAACGGCATTTACATGATGCCGAGCCACGTGGTCGCCGAGGTTGAAGCCAACCTGGCCGAAGGCGAGAGCCTCACCGATTGGTATTGGGAAGCCGAAGACATGGTTGTCCTGGGCAACTACTTGCCGATCGACTGGGATGAGAATGGCTATTGGCAGTTATTCCAGCGCCGTGAAGATCCGGAGAATTCGCTGGCGGGCATCATCACAGGCGGTTCCGGTCCTCCTTATGCCCTGGGCATTTGGTACGGCAACGAGAACATCAAGAAAGCCATCGCCATGTCCCGCGGCGAGCTGGACGTCTACTTTGACGTCGACATCGAATCCTTCGAAACGACGCTGGACACCACGCCGACCGCCCGCAGTTGGTTCACTGCCTTCCCCTGGGCCTATCCCAACGAAGTCAGCAGCCGCGCGATGTCGTTCAACCTTGAAGGCGACCCGCTGGTGGCAAACAAGGACGTGCGCTGGGCGCTGGCGCTGGCGATCAACATCGTCGAATTGCAGACCGAATACATCGGCGGCATCGCCAAGGTAACGCCCTTCAACATTCCGCCAACGCCTAAGCTCTACGAGCTCTATCACGTTCCGCTGGAACAGTGGCTGATCGACCTGCAGATCGACCTGGGCGATGGCGAAATGTACAACCCCTACGATCCCACCGTGCCTGATCAGATCGCCGCTTGGGCGGAAGATTATGGCCACACCGTACCCGGAACGCCGCGCGAAGTATTCGGCAGCGGCTGGTGGAAGTTCGACACCGACGCGGCCGCCAAGCTGCTGATGAAAGCTGGCTTGAGTCGCAATGGCAGCGGTCAGTGGCTGACGCCCGAGGGCGAGGTTTGGTCGCTGGATATCCAGTCGGACCCGAGCGAGAACGACGCCTACCGTATGGGCCAAGCCGCGGCCGACATGTGGTCGGAGTTCGGCATTGACGTGAATTTCATCACGCTCGACCGCAGCACCTGGACCCAGAATCACCGCGTCGGCGCTTTCGAGGTAAGCACGCCCTGGCAGAGCTTCGCGCTGGCCTCCGGCGATATGTGGCCCAACGTGCGCGGCTACCACTCCAAGTACTACGCGCCCAGCGGCGAAGACTACAATCCGCTCGGCGGCAACTCGCTGCGCCGCCAGCAGGAGACGGTTCTGGACGAGCTGATTGACGCGATGGAAGGCGTCAACCCGGTTGCGCAAGAGGCGGAGAACCTCGCCCTGGCGCATGAGTTTGTCAAGCACTGGGTCGAGAACATGCTCGACATCACCACCATCGCCTTCAAGAAGTTCGTCACCTGGGATGAGAAGTACTGGACCGGTTTCCCGACATCCGAGAACCCGAACTATCAGCCCTTGTACTGGTTCATGGGCGGCAAGTTCGCCATCCAGAACCTGACGCCGACTTCGTAACCTAAGTTGTTGTGTGGGCGAGCCACGGCTCGCCCGCGCGCATTTGCGAATTTGTAGGGGCGTCTCAGCGAAACGCCCCTACAGAGTCTGCAAGTGCTGAAAAGGTTAGCGAATGAATCTGCTGAAAACTTACATCTTGCCGCGCATCCTTCAGTGGTTTCTGGTTGTTTTCATTGGTATTTCGGCCACGTTTTTGATTCCGCGCCTTTCGCCGGTCAATCCGGTTGACGAGATGCTGGCGCGCATGACCGCCTTTCAGTCGATGAATCCCGAAGCCTTCGCCTCCATGCGGGAATCGACGATGGCGCTCTACGGTCTGGACAAGACCTTGCCTGAGCAGTACATCGCTTATTGGGGCCGGCTGCTGCAAGGCGATCTCGGTCCTTCCTTCGGCAATTTTCCGCGGCCGGTTTCCGATGTTATTGCCGTAGCTTTGCCTTGGACGATTGGGCTATTGGGCGTGGCAACGGCTATCTCGTGGACTGCGGGAGTGCTGCTGGGCGCGCTGGCCGGATATTACCATGATCGGCGTTGGGCGCAGGGGCTTGAGCGCGTCGTGGTAACCGTGTATCCGGTGCCATATTTGATTATTGCCTTCATTTTGATCCTCATATTTGCCGCCTGGTTAAAATGGTTCCCGCTTGTCGGCGGCTCGCGCGGGGATCCGGCGCTCACTTGGGAATACATCAGTACGCTGCTTTATTTTGGTTTTCTGCCCGGGCTTTCGATCGTCATCGGCGCGACCGCCTTCCGTTTCATCATGGCCAAGTCTTTGACGACCACCGAGATCGCCAGCGATTATGTGCAGTATGCCGAGCTTGCGGCCGTGCCCAAACGCAAAATTATTCTATTCTATGTCGCGCGCAATACCATGCTGCCGCAGGTGACGGATCTGGCGCTGTCGCTGGGCGCGATCTTTGAAGGCGCGCTGATCACCGAGGTGCTCTTCGCTTATCCCGGCATCGGCTTCGTCACTTATAACGCCATTTATAACGGCGACTACAATGTCATTATGGGCATCACTCTGTTGTCGATCGTCGGCATCGCGACCGCGTCGCTCCTCATCGACCTGCTCTATCCCGTCTTCGATCCGCGCGTGCGTCTGCGTTAGGAGAGGCTGCTTTGTTTACAACTATTCGAGACCTGTTCAAGTTCAGCCCTTCGTTTCGCGTCGGATCGCTCATCCTGCTGCTGGTGGTGGTCATGCTGGTGCTGTCGGCATTTTCGCCCTATGAAGAAGACAAGCTGCGGCGCAAAGTCAAACGCAACCAACCGCCCTCGGCTGACTTTATCTTCGGCACGACATCGCAGGGTCAAGACGTATTCTGGATGTTGACCTTCAGTGTTCGCAACACGCTAATCATTTCCGTTATCGCGGTGCTAATCGGGCGCGGCATCGGCGTCGTCCTGGGCATGGTCTCGGGTTACTTTGGCGGGACGTTCGACCGGGTTACGCAATCCATCGTCGAGAGTGTGATCGTGATTCCGCGATTACCTTTGCTCATATTAATCGGCGCCATTCTGCGCGGCCAGTTGACGATATATTCGCTCGGCATTCTTATCGGCTTGCTGGACTGGGCCTATCCCTCAAAGCGTTACCGCGCGCAGATTTTGAGCTTGCGCGAGCGCGATTTCACGCATACGGCCGTGTTCAGCGGCATGAGCACCGTCAAGATCGTGATTCGCGAGCATCTGCCCTTTATCATTCCCTTTATGCTGGCGGATGTCATCAGCGGCTTCCTCTTCTCCATCGGCATCGAGGTGACGCTCTCGTATCTCGGCCTGGCAAACCTAGACAGTCCCACCATCGGAACCATGATTTACTGGGGCAATTATTATCAGTCGATTTGGGTGGGTCGTTCCTGGGTGTTAATCGCGCCAATCGTGGCGACGGTGCTGCTGGTGCTGGGCTTCTATCTGATGTCTGTGGGGCTGGGCGAATACCTCGACCCGCGGAAGCGCCTCGTGAGACTGACGGCGCATTTGGGCGAAGAGGCGCAGGATGACGACCCGCGCAAAGAAAAGGAAGACGTATGGGCACCATAATCGAGACCAACGATCTACGTGCCTATTACATCACTCAAGCTTACGGCGTCGAGCGCACGGTAAAAGCGGTTGACGGCATTACGCTGCGGATTCAAGAGGGCGAGGTCTATGGCATCGCCGGCGAATCGGGCTGCGGCAAGTCGACACTGCTGCGGATCTTGCTGGGCGCGTATCAGCCGCCGCTGACGGTTGTGGGCGGCGAAGTAAAGTATCACCTCGACGGCGATATTCTCAACGCGGCTGACATGAGCGAGGAGCAGCAGCGGGACTTGAAATGGCGAACGATTTCATATATCCCGCAAGGCTCGATGCATGTGCTCAATCCGGTACGGCGCATCCGCGATACTTTTCACGACTTCATCAGCGCGCACCGAGATGTGACAAAGTCTGAATCGTATCAGCTGACGGCGGATTATCTGCGCGATTTGGGGCTGCCCGAGAAAGTGATGGCTTCCTATCCGCATCAGCTTTCGGGCGGCATGCGGCAGCGTGTGACCATCGCCCTGGCCACGATTCTCTGGCCCAAACTCATCTTCGCTGACGAGCCGACCACGGCGCTTGATGTCGTGGTGCAGCGCGGCGTCATTCAAATGCTGAAAGACGTGCAGCAGAAAGAAGGCAGTACGCTGGTGCTGATCACGCACGATATCGGCGTACACGCCAATTTGGCCGACCGCATCGGCATTCTTTACGCCGGCAAGCTGGTGGAAGAGTCGGACACGAAGACGATTCTGGAAAGCCCGCGGCATCCTTATACGCGCTACTTAATCGAGTCGCTGCCCAGCCTCGATTCGCGCGAAGAACGCCTGGCCATCCCCGGGCGACCGCCTGCGCTGGATCGACCGCCCAGCGGCTGCCGATTCCATGAGCGCTGTCCGCTTGCGATGGAGGTCTGCAAGACGGTCGAGCCCGAGCTGATTCAGATAGAGCCGAATCATTTCACCGCCTGTCATGTGGTCGAGGAGGAGTTGGGTCGTGTCGCAGTCTGAACCACTGCTTCAAATTGAGAACTTGACCAAGGTCTTTCATATCCGCCAGGGCTTCGCCTCGCAGGACTTCCATGCCGTGGACAACGCCTCGATTGTCATCGACTCGGACAAACCGGAGATTTTCGCGGTGGTCGGGGAAAGCGGCAGCGGCAAGACTACGCTGGCCAAGATGGTTCTGGGTATGGAAAGCTCTTCCCAGGGTATCTTGCGATATAAGAATCGAGTCGTCAATGACATCAGCCGCAAGGAAATGAAGACCTGGTTCTACCGCGAGGTGCAGCCGGTGTTTCAGGATCCTTTCGCCGCCTTCAGCCCCTTAAAGCGGATCGACAGCTATTTGTATGAGACGGCGCAGAATTACAAGATGGTGGCGGACAAAAAGGAAATTCCGCGCTATGTCAACGAAGTATTGAGCGAGGTTGGCTTGACGTTGGCCGAAATCGCCGGGCGCTATCCCAACGAACTCTCCGGCGGGCAGGCGCAGCGCGTTGCCATCGCCCGCGCCCTGATCACCAAACCGTCCTTGATCGTCGCCGACGAGCCGGTATCCATGCTGGACGCCTCGCTGCGCATGTCCATCGTCAATATGTTCCGCAAGCTGAAAGAAGACAACAACGTCAGCGTCATTTACATCACGCATGATTTGGCGACCGCCTACTACACGGGGGATCGCATCGCCGTTATGCTGCGTGGCTGGATCGTGGAGATGGGGCCCACTGAGCGAGTGCTTGGCAATCCTTTGCATCCCTATACCCAGAATCTGAAGACATCGATTCCCAGCATCAAATCGGATGAAACCTGGGGCGAGAAAATCGACCTGGCCGTCATTGAAACGGACGAATACACGCGCACCGGCTGCAAATTTGCCGGTCGCTGTCCGGCGGTGATGGATATCTGCCACGACAACATTCCGCCCAGCGTCACGCACGAAGGGCGCACGGTCAAGTGCTTCCTTTACGATGAATCGGTCGACCCGGCACAGAAAACTGCGTTGACGCCCGCTGTTGGTCAGGAATCTCGATTCGACTCATAGCTAATGGCTGAAAGTCAGCGGCAGCAGCGCATTCGACGACGACTGCAGCGACTTCCCCGCTTTACTCGCTTACTAGCATTTCTGTCAGATCAGCTCTTTGTCCGTTCGTCGCTCTGGCAGACCATGCGCCGGGACACGCGGCATCCGGTAGCGCGCCATCTCAGCCGTCATCTGAAAGCCGGATGGCGATTGCCCATCCTGCCTTTCAGCCTGTTCTGCGCGCTGCCGCTCTTGATACTCATCGCCTATACCTACCATGCGATCAGCGATGCGATCGGCTGGGCGCTGCCGCTGTACTTGATGCTGTTCAGCGCGCTCTATTGCGCGGTCTGGATCGCGCGCATCGTCGCCCTGATATCGCGGCAAGCCCGCAGCGGCGCCCTGGACGAAGTCAGCGTGATTCCACCTGGGCGCGTATTTGTCTACCTGACGATCTGCAAGGTGGTTTTGAACGAAGGCGATGTTCTCTACTGGCTTGGTCTACTGCGGCGGGTGCTGGCCGGTGGCGTCTTCTTGATGCTGCTCATGTCGCTTTGCATCGCGGCGGCGCTGATGGACCAGCTGAGTCCTTGGGAGCTGGCCGCCGTCTTTTTGGAATTGACGCTCATCGCCATCGTGATCCAGCTGGAGCATACGCAATCCACGCTAATCGCCTGCCTTCTGGCGGTCCTCGGCGGCAGCCGCCTGCGCAGCTCATTCGACCGCCCGAGCATCACTGTTGCCGTCTTTCTGTTGCTGCAGGTTCTGAGCTATTCCCTAGCTATTGGCGCGGCCGTCGCGCTCGGGCTGCCGAGCTTGAGCCACGCGTTGGCGCTATTTCTCGTGGCGCGCGAAATGCTGATTATGCTGCTGTGGCGGGTCATCCTGCGCGACGCCAACGAAGACGCCTTGCCGTCCCGCGCTTTGCTGTGGAAAGACGTGCTGCGGCGCAATGTATGACAGCGCCGGCAATCTGCGTTAAACTTCTGCGCGATAGATCAGGCTTACGGGCATAAAGGACGTGATGCATGCTGGATAAGTCGCAGTGGCGCTGTCTGGAAGCGCTTTTGGATACGATAATTCCGCCGGATGACTTTCCCGGCGCGGTGGACGCGGGTGTGGGCACATACTTACGGCGCCAACTTGAGGGTGATTTGGCTGAACTATCGCCCAGTTATCGGCTTTGGCTGAGCGACCTGGACGCCGAATCTCGGGCGGGCGCGGGCAAGTCTTTCGCCGAGCTGGACGCGGAAGCGCGGACGTCGCTGCTAAAACACGTAGAGCGGGGCGATGTCGCCACGGACTGGTCGCTGGACCCGGCGCCGTTTTTCAGGCAGGTCGTCGAGCATTGCGCCGAGGGCTATTACAGCGATCCTGATAACGGCGGCAACCGCGATGGCAGCGGCTGGCGCATGATCGGCTACGAGGTGCGCGGATGACAGACTTCAATGCGATCGTAGTGGGCTCCGGCGCCGGCGGCGGTGTGGCGGCAGCTGTACTGGCGGAAGCGGGCAAATCGGTACTGCTGCTGGAGCGCGGTCGCAGCCTTTCGTTTGACGCTGTCGGGCGCGATCACCTGCGCAACCAGCGCATGCCCGTGTACGGCCACAATGCCGGCCCCGATCTTGAAGGCAATCCGCGTACGCTCGAGCCCGATTCCTTCCCGATACCGGTCGGGCGGGAATTGGGCAATCTGCGCTTGCTGCGGCCGCATGAGCCGGGCTACCAGAACAACGCCGCCTGCGTCGGCAGCGGCACGCGCGTATACGCCGGGCAAGCCTGGCGCTTCATGCCGCAGGACTTTCTCATGGCCAGCGAGTACGGTGTGCCTGCCGGCAGCTCGCTAGCCGATTGGCCCATCAGTTATGACGACCTGGCGCCCTATTATGAGAAAGTGGAGTGGGAGATCGGTATCTGCGGCGACCATCGCACGATGACGCACCTGCCCGCATACGCAAAGCCCTATCCCATGCCGGCCTTGCCGCTGCCGCACAAATCCGGGGTGCACAAGAGCGGCCTGGACGCCTTGGGCTGGCATTCGATGCGCGTACCCCGTTTGATCAACTCCGTGCCTTACAACGGGCGGCCCGGCTGCATCAATTGTCAGCAGTGCGTCGGCTTCGCCTGCCCGGCTGAGGCCAAGAATGGTAGTCACAATACCACCGTTCCGCGCGCGCTGCGATCCGGCTATTGTACGCTGCGTACGGAAGTTATGGCACAGCGGCTGGCCTGCAGTGAAGGCGGGCGCGTCATCGGCGTGACCTATATTGACGCGGATGGCGCCGAGGCTACCGCCACGGCTGATGTGGTCGTGCTCAGCTGTGGCGCGGTGGAGACGGCGCGGCTCCTGCTGAATTCGGCGACCGCCCAGGAACCAACCGGCATAGGCAACGCCGGCGATCAAGTCGGGCGGCATCTGCAGGGGCACTATTACTCCGGCGCGGTAGGGCTGTTTCCTGACATCATGTGGGATGGCGTCGGCCCGGGCTGTTCTATCGCCACCAGTCAATTCAATCATGGTAATGAGGGCATTGTCGGTGGCGGCTTCCTGGGCGATGAAGATATTGTCACGCCGGTGACGCTCTGGAAGCGGCATTACCCGCCGGACGCGCCGCGCTGGGGAATCGAAGCCAAGCGCTATATGCGGGATAACTTCCGACGCATCAGCGATGTCATCGGTCCCACGCAGGAGATCCCCAGCCCGGACGCGCGCGTCTCGGTCAATCGCGACGTGAAAGATCGCTATGGCATTCCGGTGGCGCATTTATCAGGCAGCGCCCATCCGGAAACCGTGCGTACGTCCACATTCATGCACGAACGCGCCAAGGAATGGCTCTGGGCTTCGGGCGCGATCAAGGTCTGGGGGCAAGCGCCGCCGCGCTACCTCTCGGGCGGGCAGCATCAGGCCGGCACCTGCCGTATGGGCGATGATCCGGCGAGTTCAGTGGTCGACCCCTTCTGCCGCGTGCATAGCCAGGACAATCTCTTCATCGCCGATGGGTCGCCCCATGTGACCAACGGCGGGTTCAATCCGGTGGAGACTATCATGGCGCTGGCTTGGCGCACGGCGGAGAAGATCGCGAAAGACTGGTAGCGAGACTGTTCCGGGAGTCTGGTCAAATGAATCACACGATTATGGACGAGCAGGTGCAGTTCTATCAGGACAAGGGCTTTGTGGTCATTCACGATTTTTTGACCGCGGACGAATTGGAGACCTGGCGGCAATGTGTCGGCGAGGCGGTGGCGAACCGCGGCAAGCGCAAGCTGGCGGATGGCAGCAGCATTGAGGAGGACAATTATTACGCCCGCGTCTTCACGCAGCGCATCAATTTGTGGAACGACCACGAAGGCATGCGCCGGCTGATGCTGGATGACCGGCTGGGCAAAATGGCGGCCGATCTGGCGCAGGTCGACGGCATTCGCATCTGGCACGATCAAGCGCTGATCAAACCGGCCTGGGGCAACCCGACCGCTTGGCACCTCGACAATCCCTACTGGTCATTCTATTCGCGCGCTGCCATTAGCCTGTGGGTGGCGCTTGACGATGTGACGCGCGACAACGGCTGCCTCTATTTCATCCCCGGCGCGCATAAAACCGCCACCTACGACAATGTCGGCATCGGCAGCAATATCGGCGATTTGTTCAACGCCTATCCGGAATGGAGCGGGCAAGAGGCGGTCGCGGTTGAAATGCAAGCTGGCTCCTGCTCCTTCCACAACGGCTTGTGCGCGCATGGCGCCGGCGCCAATATGACGCCTCACGCGCGCCGGGCCATGACTTGCGCCTATATGCCCGATGGCAGCGCCTTCAACGGGCAGCAGAACATTTTGCCGCAAAGGCTGTTCGAGAGTTACGAGATCGGCGATCTCATTGACAACGACGCGCAGACGCCGCTGATTTTTCATCGCAGCAAGGACTACGTTCGCTATTCCCCCCTCTAAATCTCCCTCCAAAATGAGGGGAGACTTTATTCTAGAGCCTGAATGGCACTGTGCCGGTGTCGTCCAGCGGATAGCCCCACTGGTTGATATAGCTCATGCCATCGAGAAATTCGTCGCCCAGCGCGTCCAGCTCACGCTGCAGCAACGCGTCCAGCTCGGCCTGTAGCGGGGTGGATTCCGGCTGATTCGCCCGATTGTCCAGCTGCCAGGGATCAGCAACGTTGTCGTAAAGCAGCCAAGGACCTTCCAGCGTACGGCAATAGGTATAGCGCTCGGTGCGGAGGCCGCGATATTCCCGGCCGCCGACCGGACGCGGCCATTCGCCAAAGGGGTGGAAGCAGGCCAGCAGGGCGGCTTGACTGTCAACCGCTTCGCCGCGCAGCGCCGGCGAAAAGTCTTGTCCCTCGACCGTACTCGGAATCGGCAGGCCGCAAACGCCAAGCAGCGTAGGCATGATATCGTGCGCATTGAGAAATGGCGAGACCTCGCGCGTATGTCGTCCGTACGCGGCCGGATAACGCAGCAGGAAGGGCACGCGAATTGATTCGTCCCAAGGTTTCTGCTTCCGAGTCATGCCCTGCGAGCCTAACATGTCGCCGTGGTCCGAGGCGAAGACCAGCACCGTGTCGTCAGTCAGAGCGAGTTCATCCAGAGTCGCCAGGATATCGCCCACGCTTTTGTCGATGGCGCTGCAGTGCGCGTAGTAGCCCGCCAGCCACTCGCGCGCGTCTTCCGCCATATCCGCCGGCACGTTGGCTCGCAATTCGATATCGCGCGGGTCGTAGATGTCGCGAAATTCCTGCGGCGCGGTCTCGTAGGGGTTGTGCGGCGGTCCCCAGGACAGGACGAGCAAGAAAGGCTGACCGGCCGCGCGCGATTCCATGAAGCGCTGCGCCGCCGCTGTCTGCGCAAAGACATCATAACCGTCCCAGAGGCGCTTGGTCGCATCATCACCGTCGTAGTAAAGTGACTGATTGTAGTCGTGCGTGCATTCCAACGCTTGAAACGTGTCGAATCCCAGGCGGCGCTCCGGCGGGATGTAATTGCTGCGGCCCTGCCCATCGACATGCCACTTGCCGATGAAGGCGGTGTCGTAACCGGCCGCCTTGAAAGCATCGCCCAAGCCGACGGGCTCGCTGCTGATAGGCACGTCATTGACGATCACGCCGTGCGTCAGCGGGTACTGCCCGGTGAGGAAGCTGGCGCGCCAAGGGCAGCAGACGGAATAGCCGGAGGTCGCGTTGCGAAAATTGATGCTCTCGCCCGCCAGCCGGTCGATATTCGGCGTCCGCACTTGCGAATTGCCGGCGTAACCCAGCGCCTGCAAACGCCACTGATCGGTCAGCAGAAATACGACATTAGGTTTTGGCATTGCGTTTCCATTCGCTCGTAACCTGACTTAATTCCAGAATGCATCCCATTCCTTGCGAAAGGCGGCTAAACCTTCCGCCACGTTGAAGGCGCGCCGTCCCAGCGCTGCGGCCGTGCGCTCGGTGCTGGCGCGGGTGCGGTAGGGGATGCCGATATGGCGCATTTCGTCCAGCACGGCCTGGTCGGTGCGGGTGGGCGCGATCAATGCTGGATCGGCGTCAAAGGCGGCGGCGATCTGATGTGCCAGGTCGATGCGATTAATCCATTCGCCGCCGAAACAATGGAATATGCCAGTCCCGTCGTGCTGCGCCAGCCGCAGCAGCATATCGGCGCAATCAGAAGCCAAGGTGGGATGCGCCTCGTCATTGACCTTGGGCCCGGTCCAGACCACCGCCGGCAAGCCCGCCGCCAGCCGGTAGATGACATGGACCGAAAAGTCGAAGCCGAGGCCGTTCTCCTTGCGCGCCAGCGACGGCGCCGCGTAATTCAAGCCGTAGATGCCGGCCAGCCGACCCACGCCGTAGTTCAGCCCGTCCATGGCGCCCAGTTCGCGCTCAGTTGTGAGCTTCATAACACCGTAGAAATTTACCGGATTGGGCGGCGAGGTCTCGTCGACCAGGCTGGCACGCCCGTCAAAGACCCAGTCCGACGACACGAACACCAGCCGCGCGCCGACTTCGCGACAGGCTTCCGCCAGCGCGCGCGTGCCATCCACCATGAGCGACCAGCAGAACTCGCGTTGTGTGTCCATGACGATTTGGTCGAGGATGGCGGCGGCATGGATGACCGCGTCCGGTCGATATTGGCGTATCGAACGTCGGATCCCTTCATGATCGGAGAGGTCAAGCGGGTCCAACTGGTAGTCGACCTCCCACTCCGGCTCGGGACCGAATTGCGAGGCGATGATTTCCCAGCCGCGCTGCCGCGCCAGCCGAATCACATTGCTGCCCACCAAGCCGGTGCCGCCGGTTACGTAAAGACGCATTTTGCTCTTCCTCGCGGTTCGTCAACCCTCAGGTCAGTTTTCGCGCGCGCAGCTGTTTACCCAGGGCGGCCACGCGGCCCGCTTTTTCGGCGTAGGCCGCGCGCAGGTCAGCCAGGCTGGCCGCGCCGCTTTGGCTGACAGCGATGATCACTTGCTCAGCGGCCGCGAATTCCAGGCAGGCATCAGCCACATCGGCGGCGATCTCGAGCGGAATGGTGGTGACGCCGTTGGCATCGCCATGGAGTAATTCGCCTGGATGCACACTGATGCCGCCGACTTGCACCGGCGTCTGCAGCTCAAGCATATGGTTATAGCCGTGCGAGCTGACGCAGCCATCGCAAAAGACCGGAAACTCAAGCGGCGCGATGCCGGCGTAGTCTCGGCCGGGCCCGTCGGTCACCAGGCCAACCGCGCCGAAAGCCTTGAAGGAGTTGCACATCACATCGCCGAATAGCGCCGCTGAGCCGCCGCTGTCCAGGTTCTGCAGCACGGCGACCGGCGGCCCGGGCAGCTCCTCGAAGCGGCTGACGAAATCGGGCGCTGACGGAATGTCTCGATCCGGCGGCTGGGTATAGGTGCGGACCGTGGCCGTGCAAGCGAAACCAACCATCGGCGGCAAGTCCGGAAATACAGCCTTGATCTCGCGCCGCATAAAGCCGCGGTTGCGCGGGCGAAGCTCGAATAGTTCGATAACATTGCAGACTGTCGCCGAGTCAACCTGGCGCAGTTTTTCCAGTTCACGTTCTTGCATGGCTCTTAAACCTCGCTGGCCGCATTGAATATCGGGCGATTGTACCACCTGACGTCCGATATTAGCGCGAATATCGTCAAGCCTTTGCCGTCCAGTCGATGACCATGCCAATGGCGTGCGGATCCCACTGCGCCAGGAGTTTGTAAGCTTCCGGCGCGTCAACACTGGAGAATCGATGGGTAATCAAGGGCGCAGCGTTCACGCGATTCGCCGCCAGCAGCCGCAAGGCAGTCTGCTGTTCATCATGCTGCGTCCACCAACCCGGCGCCGCGGCTGCGCGGTAGGTCGTGCTGATATGCGCGCCGATCAGCGTGATACCGCGTTTATGGACCTGCTTGTAAAAGTCGAAGGCTTCGCTGGCGCCTCGTGTGCTGCCGAGCAGGGCGACTCGCCCGCCGAACGCGGCGATCTGGCAGGCGCTCTCCAGCCCGACGGGATTCCCGGTCGCTTCAATGACAACCGGCGGTCCGTGCTTGAATTCATCCAACTCGCGGATTCGGTCGGCGGCATCATTCCCATTTACACAGTAATCAGCGCCCAGCCGCTCAGCCAGCGCGAGCCGCCCCTCGTCCCGGTCAATCGCGACAGTGGGCAGGGCGCCGGCGATACGCGCGACTTGCAGCGCCAATTGCCCGACCAGGCCGACGCCGAGAACTGCGCAGCCCTCCCCGACTTCCAGGCGTGTCTTGCGCACGGCTTGCAGCGCTATCGCCAAGAGCTGGAAGAAGGCTGCTTCTTCGTCCGTCAGCCCGTTGGGGATCGGGTGGCACTCGGCGGCCTTTGCCACGACATGAGCCGCATGGCGCGAACGGCTGGCCACGCGATCACCCGGCTTGAGCGCCGTCACGTCCGCGCCAAGCGCAAGCACCCGGCCGACAAGGCTATAGCCTGTAGCGGCGGGATAATTGACCGTTAGCCCCGGCAGACGCAGCAACTTCGCCCTTTCAGTGCCCGGGCTAATCAGCGTCGTACTGGTCTCAATCAGAACTTCATCGCTCTTCAGCGGCGGCAGTTCGACGGGCTCCAGACGAATGGCGCTGTCTGAGCCGACAAGAATCTGCTTCGTTCGAAACGGCATTCGCGTACGATTCCTATATGGGTTGTCGTTCTCGTTTCACGCGCCAATTGTGGCTAGCGCCGCAGAAATATGCAACTGTGGACGAGTTAATCTGCGTATGTCAAGTTGCCCTAAGCACTGAGCGCGGCTGCCGCCGGACATTCGGGAAATGGGCTATACAATTGGGGATGGAGGCTCCTACACTATAGCGACTGGAATACGGAGCTACAGTCATGCGCGCAAGCAAGCTCATTCATCTGGTTTCCTGCCATGCGGAAGGCGAAGTGGGCAATGTCATCGTCGGCGGGGCGCCACCGCCACCGGGCGATTCCCTTTGGGAACAGTCGCGCTGGATCGCGCGCGATCAAAGCTTGCGCCGCTTCGTCTTGAACGAACCGCGCGGCGGCGTCTTCAAACATATCAATCTGCTGGTGCCGCCGAAACACCCGCAAGCGGCGTACGGCTTCATCATCATGGAACCCGAGCACACGCCGCCGATGTCCGGCTCGAACACGATTTGCGTCGCCACCGTGTTGCTGGACAGCGGCATGATCGAGATGCAAGAGCCGGAGACGAACTTTTTTCTGGAGGCGCCGGCCGGGCTGGTTCAGATTCGCGCTTTCTGCGAGCGCGGCAAAGCTCAAAGCATCGAATTCCACAATGTACCCTCGTACGTCGATCGCCTGGACGCCCCGCTCGAAGTCGAGGGACAGGGCACGCTCTCGGTGGATGTGGCCTACGGCGGCGACAGCTTTGCGCTGGTTGACGCGCGCGCGTTGGGTTTCGAGATTGTGCCGGATGAAGCGAGCGAGTTAGCGCGCGTCGGCGCAGCCGTCACCGCCGCCGCCAACGAACAGATCGCCTTCCAGCATCCGCTGCACGCCGAGTGGAATCAGATTTCGTTTTGCCAATTTACGCTGCCGGTGGAGCGGCGTGGGGAGACCTTGACGGGCCGAAACACGGTCGCCATCGATCCTGGCAAGCTGGATCGCTCGCCCTGCGGCACCGGTTGCTCGGCGCGGATGGCGGTCTTGCATGCGCGCGGACAGATGCGCGCGGGCGACCAGTTCATTGCGCGCTCGATCATCGGCTCGCGCTTCGATTGCGGCATCGTCCGCACGACCGAGGTCGCTGGTCGCGCGGCGATCATTCCCAGCATACGCGGGCGCGCCTGGATTACCGGCACACATCAACTTATGCTCGACCCGGATGATCCCTGGCCGCTCGGTTATCGTTTGACCGATACCTGGCCCAGCTTCTAAATTCGCCGCAACCAAACGGTCATTTCGCCGGCGTCGCGGTGGCCCCAAGCGTAGTAGGGGACGGCTTTGAATGGCACGGTCCGCCCGTTGCCGTTGACTGCCTCGCCTTTGATGGTGGTAACGCCGCCGAGCAGCTCGGGCTCATATTCAGCGCGGAGCCGCCCGCCATACGGCAGCGCGTATTCAAGCAGTCCGCTCCCATTGTCCACTTGTTCCAAGGCATAAACCAGCGGTCCGCGCTCCAACGCAACCAAGCCGTCCAACTCGCCAACTGCTGGATGCGCGATCACACGACGGACAGGCATGGGCAGGCGCAGCTCAATGCGCGTTGTTCCCTGCCAGTTATGTGTCAGCTCGGCATAGCCATCGCGTATGAACAGGGGGACTTCCGCTCCGTTCACCAGCAGCGTGCTGGCATCGGCTGATTCATCGAGATAGCGATACAGATTGCTTGGCAGGGGCTGGCCCTGGGCAAAGGCTGGAATCCGCAGGCGCAGCGCAAAGTCAGCGGACCGCTCAACGTTCAGGTCCAACGCAATCCGGCCATCCCAAGGATAATCCGTTTGCTGGCGGACCGAAACAGCCGTCTCGCCGACCTTAAAATTTGCTTGTCCAGCGATGTACAGATTGACATATAATTCATCCTCGCTGGTTGCGTAGACGTAGCCTGATAACGACGGCAGCAGCCGCACCACGTTCGTCGGGCAGCACGCCGTCTGATACCAGGGCTGACGGCTCATACTCGTTTCGCGATTGAAAAGGTAAACGCCGTCACAGGACAGCGGGTTGACGTAGTAGAACGAGCGCCCGTCGATGCCGACGCCGGACAAGAACCCGTTGTACAGGCTGCGCTCCAGCACGTCGATGTACTTAGCCTCGCCCGTCAGCAGGAACATGCGCTGGTTCCACAAGATATTCGCTTGGGCTGCGCAGGTTTCGTTGTAGGCGGTCAAGTTGGGCAATTCATAATCGTCGCCGAAGGCTTCGCCATCGTGGCGCGCGCCGATGCCGCCGGTCAGCGCCAGCTTCTTGCCGACAACGTTGTCCCATAGCGCGCGCACGGCGGCTGCATAGTCGGCGTCATCGGTGCTGGCGGCGATGTCCGTCATGCCGGCGTACATATAGCCGGCCCGCACCGCATGGCCCACCGCCTCGCTCTGCCGCGTGACTGGCGCGTGATCTTGACAGTTAGCACCATAGATTTTACGCCCGTTCGCCTGGCCGCGTTCGTCCAGAAAAAACTTGGCCAGGCGCAGGTAGCGCGCATCGCCCGTGACCCGAAACAGCCGTACGAGGCCGACCTCGATTTCCTGATGCCCGGGCACATCGCGCAAGCCGTCCGGGCCAAAGACCGAATCGATCAAGTCAGCGTTTTTGACGGCAATATCGAGAAAGCTGCGCTTCCCGGTCGCTTCAAAATAAGCGACAGCAGCTTCGTACATATGGCCCACGTTGTAAAGCTCGTGGTTGACGCGCGGATTCGACCAGCGCTCGGGTCCGCAGGGCTCAGGCGCGTTGGCCGGGTCGATGGTGCGCGCCGTGTAGAGGTAACCGTCTGCTTCCTGTGCGGCGGCGAATTTGTCAATGAGATCGTCCAGATAGGCTTCCAATTCGGCGTTCGGCGCGATCTGCAGCGCGTATGCCGCGCCCTCCACCACTTTGAACACATCGGAGTCGTTATAGTAGATGCCTTGGTGCGCGCCTTCCATGAGTCCGCCGGCTTTGGCGAAGTTATCGATGCGGCCCGTCTCTTCGCACTTCTCGAAATCGTAGGGAATCGTGATCTGAACAGCCGTGTCGATGCGCGGCTTCCAATAACGGTCGTTTATGGACACGTCGGTAAAGCTAACCGGCGCAATCGCATAGTCTCGGTAGAAATCGCTCATGAAGGCGTCTCCGCATCTATCGCGACGGGAAAGGCCGCGATTCGCAAGCCGGTCGAGCCGTAGGGAATGAGAGTTATGTTTTCTTTTGGCGCCGGGGTCGGGTGCGGCCCAACATCAATATCCGCCGCCGAATTATCGCTGAGGGTCCATTGCGGCAGCTTCTTGGCGGCGACGCTCAAGGTTACTGGCGGCGCGGCGGTCGCAAAAGGCTGTTCGCTCGGTTCTGATTCGGTGAGGGCAAGTCCCGCCAGGGCGGTATCCTCGCTGAGCATCAACCCGTAATTCCAGTCGGATTGCGGATAGACTTCCCAATCCGCGTGCGGCAATTCGCCTTTGATGTGCTTCCATTTTTCTTCAATTCGCGAGCCGAAGAGCAAGGGGCCGCGATGTACCGACAGCAGGCCTTGATGCCCTTCGCTGAGGCGTATCTCGTCAGGCAATTGCAAAACAAGCTGGTCGCCTGATTGCCAGGTTCGCCGTACGGTATGGAAACTGCCGGCTGCGCGCAAGATAGTTGTCTCGCCACAAATTGTCAGCGTCACTTCGCTAGCCCAATCCGGAATTCGCAAAAGCAAATCAAATTCGCAGGGCGCGGCCAGCTCGAAGCTGAAGTGAATATCGCACTTGAAGGGGTAATCGGTTGTTTCGGTCACCGTGACCGCAACGCCATCCGCAACCGTAGTCGTGGCTTGGCAGGGCGCATAAGCGACGGCAGCCAATCCGCCTTCCGGCGTCGCCATGAACAAGCTCTTGACGAACTTCGGCCAGGCCTGGTGCATATTGGCGGTACAGCAGCCATAATGCGGCTCCAGGCCGTAGATGTTGGATTCGTCGCTATTGTTGGTCCAGTTGCGCTTGGCGACTGTAGCCAGCACCTGATTGACCTGCTGATCATATTGATGCGCCCACATATCAGCTGTGATGGTAGCCGGCAGGGCATTGTAGGCGACCTGTTCCAATTGATCGGCGAAAAAAGGATCGCCCAGGATGCGCGTCAACTCTTCGAGCGAGAACATGTATTCCGATATCGTGCAGAGCTCGGTGCCGCTGACTGGGGATCTGCCGTTCAGGTGTTCGTCGCCGCTGAAGATGCCGTTGGGTTGGCCATGGTGTTTCATAAGTTTTTCGATGCCGAGGCGTGAGGCCATGCGCTGCCAAGGCTTGCCGGTTTGCGCGTAGAAGACGCCGCCCGCCTTTACGCCCATCGCGTGATTGGGGGCGTGCGTCATCATGCCGCCATCCCACTCCGCTAGCGGCAGAATGTGTCGGACACTGTAGTTCGCTTGCAGGTCCGGCCAGTCAAGCGTTGAGCCGATCAGGACTTGGGCGAGATCGAGCAAGAATGCATCACCGGTGAAGTTGTAGAGCCAGTGTATGGCGAGCACATTGTCCATGGCGCGCGCCTCGGCCCAGGTATACAAGGGGCGTACGGGTAAGGCGCGCATCTGATAACGAAAATAGGCCGTCATCAAGTTCAGGACGCGTTCATCGCGGCTGATCTCGTAATGCGACATCAGTACTTTTAGCATAACCATGCGTGGCCACCAGTCGGGGTCGCGCGTACCGAAGTAGCCGCGCTCGTCCTGGCTATTCAGCGTCCACTCGAGCCAGGGCTCGACCTTTTTTAGCAGCCGCTCATCCTCAAGAAGATGAGCAAGCGGAAGCAGGCCATCGAGATAGTAGGGACCGCGTTCCCAGGATTCGCCCGTACCGCCCAGCCAGCCGCTGTTGGGTCCGACATCAGGCCAGAATTCGTCCAGGTGGCCGGTGAGCCCGCCCGCTTGTACTTTGAGCTGGTTGAGCAGCCAGCCGCGCGGCTTGACGGCGCCCAGCGGCAGCGCTTGAAACGCGGCGGGATGCAGTGGCTCGCGGTTTTGCGGCAATTTGTCCATGAGCTGTCCTTGGGTTGAGTCCGATCAGTTCTTGACGGCGCCGCCCATCAGCCCGTCCATGTAGTAGCGCTGCAGCGCCAGGAAAATGCCCAGGCTGGGAATAATCGAGACGATGACACCGGCTTGCAAGGCGCCCCAATTCACGTCTCCCCAGATGCCATAGCGAATCGTCGTGAGGAATACGGGCAAGGTGAACTTGTCCTGATCCGACATGAAGATCAGCGCAGCCAAAAACTCATTCCAGGAGTTGATGAAAGCGTAGATCGCTACTGTGACGATTCCGGGCAGCGCCAGCCGCAGCATCAGGCGATAGAGAATGCTCAAAGAGCTGCAGCCGTCCAGCAGCGCCGATTCTTCGATTTCCTGCGGTACCGCCAAGAAACTGTTGCGCATCAGGAAGATGCCGAAGGGCAGTTGAAAAGTGATATACACGAGCGCCAGGCCAAACAAGGTGTCGTGCAGATCGACCTGTACGATCATGACGAAGAGCGGAATCAAGATGGACTGAAAGGGAATCATCAGGGTCGACAGTACCATGATGAAGAGGACATTCTTGCCGGGGAATTCAAAACGCGCGAAGCCATAGCCCCCGAGTGTGCTCAGTATAATGCTGCCAGCGACCGTAATTAGCGCGACCACCGTGCTGTTGTACACGTGCTGCGCGATGCCGATTTTGCCGTAGGTCGTGAGTTCCTCATAGTTTCGCAGGGAGATTTCATTCGGCAAATAAGTCGGCGGCGCCGCCATCGCTTCGGAAGGCAATTTGATCGAATTTATGAATGACCACGCGATGGGAAACAGGAAAAGCAACGCCAGGACAACCAAGATAAAGTAACGCAGCCACAGCAGCGCGCGCCGGCGCAGGCGGCGAATTTCTTGTTGCGAGCGTTCGGCTTGTACGTCTACGGCAGGCGCGGTCATCTATTCCTTCTCCCGCAGGACGTAGAGCTGCAAGCCCGTCAGCGCGACCAGAATGCCAAGCAGCACGATGGACATGGCCGCGCCGTAGCCCATCTTGAAATAGGTAAAGGAGTTGTTGAAGATCCAGAAGACTATGGAAATCGTGCTGTTGCGTGGTCCGCCGCGCGTCATGATGTAGAACTGGTCAAACGACAGTACCGAGCCGATGACGGACAGAATCAGAGCGAGCGCGATGAAGCGGCGCATGAGCGGCAAGGTGATGTAAAACAGCTTCCTGAAATAACCGGCGCCATCGACCTCGGCTGATTCGTAGAGTGCGTCCGGAATCGACTGCAAACCCGCTAGCAGCAAAATCATGGTGAAGCCGACCGTTTTCCAAACGACCGAAAGGATGATAACGTTCATCGTCGTATTGGGCCGGCCCAGGAACAGCTGCGCCTTGGGCACCAGGTTCAAGTCCAGCAAGATCTTGTTGAATACGCCGATGCGATCGTCGAGCATCCAGACCCAGAGTAGACTTGACACGCCCAGGCCGATGACAACCGGCAAAAAGAAAATGGTGCGAAAGATGCCGATATAACGAATATTGCGGCGGACCAGCGACGCCAGGATGAAACCCAGAATGAAAATCGGCGGCGTTACCAGCAGCGTGTAGCGAAAAGTGAAATCCAGGCTTTTCAGATATTGCCGGTCTTTGGACAGCTCCTGGTAATTCTCCAGACCAATATGAGCCCGTTCGCCGAATAAGGGCCAGTCATGCAAAGACATGTAGGCAGTCATAATCAGCGGAATAATGAAAAACACCGTCACGAAAGCGACAGTCGGCATAACGAAAAGCAGCCCCGTCAGTTTACGGCGCTGCGTCCAACTGAGATTCATGACCGTAATCTGTTTCATCAGTCCGAGTTGCTCTTGGCCCGCGCCAATGCCCACGCCCACGCAGACCCTGTAGGGGCGAGCCAATGGCTCGCCCGCTATAGCTCCGGCTCAGGAAATGCTAGCCTTCCATAATCTGCGTGAAGCGTTCTTGTCCTAGCTCCAGCGCGCCTTCAATGTCGCCGTCCAGGATGGCAATTTGCAGCATCTCCAGCCAGGGACCGTTGGGGTCGTTGAAGAGGTCGTTGTAAACGGTGGTGTATGGTGTATGCCCCACCCTTAGCGCGCTGGCGGCCGTCCTCTGGCGCTCGTCGCCCTCGAAGTATTTGTTGTCTTCCAGCGCCAGGCGCACCGGGATCTGCCCATTGGCGGCGTAAATCTCGATTTGCGCTTCGTCGCTCATGGTCCATTCGATGAAGCGCCAAGCTTCTTCGACGTGGGCAGAGCCGCTGGCTATCGCAATGACATCGCCGCCGCCAAAGGAAGCCGCGCCGCCCTCTTTGCCCGGAATATGGAAGACGCCGAAGTTCAAGTCGGGATGATCGTTCGTGAAAAGCGGGATGGCAAAGTTGCCCATGCCGGCCATACCGATATTGCCGCCGGTGAAAGCGCTCACGAAGTTGCTGCCGTTGTCGATACTGGCGCCCTCGGGCACGAGAGCCTCTTCCCAGATCGTATTGTAGAAGGCGAGCGCTTCGCCCACAATCGGGTCGGTCGTGATGGTCGCTTCGGAGTAGTCATCGCTGAGCACATCGCCGTCGCTGGCCCAGATGAACGGCAGGAAGGTGAAGGCGTTGCAGCCGGCGCAGGCCATTGAGAACCAGTAGCCGTAAATGTCGTCGCCCAAGGCGTCGATGGCGCGCATCGCTTCCAGCATCTCGTCCCAAGTTGAGGGTGGATTATCCGGATCCAAGCCCGCCTGCTCAAACAGGTCAATATTGTAGACGATGAAAGACCCGTCAACGCCGGTTGGCACGGCGTAGTTGCGCCCTTCGTACATGCCCAGTTCCATATGCGCCGGCGTCAAATCATCAGCATAGGGCAACTGCCGCACCCATTCAGTGATATCCACCAACTGCCCGGCCGCGGCGAAGGCTGGCGTATAGATGAGGTCAATGCTGGCGATGTCGGGCGGTTCGCCGGCGGCGATGGCGGCGCCCATCTTGGTGACGAATTCGCCGCTGGGGATTATAGTCAACTCAATCTGGCTGTCGTTGCTGGCGTTCCACTGGTCGACTAGCGCTTGTGTCTGGAACGGGATCGACCGCACCCACATGGTCATGTTGACCTGGTCATCCTGCGCCGCCGCAGGCAGCGCTCCTAGACAGATCACCATAGACAAGACAATGAACAAAGATTTGCGAATAGACACAATCGGCTCCTTTCGGGACACATAACTGAATACACAATGTTGAAATTGAATCGGCAAGATTATGACGCAGGACCAGTTCTCAGCGCAAGTTTTGCTTGACGAATCGCGACTATTGAAGGCGCAAGGCAGGCGATTGCGCAGTCACAGCGAATCTTGCTATAGCAGATTCGGCGGAATCCCCAACTGGCGGAAGGCCGCGCAGGCTGCATCGAGATGAGCCTTGCCGCCGCTCAACGAAATCTGCAAATGGCCGGGAATCAGCGCGTCAAATTCGTAGGGCTCCAGCTTGAACATGCTGTCGGCGTAGGCGTCGATGCGGCAGTCGTGGATGTTCTGCCAGACGACCTTGCCGCCCCAAAAGACGAGGTCAGCGCCGAGCAGGTAGACGCGGTCGCCGCCGCGCATTAGGAAGCTCAGGTGGCCATCGCAGTGGCCCGGCGTTTCGAAAGTCTCGAGCTCCAGGTTGCCGACCTTGATCACGTCTCCCTCGACCAGTTCGACATCGACGGGGCAGGGCGGCAGTTGGTAGTCATCGGGATAAAAGTTGGCCGCCTTGGCCACATCCAGCGCGACCGCTTTCTCATCGGCGCTGCGAATGACTGGCGCGGCGAAGGCCGACGAGTAGACTTCAACATCCAGCTGCTTTTGCGCCTCGGCCGCCGCCCCGATATGGTCGCAATGGTAGTGTGTGAGAATGAGTTTGCGGATTCGGCTCGGATCAAGTCCATCTTCGCGGATATTGTCCAAAATTGTGTCGAAATCGCGCTCCATGCCCATACCGGGATCGATCAGCGCCAACTCCGAGCCGCTATTGAGCAGGTAGACGTGGCAATCCAGCTGGCCCGACAGACCGAATCCGAAGTAGCCGCCGC
>WTGO01000064.1 GCA_011523515.1 Chloroflexota bacterium
GGGGCGGGCGGGTCATCCCGACCTTCCGGCCTGATGCCGTGGTGAACGTCGAGGCGCCCGGCTGGCGCGAGAATATCGACCGGCTCAGCGATGTCTCCGGCGTGACTGTCGGCGACTACGGCCATTATATTCATGCGCTGGAGCAGCGGCGCGAGTACTTCAAGACGATGGGCGCGACGGCGACCGATCACGCCGCGCTGACCGCCTGGACCGAGTACTTGACTCACAGCGAGGCGGAGGGGATCTTCCAGCGCGCCTTGCAGGGCGAGGCCACAGCCAAGGATGCCGCGCGCTTCAGCGGGCACATGCTGATCGAGATGGCGCGCATGAGCAGCGAAGATGGTTTGGTCATGCAGCTGCATGTCGGCTCTTGGCGCAACCACAACCCGCAGATTTACAGCGATTTCGGGCGCGATATGGGCGCGGACATCCCCATCCGCAGCGAATTCAGCAAGAATCTCAAGGCGCTGCTGGATCGCTTCGGCAACCGGCGCGACATGACCCTGGCGCTCTTCAATCTGGACGAGACGACCTACAGCCGCGAGCTGGCGCCGCTGGCCGGGCACTACCCGCTGCTGCGGCTGGGACCGCCCTGGTGGTTCTTCGATAGCTGGCTGGGCATGACGCGCTTCCTCGACGCGGTGGTGGAGACGGCCGGCATCTACAATTTGGCGGGTTTCAATGACGATACGCGCGCGTACCCTTCGATACCGGCGCGACACGATGTCTGGCGGCGGGTCTGCGCCGATTGGCTGGCCGGGCAGCTCCTGCGCGGATTCATTGACGAAGAAGACGCTAGCGAAATGATCCGCGCCTTGGCGTATGATTTGGCCAAAGAAACTTACCGATTGGACGGCTGACCATGTTGAAGCAGCTTAACCGCAGCGACTATCCGCAGAAGCAGCGCTTCGCGGAGCGCATCGTTCAGTTCGGCGGCGGCAACTTCCTGCGCGGCTTCGCCGACTGGGTGGTCGATGTGCTCAACGAAGAAACCGACTTCGCCGGCGGCGTAGCGCTGGTCAAAGCGACCCCGGGCGATTATGCCGATCTGGACGCGCAAGGCTGCCTCTACACCACCTATCTGCTCGGCATCCAGGATGGCGAGTTCGTCGAGCAGACGCGGCTGATCAGCGCCGTCAACCGCACGGTCTATCCCTGCCAGGACTTCGCCGCCTATCTGGCGCTGGCGCGGCAGCCGGAGATCCGCTTCGTATTCTCCAACACCACCGAATCGGGCATCGTCTTCTCCGCTGACGACCAATTTGACGACGAGCCGCCGCACAGCTTCCCGGCCAAGCTGACACGCTTCCTTTACGAGCGCTATCGCCATTTCGAGGGCGCGGCGGAGGCGGGCTGCATCATCATCCCGACCGAGTTGATCGTCGACAACGCGACGCGGCTGCGCGAGATCATGCTCGAATATGCCGCGCTCTGGCGGCTGGAAGCCGGCTTCGCTGACTGGATCGCGCGGGACAATCTCTTCTGCAATACCCTGGTCGATCGCATCGTCTCGGGTTTTCCCCAGGCCAACGCCGCGGAGCTATTCGAGTGGCTGGGCTATGAGGATCGTCTGCTAACGATGGGCGAGCTCTATCACAGCTGGATCATCGAGGCGCCGTCCAGCCTGCTGGACGAGTTCCCGGTGGACAAGACGCGCACGCCCCTGAATGTCAAGGTGGTCGACGATGCCGCGCCTTACCGCACCATCAAGGTGCGTCTGCTGAACGGCGCCCATACCGCAATGGTGCCGCTGGGCCTTCTGCTGGGCATCGAATCCGTGCGCGAGGTCATGGAGCATGATGTGCTGGCGCCCTTCATCCAGGACTTGATTCACCAGGAAGTCATCCCTTCCGTGACGGAAGCGCCGCGGGCCGAGTTGGAAGCCTTCGCGCGCGATGCCTTCGACCGCTTTCGCAACCCGCATATTCACCATCTGCTGCTGACGATCGCGCTGAACAGCTCGACCAAAGTCAAGGAGCGCATCCTGCCGTCCTTGCTGGCTTATCTGGAGCAGACGGGCGAATTGCCGCCGCGGCTGGTGATTGCGCTGGCGGCTTTTATTCGACTTTATCGCGGGGAATGGCGCGGGGAGGCGATTGCGCTCAACGATGCCCCCGAGGTGCTGGCCTGGTTCGGCGAGCAATGGGAGGCGGCATCCTCGAACGCAGTGCTGGCGCGGGCGGTGCTGGGCAACGCGGCGCTTTGGGAGCAAGATCTGACGCAAGTACCGGGTCTGGTCGAGCGCGTCAGCATGGTTCTGGACGACATTGAGCAGGGCAAGCTGCCGGACCTGCTGAAGCAGGCGCAAACATGACGCGCCGTCTTTACGACCTGATCACGGTCGGGCGCGTATCGCTGGACCTTTTCGCCCGCGATATCGGCGCTGAATTTCACGACATTACGTCCTTCGAAACCAGCGTCGGCGGCAGCCCGGTCAATATCGCCATCGGCGCCAGCCGCCTGGGATTGAAGTCCATCGCCTTCACGGCGGTCGGCGACGATGAGGTGGGTCGCTTCGTGCGCCGCTACCTGGGGCGGCAGGGTGTCAACACCGACTTTATCGCCGTCAAGCCGGAAAGACGGACGGGCATGGCTGTGGTGGGCGTGCAGCCGCCCGATCAATTCCCGCTGGTCTTTTACCGCGAGAACCCGGCTGATATTCACCTGTCGATCAGTGAAGCGCTGACCTTGCCTTTGGACGAGACGCGGGCGCTGTCGCTCTCGGGCACGGCATTGAGCCGCGGCAGCACCGGGGATGTCATCCTGTACTTGGCGGAGCAAGCGCGCCGGCGCGGTCTGACCGCCTTCATCGACCTCGACCTGCGGCCCGACCAGTGGACGCATCCCCTGGCTTACGGCTTGAACCTGCGCCGGGTGCTGCCGCTCTGCGATGCGCTCATCGGCACCGAAGAAGAGTTCTACGCCGCGCTGTCGCCGACCCCCGAGGCGGTCATGGCCGGCAGCGCTGTCCCAGACCGGGCCGGCTTGCAGGAACTGCTGCAGGAGCAGTGCGCCCAAAGTGGGGCGGTGCTGATCGTGAAGCGCGGCGATCGTGGTGTGACGATCGTGCGGCGTGAAGGTCAAGTCGATGTGCCGGGCTATCCGATCAAGATTCTCAACACCGTTGGCGCCGGCGACGGTTTCGCCAGCGGCTTGATCTACGGCTGGGCGCAGGGTTGGGGCTGGGAGCAGGCGGCGCGCTTCGCCAATGCCTGCGGCGCGCTGGTGGTCACGCGGCAGGGCTGCGCCCGCGCCTTGCCGCGCCGTGATGAGGTCGACCAATTCATTATAGACTGGGAGGGCCAGGGGCATGACTAATCATTTGAAATCCAACTATGAAGACATGATCGTGCTGGATGTAACGCCGGAGTCGGCGAACTGGGACTACCTGTCCTTTCGCGTCATTCGCCTGAGCGGCGAGCAAGTCTACTTGCATCAGACCGAAGACACCGAGCTGGCGCTGGTGCCGCTGGAGGGGGGAGGCGTCGTACGTACGGCGGCCGGCGAATTCCCGCTGCAACGAGCCGGCGTCTTCCAGGAGAAACCTTCGGTGCTCTACCTGCCGCCCGGCCACGAATTCGGCGTGGTCGTCGATAGCAATGCGGGCAGCTTCGAATTCGCCATAGGGGCGGCGCCGGCCGAGGGGGTGTATCCCTTGCGCCTGTTCACGCCAGACGAGATTCGGGCCGAAGTGCGCGGTGGCGGCGCGGCGCGGCGACAGGTCCACCACACACTGGCGCATCCCATGCCGGCCGAGCGGCTGATTCTGTACGAAGTCTATGTGCCCGGCGGCGCCTGGTCAGGTTATCCGCCCCATTGCCACGACGGATACGGCGGCTCGGCGCGCCTGGATGAGACCTATTACTTCCGCGCCGATCCGGCCGAAGGCGTGGCGCTGCACCGCAATTACCGGCGCGACAGCGACTTCGAGGAGATCTTCGCCGTTCGCGATACCGACCTGGTGCTGGTGACGCAAGGTTTCCACTCGACCGCGGCCGCGCCCGGCTCCAACCTGTATTTCTTGAATTACCTGGCCGGCGAACTGGTCGACGAAGCGCGTCAAACGCCGTCCTATGACGATCCCGACTACGCCTGGCTGAAGCACGACTACACCGGCAATCTGATGCGGCTGCCGCTGATGGGCCGAGACTGAATCGTCGTTTGCGGCTAGCTTTTGACGGCGTTCCTTAACTGAACATTGGCGGATACTGACACTTCGCTAATTTATTCTGCATTTGCTCTGCATTTGCGTCATAATTGGTTAAGAGCCGCTTTAGTCTGGGTGCGATGAACCGTGCGTATCCGAGTGATTCTGCTAGTTGTAGCCTTCGCGCTTATGTCCTACGGCGGGCAGGCGCAGCGCGAGCCTGTCATCAGAACCATCGCGGAGGGTCTGTATTATCCGGCCGGCATGGCGTTGCTGCCGGATGGCGGTCTGCTGATTGCCGAAGCGGGCGGCCATGGCGAACGCAGCGCCGGCATCAGCCTGCTGACGCCCACGGGCGAGCTGGGACGCTTGATCTCCGGTATTCCCAGCACATTTTCCCGCGACAATTTGATCAGCGCGCCTGCCATTGCGGTGACGCCGGACGACGCTACTATCCTCGTTGGTCTGGGCGGTTCACAGCTGTACAGTCTGCCGAGCGAGGCGGCGCAGCGCTTGCCGGACCAGCCTTTTTCGCCGCGTGATTTGCGGCGGCGCCAAGCCGAGCGCGGCAGCGTATTCCTCTTGCACCCCTTTGATATCGCCTTCGACAGCGGCGGCGCGCCGGTGGTGACGGACACCGCGGGCAACGGACTGGTCAGGGAAAATACCGACGGCTCGCTGCAGTATTTGCGGCGTTTTGCGGCGCTGGATAATCCGCAGAATGCGGGTGGGCGGCTGGAGGCGCTGCCGACCGGGCTGGCCCGCCACAATTATGCATTCTATGTGACGCTCTTCGGCGGCTGCCCGCATGTTTCGAGTAGTGGCGAGTTGGTCGCGCTTTATGATGACGGGCGGCAGCGCACAATCGTGGACGGCTTGAATATGCCGGTGGATGTGGCGCGAGACGCCGCGGGCGCGCTTTGGTTGCTGGAATTCGCGTCGAACGCGCCGCGGGACAGCTGCTTCAGCGGTCTGGACCAGCAGGAAGCCAGCGGACGGCTGAGCCGAATCAGCGCGCCGGGCGGCTTGGAGACGGTCGCCGAAGACTTGCACTTCCCCACGGCGGTTTTGCCCATGCCCGACGGCAGTCTGTACGTCACGGAAGCGTATTCGGGGCAGCTGCTGCATATCGAGTTTGACGCCGATCCCGATCCGCCGCGGCGCTATCCGCCCGGGCAGAAAGCGCGGCGCGGCGCGGCCGAGGCGCCGGACCTGGACCGAGCCTTGCGCGCGGTCATCGCCCGGCATAACTTGTCGCCTTATCCCGGCCAGGACATCAAGGAAGCGGAGAGCGAATTGACGCGCCTGGGACGGGATCTGTTCTTCGACCCCATCTTGTCGGGCGATCAGAATATCTCCTGTGGCACCTGCCATCATCCCGAATTCGCCATGACCGACGGGCGCGTCTTGCCGATCGGCGCCGGCGGGCAGGGGCTGGGCGAGAGCCGCGCCTTCCGCAAGCTGATCCACCTGCAGGAAGACACCGGCGACGGTATGACGGTGATCAATCCCTTTGTCGACATTTTTGTACCGCGCAACAGCCCGACAGTGATCAACAGCGCGCTGCTGCGCGGTCAGTTTTGGGATGGACGTGTAGAGCGCGCCGCGGATGCCGATGCCGTGCTTACGCTGGAAGATGCCGTCAACGACCTGGATTTGACCGATCCGCTGACGGCGCAGGCGCTCTTCCCTATTACCTCCCGGCACGAGATGGCCGGCGTCACCCTGGGCGAGTTTTCGCCGATGGTTATCCGCCTGATTCTGCTGGAGCGTCTGCGCGCGAATGAAGAATACGCCGCACGCTTCGCCGCGGCATTCGACAGCCCCGCCATTACCATGCGGCGTCTGGCAGAGGCGGTGGCGGCTTTTGAGCGGCAGCTGATATTTACAGAGTCGCCCTGGGATAACTACGTGGCGGGCGATGCCGACGCGCTCACTGAACAGCAGAAACGCGGCGCGCTGCTGTTTTATGGCGCGCTGAACCGCGGCGTCAATTGCGCCAGCTGCCACAGCGGCGATCTCGTCACTGATCAGGCGTTTCATAATTTGCTCGTTCCGCAGTTGGGGCCCGGCAAGGACAACGGCATCGACGGCAGCGATGACTTTGGCCGCGCCAATGTCAGCTTTGATTACCGCGATCAGTACCGCTTCCGCACGCCCAGCCTGCGCAATGTCGAATTGACGGCGCCTTACTTCCACAGCGGCGCCTACCAAACGCTGGAAGCTGTCATTTGGCATCATGCCGATCCCTGGCGCGCCAATATTCTCTATGATCCGGATGAGCATTTGCCGCGCGCTTTTCAAGATCAAGTTCTGGCCTACGACTTTGAGCGGCAAGCGCATACCGTCGCCGGACGTATCGGCGCCGGCATGCCCATCAACGCGGAGGAAGCGGCGGATCTGGCAGCTTTCTTGCGCTCGCTGACCGACCCGGCGGCGCGCGATTTGTCGCATATCACGCCGGACGAAGTGCCCAGCGGCTTGCCGCTTGATCCGCTGCCGCGTTAGCTGTCGCGCTTAGCGGTTTATCCCGTGAGAATCTGCTACACTGTGGCGAATTCGCTCAGCCCATGAGGTGTGATTATGCCCGCTTCCGCCTACGGTAAATTGCCCGTTCCGCGTTTGACGCCCGAGCTGCTGCGTTTGGTGAAGACGGGCGCGGTCTACAGTTTGGGCGTGGACTTTCAGGAAGGCATGCTGACGCCGGGCGCGGCGATGAAGTCCTATTCGATCGCGCCGCACCTGCGCCACAGCGACCCGGCCGCGATCGATCCCGGCACGGCGGCTGCCGAGGTCATCCGCATGTCGATCCACGTCGGCACCCATATTGACGCGCTCTGCCACATCGCGGAGAAGCGGAACGCCGCCGGCCAGCCGGATTCGGAGGGAGAGCCGCGTCTCTACGCCGGGGAAGGCAAGACGGTGGCGGCGAGCGACTGCGTGACCTCGGCCGGGCAAACGCACTTAAGCGCCGAGCAGATGCCGCCCATCGTCATGCGCGGCATTATGCTGGATGTGGCGGCTTACAAGGGCGTCGACACTTTGCCGCCGGCTTATGGCATCGGCGCGGACGATATACGCGGCGCGCTAGGCAAACAGGGCAGCGTCATCGGGGCGGATACGGCGGTGCTGCTGCGCACCGGCGCTTATCGGCTGCTGCTCGCTGGCGATCCGGTCTATCGCGATGCGCAAACCGGCTTGAACCTGGAAGGCGCGCAGCTGCTGGTGGAGCAGGGCATGACCTTGGTCGGCGCGGACAATATGGCCGTGGAGGCCATGCCGCCCATGGATCATTCGGTGCATCGCTTCCTGCTGGTCAACAGCGGCATCACGCATGTGGAGAACTTGAATCTGGATGAACTGGCGGCGGCGGGCTGCTACGAGTTTCTGCTGATCATCGCGCCGCTGAAGTTGACGGGCGCGACCGGGTCATGGGTGAATCCGCTGGCAATCGCGTGAGCGCCCGTTAATGTGGATGCGTAGGGGCGAGCGTTGGTTCGCCCGCTGATCCGGACGCAGTTGGACCCGGGCGAACCCGCTCTACGCAAGCGGATTTTGCCAAAGGCCGGTATTGGGGCTAGAATTTGCGTACTGCCAGTGGCGCGATAGGAGCCGGCCTTGCTTACCTTCCTTCACATCAGTGACACGCATATCAGCGCCGACCCCGAGTATCGCGCGCCTTGGCTGCACAAGTCGGTGGCGCATCCCAATCGCGGCGTCGAGTCGCTGCTGGAGACGATAAAAGGGCTGTCGTTTCCGGTCGACTTCATCTTGCATACCGGCGATATCTGCGCCGATCCGGAGCTGGAGAATTACCATCTGGCGCGCGAGCTGTTCGACCGCCTGGAGCAGCCCATGTTCCTGTTGCCCGGCAATCACGATTCGCCCCAAATGACGCGCGAAATCCTGGCCGATGGCGAGCGGCGGCAAGTGCTCGATGACGACCATAAAGTCGTCAAAGGCTATCACTTGATCTCGATAGAAGGCGGCGGCGCGGGCGATCCGGTATTCCCGACCGTGCCGGACGCGCAGATCGACAACTTTGCCGCGCTGCTCAACCGCGCGCAGGACGGGCCGATTCTGGTGGCGGCGCATTTTCCCTTTGTGCGGACCGGCGCGCCCTGGATTGATGACTGCGCTCGCATACAAAACGGCGAGCGGCTGCATGAGCTGCTGGCGGCGCGGCGCGAGCAAGTGGTCGGCGTGTTTTTTGGGCATATCCACCAGGTGGCGAATAGCTTCTGCGACGGGATTACCTACAACTGCTGTACGTCCACTTGGTTCAGCTTCACCGGTTACCCGGGCATGGAATCAGCGGATGCGGATCTGGCAACGCCGGGCGGCTTCAACCTGGTGATGATCCGCGACAAGCGCAGCTTCGTGCGGCGCTACAGCTTGCCCCGGCTGGAGGCTTAGCCTCGAAGGCCCTGGCTACAAGCGCAGCCGCGGCGCCAGGAATCGCTGCGGCGTGTCGATAGACTTCAGCCAACTTACATAGCGGGCGTGCAAGTCCCGTATGACTTCGGGATGAGACTCGCTGAGGTCTTGGCGGTGGCCCGTATCTTCACGGGCGCGATACAATTCCACGCGCTGGCCCTCAACCGCGTAGAGCAGGTCCCACTCGCCGTCGGTGATTGATGTTGGCGACACTTCGACAACTACGCGATTCTGCCCGTCCACCGTCTTCGATAGCTCGCCGACTTCTTCAAAGGGGGCGCTGGTCGCGATCAGGTCATGGATGCGCTCGCCACTGAGCAAGGGCAAGGCCGATTTCGCTTGTATCCGCGCTGGAATCTGCACACTGAGCAATTCCAGCAGGGTGGGCATCAGATCAGGCAGCGATAACAGGCCGGGTACGCGGCGACCGGCTTCGCCCGGGAGTTTCATAAGCAGCGGCGCCTGAATCAGTTCGTTGTGCAGCGGCGACCGATGCACCTGCCGCTGATGCACAGTCATGCCTTTGGCGAAACCTTCATCAAAGCCGCTGCCGTCGGGCCAGCGAAAACGCCGCTTGCCGAAGAGACTGTGCTCGCCAAAGTAGAAGCCATGGTCGGAGACGAAGACAAGGGCCGTATCATCGAGCAGGTTCAGGGCGCGCGCGCGCTCCATCAGATAGCCGAACCAGTGGTCGACCATGGCGATCTCGCCCATATAGCAGGCGCGGGCGATTTCCAGGTCGCGCTCGCTGACGCCATCGGCCGCGTAGTCGTAATAGGTGGGCGCGACGACTTCGCCGGCGTACTCGGGCATGTGCGGCTTGACGTACCAGGCCGGCGGATCCCAGGGTTCGTGCGGGTCCCAGGTATCAATGTAGAGGAAGAAGGGGTCTTTGTGATGGCGTTCCAGCCAGTCGGCCGCTTCCTTGAAGGTCTTGGGCGCGCAGTAGCCCTCGATTTCCGAAACTCCCCGCTGCTTGTGTCGATATTCGCGTTCCGTCCCGTGAAGTTGACCGCGGACGTAGACGAAGTCCTGGAAGCCGCGGTCTTGCCCGTAACCGCGGCGCGCCAGAAAGGGCGTATCGGCGATCATGGCCGTGCGATAGCCGGCCGCGCTCAGCAATTCGGCCAGGGTCACTTCCTCTTGCGGCAGCGGACCCCAGGGCAGATAGACAAAGGTGTAGCGCCCGGTCATCAGGTCGGCGCGCGCCGGCACGGTGGGGAAGGAGGCGGCGTAGCAGTCTTCAAAGACGAGCGCGCTCTCGGCGAAGCGATCGAGGTTGGGCGTGATGACCTCGCTGTTGCCGTAACAGGGCAGATAATCGCGGCGTAGCGTGTCGGTAACGACGACGATGATGTTCACAGGCACATTCCTCTCTATTTCAAGCCGGAGCGCACGAAACCCTGGACGTAGAAGCGCTGCAGGAAAATGAAGATGACGACCACCGGCACCGTCGCCACAAACGAGCCGGCGAAGACCAGCTCCCACTTGATGTATTCGTCGCTGAACAACTTGGCCAGCGCCACCGTGATGACCGTCTTCGACTCGTCCGTGATGACGATCGAGGGCCAGATGAAGGAGTCCCAGGAGAAGATGAACTTGATGAAGGCGGCGCTGACCAAGGCCGGGACGATATTGGGCAGCATCACCTGCCAATACATGCGGAAGAAGGAGCAGCCGTCGATGATGGCGGCGTCGTAGAGATCCTGCGGCAGCTCAGCGAAGTGCTGGCGCAGCAGGAAGATGATGAAGGCGTCGGTTATCCAGGGCAGGAAGATCGAGGGCAGGGTATTGTCGATATGCAGCTGCTGCATGGTGAGGAATAACGGTATCAGCTTGGCTTCAAAGGCGATGGTCAGCGTCGCCAGTATGACCAGAAAGAGCAGCCGCCGCCCGGGAAACTTCAGCCAGGCCAGGACAAATGCGATCATGCTGTTGATGGTGACGGCGAATGTGACGGACATGGCCGCCACGACAACGCTGTTTAGAAAGGCCTGCGCGAAATTGGTGTCGTTGAAAAGGCCGGTCAAGTTCTCCATGGTGGGATTGCTGGGCACGAAGGTCTTGACCGTCACCGGGTACAGGTCGTCGAAGAGGTCCTGACGCGATTTGAAGGTCGAGCCCACGATCCACAGGTAGGGCGTGGCGAAGACGATCACGATGATCAAGTAGAGCGCGAGGCGCGTCAGCGAGGCGAGGGAGAGCGCGCGCCCGGTATTCAGCGGTCGACGGTCAGTCATCGTCTTCATCCCGTGTGATGCGCAGCTGGAACACGCTGATGGCGATCAGCAGGACAGCCAGGATGACGGATAGGGCTGTGGCGTAGCTGAAGCGGTTGAAGCGGAAGGCCAGATGGAAGATATAGTGGACGATCACGCGGGTGGCGTTGGAGGGCCCGCCGTCGGTCAGCACTTCCACCGGCACGAAGATCTTGAAGGCGGCGATGGTGCTGGTCACCAGCACGAAGACGTGCGTGCGATTGAGCAGCGGCAAGGTGATGTTTCGGAACAGCTGCCAGCGGCCGGCCCCGTCGATGCGAGCCGCTTCGTAGTACTCGCCCGGGATCGCCAGCAAACCGGCCAGGTAGAAGATCATACTCAAGCCGACATCCTTCCAGATGGTGATGGCGGCCAGGACGGGCAGCGCTTGATGCTTGTCGCGCAGGAAGCCCTGCTGGGGCAAGCCCAACGAATCAAGCAGGCTGTTTATGATGCCGATATCGGAATGGAACATCATGCCCCAGACGATGGACGCCACCACCATTGAAGTGACAGCCGGGAAAAGCACCAGGGTGCGCAGCAGGGTTGAGTCCCGCCCCGGCTTGGCCACCAGCATGGCCAGCATCAGCCCCAGCGCCATTTGCAGCGGCACTTTGATCAAGAAGAAGACGGCCGTGTTCTTCAGCGAGAGCAGCAGCAGCGGATCGTTGAGGGCGATGTCGTAATTCTTGAGGCCGGTGAAAGTAAATTCGCCGGTGAAGACTTTGTAGTCAGTGAAGCTCAGCCGCACCGTGTCGGCGATGGGCCAGTAGTGAAAGAGGAAAAGGCCGACAAGCGCCGGCAGCGACAAGAAAAACGCCGCTCGATAACGCTGCGCGTTCCGGCTGTTGGAGAATAAAAATGTCATCTGTTGATGCAGCCCTCTCCCCCTCCCTGATGCTT